>PDZX01000100.1 GCA_002753185.1 Magnetococcales bacterium WMHbin3
CCCTTGGCGTCCAGGAAGATCGACTTGATGTCGTCGGCAATCGCGACCTTCTCTTCTTCCAGGCGTTCGATCCGTTCAAAATATTGGATCAGGACATCGCCCGCGATGCCTTGGTAGGCGGTGGCTGGGGTCTTGGAAACTTGGGCTTGCGGCATGGGTCACTCCTTGGTTCTGGTGGAAATGTCAAAAAAACGGTGCCACTCAAACCAAGCAAGAGGTGTGCCTTGGGCCATCCAAGAGGTGTGCCTTGCTACAACGCTCCGAAGACGACGGCGCGCGGTCCACCGTATTGGCAGAACTGCGGCAGTCAACCTGCCGGAGATGAGGTGGACCGGGACTCCGAGTCACGGTTGCAAGAGTCCAAAACCTCCTCGATCTTTTCCAGTTCATCGACAATCACCTGCATCACCACGAACAGGGATGCGGCGGGCGGCGTATCATCAGGATCAGGGCGGGCGGCTGTGCCGCATTCGGCGACCATGCGCGCCACGGCCAAGGCTTTGTCCAAGCTCAAATGGATGGTATCGATCTGATGCAGAGTCAGGGTGTGTCTGTTGTCCATGCGCGCATCCTTGGCAAGGGGTTTCAGGAAATAACCGGACCATACCTCGCTCCTTCTAACAACTCAAGATATTTTATGTGCATGCCTGTCCTTCTGGCATCGGGTAAAAAACGGATGCGCCCGATGCCACCGCCACCCATGTCACACCGGCTCCGGAATGCCCCACTTCGCGCGCTGCTCGCTCCAGATCATCGGAAACGGCTTGCGCAACTCCTTCCAGGTCAAGACATCCGGCTGCCGCCTGTCCAGGATGGACTCCACGATGTCGGGCGCCAGCAGCGTCAGGCTCAGGATCTTAGCAATATACGAAGAATCATGCTTCTCGTACTCCGACAGCTCCGTGATGGAGCCAAACCGGCCACTATCCAACTGGCGCATCCAATGATGCGCCCTGACCACCAGTTTCAACACGGCATCATCGTTCGTGGACCGGGGTGCCACCGCCATCCCTTCCGGCGCGATAATCATCGTGCGGCCGCCGCGCCTTCTCAGCGTGATCGGCACCGTCACGACGATGACCTTGCCGTTCCTGCTCGTTTCCACTTTCATCTCCGATACTCCTTTCCGATATCTTGCAATTCCCTGGCAAGGGTGCCAAGTCCCTCCGCACGCAAATGCACCTGGACATCGTGCTTTTCCACATACACCTGGGCGACGAGCAGTTGCACCAGGCGCTGCTGCTCCACCGGGAACAACTCCTCCCAAACCGGATCAAGCCGTTGCAGCGCCTCGATGATATCCCGCTCGATGAGGTCGCCATCTTCCTCCGCTCCCGCCTGCCACGCCTTGACGATCATCTCCGGCGACTTCAACATGGTGCGCACCTGCCCGATCACCACCGCCTCGATCTCTCCGGCGGGCATGCTGCGCGTGGGACATCTCGCATAGCCATTCTTCTGGGCGGTCTGGCAGGTGTAATACCGGTACAGCCGACCGCCGTTCTTCCGGGTGTAGTTGGGACTCATGGCCCGGTTGCAATGGCGGCAGAGGACGATGCCCTTCAGGATGGCCGGCGACTGAACCCGGCGGGAGGATCTCTCCCTGGGGGTGTGGGTGACCAGTGATTGGTGGACCTTGTCCCAGGTTTCCCGGTCGATGATCGCCTCATGCTCGCCCGGAAAAGCTTCCTGGCCATGGGTGATCTCGCCCAGGTAGATGCGATTGGACAGGATGCGGTAAATGTAGCCTTTGTCCATGGGGTTGCCGTTCTTGCCCTTGGCCCCCATGTCGGCCAGGGTCTGGACCATCTCGGTGCCGGACGCGCCTTCCGCGAACTGCCTGAAGATGAACCGCACCGTTTCCGCTTCATCGGGCACGATCAGCAGCTTGCGATTCTGCACCTCGTACCCAAGGGGAAGATGCCCACCCATCCAGATCCCTCGGCGTTTCGAGGCGGCGAACTTGTCCCGGATGCGTTCTGCCGCGATCTCCCGCTCGAACTGCGCAAATGAGAGAAGTATGTTGAGAGTCAGCCGTCCCATGGATGTGGTGGTATTGAATGACTGGGTGACACTAACAAAAGTAACATGTTGCTGATCAAACCGTTCCACCAGCTTGGCGAAGTCCATCAGCGAGCGCGTCAGACGATCCAGTTTATAAACCACGATGACATTGATTCTTCCTGCCTCAATGTCTGCCATGAGGCGTTTCAAGGCGGGCCGTTCCAGGGTGCCACCGGAGAACCCGCCATCGTCGTAGTGGTCGGACACCAGGAACCACCCCTCCGACTTCTGGCTGGTGATGTAGGCTTCGCATGATTCGCGTTGTGCATCCAGGCTGTTGAATTCCATCTCCAGGCCTTCGTCGCTGGATTTCCTGGTGTAGATCGCGCATCGCACCTTTGGCGTTACTTGTTTATTATTGTTCACATTTTCTCTCCTTGGCGACGCAATCCCCAAAAGACGTGCCCGTTCCATTTTGTACCGGTAATAAAGTTAGCTGCTGCCGACAGGCTCCCAAATTTACGCCCTTGGTATTCAAAGCCGTCACTCAAGACCGTGCAGCGATGCTCCTCCCCTTTCCATTCGCGAATCAGCCGGGTGCCGGGCAGCAGGTCTCCACGTTTTTGTGCCGGCGGGGCCTCCTCGTCGGAGGTGGCCAGCCGTTCCAACCGCTTTTCGCTCTCCCTCTTCAGCCCGCCGTGGGCCAACTCCTGGAGGCGGTAGGTCAACCGCTTTTCCAGAAAACTTCGGTTGAACTGCGGCGGTTCCGTCTTGTACAACTCCTTCCACATTTTCTTCAACTCTGCGATGGACATGCCCGACAGGGCTGCCACCTGTTTAATCACACCAATGTTGTTCATGACCTTTCTCCTCTGGTTGTTTTTCGACCATAAGGGCATTGGTTTCCCGACTTATCAACTGAATTTTTCTCTATTTTTCGCTTTTTTTTGAGTCGCAGGATTCCTTTGGCCAGGATGGCGGCGGCCTCGTCCAGGCGGGCGTCGGCGGTCATGTCGTCTGGGTGGGTGGTGGTGATCATGTTCTGTTGCCCCATTTTTTCTATGCGTTGTTGTTCCGGCTGATGGAAATCAGTTTGACGTAAATCGATCTGAAAGGGCATCATTGGAAGGGGTCGAACCGACCAGGAGACAGACTGAAAAATGGGTTGAACCCATGTAGAAGCGATTGTTATTGCTGCATCCAAGGGTTGAACCCTTTGGGATAAGATGGCATGCTTGGCGCAGCATGGGTTCCAGGGAGTACGGGGGGAATGGACAAGGATGGGTTCAACCCTTCTGACCATGTTGCATGGACTGGGTGGAAGGGTTGAACCCTTCGAACGACCAAACGTAAAAGGAACATATATATGCCTAAAAGATTAAAATTTCAAAGAAATATGGTATCGTTGCCGGAGGCGGTCAACTGGATCACCTACGACCGTTTGGAAGGAACGACAGCAGCACATCTGGAGGATTTCAACCGTCGTTCCGTGGAATCGGATCGACCGGAAGCCCGATGGATGCGACGGACCCCCGAGCAACTTCGAGAAACCGCTGAAAATCCTGCTCGTGATGATCTCCTGGTAGCGCTGCGAGATGGGGACTTGCGGGCCATGGGAAGGTTATCGGAAACGAAGACACAGCCATGGGACACCTTGAATGGACCATGGGGTCTCCACTCCGGCAAACATACCGAGATCCCTCTGGAGTATTGGGTCGGAGGACAGGCCAACATCAAGACGGGCAGATTGACCTATGTGTTCGGGGAATACATCGACATTCAGGTGCCGCTTTTTTTCCTCCAGACGCTCTGGCCTGCACCCTCATGCGAAACCGGTACGTCAACCGCTTCAATGGCAGGCGTGGATGTTGGCAAGCCGTTGCCTTTCGCCCCGACCCCCTATCTTGAGTTGTTGAATCGAACTGTGGAGAAATTCTGGTCCTCTGGTTTGCCGCCCACGGACAAGAAAGACACAATCGTCCAGTGGTTGGTGGAACAGGAGATCGGGGGCGAACCACTGTCACGCAACCTGGCGGAAACCATGGCCACGATCATCCGTCCGCTCGAGGCCCGTGCTGGTGGCAATCGGAGATGGTGAGAGCGGTTCAATCAGGGGGGGCATCATCTGATTTTCTTCAACCTGATGGCCACCCGGGCGGCGGATTCGGAAAAGTAGGCGTTCTGCGGCCAACGTCGCGCCACCGACCGTATCTTGTCGCAAGTGTTCTTGTTCAAAAGTTGTTGCTGAAAATGCCCGAACCCTGGTCCCATGATGAACTTGACGATGTAGTAGGCGTTGATCTGGTCGTGCTCGTCCGACAGGGCGTTGATGACCGTTTCCAAGGTGCCGCCATCTTGAGGGCGCAAGCGCAGCATCTGCCAAGTCAGACTGCGCCTGAAATCCACATCATCGCTTCCGTCCAGGAATTGCCGTTTGAGGGCTTCCAATTCTGCCAGCGACACCCCGGTGACGATGGGAACGTAGGGCACGACGTCGACGATACATCTCTGCTGAAATGGTTCCTGCTCGCGGAACGGCCTGGTATCTGAAGTGGCTCTGAAGGAAGATCTCGCAACCCTGGCAGAAAGGTATGCCGGTACAGATCCATAAAATGGACCGGATCCAGGGCCGTGAGCGTCTCAAAGATGTAACTGACGTTGCCCCGGAAAAGATGCTGCTGCCGGATCTGTTCCTCGAAGAATCCCACCACGGAAGGATTCCTGTGCGCCAGGGTTCTGAGCGCCCATGTGGCATTCTGGATGGCTGGGCTCAACCGGGGATGACAGAAGGCCTCCTGAAAGCATGAGATGTCCACCCCACGGCGCAGGGCCAATACGGCAACCTCCTTCATCCAGGTGATGGGCAACCTGAACTCGTTGATCTTGGTGTACTCTCTCTGTTCGAACCATTTCAGGAACACCCAAGAGGCAACCTTCATCCTGGCGCGTGAATAGCGTTTGCGCGTCGTCTCATCCCACTCCCCTCTGTTCTCTTGATGCTCCCCAAGCCGATGAACGAGGATCCGTCGGTCCTCATCGTTGAGCTCCTTGTATTTTATCAGATCGGCCAGACAGTCCAGGAATTCGGGATGATCGGCAATATCGGGATCCCGGATGACCACGCAAGCTGTTGGGGATCCTTTTCCATCCCTCCGTATGGTGTCGATGATCTCCGATTTCAGGGCCTTCCAGAGATATGGCGTTGAGGGAGGACTCCCCAGCGCATGCATGGAACGCTCGATGGCATTCTGAAGCATATCTTCCGGGTCATGGTGCGACAGACGCGATCTGACGAATGCCAGCATGGCAGCGCGCGTTCCACCATTGTTTGAAAAATTCGTCCTCTCCATCTCCGTACCGTTTTGGCGCTTCGCCACCTTTCCCTTCGGCACCGCACCATGGTGTGTCACACGCAACGTCATCACGGGTGAGGGAATGGTCCAGGGGAGTGGGTGGAACCCTTCCAGGGTTCCCGTGGGAAACGATTCCAGGCTTCACGAGTCCGGCCAAGACCGCAGGCACGGTTCCGGCCAAAGGATTGAACCCATTTACACAAACAAGATCAAGTGGTTGATCGCGTGCAAATGAAGGGTTCAACCCGTCGTCACGGCAGCATGGAACGGTTCGAACGAGGTGCATAGTCTGGAAAATGGGCTATTCCTGTAAACACAGTCCGGGTCAACGACCCTTTGTCACCATCATAGCACAGGAATGGAGAACGACGAATGAACATCCCGATCACAGTTCACACCCCAACGGCGATTACCCTCGACCAACTGCGGCAGATGCCCATCGGAGAGATCACCGCCCTGCCGGTTCGGGAACTGGCCCGGCTGCAACAGGAGGCCGCCGAGGCCATGGGCAGGGTCAAGCTGCTCAATGACCTGCTCGATGGCGTCTTCGCACGCCGCTTCGGCGAACAGGCCGCCGCCATTCGCCAGGAGTCTGGCAAGTCGTTCGGCATCATTCGCTTCCAGGATGGAGATGTCGAAATCGCCATGGACCTGCCGAAACGGCCCTCCTGGGATCAGGCCAAACTCGCCGGCATTGTCCAGACCATTCGCGACGCCGGGGATGACCCGGCCCAGTACGTGGACACCAGTTTCGATGTCTCCGAGAGGAAATACACCGCCTGGCCGGAGAACATCCGTCGGGTGTTCGAACCAGCCCGCGTCGTCAAGTCGGGCAAGCCATCTTTCAAACTCATCGTGCGTGAACCGGAGGTGATGTGATGTGCGCCCTCCCGATCATCACCGCCGAACAGCGCATGGCAGAACGGCGCGGCATCACGGCCTGCATCTTCGGCAAGTCCGGCATCGGCAAGACCAGCCTGTTGTGGACCCTGGACCCGGCCACCACCCTGTTTTTCGACCTGGAGGCCGGGGATTTGGCCGTCGAGGGGTGGCACGGAGACACCATCCGGCCTCGCACCTGGGACGAGTGCCGTGACTTCGCCGTTTTCATCGGTGGTCCCAACCCGGCCCTGCGCAACGACCAGTATTTCAGCCAGGCCCACTACGATGCCGTTTGCCAGCAGTTCGGCGATCCGGCGGTGCTGAACCGCTATAAAACTATTTTCATCGATAGCATCACGGTTGCCGGACGGCACTGCTTCCACTGGTGCAAGGGCCAACCCCAGGCATTCTCGGAAAAGACCGGCAAGCCCGATCTGCGCGGGGCTTATGGTCTGCACGGTCAGGAGATGCTTGGCTTATTGACCCATCTCCAGCACACCCGGGACAAAAACATCCTGTTCGTCGGCATTCTCGACGAGAAGTTCGACGATTTCAACCGACGCTTCTTCTCTCCACAGATCGAGGGGAACAAAACCGGCCTGGAACTGCCCGGCATCGTCGATCAGGTGATCACCATGGCGGAACTGCCCACCGAAGCCGGCCAACTCTTCCGTGCCTTCGTCTGCCACACCCTCAATCCCTGGGGTTACCCGGCCAAAGACCGTTCCGGACGCCTCACCATGGTCGAGGAACCCCACCTGGGTCGCCTGATGACCAAAATTTCCGGCCCGGTGCGGCCCATCCAGGAACGCCTCGAATATGGGCAACCGGCACCCGCCGAGACCACCACAACCGCTTCCAATTGACAGGAGATTGCAGCATGAGCATGAACATGAACGCCGCCTGGCAGGACTTCAACGACGCCGACGCCCAGCACAATTTCGACCTGCTTCCCAAAGGCACCATCGCCCCGGTGCGCATGACCATCAAGCCCGGCGGTCTCGACGATCACAGCCGTGGTTGGACCGGTGGTTATGCCACCCGTGCCAAAGAGAGCGACGCGGTCTATTTGAGCTGCGAATTCGTCATCACCGCCGGGGAGTTCGCCCGCCGCAAGGTCTGGAGCCTTATCGGCCTGCACAGCCCCAAGGGGCCGGAATGGGCCAACATGGGTCGCGCCTTCATTCGCGGCATCCTCAATTCCTCCCGAGGGCTTTCGGACAAGGACGTTTCCCCCCGCGCCATTGAGGCGCGTCGGATCCGTGGCTTCGTCGATCTGGACGGCATCGAGTTCCTGGCCAAGATCGACGTGGAAAAGGATGCCAATGGCGATCCCAAGAACGTAATCAAATTTGCCATTACCCCGGACATGAAGGAGTACCAGGGCTTCCAGCCCCAGACCGCACCGACGGCTGCCCCTGCCGCGCACTTCCAACCGCCCGTGTCCGCCCAACAGGCCGCCACGGGCTTCCAGCCTGCCACCACGTTCCAACCGTCCGCGCCTGCGCAACAGACCGCCACTGCGGCCAACGGTTGGCGTCCTTCGGCCCAATATGTCGCACCCGCTCAGGGACAGAACGGCGGCGCCACTCTGACTCGTCCGACCTGGGCGCAGTGAGACAGGAGACCGGGGATGATTCTCAGGCCCAGGCAGAAATTGTTCGTGGATCGGTCGGTGACGGCCCTCCACGAACATGGGAATACCCTGGCGGTGGCCAGCACAGGATTTGGAAAATCCGTCGCCTTATCTGCCGTGGTGGGCAGGATGCTCGCCAACAGCGATGGCAAAGCCTGCGTCCTGGCCCATCGGGACGAGTTGACCCGGCAGAATGTGACCAAGTTCAGCCGGGTCAACCCCGGTCTCTCCACTTCGGTCGTGGATGCGGAATCCAAATCCTGGCGGGGCCGGGCCACCTTCGCCATGGTGCCGACCCTGTCGCGCCAAAGCAATCTGGAGAACATGCCAACCTTGGATCTACTGGTGATCGACGAAGCCCACCACGCAGCAGCGGCGGGCTATCGCCGGATCATCGACACGGCCAAGGGGCGCAATCCAGATTGCCGCATTTACGGTGTCACAGCCACCCCGAATCGGGGCGACAAGAAGGGGTTGCGCCCCATCTTCTCCAACGTGGCGGATCAGGTACGCCTGGGCGAGTTGGTGCGCTCCGGCCACCTGGTACCGCCGCGCAACTTCGTCGTCGATGTCGGCACCGGCGAGGCCCTGCAGCAGGTGCGCAAAACGGCGGACGACTTCGACATGGCCGAGGTGGACCGCATCATGAACAAGGCCCCGGTCACCGATGCGGTCATCCGGCATTGGCGGGAAAAGGCCAGGGATCGCCAGACCGTGGTCTTCTGCTCCACCGTGGACCATGCCAGTAACGTCACCGACGCCTTCAATGCCGCCGGGGACAACGCGGTGCTGGTCCACGGCGATCTGCCCGATGGCGAACGTCGTGCCGTTCTGCGCCGATTCGAAAAGGGTGATGCCCGACTGGTGGTCAACGTGGCCGTCCTGACCGAGGGGTGGGACCACCCTCCCACCTCCTGCGTGGTGCTGCTGAGGCCCAGTTCCTTCAAGTCCACCCTCATCCAGATGATAGGACGAGGTCTGCGCACGGTCGATCCCAATGAACACCCAGGCGTCATCAAAACCGACTGCATCGTTTTGGACTTTGGTACCTCCACCCTGTTGCACGGCTCCCTGGAGCAGGACGTGGAACTGGATGGCAAGGAAATGACCGGCGAGGCACCCACCAAGCAATGCCCGGAATGCGAAGCCACCGTGCCTTTGGCCGTCCGAGAATGCCCTCTGTGCGGATACGTCTGGGAACGACAGGAGCGCGAGGACGGACCGGAGGCCATCGAGAATTTCATCATGACCGAGATGGATCTGTTGGCCCGCTCCAGTTTCCTCTGGGTCGATCTCTTCGGTGACGACGCGGCCCTGGTGGCCAACGGGTTCTCGGCCTGGGGTGGCATCTTTTTTCTGGATGGACGCTGGCATGCGGTGGGAGGGGCAAACGGCATTCCGGCCCGCCTTCTTTCCATTGGCGAGCGTATTGTCTGCCTGGCGGCCGCCAACGACTGGCTCAATGACCACGAGAGCGCTAATTCGGCGCATAAAACTAAACGCTGGATTCATGAAGCCCCGACCGAGCGGCAGTTGCAATACCTCCCGGCGGAATACCGCTTCGACCACAACCTGACCCGCTATCAAGCCTCGGCCCTGTTGACCTTCCGGTTCAACCGGCGGGCGATCCAGGAGTTGATCTTCCAGGTGGGGCAGCAGCCCCTGGCCGAGGTGGCGTGATGGCCGCGACGATCTGGACCCGTCAACCCACCACCTGGCACGACCCGAAATGGGGTTGGGTCATCCTGCCGATGGCGGTGAAAGGCCATCAAGTCCGTCTGGATGAGTTGGCAGCATCGGAAAGAAGCAGTTTCAGCTAGCTTTTAAAACGCATGCCGGATCATGTGCTGGTCCGGCTGGCCGGGCGCGTGCGCGCCTTATCAAGAACCAAGGTACTGGGAGTCACAAGCATGACAGACGCAACAAATCTCGAAAAGGCAGCCATGGCCGCCGCTCTGCGCCCCCTGGGCGAATACGTGGCCAGCATCGGCATGCAACGGCCCCTGGCGGATTACACCCGCGAGGAGGTGTTGACCCTGATTGAGGTCGCGGTCACCGCCTTCCAGGATTACTTCCGCAAAAACAACGACGAAATTCCTTTTTAAGGACACGTCCATGTTGGATTTCAATCACCAAACCACCTTCGGCGAAGGGATCACCGGGCGGATCGATACCGCCCTGGTCTCCGAGGAAGCCGCCAGTCCACCCAGAGAATACCTGGGTGGCTCCCGGCTGGGTGTCGCCTGCGAGCGGGCGTTGCAGTTCGAATACGCCCATGCACCCAGAGATGAAGGCAGGGGGTTCGATGGCAAGACCCTGCGGATCTTCGCCGCCGGGCATCTCTTCGAAGAGTTGGCGATTCGCTGGTTGCTGGCTGCCGGGTTTGATCTGGTCACCCGGAAACGGGATGGAGGACAATTCGGCTTTTCGGTGGCCAAGGGACGCATCCGGGGGCATGTGGACGGCATTCTGGCCGGAGGCCCCCTGGATGTTCCCATGAGCTACCCGGCCCTGTGGGAGTGCAAATCCCTCAACAACAAGTCCTGGAACGACACGGCCAGGCGCGGGGTGGCGATCTCCAAGCCGGTCTATGCGGCCCAGATCGCCACCTATCAGGCCTACATGGAGACCAGCATTCCGGGTATTGCCACCAATCCGGCTCTGTTCACCGCCATCAACAAGGATACCGCCGAACTGCATTTCGAACTGGTTCCCTTCGATGCGGCCCTGGCCCAGCGCATGACCGACCGGGCGGTGCGCGTCCTCCAGGCGACCGACACGCACGACCTGCTGCCGCGCATCACCCGCGACCCAAGCCACTACGAATGCCGCTTTTGCGACTGGCAGGGTCGCTGTTGGGGGTTGCCATGCTGACCGCCAAGCAGGAGGCATTCAGCAAAGCTTTGCTGGAAACCGGCGATACTGAAACAGCCTACCGTGTCGTCTACAACTGCGCCGGTATGTCGCCCAGCAACATTCGCCAGAACGCGGCCAGGGAATTAGCCAAGCTTCGAAAAGATGAAAGCAATTCTCATCAAACTCAGGCAGGACATTTTGATGAGAGGAATTCTCATCAAAGTCGAGGTCAATATCTTGATGAGAGAGATTCTCATCACGCTCAGGCAAGACATTTTGATGAGAGGGATTCTCATCAAACACGAAATCCACAGCTTAATAAAAGCAATTCTCATCAAATTCCAAGGTCACAACTTGATGAGATCGATTCTCATCAATCTCAAACAAAGCACTTTGATGAGAGGAATTCTCATCAAAATTGGGAGCAACAACTTGATAAGAGCGATTCTCATCAATGGATGGATTTCAATAATGCCCTGCCGCAGCCTCAGTTCCAGCCAACGCCGGACGGTACACACGACACCAACCTGCTCAAGGCCCGCCTTCTGGAGAACATCGAAGGCGTCCTTGCCTACCTGCTGCCCGCAGGGAAGGCCCGTTATGGCAAATTCCACATTGGAGACGTGAATG
>PDZX01000016.1:0-3020 GCA_002753185.1 Magnetococcales bacterium WMHbin3
GCCGCCGTCAACGACGCCACCGGCGTGACCGCCACGGTTACCCCCCTGGCCGTTACCGAGGGGGATGCCGCCACGATCCTGGATGGTGGCATCAGCCTGGCCGACGTGGACGACGCCAACATCGCCGGAGCCACGGTGCAAATCACCGGTAATTTTATCACTAGTGAAGATGTGCTCTCTTTCACCGATCAGGCTGGCATTACCGGAAGCTGGAACGCCGCCACCGGAACGCTCACCCTCTCCGGCACCGCCAGCAAAGCCGCCTATCAGACCGCATTGCGCTCCATCACCTACCAGAACACCAACACGGACAATCCGAGTGTCACCACCCGCACCGTCACTTTCTCGGTTACCGATACCAACTCCAATGGCGAAGGCACTGGTGCCCTCACCACCAGCGCCACCCGTGATATCGCGATTGCCGCCGTCAACGACGCCACCGGCGTGACTGCCACGGCAGCACCCCTGGCCGTCACCGAGGGGGATGCCGCCATGATTCTGGACAGTGGCATCAGCCTGGCCGACGTGGACGACGCCAACATCGCCGGAGCCACCATCCAAATCACCGGTAATTTTATCACTAGTGAAGATGTGCTCTCTTTCACCGATCAGGCTGGCATTACTGGAAGCTGGAACGCCGCCACCGGCACCTTGACCCTCTCCGGCACCGCCAGCAAGGCCGCCTATCAGGCCGCATTGCGCTCCATCACCTACCAGAACACCAACAGCGACAATCCGAGTGTCGCCACCCGCACCGTTACTTTTTCTGTTACCGATACCAACTCCAACGGTGAAGGCACTGGCGCCCTCACCACCACCGCCACCCGTGATATCGCAATTGCCGCCGTCAACGACGCCCCCGGCGTGACCGCCACGGTAGCCCCCTTGAGCATCACCGAGGGGGATGCCGCCACCCCGGTTGATGGCGCCATCAGCCTGGCCGACGTGGACGACGCCAACATCGCCGGAGCCACAATCCAAATCACCGGTAATTTTATCACTAGTGAGGATATTCTCTCTTTCACCGATCAGGCTGGCATTACCGGAACCTGGAACGCCGGCACCTTAACCCTGACCGGTACCGCCAGCAAAGCCGCCTATCAGGCCGCGTTGCGCTCCATCACCTATCAGAACACCAACACGGACAATCCGAGTGTCGCCACCCGCACCGTGACTTTCTCGGTCACCGATACCAACTCCAATGGCGAAGGCACTGGTGCCCTCACCACCACCGCCACCCGCGATATCACCATCGCCGCCGTCAACGACGCCACCGGTATCACCACCACTGCCATCCCACTCGATTACCAGGAAAGCGCGGTCACCGCCGTGGACGACAACCTGAGCCTGGCGGATGTGGATGACGACACCATCGTGGGCGCGACCGTGCAAATCACCAGTAATTTCCTCGCCAGCGAGGATCTGTTGCTCTTCCATGATCAATCCGGCATCACCGGAACCTGGAACGCCGCCACCGGAACGCTCACCCTGACCGGCACCGCCAACAAGGCCGCTTACGAAGCCGCCCTGCGCTCCGTCAACTACCAGAACTTCAACGACACCGACCCATCGACCATCACCCGCACCGTCACCTTCTCGGTCACCGACGGCAATTCCAATGGCGAAGGCACCGGCGCCCTCACCACCACCGCCACCCGTGACATCCTCGTCAACGCGGTCAACGACGCTCCGGGCGTCATTACCTCCAACACCCCCCTCCTCGTCGTGGAAGGCGACCCGGCCACCCCCGTGGATCCGGAGTTGAGCCTCTCCGACGTGGATGACGACAACATCGCCGGGGCCAGCATCCAAATCACCGGTCGCTATCTCGCCAGCGAAGATGTTCTTTCTTTCACCGATCAGGGAGGCATCACCGGCTCCTGGAACGCGGCCACCGGTACGTTGACCCTGACCGGGACCGCCAGCAAGGCCACCTACGAGGCCGCGCTGCGCTCCGTCAACTATACGAACACCAACAACGCCGCCCCCATGGCCGGTGCCAGGACAATCACATTCTCCGTCACCGACAGCAATTCCAATGGCCAGGGCACTGGCGCCCTCACCACCACCGCCACCCGCGATGTCGTGGTGAAGGTGGTCAACGACAACCCGGAAATCGCCACCTCCCCGGATGTGACCCGCTTCACCGAGGGCGACGCGCCGGTGACCATCGATGACGGCATTCGCATGATCGACGCCGACGACGATTTTATCAGTGGCGCCACTGTCCGGATCTCCAGTCATTATCTCCCCGGTGAGGATGTGCTCGCTTTTGCCAATCAATCCGGCATCACCGGGTCCTGGAACGCCGCCACCGGCACACTGACCTTGACGGGAACCGCCAGCAAGGCCCTCTATCAGGAGGCCCTGCGCACCGTGACCTATCAGAACACCAACGATTACAACCCCAGCCTGACCAAACGGATCGTGACTTTCTCGATCACGGACAGCAACACCAATCAACAGGGGCAAGGCGCCCTCACCTCCAGCGCCACGCGCGAAATCCTGCTGCAAGGGGTCAACGATGCCGCGCGCTGGAGCGGCGAACCGCTGCCATCCCCCACCGGGATCGCCGGAGACCCCCTGGAGTTCGCATTCGTTCCGGAACGCTACCTGCCCGATCTGGACTCACCGGCCGTCCGCTACACGATGGGCGCCCTGCCGGCATGGCTCCAGTACGACGCGGCGGCCAAACGGTTCGTTGGTCTGCCTCCGGCCGGCGAAAGCGGTGTGCATGCCATTTCTTTCACCGCGACCGACAACGAAGGGGCGAGCGCCACCCTCGTCTTCAACCTGACCATCGCGCTGCCGCCACCCCGCGTCGCGGAGGCCCAGAGCCTGAGCGCCAACACGGACACCACGGTCCCGGAAAAGGATGTCGAGGCATCCCAGGCCGCTCTGGCGGTTCGCACCGGTCGTCCGGACCCGATTCCGACCACGGATACGCAACCCTCGCCCACGGGCATTGCCCCGGAGCGGTCCCACATCCCGGATCATCCGGTAGACGGGACGGCCCGCTT
>PDZX01000016.1:3046-77479 GCA_002753185.1 Magnetococcales bacterium WMHbin3
GCCCAGGCCGGCAACGCCTTCATGATCGCCGATGCGGCCCAGGAAGCGTCCGTGCGCGGCGACCATGCCCTGGAGGCCCAACTGCGGGCCATGGGCATGGGGGAGATGACTGCCGGAGACGATCATTTTCTCAGCCATCTCCAGGCCAGGGTGGCGGAACTCGCCAACGAGCAGGACGAAGAATTCACCGGCGACGAGACGGATCACGACGCGGACGCCAACCGTGGGGAACTCAATGTGGGCACCACGCTGCGGGATCACAATGCCCAGATCCACATGCCGCCCGTCCCGAACGACGACGAAAAAAGCCAACGGGGCATCGCCGGCTACGGCGTCACCGAGGCCCGCGGAGAGGAACGTGGGATGCCCGGCCTGACCAGCCAGTTGAACGCCTACGGTCCCAAGGCCTTCCACGCCGAATTGCAGGACCTGATGCGGACGGTAAAAGATGCCGTAGATTAATGGCACATGGATTGCTTTCGGTCATTGGAGATACGTTTACCCCAGGATCTCGTGACCGAAGGCAATCCATGATCGCAGCCATTGCCCGCATTTCGCGTATTTTGCTTGCCGCCCTGCTGCCGTGGGGTGTTCCCCTGGGCGCGTTCGCCGGTCAGGAGATGAACGCGCGCACGGAAATCCGCGCCTATCTGGTGCCCCGGACCCATACCACCCTCTCATCGCACATCGACGCCGAGATCCAACGCCTGCCGGTCCAGGAGGGCAATACCTTCGCCGCCGACACCCTGCTGGTAGCCTTCGATTGCGCCACGCTGTCGGCCCAGCACGCCAAGGCCAAGACCGCGCTGCAAGCCGCCGAGGAGAAGTATCGGGTGGTCCAGCGTCTGGCGGAACTGCACTCCGTCGGAACCCTGGAGGCCGACGCCAGCCGTGCGGATCGCGACCAGGCCGAGGCGGACGTGAAACTGCACGAAACCCGTTTGCGTGGCTGCCGGATTCACGCCCCATTCGCCGGGCGGGTCGGAACCCTGTCGGTGCGGGAACGCCAGTATGTCACCACCGGACAGGCGTTGATGAAGATTCTCGACCATCGCCACCTGGAAATGGAGATGATCGTGCCCTCGCGCTGGCTGGGCTGGTTGAAACCCAAGACCCCGTTCACCATGCAGATCGACGAAACCGGCAAGGAGTACCCCGCGCAGGTGGTGCGACTGGGCGCGGAGGCCGATCCGGTGAGCCAGTCGATCAAGATCGTTGGCGCCTTGACGGGAGACCATCCGGATCTGGTGCCGGGCATGAGCGGTGCGGCCATCTTCACGCCCCCCAGCGGGACCGGGAAGTGAGCCATGGCGGTCCAAGGAGAAAAACTGATCCTGGGGTTGAGCGCTCTGCTGCAACTGGGCAAGCGGGCCTTTGCCTCCGAGGACGAGGCGGCATTCGGCTTTCTGGTGGTCAACGAAACCCACCTGATGACCCCCTATCGGCAGGCGGCATTGTGGCGGCATGCCGAATACAAGACCGGCGAGGTGGTGGCGCTGTCCGGCTCGCCGGATCCGAGCACGCGGGCGCCCTATGTCGCCTGGCTGACACGGCTGTTCTCCCTGGAAAAGTTGACCAAGCAGAAAACACCCCTCTGCCTGACCTCTGCGGACCTCCCCGGAGAGGACGGCGAGGCATGGGAACAGTGGCTGCCCGCCCATGCGGTCTGGGCGCCCCTGACCACCGGACTCGGCAACAGAATGGGGGGGATGCTGCTGGTCAAATCGGTCCCCTGGACCGATCCGGAACTCAAGCTGCTCGCCAAGCTGGCCGACGCCTATGCCAACGCCTGGGAACTGGTGCGCAAACGCGCCCAGACGAAGGGCATCCCCTGGAAACGCATCCTGATCGAACAAAAAGGCCGCACACACCTGGGCGTGGCGCTGGTGTTGTTCATGCTCTGCTGGGTGCCGGTGCGGGAATCGGCCCTGGCCCCGGCCACGGTGGTGCCGCGCCATCCGACCCCGGTACGCTCCCCCCTGGAAGGGGTGGTGGAACGGCTGCATGTGGAACCCAACCAGCCGGTCAGGGCGGGAGATCTGCTCTTCACCATGGACGAGGCGGTCCTGGAGAACAAACTGGAAGTGGAACAACGGGCCGGCGCCATGCTCCAGGAGGAGTACCTGCAAATTCTCAAGCAGGCGGTGACGAATCCGGAAAGCCGCGCGCAAAAACGGATCCTGGAAAAACGGATCGATAAACAGGCCGCAGAGAGCAACGGGGTGCGCCTCCTCCTGCAACGGACGCGGGTGACCGCCCCGGCGGACGGCGTGGCCATCCTCACCGACGCCAATCACTGGCGGGGCAAACCGGTGATGATCGGGGAACGAATCCTGGAAATCGCCGACCCCATGGCCGCCGAACTGGAGATCCGCCTGCCGGTCAACGATGCCATCGCCTTCGGCAACGGGGCCGGGGTGACGCTCTACCCGAACATGGATCCGCTCGCCACCTGGACAGGCACCGTCATCCGCATCGGCTACGAGCCTCAGGAGATGGAAGGGGTGCTGTCGTATGCCATCCGCGCCTCCTTTTCCGGTTCGGTCGAGCCGCCACGCATCGGACTGCGCGGCACGGCCAAGATTCAGGGAGAACGGACCACGCTGTTCTATTATCTTTTCCGGCATCCGCTCTCCCTGCTGCGGCAGCGGTTGGGCCTGTGAACGAAGCCGCTCCTCCGGAATCGGGCCGACCCCCGCCGCTGCGCGAGGAGTTGCATCTCTTTCCCGGCCCGCGCACCCCGGAGGGATCGCCGACCTGGACCTTGCGTGACCCGGCCAACAATCAATTCTATCGTCTGGGCTGGCGCGAGTTCGAGATTTTATGCCGTTGGCGGCGCGGGGCGCCGGCGCGCATCGCCGAACTGGTCTCCACGGAAACCCCCCTGGAGACCACCTCCGGGGATGTTCAGGAGTTGGTGCGCTTCCTGTTGGGGGCCAACCTGCTGCGTCCCCAGGGGGAACGGGGGCTGGAACGGCTGACCAGGAACTACCGGTCAAAACAGCAATCGTGGTTTCAAAAGATTCTCCACGCCTATCTCTTCTTCCGCATTCCCCTGTTCGATCCGGATCGATGGCTGCAAAAAACCCTGCCGTGGGTACGCTGGGCGTTTTCGAAAAAATTTTTTCTCGCCAGTGGGGTCGCGGGGTTGATGGGGTTGCATTTCATCATGCGGCAGTGGGAGATCGCCATGGCGACCTTCAGCGAGACCGACATGGTGACGGAAGTGCTGTTCATCACCCTGGCCATGTTTCTCACCAAGGCGATCCATGAACTGGGCCACGCCTATGCCGCAGTACGCTATGGGTGCCGGGTTCCCACCATCGGCGTGGCGTTCCTGATGCTGCTGCCGGTGCTGTATACCGATACCAGCGAGGTGTGGAAGGTGGCATCGCGGCACCGACGGCTGGTGGTAGCGGCGGCCGGGATCATCGCCGAACTGCTGCTGACCGCCTGGGCCTCGCTGCTCTGGGGGTTGTTGCCGTCAGGCGGGACCAAGGACGCCTTGTTCTTCCTGGCCACGGTGAGCTGGATCTCCACCCTGGTGTTGAACGCCAGCCCGTTCCTGCGCTTCGACGGCTATTATCTGTTCGCCGACTGGCTGGGGATCGACAATCTGCACGACCGGGCCGGCGCCCTGGGACGCTGGAAACTGCGGGAGGTCCTGCTGGGACTGGGCGCCCCGTTTCCCGATGCCGTGCTCTATGCCCGGCGCCGGCTGTTGATTTTCTTCGCCTGGGTCACCTGGATCTACCGGTTCTTCCTGTACCTGGGGATTGCCCTGGCGGTTTATCATTTGTTCTTCAAAGCCTTGGGGATGATTCTGATGGCGGTCGAGATCGGCTGGTTTCTGGTGCGACCGGTGGTGAGCGAGTTCAAGACGTGGTTCCGCCCGGGATCCGGACTGCGCGTCAACCGCCGGGTGGTGATTTCCCTGCTGGGGCTGGGCGCGCTGATCGGCGCGCTCGCCATTCCCTGGCATGCCACGGTGCAGGCCCCGGCCATGCTGGAGCGATCCGACCACGTCACCCTGTTCTCCCCGGCCCCGGCGCGCATCCGCGAGGTATTGGTCCACCACGGGCAGGAGGTGCTGGAAGGGACCATTCTCCTGCAACTGGACGCCCCGGATCTGGACAATCAGGTGGAGGTCTTGCGGCACAAGATCGATCTGTCGCTATGGAAACTCCAGTTTCGCGGCACGGATCCCGGCTTGCTGAAACACTCCCTGGTCAACGACAAGGAACTGGAGGTGGATCTGACCCAGTATCGGGAGTTGCAGAGGCAACAAAAGAGACTGACCGTCACCGCCCCCTTCGACGGCTGGGTGGCCTTGCCCAACCGGGATCTGGTACCCGGTGTGTGGCTGGCCAACAACGAACCCCTCGTGGAGATCGCCCATCCGGAACAATGGCGCCTGACCGCCTACGTGCGGGAGACCGACCTGACGAACATCCGCCCCGGCAACGAGGCCCGTTTTCTGGCGGATTCCATGGACTGGGCGCCGATTGCGGCGCGCATCGCCGCCATCGCGCCGCTGGGGGCCACCACCTTGGACGAGATCCCCCTGGCCAACCAGCACGGCGGCAACGTCCCGGCGCGCAAGGACGACAAGGGTCACTTCATCCCCACCACGGCGGTTTACCGGGTCACGCTGCACCCCACCGATGCGTTTCCCCAACCGCCCCACGTCCTGCGCGGCAGCGTGGTGATGGAGTCCCACGTCGCCCGCAGTCTGTTGTCGCGGATCCAACGCGAGGCGATGGAAATCCTGGTGCGCGAGACCGGCCTGTGACCCATGCCCCGCCTGGGGAGCGCCATTCGGCCTTCCTGTTGTCCATCGTCATCGTGCTGGTGGGGTTGTGCGGACGCACGATCATCGAGAAGGCGCTGGCCATGCGTGGCGGAACCGAGGCCGTGGCGTTGTGGGGGCAGGTCGGGTCCCTGGTGGATCTGCTCTCCGGGGTGGGATTGGCTGGCATCGGGGTGGGCGTGACGGTGCTGGTGGCGGGCGAGGGTCGTGTCGGGCATCGCCGGGGGATTCTCTATTCCGGGGTGGCCGTGGGGTTGCTGCTGTCCGGCCTGTTGCTGCTGGTGGTGGAGCGTTATCCCGGCTTTCTGGTGGCGATGGTGGACGGCCTGCTGCCCCCGGATCTTTTGCGCCTGGCCACCCTGGCCGGAATGCTGACGATTGTGCCGGGGGTGTTGACCGGCTACTGGCAGGGTCTGGGCAGGCGGCGACTGCTGCTGGGCTGGGCGGTATTGGTGGTGGTGTTGATTCTGGTCGCGGTGTTCTGGCCCGGCGGGACTCCGCTGATGGAACGGCTGTTGTGGGCGCAGATCGTGCCGGCGCTGGCGGTGGCCGGTGTTTTTTGTTACCGGTTCATGCGCCATTTTCACGACATTGACTGGCAGGAGACGTGGCGTCCCTTGCTGCGTTTCGCGCCCGTGGGGATCTCGATCGGCCTGCTGAGTCCCTTTTCCTCGCTGTTGATGCGCTCCCGTCTGGCGGAACTGCTCTCCTGGCACGACGTGGGGATGATTCAGGCGCAATGGCGCATCATCGAGTGGGTGACGGCCCTGGCGAGCGGGGTGATGGTGTATCATTATCTCCCGTTGTTGAGCGCCGCCGAGGGGGAAGCGTTTTTTCGGCAACTGCGGCGCATGGCCCTGGCGACCCTGCCCCCCGCCGCGCTTCTCATGATTTTTTTTATTTTATTACAAGATATTATCACACAGTTTTTCTATCAATCCGGCTTTGCCCTGCCCCTGCCAGCCGCCATGATGTTTCTGCTCGGCGACTGGATCCGCGTAGTGGCGTGGGTGTTCTTGTACGCCCTCTACGCCCGCCGCCAGACCGTGGCCATCACCTGGGGGGAATTTTTGTCGCTGCCGTTGTTCACCGCCCTGCTGTGGCTCGTGCCCGGCCCGCTGCTCCCCTGGCAGGTGGGAGGGTTGTGGGTGATCAGCTATTGCGCGTATGCCGTGTTCAATGGCTGGATGGTGGTCAGAAAGGTATCGTAAGCCCCATGACCGATCTTCAACTGCAACCGAACGGATGACACGCCATGCCCGGCACTCATGCCTCCGACTCCCTCTACCACCGCCTTTTCGCCCACCCGGAGATGGTGGCCGATCTGCTGCGCGGATTCCTGGACCCGGCCATGTTGGCGGAACTCGATCTGGACCATTTGCGGCGGCACAACACCAAATTCACCTCGCGCAAGGGAGAACGACGACGCAGTGATGTAGTCTGGGAGATTCCGACGCGCAACGGGGATACCTTGTTCGTCCTGCTCCTGCTCGAATTCCAATCCGAGGTGGTGGAGTGGATGGCCTTGCGGGTTGACGTGTACACGGGCCTGCTCTATCAGCAACTGGTACACGAAAGAAAACTCAAAGAAAGTGACGGCTTGCCTCCGGTGCTGCCCATTGTGCTGTTCAATGGAGAGCCACGCTGGAACGCCGCCACCAGCCTGCGGAGTCTGATTCGTCTGCCGGCGGCCTCTTCCTTGTGGCAATTTCAGCCGGAGATGCGTTATCATGTCTTGGACGAAGGGGCCTATCCCAGGGAGATGCTGGAAAAAAGCCCATACGTGACCGCCATTCTCTTCCGCATGGAGCATCCGGTTGACCCGGAGGCCATGGTGCGCGCGGCGCGAGATGTGTCGGAATGGTTCACGCGGCACCCGGACGGCCCTCCGGTAAAACAGTTATTCCTCGAATTGATACAGGCCGGATTGGCTCGGCTCAAGGTGAATCCCTTGCCGACCATCCCAGACGATCTGCAGGAGGTGGTCATCATGTTGACGGCGCGTGTTGAGAAGTGGGCAAAGGATTATGAGCAGCGGGGCATGCAAAAAGGCGAACAGCAAGGGCAAGCCAAATTGCTGCTCAATCTCCTGCAAGAGCGGTTCGGCATGATTCCAGAGGCCATTCAAAAGCAGGTGACAACCGCCGGGCTGGAAGAGATCGATGCCTGGGCACGCAGATTGTTCAAGGCGGATTCGTTGCAGGCGGTCTTTCGATAGATCATTGCATACGCCATACGGATCAGTTTTCGTAGAGAAAGATATCCTGGAAGGCAGATCGCCACCCAAACGGTGGAGTGTGGGTAATCGGCGATCGCAGTGACGCCTCGTATCCCGCTTTACCTTGTGCAGCCATTCCGAGACATTCTCACTCGTAATAAAACTAAAAGAATTAATTCACGACCAATCACTACACACAAAAAAAATGATTTTCTATTATTGTAGACGCTTGCGGAATGATTCATGAAGATGCTATAAAATAAATAAGACAAAAAAATAACATGGTTATATAACAACATAACCAACAAACACAAAATATTGACTAAACATCAACTTATACACAAAGAGGTGGAAAACGATGATAAAAAAATTCGGCAAAATCGCACTGGCAACGCTGCTGGCGTGGGGCGCCAGCGCCTTCAGCGCCGAGGCGGGAACCAAGTCCCTCGGTTTCATCAAGGCAACCCAACCCTGCCCGGCATTCCTCTCCATGCGCAAGGAAACCAATCCAGGCAAAATCACCCTCAAGGTCGGAGAAAGCTATGCCGTCATCGACCTCAAATCCCCTCGTGATGCCAATGCCGTGCGCATCCGCATGGACGGCACCGACTTCCCCGAACGCTGGGTGGAACGCAATTGCGGCATCCTCACCATCACCGGAAATCAGGACAAGGATAAAAAGGATCCCGACAAAGAAAAAGGGGTGTGCCCCATCGGACGCTGCAACCAACCCGACCAGGAAGACAGCTTCGTCCTCTCCTTGAGCTGGCAACCCGCCTTCTGCGAAAGCAAGGCCGGCAAACCAAAACCCGAATGCCTCCACGAAGACCCCAAAGGCTACGCCGCCACCCACTTCACCCTGCATGGCCTCTGGCCCAACAAAAACGCCTGCGGCACCCGCTACGGCTATTGCGGCAAAACCGTCTGCAACGACCCGTCCCACGGCAACGACCCGAAATGGATGTGCCAATATCCAGAAGTCCCATGGAATGGTACAATCCCTAAAGATGTTACGGACGTGATGCCAAGCATCCAGGCCGGCTCCTGCCTCGACCGTCACGAATGGTACAAACACGGCACCTGCGCCGCACCCTGGACACCACAGGAATACTTCTCGTTCGCCGCCCAACTGGTCAAGGAGTTCAATAATGCCGGCATGGCCAAAATCATGGCCGACCACCTGGGCAAGGAGGTCAACGTGACTACCTTCATGGACGCCATCGACGACGCCTTCGGCGAAGGGGCATCCAACCGCGTCGGACTGCAATGCGCCGGCGACCTGCTCACCGGCATCTCCATCCAACTGCCAGCCAACATGGATCGCTCCGAATCACTCCAGGAACTCCTCCAGGAGGCCAAGGCCAGCGCCAACTCCTCCTGCCGCGGCAACTTCCGGGTGGATCCGGCCGGACATTAACCCCCGGATCGCATCTCCCCCAACACCGCGCGTACCCGTCGAACCCGCTCCTGACGCAATACCTCCCCCAGTCTGCTCCCACGCAAACCGGAGGCAACCAGGGGGCGGGGATCGACGGAACGCATTGCCTCCACACAGGCTCGCAACACCTCACCCGCCGGATACGATCCGACACACCCCTCCCCCAGGCAGTCCGCCGCGCAAACCAACAGCACCTCCTCGAAAAAATCGTCATGATGCAAAGCGCCCAGATGCTCCAACAACGTCACCACCTTGCCGGGCCGCATCTCGAATACCCGATGACACCTCATGTGCTGCGCCGCCACCTTCACCGCCAGCCGGGAGTAACGGCGCGGCGCCCGCAACCGCTCGCACAACGCGGCCACGATCACCGCACCACGCTGTTCATGCCCGTAATGATGCGGCAACTCCTCATCGGGAGTCGCGCCCTTGCCCACGTCATGCGTCAAGGCCGCAAACCGCACCACCGGATCCGGCGTCAAACCCGCCGCGTTGCGCAACACCAGCATGGCATGCGCCCAGGCATCCCCCTCTGGATGATGCACCGGCGAATGACACTTGCCCCGCATCGCCGCCAACTCCGGAAATACCTCCACCAGCCCGCCACAGCGCTCCAATACCTGAAAAAATACCTCCGGCGCCCTCGTGCGCAATGCCAGCACCGTCTCCTGCCATACCCGCTCGCTGGTCAGATGCGCCAACTCCCCAGCCCGCGCCAACTCCCCCATCAGACCCAGGGTTTCCGGATCAATTGTAAAACCTAAATAATTGAAACGAGCCAAAAACCGCTTGACCCTCAGCACCCGCAACGGATCCTCGGCAAAGGCGGGAGAGACATGCCGCAACACCCGACGCCGCACGTCCCGCTCCCCGCCGAACGGATCGATCAGCCGATCCGCATGATCCAGGGCCATGGCGTTGATGGTCAGATCCCGGCGCGCCAGATCCTCCTCCAGAGCGATCTCCGGCGAGCACGCCACCTCGAACCCCTTGTATCCTGGCCCCGATTTCCGTTCGGTACGGGCCAGGGCATACTCCTCCCGTGTTTCCGGATGCAGATAGACCGGAAATTCGGCCCCCACCTGCCGGAATCCCCGCGCCAGCATCCCTTCCGGGGTCTCCCCCACCACCAGCCAATCCCGTTCCTTCGCCGGAATACCCAGCAGGGCATCCCGCACGCATCCCCCCACCCGATAGGCATTCAACCCTTCACACATACCGCCTGCCGCAAGGTATGCACTGCCTCTGCCAAGTCGCTCTGATGGGCCATCACCTCCTCGATTTCCTTGTAGGCCCCCGGAATCTCATCCAGCACCGAACGGTCCTTGGGACAGGCCACCCCGGCGGTCTGCGCGGCCAGGTCCGCCACGGTGAAACGCCGCATGGCCTCGTTTCTGCCCATGCGCCGTCCGGCCCCATGGGCGCAGGAGCAAAACGCCTCCTTGCTGCCCTTGCCGCGCACCACATACGTCAAACTGCCCATCGAGCCGGGGATGATCCCCATGTCGCCGGCGCGCGCCCGAATCGCCCCCTTGCGGGTCACCCACACCTCGCGTCCGAAATGGTGCTCGCGGGCGACATAGTTGTGATGGCAATCGATCGTCTCCCCGTCGGCGGCAGCCGCAACCCCCAGCGACCGCCCCACCGCCGCCAGAATCGCCCGCAGCATGAAGCCCCGATTGGCGCGCGCGTACTCCTGCGCCCACTCCGCGCAACGCAGATAATCGCGAAAATCGACGCTCCCCTCGCGAAAACTGGCCAGATCCGGATCCGGCAGGGTACGCGTCTCCCGGCCCATCACCTCCTTGGCGCGCTGAAGGAAATAAGTCCCAATCCGGTTGCCCACCCCCCGCGAGCCGGAATGACACAACACCCAGACCCGATCCGCTTCGTCCAGGCGCAGTTCGATGAAGTGATTGCCGGTCCCCAGGGTCCCCAGATGGCGCACGGTATTGGTGCGTGCGGTGAGCATTTTCGGGTGGCGTTCCAGCACATCGGGCAGCAGCTTGCGGATGTCGTGCCGTTCCCACCAGCGCGCCACCTCCTCCGGCAAGTCGGTCCAGGCGCCCCGGTCGTTGGGACCGCCGTCATCGGTGCGGCCATGGGGCACCGCCCGCTCGATGGCCGCGCGCAAGGTTTCGCCATTGTCCCCCAGATGGGCGGACGTGAACGCCAGACGCACCCCGCTCACCCCGCAACCGATATCCACTCCCACCGCCGCCGGAATCAACGCCCCGACCGTGGGAATCACCGAGCCGATGGTGGCCCCCATGCCCGCATGCACGTCCGGCATGGCCGCGACATGATGAAACACGAACGGCAGATTGGCCACGTTGCGCAACTGGATGCGCGACGTATCGTCCATGTCGTCGGTAAAAATCTTGACCGGAACCAAGGATGAGGTAATGCTTTCACGAACCGGCATTCCGATGCCTCCTCCATCCACCATTCAGCAAGGAAGCGCTTCCATGCCATTCAAACGATTTCTGATCATCCTGGGGATTTACGCCATGGCGGAAGGATTTTACCGATTGTTCCATCCCCCCCAACTCATCCAGTCCATGGAACAGGCCCCGGAGTTGGCGCAAAAGGCCATGCACCTCACCATGTTCAACATGGGGCTGGTTTTGGGCGGCGGCGCGGCACTCCTGATCGCCCTCTTCATCAAGAAATAGACGGCTAGCGTTTGAACAACGCCTCGGCGGCGGCGCGGGCGGCGCTGGCGGCGCTGGCGTTCACCACGCCGTTGTTGGCCTGATTCGAATTGCGACCCTTGCCGCTGTTCTGTTGCCGGTTGTACGACCCGCCCACCTCGTTGCGGGGCATGGCCCCCTTCGACTTGAAGAAATCACAAAAATTGGCCCGTTCCTTCTCCACGATCCGCTCCGCGACGCTCTCCCGGCACTCGTTGTAGCTGCCGGGGTCGTGAAAACGACAATTCAGGCACACCCTGGTATCGCTGGAACAGGCAGCGCAGGTATCCGACCTCCCAAAACCGGTCGCCGGCAACATCGCCCCACACTTCCAACAATACGACATCTTTCCTACAGCCATCGATTGCATCTCCCTCTCGGTGTCCATTTGCCAAGCCGGCGCGAACGCCTTTGCATTTCGTGCCCGCTTGCTCCTATGCTTTGCAAAAGTTCTTTCCCCCAACTCCAAACCCAACGAGACACGACATGAAAACCATCTCGCCCTTCCACGGCCCGCTCTATCTCGTGCGCGGCCTCCGTCTGCTCACCCGGCCGGAGTTGCGCCCCTTCGTACTCCTCCCTCTGCTGACCAGCAGCCTCATCTTCGCCTATGGCTCCTGGGTGATCCTGGGGCGCCTGCAGGCCTGGACCGCCTCGGTGACCGCCTGGCTCCCCTCCTGGCTGCACTTCACGGAGTGGCTGGTCATGCCGCTCTTCTTCACCGTGGCCGGGACCATGCTCTTCTGGTGCTTCGGCATGATCGCCAATTTCGTGGGCGCTCCCTTCAACGCCATGCTGGCGCAAAAGGTGGAAGATCTCCTCATGGCCCAGGAACAGGCGCCACCCCCCGACCAGCAGGTTGCCCTCCTCAAGAATATCGTTCCGACCCTGCGCAGCGAAATCAACAAGATCCTCTATTTCTTCCTGCGGGCCATCCCGCTGCTGCTGCTCTTTCTGGTGCCGGTCGTCAACCTCGCCGCGCCCGTCCTCTGGTTGCTCTTCACCTGCTGGATGACCGCCTTCCAGTATCTGGACTTCCCCATGGGCAATCACGACTGGGACGACAAACGCATCCTGGCCGCGCTCCGGGAGCAACCGCTCCTCTCTCTGGGATTCGGCGCCTCGGTCCTCCTGATGACCTCGGTCCCCTTCGTCAATTTTCTGGCCATGCCCGCCGCCGTGGCAGGGGCGACCGCCATGTGGGCGGAAAGAATGCGCCGCTGAGATTCCCTGGCACAAACATAGAGATTGCCCGCACGGCGCATCTGGCACGTTTTTCCCTATGGGTCTACCGGAAACCGATCGCTCGGTGATTTCTTTGACACATTCCCACGGGAACCGCCATGAGAAGCAAATCCGTACAGAACAGCCTGCCGATCCATCTCAATTTGCTGGAATGCCCGGTTTGCGGCAACCACCCGCTGCACATCTTCCGCTGCGTCAAATGCGGGGAGGTCCGTTGCGGCAGCGACCAGTGCGTTGGCAGCATGGGCAGCCATTACAAACGGTGGGCGCGCACCGGCACCCTTTGCCGCCACTGCGGGGACGCGCCCTATCGGCGGCTTATCACGGACTCGGAGGAGATGATTGCCTTTGTGACGGATTATCGCCGCCAGCTTGCCGCGGTGCATGCTGCCCAGCGGACACGGTTTGAAGCTGCCTGAAATTCACGATCCGGCGCGCCAGACGCCGGATATCCTCCGGCGTGACCGCGCGGATCCGTTCCGGCCACTTGTCGAGGTAATCCATGCCCCGTTGAAAAAAGACGATCCGGCTCCAAGTTTCGGCCAACTTGTCCAGGCCGTCAAGATGCAAAAAGAATGACCCGGTCAAATAACGCTTGACATCCCGCAACTCCCCCTCCCCGACCGGCTCCTCGACGATGCGCCGCAACTGTTCATGGATCAGCGACAGCACCTCGCTGGCGGACTCGGTCTTGGTATCGGTGCCCACCACGAAGGGACCGCGCGCGGCCAGCAGCGAAAAATAGGAGAAAATGCCATAGGTCAGACCCCGCTCCTCGCGGATCACGGTGGTCAGCCGGCTCGGCAGCCCGCCGCCCCCCAAAATCTGGTTCATGACGGTCATGACATAAAAATCCGGGTCGTCCCGATTGATCCCCACCCATCCCACCCGCAGGGTGGTCTGCGGGAGGTCCATTTCGATGTGGCGGGACAGGCCGGTCTCCGGAGGGTCGGCCAGGGGCAGGGGGGCAAACGGACCCGGCTCTGCCTTCAACCCCTCGAAATGGCGGGTCATCAGCGCTTGCAGACGCTCCAGGGTGACATCGCCGGCCACGGCGACCACCAGTCCGGGCGCATGGAACAGCCCGGCATGATGACGCTCGATGTCATCGATGGCGATGGTCTTCACGCTCTCCACGCTGCCGGTCACCGGACGGGCGTAGGGATGGGAGCCATAAAGCTGCGGATAAAAGACCCGCGTGATCCGGAAATCGGCATCCTCCTCCCCCTTGATCAGCTCGGCGACCCGTTCCCGCAAGCCGCGTTGCAGGTCCTCCGGATCGGCGCGGGGACGCAGCATGGCGTCGGCGAGCATGGCCCAGGCCGGTTCGAGATGCTCGCTCAGGGTGGTCATGCTCACTTCCATGGTGTCCTGGGTGGCTGCGGCGGAAAGAGTGATCCCGTAATGGCGCAGCCGCTCCTGGAAGGCGGCGGAATCGCGTTCCCCCCCGCCCTCGTTGAACATCCAGGCCGTCATCGAGGCCACGCCATCCTTGCCGGGCGGGTCGTAGGCGCTCCCGCCGCGCGTCAGGATGCGCACCTCCACCATCGGGTTGACGTGACTCTCGATCAGCACCACCTGCGCCCCGTTGGGCATGACGAACCGTTGCACCGGCACGGCCTCGGCCTGCCGACCCCAGACGCACAGCCACACGACCAGCAACCACCAACCCCAACGCGCGCTCATGGCTTCAATATCCCGATGGAAATCCGTTCCGGTCGCAAGTACCTGGCCGCGACCCTTTGAAGATCCGCCACGGTCACGGCCCGCACCCGGCGGGGATACTCCTCCAGCAGCATGCGCCAATCCAGGTCGTTGGCCCGTGAGTGACCGATGATCCAGGCGATCCGGTCGATGGAGTCCTGGGCGAAGACATGCTCGGCGATCAGGGCGTTTTGCGCCGTTTCCAGTTCCCGTTCCGGAACCGGCTCCTCGGCCAGTCGCGCCACCTCGGCGAAAATCGTCTTTTCCAGCGCCTCCGGCTCCACTCCGGGCTTGGGCATGGCGTTGATCGAGAACAGATCCCAACTCCGTCCGGTGCCGCTGTAGCTGCTGGAGGCGGAAACCGCCAGCCCCAGATCGCGAATGACCCGCCGATGCAAGCGACTGGTGGAACCGTGTCCCAGAATCACCGACAGCAGATCGAGCGCGAAGACGTCATCGGCGCGATCCGGCATGGCCAGGGTCGGCGTCGGATAGCCCGCCACCCAGAGCGGCAGCTTGGCCTGTTTGTCCACCACCTCCAGGCGCCGTGGGGCCTCCTGGGGGGGCAGATCGGGCAGTTTCTCCCGCCGCAAGCCGGGCAAGGCGGGCAGAGGCGCGAAGTATTCCCGCGCCATGGCCTCGACCGCGTCGAAATCGATATCCCCCACCACCACCAGGATGGCGTTGTTGGGGGCGTACCAGGTCCGATACCAGGCTTCGAGGTCCTCGAGGGTCAGGCCGGAGACATCCTCCATCCAGCCGATGACCGGGCGTCCGTAGGGATGGTCACCATAGGCGGTGCGATGATATTTTTCGATCATGCGGGTGTTGGGGTCCGATTCGACCCGCATGCGACGCTCCTCGCGCACCACCAGATTTTCCGAGGTGAACTCCTTTTCCGTCAGCTTGAGGTTGCGCATGCGGTCGGCCTCCAGGCGCAGGGCCAATCCGACGCGATCCGCAGCCAGCTTGATGAAATAATAGGTGAAATCCTGGGCGGTCGAGGCATTGTCATGCCCCCCCTCGCGGGCGATGATCTTGGCGAACTCGTCCGGCGGGACGGTTGCGGTGCCCTGGAACATCATGTGTTCGAGCATGTGGGCCAGACCGGTCTTGCCGTTCTTCTCGTCCACCGCGCCCACCCGGTACCAAACCTGGACGACCGCCACCGGGGCCTTGTTCTCCCGCACCAGGACGACCTGCAAGCCATTGTCCAGGCGCACCTCGCGCACGTCCAGGGCGAGCGCGCCACCCGGCCAACCGAGGACCAGACACCACAGCCAGACGGCGACCCGGCGCCGGAAATCTCGCACGCGTTTCAAATCACTTGTTCTCCTTGGATTTGGGCATCCAGGAAGGCAGACGCTCCTGCTCGTCGCGGCCCAGGGGTTTGCTTTCCTGACGCGGCGGGGTCTTGAAGAGGATCTGGCTCGCCGAGGTGGGGACCGGGCCGGATGGCGCCGCCGTTTGCCCGCCGGGGGTGCCGCGAACGTCTTCGGGGGGTTCGTTGCCGGGGAGCACGTTCAGATCCGGGGGGATCTCCAGGGGTTCGCGGGTGACGATGCGTCCCGGATCCAGAAAGGCATCCTCCCAGGGCCAACTGATGTTGGAACACCCCGCCAGGGAACAAAGGCCAAGGATCAACCCTGCGGACAAGATGGATTTTTTCATGGTTTGCCTCATGAGTCGGCGGGAGCCGAAGTTGTCAAATGATCGAACAGCAACAACCCCACCCCCACGGTGATGGCGCTGTCCGCCAGATTGAAGACCGGCCAGGAGAGTTCATGCCAATGGACGTGAATAAAGTCCACCACCCAGCCGTAACGAACACGGTCGATGAGATTGCCCACCGCCCCGCCGAGCACCAGCCCCAGACCCAAGATATACAACAAGGAGTCGGCACGAGGCAACAGGTACAGGATGGCCCCCACCGCCACAACCGCCACGGAACACAAAAACCAGACGCGCGTGTCGGGGGCGAGCGTGGCGAACATGCTGAAGGCGGCCCCCACGTTATGCACCAGCACCAGATCGAAGAAACCGGGGATCAGGGTCACGCCCTGGGCGGGCAGATCGCGCATGACGATCCATTTGGATGCCTGATCCAGCACCACAACCAGCAGGGCGAGCGGCACGCCGATCACAAGCCCCCGGCCGGTCATCGGGCGGCTTCCACCATGGCGTCCACCACCGCGCGGCAGCGCGGACAGACTCCATCGGCATCGCCAGGGACCACCGCCGCGTCCCGGTTCCAGCAACGGACGCATTTGCCTCCGCCCGCCACGGCGACCGCGATCCGCAACCCCTCGACCTCCGGATCCGGGGGCGCCCCTTCCGGAGCCGCAGCCAGGGGCAGCACCTCGACCCGCGAGACGATGAACAGACGATGGATCTCCTCCAGGCTGGTCAACATTGCGCGCAAGGGGTCATCGGCATACAGGGTGACCACCGCCTCCAGGAAGGAGCCGATCCGTTTTTCCCGGCGCTCGACCTCCAGCAGGCGGTAGACGGCGGCGCGCACCTTGCGCATCTTTTTCCAGCGGCTGGCCAGTTCCTCGTCCCGCCAGCCCTCCGGGGCCTCCGGGAAGAGGGCGAGATGGACCGATGCCTCCCGCGCGCCCGCCATGTGGGACCATACCTCCTCGGCGGTGAAGGAGAGGATCGGGGCCATCAGGCGGGTGACGGCCTCCAGAATGTGATGGAGCACGGTCTGGGAAGCGCGCCGGGTCCGGGAATCGACCCCCTCGCAGTAGAGACGATCCTTGAGCACGTCCAGGTAGAAGGCCCCCATCTCCACGGCGCAGAAATAGTGGATCTCCTGGTAGACCCGATGGAAGGCGTACTCCTCGTAGGCCTGGCGCACGGAGCGGATCAGGCCCTGGAGTTGATGGAGCGCCCAGCGGTCCAGTTCGGGCATGCGGTCCAGCGGGACGCTCGCGCTGGCGGGGTCGAAGTCGGCGAGATTGCCGAGCAGGAAGCGCAGGGTATTGCGGATGCGGCGGTAGGCGTCGGACAGCCCCTTGAGGATCTCGTCGGAGATGCGGATGTCGGCGGAGTAGTCCTCGGCGGTCACCCACATGCGCAGGATGTCGGCGCCGTATTGTTGGATCACCTTGGCCGGGGCGATGACGTTGCCCAAGGACTTGGACATCTTTCTGCCCTTGCCGTCCACCACGAAGCCGTGGGTGAGGACCGCGCGGTAGGGGGCGCGGCCATGGGCGCCCACCGAGGCCAGCAGGCTGGAGTGGAACCAGCCCCGATGCTGATCGGAGCCTTCCAGGTAGAGGTCGGCGGGCCAGGGGAGTCCCCAGCCGGAGGGTCCTTCGCGCTTGAGCACGGCGGCGTGGGTGACGCCGGAGTCGAACCAGACATCGAGGATGTCCTTCTCCTTGGTGAAGGCATCCCCGCCGCAGCCCGGACAATGAAACCCCTCCGGGAGAAACGCCTCGGCGGGTTTTTGATACCAGACGTCGGCGCTGCCCTGTTCCACCTGGCAGGCGATGGTTTCGATCACCGCAGCGTCGCTGACCATGCGTCCGCAGTTGGAACAGGTGATCACGGCGATGGGCACCCCCCAGGAGCGTTGCCGGGAGACGCACCAGTCGGGGCGGACGGCCACCATGTTGTGGATGCGGTCGCGTCCCCAGGCGGGGATCCAGCGGGTGTTGTCGATCTCCGCGAGCGCCCTGGCGCGCAGCGTGTTATTTTCCATTGAAATAAACCACTGGGGAGTGGCGCGCAGGATCACCGGCTTGTGGCAGCGCCAGCAGTGGGGATAGCTGTGGGTCATGCGGGCGGAGGCGAGGAGTTTGCCCTCTTGTTGCAGAAGATCCTTGACCGCCTCGTTGGCCTTGAAGATGTGCTGACCGGCGAAGTGGGGGGTGCCCGGCTCGAACACGCCGCGATCGTCCACCGGGTTGTAGACCTCAAGCCCATAGCGGCGGCCCACGTCGTAGTCCTCGTGGCCGTGGCCGGGGGCAGTGTGGACGCAGCCGGTGCCGGCCTCCAGGGTGACGTGGTTGCCCAGCAGGATCGGGGCGTCCCGATCGGCGTAGGGGTGGCGGAACCGTTTGCCTTCCAGGGCGGAGCCGGGGAAACGCGCCATGATCGCCAGGCCATCCGTGGGGACGCCGATGGCGGCGGCGAAGGACTCCCACAATCCTTCGGCCACGATGAGGATTTCGCCCACGGTCAGGGCCGGGCAGGAACCGGGATTGACGACGCGCAGGGCGACGTAGTTCAGGGTGGGATGGAGGCAGACCGCGAGATTGGCGGGGATGGTCCACGGGGTGGTGGTCCAGATCACCACCGAGACCTCGCCGGCAAACCCCAGGCCGGTCAGGGATTCGTCGGCGGCCAGGGGGAACTTGACATGGATGGAGGTGGAGACGTGATCGGCGTACTCCACTTCCGCCTCGGCCAGGGCGGTGACGTCGTTGACGCACCAGTAGACCGGCTTGGATCCCTTGAACAGCCCGCCGTTGACCAGGAATTTGCCCAGTTCGCGCAGGATGTCGGCCTCGAAGCGGTACTCCATGGTCAGGTAGGGGTGTTGCCAGTCGCCGATCACGCCCAGGCGCACGAACTCCTCGCGCTGGACATCGACCCAGTGGTGGGCGTACTCCCGGCAGAGGCCGCGAAAGCGCACCGGGTCCATGGACTCCTTGTCCTGGCCTTTTTGCTTGAGTTCCACCTCGACCTTGGTTTCGATGGGGAGGCCGTGGCAGTCCCAGCCCGGCACGTAGGGGGCGTCGAATCCCTCCATGCGGCGGGACTTGATGATGACATCCTTGAGGACCTTGTTGATGGCGTGGCCCATGTGGATGTTGCCGTTGGCGTAGGGGGGGCCGTCGTGGAGCACGAACGCCGGGCGTCCGGCGGCCTCCTTGCGCATTCGGCCATAAAGGTCCATCGCTTCCCATTTCGCCAGCACCGCCGGTTCGCTCGCCGGCAGGTCGGCGCGCATGGCGAAACGGGTGACGGGCAGTTGCACGGTATCCTTGTAATCCACGTCCTCGCACTCCTTGGTCACGACCGAAATCTCTTTAACGGATGCCAAATGCGCATGCTAGTCCATCCCGGCCTGCCGGTCAAGACCGACCATCCGCAGTCGAGGCGCGCCGCTGTCTTGAGAATGGGGTCACTTCATTGTTGGCGGGACCATTGCCGGCATCTTGTCCGTACCGTGCGCGACGGGCGGCATCTGATGGCTGGAGATGACGATGGGCTGGGTCGGCGGGAAATAGCGCAAAGCGGTGAAGAGCATCCCGGCCACGGCCACGAGCATCAGGCCGAGCCGAATGGTCATGCGATATTCGAATTCTTTAATTATTGTTTCGATTTTGACATCCAATTCCTTGATATCACGTTTCAGTTCGTCTTTGGTTTCCCTGAGATCCTGCCTTGTCGCCAAGCCACTCATTCGATCTTCCGACTGCTTGTCGCGCCTGTCAATCCATTCATCCATGCGGATTTCCGTTTGTTGCATGGCGTGCATGGGGCGACTCCTTCTCGATTTGTCGATGCGACCAGACTACCGGAAACGCAACGGCAACGATACAAAAAAATACCTCAGCCGCAACAAAGTCTTGCCATGGTATATTCAAGAGCATTTGGGTGCTCTGGAAAGATACAGCTACTCCCTGTATACCGGCGCGACCCGCGTGACGGGCTTCCAGGGCGAAGGTCAATGCCTGATCGATGGTCAGGCGAACGGGAGGCGGTTCAGCCACGGGCCGGCAGGCAATGGGCGAAGAACGCCCTGGCCTCGGCCACGTCCCTGGCGATCTGCTCCCGCAGGGCTTGCGGGCCAGGGAAACGTTTTTCCGGTCTGAGATGATAGAGAAAGCGGATGCGCACCACCTTGCGGTACAACTCTTCCGGGATCGGCAGGAGAAAATGGGCCTCCAGTCCCATGGCGCCATCGCCGAAGGTGGGGTTGCATCCCACGTTGACCACGGCGGGCAGCCACTCCCCGTCCAGCCACCCCTGCGCCACGTACACCCCGGAGGGGGGATGCAGGATGCCGGTCAGGGAGATGTTGGCGGTGGGGAACCCCAATTCCCGCCCGCGCCGGAATCCGGTCCGCACCCGGCCCTCGATTTCGAACGGGCGATTGAGGAGTTGTTCCGCCTCGCCGAAGGCGCCCGCCTCCACGGCCCGGCGCACCCAGGTGGAGGAGACGGGTTGTCCGTCCAGGACATGGACCAGGGGATGGGCATGGACGCCGAAACCCAACTCCCGGCCCAGGGCGATCAACACCTCGTAGTCCCCTGCCCCGCGCGCACCGAAACGGAAATTCTCCCCCACCAGCACCTCCCGCGCCGCCAATCCCTCGACCAGGATCCGTTCTACAAACGCGCGTGGGGTCATGGCGGCCAGGGCGCGGGTGAAGCGCAGGATGAACAAGGCCTCGACGCCCTGTTCCTCCATCCAGCGCGCCTTGCCCCGCACCCCGGTGATCCGCACCGGGGCACGTTGCGGATCGAGGAGTTTCATGGGGTGCGGCTCGAAGGTGACGGCCATGGTGGCCGCACCGGGGTGACCTTTCGCCAACTCGCGCAAATGGGCGAACAGGGCGCAATGTCCCCGATGCACCCCGTCGAAATTGCCGATGGCCACCACCGCCCCCAGGAACCGGGACGGCAGATTTCTCAATCCACGAATGATATTCATGACCCGCCGTGTCGTTTTCAGGTCCGATCCCCCCTCGCCGCGCCAAGCATCGAGAATGACGAACCGGCGCCTCCCACGAGGGAGGAAGATAGCGCTTCCGCGACATGATTTCAACGTTTGATCGAATGGCCCCTTTCCTGCAATAAAAAAACGTGGTATTAAGTTGAGAACCGTCTCGCATTTTCCAGAACATGCACAAAAAAGCGAAAAAAAGGTTTTTGGGGTGTCTCCATGTTGAATGTCTTACGACGTAGCGCTAACAATATTCTTGTAAAGATTTTGCTCGGATTGTTGACGCTCAGCTTTGTAGTATGGGGTGTCGATAACTTTACCAATGTCAAACCTCAGGCCCCCATCGTCGAGGCGTCGGGGTGGAACATCGGCCCCCAAGAGTTCACTGCGGCCTACGAGAACGAATTCCAACGCCTCCGGGAACGCTACGGCCCCACGCTCGACAAAAAAACGGCGGAACTGCTCGGCCTGAAGATGCGCACCCTCAATTCCCTGATCAGCCGTCACCTGCTGCTGAGCGCGGCGGCGGATCTGCGCCTGACCGTCTCGCCCGACGCCTTGCGCCGCATGATCAACGAAAACCCCGCCTTCCAGGAGAACGGCCGGTTCAGCAAGGATCGCTACGAAATCATCCTGCGCAACAACCGCCTCAGCCCCAGGGAATTCGAAAACCAACTGATCTCGGACATCATCATCGAACAACTGCGCCGCACCGCCGGAACCCCGGTCGCCATCCCCGCGCCCTTGGTGGAAGACATCTTCGCCATGGAGAACGAACAACGGATCGCCCAGACCCTGGTCCTGCAACCCAAGTCCCTGGAGGAGACCATCCCGGCCAACGACGAGGATCTCACCGGTCACATGCGCAAGACCCCCCAGAACTACATGACGCCGGTCAAGGTCAAGCTGCGTTACGCCGTGCTCAACGCCGACAGCGTGCGTGACCAGGTGAAGGTCACGGACGAGGAGATCAAGGAGTTCTACAACGATCACCTCAAGGAGTATCAGAAGCCGGAAACCCGTCAGGCGCGCCATATCCTGGCCAAGATCGACGACAAACAGGATGCCGAGGCCGCCACGACCAAGATCCAAAGGGCACAGGAACGTCTCAAGAAAGGGGAATCCTTCGCCGAAGTGGCCAAGGCGCTCTCGGACGATGCCACCGCATCCCTGGGCGGGGATTTGGGAGAGTTCGGCAAGGGGGTGATGGCCGCCCCGTTCGAGACGGCCGCCTTCGCCCTGGAAGCCGGCAAGGTTTCCGAACCGGTGACCACCGAATTCGGCGTTCATCTGCTGCTCGTGGAAAAAATCAACCCGGCCACCACCACCCCCCTGGAAAAGGCGACGCTGGAGATCCGGGGACGCATCGTGGAAACCAAGGCCAAGGACCTGGTTTACGAGCGCTCCGTCACCCTGGAGGATCAATTGTTCGCTTCCGGCAATCTGGCGGCCATCGCCAAGGACATGAACCTCCGCTACAAAGAGTCCGACTGGATCTCGCGCGACTCCGCCGATCGTTCCGGCGTTGAGTTGGACGAGAAGTTCCTCAGCGCCGCCTTCGCCACCCAAAAGGGCAGCCTCTCCCCCTTGACCGAGACCGCCAACAATCAGTTCGTGGCCATGGAAGTGGTGGACCGTCAGGATCCGGTGCCCATGACCCTGGAGCAGGCGCGCAAGGAGCTATTGCGGGACTACCGGCAGGAACGGGCCAAGGAAGAGGCGCACAAAATCATGAAGGAAGTGGTGAAAAAACTGGACGAGGGCCAGCCCGCCGAATCCCTGACCGCCATGCATCCGCAACTGCGACTGACCACCACGTCCCCCTTCACCAGGGAGAGCCAGGACAAGGAACTTGGCCCCGTGACGCGGGATGTGGCGTTCAAGCTGCGCATGGAGCGCCCGAACCACGCGGAGGTGATCGACGACGGGAATCGTCTGGTGGCCCTGCGCCTGATCAAGATCATCGAGGCCAAACCAGAAGATTTCAAAAAGGCGGAACCGGAACTGCGCAAACGGTTGGAGGAGTCCCTGGGCCAGGAGCAACTGACGGCCTATCTCAACGGTTTGTGGGGCAAGGCCAACATCCGCATGCACCAGGAGGTGCTGGACCGTTTGTAGGCCGGTGACGCTCGAACCATTCATAAAATAAAATATGACACACACCCAAATCGCAGTCATCGGCGCCGGACCGGGGGGATACGCGGCCGCCTTTCTGGCCGCCGGACGCGGCATGCAAACCACGCTCATCGACGCCGAAGCGGCGCCAGGCGGGGTCTGTCTGCACCGGGGGTGCATCCCCAGCAAGGCGTTGTTGCATGCGGTCAAACTCCTGACCGAAACCCGCGAGGCGGAAAAAATCGGACTGCATTTCGCCCCGCCGCGCATCGATCTGGAACGGCTGCGCGGCTGGAAGGAGGAAGTGGTCCAACGCTTGACCAACGGCCTGGCCCAACAGTGCCGGGCACGCGGCGTGACCTGGTTGCAGGGCACGGCGCGCTTTCTGAATTCCACCACCCTGGAACTGCGCCGACCCGATCAGGAACCGCAACCCATCACCTTCGACAAAGCCATCATCGCCACCGGCTCGCGGCCCGCCGCCATTCCCGGTGTGGCCATGGATCTGCCCGGCGTGATGGATTCCAGCCAGGCCCTGCGGCTGGATGCCATTCCCGCCTCGCTGCTGGTGATCGGCGGGGGCAATATCGGCCTGGAACTGGGCACGGTGTATGCGGCGCTTGGCACGCGGGTATGGGTGGTGGAGGCGGGTCCGGGGATTCTGCCCGGATTGGACCGCGACCTGGTCAGACCCGTGGCGGCCCGCCTGGGCAAGATCATGGCCGGGGTAACGGTCAACGCCCGCATTGTCGCGCTGACCCCGAACGGAACGGGTCTCGAGGTGGTGGTGGCCGACGGCGAAGGCCGGGAGACCACCCACGAGGTGGAACGGGTGCTGGTTGCCGCCGGGCGCGAGGTGGTGAGCCACGGTCTGGGACTGGAGAACACCCGCGTCACGCGCAACGCGCGGGGTGAAATTCAAGTGAGCGCGGGCATGATGACCGAGGATCCCGCCATTCTGGCCATCGGCGATGTCACCGGCGGCCCCATGCTGGCGCACCGCGCGGCGATGCAGGCCCGGTTTGCGGTGGCCTCCCTGGCCGGCTACCCACCCCCCCACCGCCAGCCGATCAACTCCGCCGTCACCTATACCGACCCGGAACTGGCCTGGGCCGGATTGCTGGAAGCCGAGGCCCGCGCCAAGGGGATCGAAACGCGGGCGGTACGTTTTCCGTGGGCCGCTTCCGGTCGGGCGCACACCCTGGAGCGTACCGACGGGGTGACCAAACTGGTCCTGGACCCCTCCTCCGGGGCCATTCTGGGAGTGGGGATCACCGGCCCCGGCGCCGGCGAGTTGATCGCCGCGGCGGTGGTCGCCATGGAGAAGGGCGCCACGGCCCAGGATCTGGCCCACATGGTCCATCCCCATCCCACCCTTTCCGAGACCTTCGCCGAGGCCGCCGATCTGTTTCTCGGCCATTGTGTCCACTACCACGCCCCGGCGCGCGGCGCCCCACCCCTGGGAAATGTCCAGCGTCCCCTCGTTTCACGTTGACACCCCAACCGGTTCGTGATATTTTTCCAGACATAGTGCCGAGGTGGCGAAACTGGTAGACGCACCAGACTCAAAATCTGGCGGCCGCAAGGCCATGTCGGTTCGACTCCGACCCCCGGTACCAGCACTCTTTCCGCAGCAATCCGCAAATACCTAAAAATCAACAAGTTAACAGCATAAACTCCCCGTCTTTGTCTGCCACAATCCGCTTGCATCCGCGAGATTTCATGGAACGGTGGACGTGATCGGATGGGTGGTGTGGACAGAGCCATCATTTTTTTATGTGTCATGACGTGCGCAAATGTTGACAGCCGTGGCATGATGGCAAGAAAATATTCACATGAGCCACATATTCATTCGAGCAGACTGAAGAACGGAGCAGATTCCCATGAACGCAGTACTCTGCCAAAGCGTGAAGCCCTTCACCGACCCCAGAATGGATGAGGTCCTCTCGACCATGGGCGATGCGATCCGTCGCAAGATGGCGGCGGTTGGTTGGATAAGCAAGGCTGTGGCGATGTTGGAGATATTGATCAGGATTGTTGAGTTGTGGACCATGATATCCGCTTTGCTCGACGCAATGAGCGCATGGTTCGGCGAAGCCAAGACAGCTGGTGAAATGGTAATGCACCATGAATGCCGCGACTCCAACTCTCCATACCAGGAAGAAATCAAGGAAAATCTTGCTTCATTATACAGCATTGTTGACAGTGCACGAAACAAGATCACCGGACTTCAATCAAAGCTGTCTCAATCCAGCATTCCTCCTTACAAAATCCTGAGGCGAATCGACGCACTCTTGGAAGATATGGATCATTTCTGCCTGAATCTCTCCATCGCGCAGGACGATGAGTTACAAGAGTTGGCCGCACGAGCGCAAGCCAAGATCAATGCAATGTCATGATCTACCAGACGACCAGTTTCAACAACCAACTCAAAGATATTTTCAAACGATATCCAAAATCAAGACGTGAAATCTCGAACGACATCGCGCAACTCCCGCAGGACGGCGATGTTCCTTACGCGGGATTCGGGCGGTCCTTCGTTTATAAGCACGAAAGCGGGCTTGCGGAGTACAGGCTTTCCGCATCGAAGGGAATCCGTATCGTCTACATGAAAGGCGATCATCACATTATATTAATTACCGTCTATACGCATCACGACGACATTCGAGAGTCAGAAGTAATTAATCGTATTCGTAATGGTATCAAAGATATCAATACTGACAATATTTATCATTATTCATGACCCAGCCCTCTACTCTCTTCCCACATCCCACTCATTGCCCCAGCCACATTGGCCGGATATTCTGGGCAGGCAAGAAAAACAAACAACAATTCCGCCAGGAAGTGGGCATCACCTGGAGGGGGCGGGCAATCCCTGGCCGGGGGGCGATACCGGTTGGGCCGGGGCGGGCAAGCGCATCTCCTGGGCGACCGGGACTTGTGGCAGTGGGGAAGGTTGGTTGGTCCGCATCACTGCGAACATGGCACCGATGATCAACGCGGTCTGTGCCGCGAACATGCCCGCCGTCCATTTGATGGTATCGGCCTTGGCGGCTTCGATATCTCGTTGGAGATCCGCCTTGATGGTTTCGATCTTGGCGTCCAGTTCCTTGATATCCCGCTTGATTTCCAGCACCTTGGTATCCAGGTTGGCCACATCCGCTTTGGTGGAAAGCTGGTAACCCAGAATTTCCGTGAGCATGCGTACTTGGGTTTCGGCCTGCTCTTCCGTAAAGCCGGCGGCCACCATTTGTTTCACGAAATAATGGGTGTCGAATGCAATGGCTGGCGACATGCTCATAACGGCTTCCTCCTGGCAGGCGATGCGCGGTTGCGGAAATACTCTATCCTATCCGGGTCGATCCCGTCTACAAGAGAATCAAACCGCCACCCGGCAATCTCTTTTCTTGATCCCCGCATGATCAATCCTCTGGCATCCAAGAAGATGGAATACCGCATCATTATCCGCCTTGGCGGACTCACGGTTGCCGGGTTCGGCAAAGGATGTGATGCGTCATTCTGGGATGATCCGAACCAACGTCGTCCACGGCAATTTCGCCGGGCAATCGCACCGGACTCAGGGTGACGGCGCCCCGCCGGATTCCCCCGCGTCCCTGCGCACCGGCAGAACAATCTCCAACCTGGTATGGCCCGGACAAGAGGTGTCCAGGGTGATCTCCCCACCGTGCGCCTGGGCCATCAATCGGGCGGAATAGGTGCCCAGGCCGGTGCCCCGCTCCTTGCCGCTGGTGGAATACTTCTCGAAGAAACGGTCCCGAACCGCCATCGCCACCTCGCCTTGATTGACCATCGTGATGCCAACCATGCCATCGTCCCGCCGCCGCAGGTCGATATCCACCCGCCCCTTGCCCGGCGATGCCTCGCAGGCATTGCGCAACAGGTTGCCGAGCAGGGTGAGGCAAAGCAGTTTCTCCGCCGAAATCTCCAGACCCTCCTCGGCCATTGGCGCGCGCCCCGCCACGGTCAGCCGAAAATGGAGACCCTGCCAAATCGCGGCATGTTGCCTGATGACCTGCCTCATCAGGGCAAGCAGATCCATAGGGGCCGGACGGAGGTGATAGTTGCCCGTCTCCATTTTGTACAGGTCGAGCGAGAGATTGATCATCTCCAGCAGCACATGGGAAAAACGATCGATGACGTTCACGTACTCCCTGTGGGTCGCAGGAAGTGGCGTATCTTCATCCTCCAGCAAAAGATCCGTCATGCCGAGGATCGTGATCAGCGGACTCTTGAGATCGTGCCGCATGATCCGGTCCACGTCGTCACGCAGACGGGCGGCGGACTCCATGGCCAGGTTCTGGGAGAGCAGGGTGTCCCGCGCCCGCTTCAGGGACAGATGGGTCCGCACCCGTTGCCGCACCAACGAGGGACGAACCGGTTTGGTGATGTAATCGACGGCCCCCACCTCGAAGCCCCGGCTCTCGTCCTGCTCCTCCCCGCGGGCGGTGACGAAAACGACCGGAATCTCCCGCGTGGCGGGATCGGCCTTGAGACGACGGCACACCTCATAGCCATCCATGTCCGGCATCATCACGTCCAACAGGATGATGTCGGGACGATCGGGACCCGCCGCGATCGCCAGGGCGGTGGGGCCATCGATGGCCACCTTGACGCGATAGTCGCCACGCAGGAGATCCGCCAGCACATGCAGGTTGAACGACACGTCGTCCACGATCAGGACCGTGGCAACGTCTGCCGGGGCGGTCGGTTCCGTGGCATCGGCGTGACTCATGGGCGGCCGTCCTGTCCGGGGAGACGGGTGCCGGGCGGGTCAGCGACCACCGGAACCCGCCAGGGTGTTGCGGTATCATGGATCATGAGGACACCTCATCCTTGTGTTGCAACCGAAGCCAGGGCCGCTCGCAACGATGCCAGCGTCACCAAAGCCCTCGCGTAATCGAATTGTGCCACAAACCGCGCCAGTTCCGCCATGGAATCGTTGTGGGCGGTTGCCTCCAGCAATCGGGTCATCTCTTCCAGGAGTTCTTGATCCACAACTTCGTGCCGCCGCATGATCCCTTCCAACCGATCCAGAAGCGATCCAACCCGCCCGCAATCGACGGGTTCGCCACGCGTCCCGCCGTCCGGGCGGCGCGGGGACGGCACCCCCGCCAACACCTCGGCCAGGGCGGCACGCAACTCCTCCAGCATTGCCGGATGGGCCGCCTCGCCCTCCAAGTCGGCGGCGGCGCGTTGCAGCCGTCTGGCGCCCAGGGTTCCCGCCACGCCCCGCAGCATATGAGCGAGACGCGCCACTTCCCCGGTTCGTCCGGCTGCGTTGCGCAAGCTCTCGTCGAATCCCTGGAAGCGCTCCCGGAACTGATCCAGCAACCTCCTGTACAGGCGACGATTCCCCCCCACGTATTGCAGCGCCAGTTGCAGGTCGATCCCAGGCAGATGGCGGGGAAGATCGACGCTCTCCTCCCCGGACGGACCCCCTTCCCAGGGGTCGATGGCCGGTCGCTCCCCAGGCGGGATGTGACGCAGCAGGACGTCGATCATGCAGGCCGGCTCGATGGGCTTGGCCAGATGGTCGTTCATCCCCGCCGCCAGACAGCGCTCCCGATCCTGGATCATCGCGGACGCGGTCATGGCGATGATGGGCAGGTCGGGATGGCGGAGACGGATCCGTTCCGTCGCCTGGAACCCATCCATTTCCGGCATCTGCAGATCCATCAGCACGGCATCGAAGGGGGAGATCTCCACCATGGCCACCGCCAGGTGCCCGTTGGCCGCCACCTGAACCCGCAGACCGGCCTGTTCCAGCAGTTCCCTGGCCACCTGCTGATTGATGAGATTGTCCTCCACCACGAGCAAACGCGCCCCGCGGATTGGGGCCGCCATGGCCACCCAGGCGCCCGCATCCTGCTGCCGGGCCTGGAATCTGGCGAAAGATGGCATGTCGATCAGGGTATCGAACAACCCGGAAGGGGTCACCGGTTTCATCAGCACTCCGTCTATCAGGGTCTCCCCCCCACCCGCGAACACCTCCTCCCGATCAAAGGCCGTGACCATGATCATCATGCGGGGAGCGACGAAAAGGCCCGCATCCGTTTGCCGACGGATCTCCCTGGCGGTCTCCAGGCCGTTCATGCCGGGCATCTTCCAGTCCAGGAGGATGAGATCGAATCGCCGTCCTTCCTCACCCGTGGTGCGCAGCACATCCAGCGCCCCGGCCCCATCCTCCGCCTCCCACACCTGGCATTGCCATGACTCCAGGGTTTCACGCAGCACATGGCGCGATGTCGCCAGATCGTCCACCACCAGCACCGAACGACACCAGATGCCCCCGGAGGACGTGGCGGATCGGGAGTCACCGGCCTCCCCCGGCGCCATGCGGCAACGCGCCGTGAAGCGGAAGGTGCTGCCCGCCTTGGAGGTGCTCTCGATGCCGATCTTCCCTCCCATCAGTTCCACCAGCCTCCGGCTGATGGCCAGTCCCAGTCCGGTGCCCCCGTAACGGCGGCTGATGCTGCCATCGGCCTGGGTGAATGCCTGAAACAGGTGATCGACCCGACCCGGATCCACGCCCCCGCCGGTATCCCGCACCGTGAAGCGCAGCAGGCACTCCTCCTCATCCTGGCTCGCCAACCGTTCCACGGTGGTCTCGATCTCCCCCTGCCGGGTGAACTTGACGGCGTTGCTCAACAGGTTGCCCAACACCTGCCCCAGACGCAGCGAGTCCCCCACCAGGCGACGCGGCACGTCGGGCGTCACCCGGAAGAACAGCTCCAACCCCTTCTCCTCGGCCGGCGCCATGAACAAGGCCACTGCCTGTTCCAACAGGTCGTCCGGTTGGAAGAGATGGTTGTCCAGTTCCAGCCGCCCGGACTCGATCTTGGAATAGTCCAGGATATCGTTGAGAATGCCCAGCAGGGATTTGGAAGCTCCCTGCAGCTTGACCATGTAGTCCCGCTGTTTCGCCGTCAGTTCGGTGCCCAGAACCAACTGCCCCAGCCCGAGGATGGCGTTCATCGGGGTGCGGATCTCGTGGGACATGTTGGCCAGGAATTCGCTTTTGGCCCGGTTGGCCGCCTCCGCCTTGGTCTTGGCCTCCGCCAGGGAACGCTCCCAGTTCTTCCACTCGGTGATGTCCTGGGAGATGCCCAGGAGGATGCCGGGCTGGCCATTGCTGTCCGGCACCACCACCTTGACGGTGTGCAACCAGCGGTCGCCACGGGTGGGGGTGGTGATGACCTCCTCCGGGATCTCCGTCACCCCCTGGCGGCTGACCACCTCCTCGTCGGTGCGGCGGAAGAAATCGGCCTGTTCCACGGGAAAGAAGTCGTAGTCGCTGTGGCCGATCACCTGACGCGCGGTCAGGCCGAACATCTGTTCGCTCATGTGGTTCCAGGTGACGAACCGAAAATCGTCGTTGACGTTCTTGGCGAAGATGGCGGCGGGCAGATGCTCCACCAGGGCGTGCAGATAGGCGGCGGAATCGCGCTGTTCCCGCTCCAGGCGTTTCTCCCCGGTCACATCGTGCATGACCCCCAGGACGTGGCTGCCGCTCTCGCCATCGGCTTGAATGGGCGAGGTATGGATTTGCACCACCCGTTGCTGCCCGTCCTTGCGGGTGATGGTCCACTCCTCCCCGGCGAAGTGGTCGCCCTGGCGCATCCGCTCCATGCGCAGGCGTGCCCGCTCCTGCAAGACGGGGTCCGCATGGACCGCCTGATGCCAACCCAGTCGGTTGATCTCCTCGATCGTGTAGCCGGTAAGCCCCACCATGGCATCGTTCCAGACCGTGAAGCGGACGTGGGGCGGCGCGGCGATCTCATGACAAACCGAAACCCCGTCCACCTCCCCGTCGATCACCGCGCGGGTGAACCTGACCTGACGTTCCAGATCGGCCCGATGACGCTCCAGGGACTCCTCCACCCGTGCGCCATGGACCACCTGGGAGATGACGTGGCCCAAGTGGGCCAGGAAGGCGTCATCCTGATCATCCAGGGCACGGCTGGCAAACATGGCGAAGACGCCAATGGGCACGCCCTGCTGGTCGGTCAACCGGTAACCGGCAAAGGCGACCAACCCCAGTTCCCTGGCCCAGGCATGGTCTTGGACGCGGGGATCGTGGGTGACGTCGTTGGTCAGGAAGTGATCATCGCCGCCCGAAGCGATACGACCGATCATGCACCCCCCCAGGGGCACCCGGCGGTGGTTGCCGTCGAGATGGGTATACCGCCCCGCGCTGGCCAGCAGATGCAGACACCGCGCGCGGTCCCGACAGGAGGCCATGGCGTGGGGACACCCGTCCTGGCACGGATCCCCCGGTCGGGTCAACCAGATGCGGCAGAAGTCCAGATCCACCAGGGCAACCGCCACCTCGGTAATCCGCGCCAGCCTGGCCTCCAGCGGCAGGGGGGCGAGGAGTTCGCTTTGCAGCCGGCTCATTCCCACCATGCGTGTCAGGTCACGCCGCTGCCGCGCCTCGAACGCCATGCGCTCGGTGATGTCATGGAAGGCCACCACCGCCCCCCGGACAACGTCCTGCCGCAAAATGGGGGCCACGGTCATCGAGACCGGCAAGAGGGGGCCGTTCCTGCGCCGGAAGAAGGTATCCTGCTGGTGGATCACCACCCCATGTTCCAGGGCATGGAAAAGGGCGCAATTGTCCGCCGCGCAGTGTCCCCCATCCGCCTCGGCATGGCCGAACACCTGATGGGCCTCCTTCCCCAGGGCATCCCCTTCGGCAAGGCCGACCATCGTCAGGGCAGCGGGATTGACGAATGTGAGCAATCCCTGCCGATCGGTGACGTACAGCCCCTCTGCCAGGGTGGAGGTGATCTCGCGCAGGCGCTGCTCGTTTTCCCGCATGGCCGCCTCGGCCTGCTTGCGTTCGCTGATGTCCCGCACCACGGAGAGCATGGTCGCCTCGCCGTGCAGCATGAAGATGCTGCCGCTCACCTCCACCGGGATGCGTCGGCCATCCTTGGCCACATGGATGCGCTCGAACAGGACGCGGCCCTCGGCGAGGATCGATTCCTGGAAGGCCGTGATCTCATCCGCCGTGGGATGGGTGTCGGTCTCGTCCAGGTCCAGGGGGGTCATGACGGTCAGTTCCTCGCGCGTGTAACCGAGGCGCTGACAGGCCACCTCGTTGGCCTCGATGAACCGTCCCAACCCGCCATCCGTCCCTTGCAGCGGATGCACCAGCACCGCGTCGCCGATGCTGTTGAACAGGGTGCGGAACTTCTCTTCCGACTGGCGCAACTCGTCCAACAACTGGCGCCGGATGGCGTCCCGCGCGACCAGTTCGTGCAACATCTCCTGCTGCCGCCGCCACGCAATTCCCAGGAGGATGAGCGCGCCGAACACCAACACCGACATCACCCCCAAAAAGAACACGGTAAACCACAACTCCTTGCGCCATCCGGCCAGGTATTCCTCCTCGGCCAGACCCACCTGGACATGAATCGGGTAACTCCCCACCCGCAGATAAGAGAAGGTGCGCCGGATGCCGTCCAGCGTGGCCTGGGCCTGGTAGGTGGCGAAGGGGTGTTTCTCTTTCATGTACTGGATGATCTGCGGCGAACCGATTTGCAGTCCGATGGTGGAGCCTGGCCCCTTGGGTTCCGGGTAACGGGTGAAGATATGCCTGTCGCCATCGAACAGGGTAATCACCCCCAATTGACCCACGTCGAGGGTGGTGAACACCTCCCGCAAGTGACCGAGGGCCACATTGACGTAAACAATGCCAACGAAGGAGCCGTCATCGAGGGAGATGCGGCGCACCATGGGGATTACCCACTGCCGGGAGATGCGCGCGAAGACCGGTCGGACGATCATCAACCCGCTGTGCTCATTGTCCCTGGCCTGTCGAAAAAACTCCCGATCCGCGAGATTCACCGGGCGGGAGCGATCCACCCCCTGCCCATGAATCACCGTCCCCTCGGCATCGGTGATGCGCAGGCTGATGACCTGGGGCAGGCGCTGCTGGTAGAGGGCCATGTTGGCGTTCAAGACCGCCTCGCGGATCCCCCCCTCCCTCCACTGGTGGCGGTATTCGTCGATCACGGCAAGCAAGGCGAAATCGATCTCGCGTATGGAGCGCAGAAGGTTCTGCTCCAGGACCCGCACCAGATTCCGCGAGTCGGTGGCGGCCTTGGCCTGGTAATGGTCGTGGTCTTGCCACAAGGTGATGCCGGCGAACAGGGTCATGAACCCGATGATGATCGCTGCGGTCAGCCAGGGACCATACCGGGTGGCGAACCTCCCGGCGCGACGGTCGAAGGGGGAACCTGATGCCGAAAGGGACGACCAGACATCGCGCATGGAACGCTCCTCGGGGGCACGCGTGTTCATGGCCAGGAAATGGCAAAAAAACTAGATAAAGCGATGACAGGTAATATTGCCCTGCCGGGAACAGTGTACCACGATCTCGTCCGGATGATGCCGCAACTCACGGCCGACCTCCACCGGGTCCTTTTCCAACAGACGCCGCATGTCCTTGTACCCGGCCTGACGCCGTTCCGTGATCGAAGGACGCGAAAACTCGGCCTCGCTGCCCGTCACCTGCTCCGGTTCGGCGTGATACACCAGATGCAGGATATCCATGCCGCGCGGGATATGCTCCTCCACGGCCTTCTGCATCGCCTTGGTCACCTGCCCCTTGGGCAGCCGGTCGCAGGCATCCCGCAGATGGGTGCGCAGATTGTGATCGGATACGATGTGTTTCAGATGGGAGAGGGTCCGGTCCCCGTAACGGATCGACTTGACCCGCTGCTTCACCGCCTCCATGCTGGTCGGTTCCTGCCCCTCCAGATTGTACAATTCGACCAGGACCAGAAGATCGGGCCGGTTTTTCCGCTCGTGGAAGATGACCTCCACCGGGGTATTGGCCACGCACCCCCCATCCCAGTACAGCTCGCCGTCGATCCGGATGGGCGGGAACCCGGGCGGCAGGGAACCGCTCGCCAGGATGTGGTCCGCGCGAATCGGCTTCCCTGAGGGCTGGCTGGTATTGTCGAAAAAGAGCAACTCGCCGCTGCGGACATGGGTCACACCCAGACTCAACCGCACCGTCCCCCGGTTGAGCAGGTCGAAATTCACCAGGCGGTTCAGGGTCGCCAGCATGGGCGAGGTATCGCAGATGCTGGCCATGTCCGGCGGGACGAAGGGCAGAAACGTGGGATTGAGGGGTCGATTGAACCAGAAATTGGGCTGACCGAACATCATGGTGCGCAGCAGGCTCATCTGATTGAACATCCGGCGCGCCTCGCCCTGGAACAGGGCGCCCCAGTCGTCCGGAATCGAAATCTCCTGCCAGAACTGCTCCAGACGCAACATGCGCTCTTGTGGGGAATTGCCGACGATCAGGCCGGCGGTCAACGCGCCGATGGAGATCCCCGACACCCAATCGGGCAGCAGGCCGGCCTCGGACATGGCCTGATAGACCCCCATGTGATAGGCCCCCAGCGCCCCGCCCCCCTGCAACACCAGGGCAATGCGCGGCTTCTCCTTGCGGGCGCCCGGCGTGATCGTGGTCACCATGAGGTCAACTCCTCGTTGTCGCGGAATGGAAGGTTCGTTCCGATCTTAGCGCAGCGACACGACGGGCGCAACTCCATGCCGCAAGGGAGCGGCCCCTCTCACCCCGGCATGCGCTCCAGAAAGAAGCGCTCCAGCCCCTCGGACGCCCCCTCGACGCGGGGATGGAACCCCCAGGAGATCCTGGGGAATCCATGCCCCAGAAAGCCGGGGTTGAGACGAATGAACTCATGACTGACGCGCGCCTTCTGGAGATAGCTCGCCAGGAAGGGGTACGAGGGGTAATAGTCGGGTGTGATCTTGGCCTGCCGGATGAGGTGCGCCCGTTCCTGGATCGCCTTCACCCGGCGATGACTCTCCTCGGCCTCGGCAAGATAGGGATAGGTGCGGGCAAGACGCGCCTCCATCTCCCAGGCTGCGGCAAAAATTTCCGCCGGGGTATTCTCGATCAGGGTGATCTCCGACTCCTCGTAGAGGTAGAGCCGGTGAAAATCGAGGAGCGGACTGGTCAGGATCTCCTCGTAGGTCATGGCGCGCCCCAACTGGTGAGAATAATATTTCTTGTAGACGAACAGATCGCCCTCGCACTCATTGGCCGCGCACGTATAGGGATAGTTCGTCATCAGTTGCGGAACGCCGAATGCTTCCGCCACCGTGCTGGGACCGGAGGGCACCCCGAAATAGAATCGGCTGCTGGCGATGAAATACGGCTCGAAGAACGGTTCGTATTCGGGGTGGAAGGGGGCATCGATCACCTGTGGGGGCAGGTCCTTGAGCGGCTGCATGGTCTTGTCGCCGAAGCGGATGATCCAATACCCTTTTTTGACGAGATAGCTCAGGGCATAAAAATAATTTTTTATGTCAGCGTTGCGATAATTGTGATAATTATATTCCCGCAAAAAACCCGGTTCACGGACATGAAACGTGATGATCGGGGCGTTCGCGGGGATGCCCAACCTGGCGCGCAAACGGCGGCCATGTTCCAGTTCCTCGGCGTTCAGGGTGGCGAGATATTTTTTGGGTTGATTGCGGAAGCGGTCCAGGTAAGTCGCAAAGGTGGTGACGGGATTCGGATCGATCCAGACGGTTCCGTCATCCTCGGCCTTGACCTGATGAAGGATGGCGTCGGCCTCCGCGCTGTCGTGGAAATAGCGCACCCCGACCCCCCGGCAGAGGATTTTCAGGATGGCCGGGTTGGCGCAGAAATTATCGAGATCATGGGGCAACACGAAGGTGAGATCATATTCCGAATCCGGGTAGAGGTTGCGGATGCGGAACAGCCGGTGGGCGATCTCGCCGACGCGACCGATCTGGGGAAAAAGATAAAATGCCTTTATTTTCTTCATGATCCACTCTCCCAACCACACAACCCGATATCGGGGACACGCCGGGAGGCGCGCGACAGGCAACTCAAGCAAAAAACAGACCACAAAAAAATTGGCGCATCAATTGCATTAAATATCACGACACGGTCCCAGGACCACCAACACCACCCCATGCCACCAGGCAGGAGTCCCAACCATGTTGTCCATGACCCATGCGTTCACCTCAACCCCATGCCACCGGCCACTGTGCGGCGCCCAGGCCGAAACCCACATCACCGAACGCCTGGGATGGCCCCTGCCCACCCTGTTGCAATTCCCGAAATTCCTCCTGATCGAAACGATCAATCAATGCAACGCACGCTGCGTCATGTGCGGCATCGATTTCGACAGCCGGAAAAAAATCACCATGTCGGACGAACTGTTCGCCAAAATCGTCGCGGAACTGGCGCAACATGCCGACCATGTGGAAAAGGTCATGCTCTATCTGGATAACGAACCCCTCCTCGACCGCCGGCTGCACGACAAGATCCGCCTGGTCAAACAGGCCGGCATCCGCTGCGTGAACATCGCCACCAATGGCTCACTGCTCACCCGCAACCGCACGGTCGAACTGATCGAGGCCGGCCTGGACGAAATCTATATCACCCTGGATTCGCTGGACAAAACCACCTACGAATCCATCCGGGTCGGCCTGGAGTTCGAACGCACCTATCAAGGCATCCTCGCCTTCATCGAGGAACGCGACCGCCGCAGCCCAGGACCGAAAATCCGCCTGCAAATGATCCAACTGGATGTCAACCGGCACGAGACCGACCGCTTCTCCCACCATTGGCGGACCCGCCTCGGACCCCACGACGCCATCGCCATCCAAAAGGCCCACTCCTGGGGCAACCAGATCGCCATGCCCGTCGAGGACGAGGCGTCGGCCAACCACCACCCCTGCATCGCCCTGTGGGGCACCTTCGTCATCCATGCCCAGGGCCAGGTGGGCATGTGCTGCGTGGATACCGGCCTGACCCGCCTCCTGGGCAACATCGCCAACGAAAACATCGCCGACATCTGGAACGGCGCCCGCCTGGAACGGATCCGCAAACTGCACCTGGCCGGCATGCGCTCATGCATCCCCCTGTGCAACGGCTGCACCCTGTGGCGCGAAGACAAACGCAGCCTCGAATCCCCGACCCGGATTCATTGAAGGGCAACCATGCGCGCCCTGCCCCACAACCCCCGGAGCGCCACGGACCCCGCCGGTCTGAACGACTGCTGCCGCGCGCTCGGCGAACGCTACCGCCCCAACCGCCGCGTGCTGCTGATCCAGGTCCTGCAAATCCTCCTGCCCTCCTTCAACCGCGAGGTCGCCCTCCGGCAGGGGTACTACATCTTCCCCCCCACCGGCCTGCAGTACCTGGTGGCGGCCACCCAGGACATGGACCTGGAGTTTCGCATCCTGGACATGAATTACGAACTCCTCAAACGGGTCCACGAAGAGCCGGAGTTCGATCCCAACGCCTGGCTCGACATCCTGACCACCACCCTTGCGACCTTCGACCCCGGCATCGTGGGGATCTCGTGCATGTTCGACCTGGGGATCGACGCCATGTTGCGCATCCTCGAACACCTGCGCCAGGAAGACCGCCGCGTGGTCCTGACCGGCGGAGTGATCGCCACCTACGAGGCGCAAACCCTGCTGAACAGGAATCTCTGTCACTTCGTGATCCAGGGCGAGGGGGAGAACAAGTTCCGGCTGATCATGGAACACCTGACCAACACCCCCCCCACCATCCCGCCCCTGACCGGCATCCATTTCCTCCACGACGGTCACATCACGGAAAGCGCCGGCCAGACGGATCGGGTGACCCGCATCGGCAATCTCATCCCCACCTACGAACTGGTGCCCATCGAACGCTACCACCGCTACGGCTCGCTGAACCCCTTCTCCCGCATGGCCTCCGGCAACCCCCCCTTCGCCACCATCCAACTCAACCGGGGATGCCGCGCCGAAGCCACCTTCTGCTCGGTGCGAGACTTCATGGGCCACGGCGTGCGGGCACGCGACCATGCATCGCTCCTGGAAGAGATGACCCATCTGATCGAACACAAAGGGGTGCGCCACTTCGAATGGCTGGATGACGACCTGCTCCACGACGCCGAAGGCTTCAAGGAACTCCTGCGGGAGTTCCTCCGCAGAAAATGGCCCATCACCTGGTCGGCCAACAACGGCCTGATCGCCGGCTCCGTGGACGCCCCCCTGCTGGAACTGATGCGCGCCTCCGGCTGCGTGGGCTTCAAGATCGGCGTGGAAAGCGGCAATGCCGCCATGCTGCGCAAGGTGCGCAAGCCGGCCAGCCTCGGCATCTTCCGGCGCATGGCCGGACTGGTGCGCCAGACGCCGGAAATCTTCGTCGGCGCCAATTTCCTCTTCGGCGTGCCCGGCGAAACCTTCGGACAGATGATGGACTCCTTCCGCTTCAATCTGGAACTGGATCTGGACTGGGCGGCCATGACGGTCTGCCAGAAGATCCGCGGCGCCTCGGCCTTCGAGGAGATCGGCGACTTCTTCGAAGAGCAGATGGCCAGCGGCGGCAAGTGCGTCAACAACTTCATCCCCAGCCGCGAGTCCAAGGACGGCAGCATGCCGGTGACCGCCAACGTCCTGCGCAACCTCGACGTCTTCCGCATCGCCCCCGCCACAGTGCCGGACGAAGTTCAGGTCAAGGAGATCTGGCTGACCTTCAATCTGGTCTCCAACTTCATCTGCAACAAAAACCTGAAGCCAGGCGGCAAGGTGGCCAAGTTCATCCACTGGGTGGAGATGGCGCGGGTGGCCTATCCGGGCAACCCCTACATGTGCCTGTTTCTGGCCCTGGCGCACCGCATCGCCGGCAGGGATGCCATGGCGCTCGGCTACCACCGCATGAGCCAGGAACGCCTGACCACCCCCTATTGGCGGGAGCGGTTCGAGGCCTTCGGCCTGACCGCCATCGCCAACGCCTTTCCCGCCACCACCGAGGGGGCCTTTCAGGCCCTCGACTCCTTACGAAAAGAGGTCGCGACCCATTTCGACCCGGGCCACGATCCACAACCCTCAGCAGGAAGGACCTTGTGCCATGCATGACATCCCCCATCCCCTGTTTTCCGGAATCGTCTGCCGGATGTGCGCCGAACAAGATCCCCACCCCCTGCTGGATTTCGGCCCGCAACCGATTGCACACCGCATCCTGGAATCCCCGGCAGCCCCGGAAGAGCGGTTTCCCCTCTCCGTACACATCTGTCCGGCCTGCGGCCTGGTGCAGAATCTCCAGCCGATCGATCCGGCCATTCTCTATCGGCAATACAACTATTGCTTCAGCTCCTGGAAGCCCCAACCCCACGCCGCAGAAGAGGTCGTTCTGCTCAAGGAACATCTCGGAGGCGGGGCGATCTTCGAGGTGGGGTGCAACGACGGCATGTTCCTGGAAAAGCTGCATCAGGCCGGCTTTGCCCCCGTGGTGGGCGTGGAGCCGAACCCGGTGGCCGGGGAAACCGCCCGCGCCAAGGGATTCACGGTCTATTCCAGCATCCTGACCGAAGCGGTGTGCCGGGATGCCGTGCATCGCCATGGCCGCTTCAAGGCGGTGGTCATCCGCGAGGTTCTGGAACACATCGAGGATCTGCATCATGCCTTTTTGCTCATGGAGTCGATGCTCGACGAGGATGGCGTGCTGCTGATCGAGGTTCCCGACATCGGCATGGCCATGCCACACGGGGATTGTTCCGTGTTGTGGGAGGAGCACGTCAATTTCTTCACGCGGCCGGTGTTGCGGCGTCTGCTCGGCATGCGGGGATTCGCGCCGATCATCTGGCGGCACTACGACCTCTTTTCTGGAGGGGTCATGATGGTGCTGGCCGATCGCGGCGTTCTGGCCGAGGAGGAAAACAGTGCCGGTCCCACCCTGGAACAGGGCCTGGCGTATGCCAACCAAGTCCACCAATACGCCGAGCGGCTGTCATGGACGTTGCGGCGCTGGCGCGAGGCGGGGGGATCGGTGGTCATGTACGGTGTGGGGGCGCGTGCCTGTACCGTGGTCAACGCCCTGGAACTGGGCCGGTACATCGACCTGAGCGTGGACGATCAGATCGAACGGCAAGGCAAGTTCATGCCCGGCAGCCGGCTGCCCATTCACGACCCGCGCGCCCTGACCATCCTGACCTCCCCTCTGCTGGTCCTGCTGGCGGTCAACAGCGAAAACGAGACACGGGTCAAGGAACGGATCGCCGCCCTGCGCAAGGATGCGGAGACGCTCTCCTTGTGCTCACCAACCGACATCCGTGGCGAACTCGCCAGCCTGACCACGCGTCTGGAGAGCGTGCTCCAGGAAGCGGACGCGACACGCGGCGAATGGAGCGCAGTGGCGGCGCGGGCAGCGCGCCATCCGCTGTCCAGACTCCGTTTTCCCCATTTCCTGGCTGACACCAGCGCCAAGCGTATCAAAAGCGCGTAACATTACAGGAACTGACCATGGACATGACACGGGCTTGGCTGATGATCGGGGTTCTGGGCATGATGTGCGGTGACCTGCTGGCGGGCACCACGGAGGATCCGCGGGTACAACAACGGGAGAGCCACCAGGAACGACGCATCGAGTCAGGGGTGGGGAGCGGCCAGTTGACGCCTCAGGAGACCCGGCGTCTCCAGGCGGAACAAAACAAAATCAGCCGCGACGAGGCGCGCATGAAGGAAGACGACCAGTTGACCCCCCAGGAGCGCCGCAAGCTGCGACGCGAACAGAACAAGGCCAGCCGGGATATCCGGCGTTTGAAACACAACGACAGAACCACGCCAGGGGTCCAATAGGCGGGTCATGAGGTTTTGGGCGTGGGCAGGTTTTCCCCCAGCCAGGCGAGCAACGTTTTCTTGTTGCGCGAGGCCAGCAGGATCCGTCCCTGTCCGGAGAAACGCAACACCAGCATCTCCCCGCTGGTGGCCGCACTCAGGAGTCCGCCGAGCATGCCCCGACCGCTGTTTGGGGTGGTGATTTCGTACTCCAGTTGCTGCTCCCAGGCGACGATGTGTTCGTTGTCGATGGTCAGGGGTTGACCGGGTTTGACTGCCAGCAGGAAGACCGAGCCGAAGGAGGCGACGGCCAGTTTGCCGCGCCCCTCGGTATGCTGGATGAAGAACCCGCCGGTGCCGCCGAAGATGGCATGCCCCAGGTTTTGCATGACCGTTTTGACCGTCACCCCGTCCGTGGAGGCCAGAAAGGCCCCATCGGCCAGACAGTATTGTCTCTCCCCCACATCGAACAGATGCATCCCGCCGGGAAAAGGCGCGGCCAGGAGCACGTCGCCCGGCCCGTGCCTGGCGGTGATTTTTTGTTGAAAGACGGTCTCCTCGTTGGCCAGGCGGCGCATGATGGAGCCGAAGATCCCCTGGTTGCCCAGGCTGCCGTCGAGCACCAGTGTCTCTTCCATCATCACCATGGCATTGGATTCCGCCAGTATCGACTCCCCCTGAGCCAACGAGACATGCAAGAACGGATCGATCTCTCCGGTAATGGTGAATTCGGCCATGGAGGTCTCCTTGTGCCAAAAAGGGTTGGACAACCCGAACGCGCCATCGCGAATCCTGACTGCGATCAGTTTAACGCATCCCATGCACGAAATCCAGCAGGCATGGCAAGGGATGGCGACGGCAAGCAGGGCCATCTTACGGGTTGGTCCGTCGGACAGGATAGTCTGGAAAGGTCTGATTCCAGGTTTCCAGATTCATGACCAGACAGCCTGCGATGAGCGTCTGTTGCCATCCCTGTTTTTTCGGTGCCGGAAACGGGATTTTTTTCTTGAGCTGGAATGATGAAGTCGACTGCCTGCATGCAATGACTCAGACCATGGGAAGCGTCGTCGAATTTTCGTCCGACCACACCGGGAGGCAATGTGATCTGCAGGTGCCCTTCGGTCAGCACGGTCATGGTCACACGCCCCCCAGACTGCGACGGATCTCGCGGTCGTAAAGTGCGTCGAACGTGTCGGCAATGGCATTCGGATTGAGATCCAGATAGCTCTCCCCACCGTTCGCCGACACGGTACCGGAATCATCGCGGAACAATGACATGTAGTGGATTTGATCCCCAGGCCGCAAACGCAGATCAAATTCTTTCAGCAAGACATAATTGTGGGTGGTCAGGAAAACCTGAACACCCTGTCGCTGCAATTCCAGAATGACATCGACCACTTTTCCAATCAGTGCCGGGTTCAGGTTGGCCTCGGGTTCGTCCCAGAAGAGCACCGATCCGGATTGCAACGTCCCGTTCTGGATCAACAGCCAGACCAGTGCCAGTTTACGCATCCCCTCGGCGAGCAGGGTGAATTCCAGGTTTCCTTGCCGATTCTTGAGAAAGAAATATTCGCCCTTTGTGATTACTTTGCCCTCGATACTCTCCTGCAGAGCGGTCAACAGTCTCTGGCGGCTTTGGCCTGGGGGTCCCATCAGTTTGGGCAGATAGGCCCGCTTGAGAATGTCCGGATAGATTTCTTCGAAGGCGATTTCCCGATTGGCGGTCGTGGCGAGGAAACCGGGTGCGTGGGCCAGCATCTCCTTGACCGGAATGTAGGCGCTGGTGAGCGTGTGTTTTTTCCAGGCCGATTCGCCGGTGACAGTCACACGATCCGGTAAAACCGTGTGATTAGAAAATTCAAAAGAGAGTTTTGTTGCACGGCCAGTCAGCGTGACGACGCCCCTGGTCGTGACGCTGGTGGTGATACGGCGCGCCAAGCGCCCCATGCGTCCTTCGAAGGGATTGAATACATTGCGCAGTTTGAGTGCGAAGCCCTTGTCCCGATCTTCTCCCACAGTCACCGCACAGGCCGCGTAAAGCACCTTGAGCAGATGGGTCTTTCCGGTACCATTGGCCCCGATGATGACATTCACGCCCGGAGAAAGCGCCTGGTCCAGAGCGGCGAACGCGGTGAAGTGCTCCAGGGTAATATGGGCGATCGTGCTCATGGTGCGCTCATTCGGTTCCGGGTTGGCCTCTTGACGGATTGAATCTAAATGCGATTACCCTGCGGCGGCAAGGGATTTCATGGCAGGATCAGCCATCCTGATCATCGCCACCACTGGAGAAAAGACATATCCAAGGCCTTGACGATTGACCACGCTACACCCTGACCAGAATGGCGTCCAGCCAGGCGGCGGGGAGGAGGCGTTTCAGAATGGCGAACATCCGGGTGGGGGTGGTCACCCGATAGCGCAATCGGGGACGCGGGCTTTCCAGGGCATGGATCAACCGGCGCACCACCGCTTCCGGGGGGAGGGTGAACGGCGTGCCCGATGTCTCGTTGCCAAGCCGGGCCACCTCCTGGCGATAGGCCTCCCGATGGATGCTGCCTTGCGCGTCGATATGCCGCTGGAACGCGGCCAGGCCGTTGGCGCGAAAACGCGTGGCGATGGGACCCGGCTCGATCAGGATCACCCGGATGCCGCTGCCGGCCAACTCCAGACGCAGGGTGTCGGTCCACCCCTCCAGGGCGAACTTGGAGGCGATGTAGGCCCCCCGATACTTGAGCGCCACAAACCCCAGCACCGAACTGTTCTGAATGATCCGTCCCCCTCCCGCCGCCCGCATCACCGGGATGACCCGGCGGGTCAATTCGTGGGTCCCGAACAGATTGACCTCGAACTGCTCCCGCAACGCCTCCCGCGACAAATCCTCCAACGCGCCGGGTTGGCCGTAGGCACCGTTGTTGAACAAGGCGTCCAACCGCCCGCCGCTCCGGTCGAGCACCCAATCCAGCGCCTCCCGTATCGAGTCGGAGTCCGCCAGGTCCAACCGGCAGGCCTCGAAGCCGATCTCCCGCAAGGGGGCCACATCCCGCTCCCGGCGAACCGTGGCAAACACCCGCCAGCCCCGCTCCCGCAGGGTCACGGCGGCCAGACGGCCAATCCCGGAGGAACACCCGGTCAGCAGAATGTTTTTTGCAATCGTTGACGAAGGATCCATGTCACCTCACTGGCTGGCCCGGCATCTCCCCTCCTTTCCCTTGACCGCCGGACGGGATAAAATGCCCCAGACAGGTCGAACCTAACAGAAATCGCTGCCGGAGAGAAGAGATGCCAAGCAAAACGTGGTATTGGCCGTTGGCCATCCTGCTGCTTCCCTGCCTGAACGCCCTGGCGGAAACCAAACCGGAGACTCTCCTGCCCTACACCAATCTCCGCTTCGGTTTCGCCATCTCCCGCCCGGCCTTTCTGACCACCGCCCGCGAATCCGACAACGGCGACGGGGCGACCTTCGCCTCGCGGGATGGAGAGACGATCATGATCGCTTACGCCTCGCTCAATTTCGATAATAATGATATTATTTTTCATTATTCAAAAACTTTAGAAAGATTTCGCCAGGATTCGGTCAACGTGACCTACCAGACCGTGAAAAAAAACGGCTACGTCGTATCCGGAACCAAGGGTAACCGGATCGTCTACGAAAAAGCCATCGGCAACCAGAACAACGCCATCATCGCCACCTACTCCCTGGAATACCCGGCGGCAAGGAAGGAGCCATTCGACGCGATCCTGCCGGCGATCAACCAATCCTTCCGATTTGTCGCCGTCGAGTACCGCTAACACACCATGTCATTTCGCCTCGTCTTCGCCCACGCCGCCTTCGCCACCTTCTGGACCGGACGCATCGCCGGGACCACCGCCACCCTCATGCAGAGCGTGGCATTGGGCTGGCTGGTCTATGCCAGCGCCCGCATGGAACTGGAGATCAAGGAGAGCCTGTTTCTGGTCGGAATGTTGGGACTGGCGCAGTTTCTGCCGATGTTCCTGCTGGCGCTGGTGGCCGGGGCCGTGGCGGACCACCACGACCGGCGCCGCATCCTCCTGGTTTGCAGCCTGGTGCAGTTGTCGTGCGCTCTTGGTTTTGCCATCCTGTCGCTACGGGAACAACCCTCGCTGACGGCCATATTCGGCATCGCGGCCATATTCGGGGCCGCGCGCGCCTTCGAGATGCCGGCCAGGATGTCGCTGGCCCCGGCCCTGGTCCCCCGCGAGGTGCTGCCCATGGCCATCGCCTGGAGCACCCTCGGCATGCAGATCGGCATGATCGCCGGCCCGTGGCTGGGCGGGATGCTGAGCGCCATCTCGACGACGCTGGCCATCGGCGGCGCCGGCGGACTCTATCTCCTCGCCGCGCTGACCGCCGGACGTCTGCTGGCCATGCCCATCGATGCCCGGCCACGACATGCCCCCGGCACGTCACGCCTGGTCATGATCCGGGAAGGGCTGATCCATCTGCGCGACAGCAGGATCGTGCTGGGCGCCATCTCCCTCGATCTGTTCGCGGTGCTGCTGGGTGGGGTGACGGCGCTCCTGCCCGCCTACGCCAAGGAAATCCTGGCCACCGGACCGGAAGGACTGGGGTGGCTGCGCACGATGTTTGCCGTGGGCGCGGGCGCAATGACCCTGACATTGGCCTTCCGCCCGATCCGGCGTCACGCCGGCCCCTGGATACTGGGCGGGGTGGCGGTCTATGGCGCGGCCACCCTGACCTTTGCCCTGGCGACACAACTGCCGCTCTCCATGCTCGCCCTGATGCTCGCCGGAGCAGCGGATTCCGTGTCGGTGTTCGTGCGCCAGAACCTGGTGCAGATCGTCACCCCCGATGCCATGCGCGGACGGATCGCCGCCGTGTCCGGTCTTTTCATCAGCGCGTCGAACGAACTCGGAGAGTTCGAAAGCGGCGTGGTGGCCCGCTTTCTGGGCCTGGTAGGCTCCGCCGTGTTCGGCGGCATCGGCGCCCTGGCCGTCACCGGCCTGTGGGCCGGCATCTTCCCGGAACTGCGCCGCGCGGATCGACTGGAACCCCCGGAATGATCAATCCGGATCGGCGCCCCGCCGCCGCTTGCCGCTCTCTCCCAACAGACGTTCCAGCTCCCGCCAGATCGCCGCCATGTCAACGGGTTTGGTCAGATAACCATCCGCCCCGGCCCCAAGACACGCCTCCCGTTCTTCGGGCAGGGATGCGGCCGACAGGATCAGAATAGGCAAGGAATGAAACCGTTCGCTGGCACGGATGGCCCGCATGGTGTGATCGCCATCCATTTCGGGCATGCGCAGGTCCAACAGGATGACATCCACCCGCGGATTGGCCTCCAACAACTGCAGCGCCCGCACGCCATTGGCGGCGATCCGGACGTGAGCAACCCGTTTTTGCAACTCATTCGCCAAAGAAAACGCGAAACGCATGTCATCATCCACCACCAATATATGAACGGGATGACCATCGACAAGCAAAGCCTCCATGGCGCTCTCCCGCTGCACGATCAGGGGATTGACCATGGCCGGTCGATGCATGGCGCGAGAAGGCGGCCGATCCGTCCCGACGGCGTCCAGGGTCAGGTGCAGGAACTCCGGCGGCGCGGACGCGGAGTGGCTCTCGCCGGGGAGTTCCGGCAACACCAGGGTAAAACGGCTCCCCTGCCCCTCCAGGCTCTCCAGATGGATCTCGCCCCCCAGCAGACGCGCCAGCTTGCGGGCAATGGCAAGCCCTAAGCCACTGCCGCCGTATTTGCGACTGGTGGAACCATCCCCCTGCCGGAAGGTCTCGAAAATCACCTCCCATTGCCAGGTGGGGATGCCGATGCCGGTATCGGCAATGCAAAAGGCCAACTGGTTGGCGCCCGACGCTGGCCCGGCGAACGCCGCGACCGGACGACCGACATGCAGCGTCACCCCGCATGGCTCGGTGAATTTCAAGGCATTGGCCAGCAGATTCTGCAGAATGTGCTTCAGTTTGGCGCCATCCGTATGGAAAACCCGCGGGATGCCGGAGTCGACCAAAAACTCCAGCATGACCCACTTTTCCGAGGCGACCGGCAGAAACCGTGCGTGCAAGGTCTCCAGCAGGCGGTCCAGCCATACCTCCTCTGGCGTCACCTCCACATATCCGGCCTCGACCTTGGACAGATCCAGCAGGTCCTGAATCAGATCGAGCAACTCGGTACCGCTGGCATGGATGATCCGCGCCGAGTCGCTCTGCTCCGGGGTGAGATTCGCGGCCCTGGCCAGTTGCCCGGCCAGGATCAACATGCTGTTGAGCGGGGTGCGCAGCTCGTGGGAGATGTTGGCCAGGAATTCGGACTTGGCGCGATTGGCGGTTTCCGCCGCCTGCCGCGCCTCCACCATCACCGTCTCGAACTCCTTGCTCAGGGTGATATCCCGCAAGGTGCCCGCGACCCCTTGCGGAGCGCCGTCTTCTCCGATCAGTGGAATCGCGTAGACCTCGATCCACAGCGGGCGTCCGCTGACATGCAGCCCCTTGAAGGTATCCCGCACCGCATCCAGGCCGCCATGCAGGAGATGATGAAACCGATCCCGCGCCCGCGCATGGCCTTCGGGATGCAAATCGTGAATGAAATGCCTGCCCAGCGACTCCTGGACCGAATGACCGGTGATCTCTTCCCAGGCCGGATTGAGAAAACGCCATCGGCCTTGCACGTCGGTTCGGAAGATCACGTCCTTGACGTTGTCCACCATGAGCCGATAGCTCTCCTCCCGACTGCTCAGTTCCCTGGCGATCCGCCGCGCCTGCTCCTGGATGCGCTCCTTCTGGCCGGAGAGGGAGAGGACAATGAAGAACAGCAGGCCGTTGACCAGCACCCCCAACACCGCGACCACCAGGGGTTGATGGCTCTCCATCGACCGTTCGAGGGAGGGTTTGTCGAAAAAACGTACCAGCCAGGTGCGTCCGGGCAGATCCAGATGGGTGTCCCGCGTGTGGAGCGCACGGACAGGCCGGCTCGTTTTTTCCATCCCGGAATGCCAGGAGGCGTACAAGACCCGATCCGATTGCGGCTCGGAACCGTCATGAATGATGAAATCCATGTCATGAATCCCGTAACCCAGAATCCCCTGCATCAGATCCCCCCTGCGGAACGGACTGTAAACGAAGCCGAGCAACGCCTGCCGACGCTCCTCGACGGTCGATGCGGGCCGATTGGCGCGGTAGACCGGCAGGTACATCAGGACCCCGGTCTGGACATCCCGATCGGTCTCCTGTTCCAGGATCACCCGGCCGGAAAGCGCGGGCATGCCGCTGTCCCTGGCAAGCTCCATGGCGCCGCGACGCACCTCCTCGAACCACATGTCGTACCCGAAGGCGCGCAGATTGCGTCCGGCAAAGGGTTCCAGAAAGAGGGTCGGGCTGTACAGGGGGCGCTCCCCGGCCGGCTTGACGGCGAAATCCGCGAAGCCTTCCGCGCGCATCCGCTCCTCCAGGGCGCTCCTCTCTTCCGCTGGCGCCATCAGGGCGAAGCCGATGCCTTGAATGCCCGGCCAATGGGTGTCGATTTGCAAGGTCTTGACGTAGTGATGCCAGCCGGCGCGCGTGACCTCCTGGGAGGCGTTGAACAGCCCCACCCCGCCCCGCAGCACCTGCTCGTATTCCCGCATGCGCTTGAGGATGGCCAGGCGGGCCTCTTCCACCTCGAAGAAGAAAGTGTCCCGTTTGCGTTCCTCCATGGTCAGGTTGGCATAATGCCAGGCGAGAAACGTCAGGAGCATCGAGGCCAGCACGATCAACCAACCGGTCACCTTGTTGTGCAGACAATCCTGGAAAATCCGCCACAAGCGCCCGCGTCGCCAGACCAGCCAGTACGCAGCCACGGCCAGCGCAAGAAACGCCAGGAACCTCGCCGCGACAGCGGGCTGCCGCACCGCTCGCGTCTCCGTCCCGTACCAGTGGTTGCGGATTTGCCGGTAATGGGGCGAATGCACGAGCTTGCCCAGCGCGGCATCGATGTCCGGGAGAAGATCGGCCAGATCCTTGCGCAGTATCATGGCCCGTTTCAACTCCAGAAAGGGTGCGCCAACCGGCTTGATCTTCCCTTCCAGCTTGAGTTCCCTTGCCTTGCGCAACACCACCTCGTGGGGAGCGATCAGGATCTCCACCATCCGGTTGACGAGCTGAAACAGCGCGCTCTCCACCGTCAGGGTGGGGACCAGGTCGATCCCGGTCATCCGTTCCAACTGCTGCAAGGCCGCGCCCTGCCGGATGGCCGCCACCCGTTCGCCCGAAAACCAGACACAATCCTGCGGCCTGGGGTCGTCGCGACGCACGAAACAGGAGACGCGAATCGTTTCCATGAGTTCCGAAACCAGGAACTCCTCCCGCCACTTGGGCGTGACCCCCATGCCGGGAACAAGGTCGCCACGGTTTTCCCGCAACGCGCGCGCCGCCTCCTCCCAGTTTTCCACGGTGAGAAATTGCAGTTCCAGCCTGGCCCCCGCCGCCACCTCTTTCAGGATTTCCACGGCCAACCCGGAGGGATTGCCGTGGAGATCGGCCTTGAACAAGGGAGGGAAGTCACGCAGCACCACCGCCCTGATCCGACGCGGCGCATGATTGCCGGCCTCCAGCGGGGAGGCGAGGAGCCACGCCAGACAGAACACGAGCGGCACAACAAGCAAACCTCTCCAACGCCGCATGGTCACGTGCGTCATCCGCATGGTGCGGACCAGCCCGATGGATCGTGATAATTTATTCCACGATAGTAACCATTCAGCCATTGACATCCTCCACTCGGAGAGGTTATCATATTTTCAAAAATTGCATGAATTGCAAAATAGATCCATTCCACCCCCACTGTCAAGAGCGATGAACGAACATTTGCGGCCCCTGATCCTGATCGTGGATGACAAACAGGCCAATCTGAAGGCCCTGCGCATCCTGTTGCGCTCGGTGGAAGCCGATATCGTCGAGGCACACACCGGCAACGAAGCCCTGGGACTGATGCTGGAACAGGATTTCGCCCTGGTGTTGCTGGACGTGGACATGCCCGACATGAACGGCTTCGAGGTGGCGCAGATGGCCTATCAGTTGGAGACGACGCGCAATTTGCCGATTCTGTTTCTGACTGCGGCCTACAAGGATGATTTTCATCGTCTGCAGGGCTATCGCGCCGGGGCGGTGGATTACATCGAAAAGCCCATCGATGAGGTGATACTCCTCTCCAAGGTTGCGATATTCCTGAAACTGTACAATGCGCGCGTCGAATCCGAACGGCTGCGTCATGAATTGCAGATCAACGAGGAACGCTGCAAGTATGCCCTGGAGGGGAGCAACGACGGATTGTGGGATTGGTCCATTCCTTCCGGCAGGGTCTTTTTCAGCAACCGCTGGTACGAAATGCTCGGTTACCATCCGGACGAACTGGAACCACACATCCAAACCTGGGAAAGGCTGATCCATCCGGAGGATCGCGACATGGTCCAGTCATCGATGGACGCGCTGCTGGTCGGCCATGCCACCCAGCATCATACCGAGCACCGGTTGCGCATGCGTAACGGCGCATGGCTGTGGATCCTCGACCGTGGCAAGGTGGTTGCCCACGGTCGCGACGGCAGACCCTTGCGCGCGGTCGGCACGCACCAGGACATCTCGGAGCGCAAGCGGATGGAAGACGAGATCCGCGCAAGCCATGCACGCTATGAACAACTGACCGCGCGCATCCCGGTCGGGGTATACAAAGTCCGGCTGGACGTCAGGGGAACATTCGCTTTCGACTACGTCAGCGATCCTTTCTGTTCGTTGCTGGGCATGGATCGTGCCGCCATCATGCATGATTTCACCAAAATCTTTGCCACCACCCACCCGGAGGAACGCCAACGATTCATCGACTACAATCAACAGTGCGCCAACGCCAGGGAGCCGATCTTCTGGATCGGACGCTTTCTGGTGCATGGCAGGACGCACTGGCTGCAAATCCAGTCGAAACCCCAGGTGGAACAAAACGGGGATACACTTTGGGATGGGGTGGTGATCGACATCACGGAGAGGAAACTCCTGGAAAATGCCCTGCGCGCCTCCAGGCAGGAAGCGGAACAGGCCAATCAGGCCAAGAGCCGCTTCCTGGCCACCATGAGTCACGACATCCGCACCCCCATGAACACCATTCTCGGCGTGGGCCAGATCCTCACCCGCTCCGTTGGGCTGACCGCCAAGGAACAGCAACTCCTGCGGGTCGCCAATCGCGCCGGAGATGCGCTCATGGCGCTGATCGACGACATCCTGGACCTCTCCAAGATCGAGGCGGGTCAATTGAGCCTGGAGCAGATCCCCTTTCCCTTGCGCCACGAAATCCACACCGCCCTGGAGATCATCCGCGCCAACGCCCAGGCCAAGGGGATCCGCATGGCGGCGGAACTGGATCCCGGACTGCCGGATCATGTGGTCGGCGATCCCCGGCGGCTGCGGCAGATTCTGTTGAACCTGTTGGGCAACGCGATCAAATTCACCCACCAGGGGGAGGTCGTCCTTGGCGCCACGCTGGGGACGGACGCAACCCTCCATTTTTCCGTGCGGGATACGGGCATCGGGATCCCGGCCAACCGTCTCGAGGCGATCTTCGAGCCTTTCAAGCAGGCCGAGGATTCGACCACGCGGCGCTTTGGGGGCAGCGGTCTGGGTCTGAACATCTGCCAACAACTGGTGTCACACATGGGCGGGGAGATCCGGGTGGAAAGCCGGGAGGGGGTCGGCAGCACTTTTTGTTTCTCCCTGCGGCTCCCCAGGGCCGACCCGCCGATACGGGAACGCGTGGACAGCGACACGCTCCAGGACGCCGCAACCCTCATGGATGCACCGATCCCCAACCCACGCATCCTGCTGGTGGACGATACCGAGGACAACCGGCTGGTGGTTCAGGCTTTCCTGGAACTCTCCCCTTGCCGGTTGCAGGAGGCATCCAGTGGCGAGGAAGCCCTGCGGCTGTTCGAGCACGCGGAATTCGATCTGGTGCTGATGGATGTGATGATGCCCGACATGGATGGTCTGGAAACCACGCGCCGGTTGCGGACCAGGGAAGCGGCGCTCCATCGGCGCCGCATCCCGGTGATCGCCCTGACCGGCAATGCCATGCAATCGGATCGGGAGCAAACCAAGGCGGCCGGATGCGATTTTCACCTCGCCAAGCCGTTGCGGCGCGACGAACTGCTCGATGTGTTGGACCGTTTTCTCGGCATGGGCGGATCCGTCCCCATCCCTCTACCCACGTCGAACCCTCCGGAAGATGTGATGATCGACCAGGAGAGGCTCGCGCAACTGCGCAGGGATACCGGCGCCAATTTCTCCCGGCTGCTGGAGATGTTTCTGGCCAATCTCCCCGGACGTCTGCAGGGGATGCGAACCGCGTGGGAGCGGCAGGAGCCGGATGCCCTGCAACAGCTCGCCCACCGGCTCAAGGGCATGGCGGCGACCATGGGGTTGGTACGGTTGACCAATGCCTGCATCCGCCTGGAGCGGGAGAGCACGCAAGGGGTGGAACCGGACAGCCTGCTGGCCAGCGTGCGCCAGTTGGAGGAGGTGGCGGGGCAACTGCCGGAGCTGCTGACCCCCTGGTTGGATCCGGCCCACGAACCTTGACGGGAAGAGCCGTTACCCGGTGGTGGCCGGGCCGGTTCGCTGGCGCAGCAGGTATCGACCGCGACGGTCATCGAGCAGGCGCTCGCGGATGATGGCCTGCAACGCATCGAACGGCACCGGCTTGTACAAGACCCGCACATCGTCCGGCACGCCCCCCAGCGCGGCCACCCTCGCCGGCTCCAGGGCCGTCATGACCACGATGCGGGGCGCGTTCAGATCCGAGGCGTTGCGGAGCGCCCGGATCATCTGAAAGCCATCCATGGTGGGCATCATCAGGTCGGTGAGGATGATGTCGGGCTTGTGCAAGCCGGCCAGGATCAGCCCCTCGTAACCGTTTTCCGCCAGGAGCAGCCGGATCGGCAACTGCCAGTGCTGGATCACGGCGCCGGTCACCTCGCGCAACTCCGCCTCATCCTCGACCAGCAGCAGGGTCAGCACCGGCCCATCGATGGCCATCAACTCCTCCTGGCGCTTGTTCAGCACTTGATTGATGGTGCTCATGGGGATCCGGCAATGGCCGCCGGCGGTCTTCCAGGCGTTGATGACGCCGCTCTCCAGCCAGTAGTGAATGGTCCTCTGGGAGACTCCCAGCAGCTTGGCGGCCCTGGAAGTGGTGACGAAATCGTTCGAATTCTCAGGCATGGCGCGTCTCCGGCAGACAATCGATAATTTGCAAAACCAGCAAATTGAGTAATCATACCACGAACTCCGTCCCATGCCAAGCCATTTTCTCTGCCGTGACGGATTGGCCATGGCGCGATCTATGATTTACGAAAAATGCAAAAATTGCAAAAAAAAATCTTGCAATTTTTGCAATGACAGCCAATACTGACTTTCAAGCGGCACTCCACCCCGCATCAGGTCCACCCCTGGCCGCCGAAGTGGGGTCGAGTGCCGTGAACATGCCATCGGAATGGGGAGGCCCGGCTCGATGGCGCGCCACCCAAGGGAGCAGTACACGATGAAAACATTCGCCGAATATCTCATTCTCGCCGGCTTTTTGTTGGTCGTGGCCGCCTTGGTGCATGGCATGGGGATGCTGATCTGGCCCGGATTCCTGCTGCTGCTGTGCGGGGTCATCCTGTTGCTGCTGGCCAGGAGCGATCTTTTCCGTGGCCCGATGGCGCACGGACCGTGGCAATGAGAGGAGACGGCCCGTGCCTCCGGAACCCTTCAGAGAAATGGGAAAACACTATCCCGCAGGCAGCGTGATCTACCAGCAGGGGGAGAGCGCGCAACACTTTTTCGTGGTGCAGGAAGGTCAGGTGGTTATCACGCGGGAGACCTCCAGTGGGCAATGTCTTCTGGTGGAGCCTGGCCCCGGTGAGGTATTCGGGATTGTCTCCCTGTTCACCCCCAGTCAGAAACGGTTCACCACGGCGACCGCCAAAACGGAAGCGCGCGTGTTGCGGGTCGATGCGCGTGTTTTCATCTCACGTCTGCATCAGGATCCTTCGCTGGCGTTTCGGATCATCCGCCATCTTTCCCAGAGGATTTGCGATCTGGACCACTGCGTGGCGGGCATGGAAAGCCGCAAGCCCGACCAGGCAGCCCATCGCGACAAAAAACTGCTGAACGTCCATGATTTCAGTGTCGAGCACCATTTTCTGATCGTCGAGGATGAACTCGAATTCTTCATGCTGATGAGCGCCTGGTTGCATGAGGAAGACGAAACCGACACGGAGGGTTGGCTGCCGACGTGCAAACTGACCCTGGCCACCACCTTCCATGAGGCGGAGCAACTGTTGGGACAGGAGAAATACGACCTGATCCTGCTGGATTTGCACCTTTCGGACAGCAACGGCTACGAAGAGACCTTCGTGCGCATCAACGAAATGGCGTTCGACACCCCTGTTATCGTCTTCACGGCGCTCGACGATGACAAGAAAGCACTTCAGGCGGTACATGAAGGCGCCCAGGATTATCTGATCAAGGGGCAGGTCACTGGCAGGAGCTTCAAGCATGCCGTTTATCATGCCCTTTCGCGCCATCATTTCATGCGGCAGGCATCACCATCCGAAGCCATCGACACCAGCCAACCGCCTCCGTCGCGGCATTTTCTCGGCTGGCCGATTGGCACATGGCATCGAAACATGCGCCAGCTGCTCAGCCACGGCGCTTCCCCAACCTTCTTGGACAGACAGGAGAAATCGTAATGGAAAACAATATTGGCATCGGCGGACTGGTCCGATCGGGACTCTTCGACGCCTCGCATGGCGCCACGCCAACCGCCACACAGGCGCCGGTGGTGACCGTATCCAGAAATTTCGGTTCCAATGGCGGCAGAATCGCCGAACTGCTGGCCGCGCGGCTTCATGTTCCCTGCTATGGCCATACGATGATCGACGACCTGGCCAACAAGACCCACTCGACCAAATTGATGATGTCGCTCATGGACGAAAAATTGCCACGCGCCATCGACAATTTTTTCTATTCCATCTTCGTCAAGCCAGAACAAACGACCTCTGGATATTATAAAAATATCATAAAGACGGTTCTGGAAATCGCAAAACGGGGTGGGGTCATCATCGGTCGCGGGGCGCGCCTGATTCTGGCGGAATATCCCCATGTCTTTCGGGTGCATATCGAGGGCACGCGCGCGTTCTGCATCAAACGGGTGGCGCAAAGAGAGGGCATCACCCCGGAGGAGGCCAAGGCCAAGATCATCGCGGTGGAGCAGGAGCGGTCGCGGTTTCTCAAGGAGCTTTTCAAGCGCTACAAGAACAGCCGCACCTATTACGATCTGGTCATCAACTCCGACCGGCTGGAGCCGGAAGCTGCGGTGGATCTCATCATCGACGCCATGACGAAAATGGGGTATCCCCTCGGCGCGCCGGGGGACGTCACCGCGCTGGTGCAACCGGTGGCCGCACCTCCCGCGCCGGTCGTCGAACTCCGGACGGGCATGCACTTTTTGATCGTCGAGGACGAAGAGGAGTTTTCCGCGTTGATCGATGGCTGGCTGGGCCAGTTCGCCAACACGCCGGAGACGGGCGGCGTGACGCCGATGGTGCATCTTTCCCATGCCACCTCCTTCAAGGAGGCGGAGGCGTTGCTCAATGCGCAACATTTCGATCTGATCCTGCTGGATTTGAACCTGTCCGACAGTCATGGCTACGAGCAGACATTCGGCCGACTCAAGCGCAAGAACCTGGACACGCCCATCATCGTCTTCACCGGCCTGGATGACGATCAGAAGGCCGTTCAGGCGGTCAACGACGGGGCGCAGGATTATCTGGTCAAGGGACAGGTGAGCAAGAAGGGGTTGTTGCGTTCCATTCGGCAGGCATTGGCCCGTTACAAGATCATGAAGACCTATACCAAGGCGCTGAAATGACCAGGAGATGGCTTGGACCACGACGTGCGTGATGGAGAAACGAGATGGCGCGCATTCTGGTGATCGACGACGATGAATTTTCACGGATGTATCTGGTTGCCATTCTGACCAGGGCGGGTCATGTCGTGGAGGCCGTTGAAAACGGACCACAAGGTTTGCGGCATTTTGCCGAGGGGGAGATCGATCTGATCATTACCGACATCTTCATGCCCATGATGGATGGCTTTGAATTGTTGTCCACCATTCTGGAGCGTTATCCGGACTGCAAGGTGATGGCGATGTCCGGGGGCGCTCCATGCATGCGTGAGCAGTTGGCCTTGAGGGTGGCCAGGAAATTCGGCGCCTTGGAATGCATCAGCAAGCCGTTCCGATCTCATGATGTCTACGCAAAGATCGACATGGTTCTTGGCCACCCTCCTGTTGCGCCCGATACGGGTGAGAAAAAAATGAAAACTATAATAGTTGTTGATGATGACGAGACATTTCGGTTTTATCTGGCGGGCATTCTCCGGCAGGCGGGTCACACGGTACTGGAGGCTGCGGAAGGCGCGGCCTGTCTGGAGATCATCGCCAAGGTGAGGGTGGATCTGATCATCACGGACATCTTCATGCCCAAGGTGGACGGGATCGATCTGCTGGCGACCTTGATGCGGGATCACTCCCGCGTCAAGGTGATTGCGATTTCCGGGGGCCATGCGGTGATGCGATCGGACAATATTCTGGAGATTGCCCGGTCATTCGGGGCCGAGGAGATCATTGCCAAACCGTTTGTGGCGGAAACGGTCTTGAAGCAGGTATCGAGGGTGTTCCAATCCACTGGCATGTAACAGGAGTGCTCTGGCGATGGAGACATTTGGCGAATACCGGGAGTTGAACAATCCGCAAAAACTCGTCATCATGAAACAGGAACTCGAAGAGGAGTTTGATCCGATTCTCCGCTACTATCTGTCCGGCATCATCGCGCGCCCCTTGCGAATCCAGAGTGCGCTGGACAACGGCAATGTGGAAGAGGGGTTGATGGAAAGTCACTCTTTAAAAAATATCTGCCATCAATTAGGCTTGGATGCCATGGGGGAAATCGCCGCCACCGTGGAGCATCTGTGCAAATCGGGAGCCATCGAACAGGCATTGCCCCCCATCCATCAACTGATCGCTTCCAGCCACATCGCCAATCAGGAGATCACGCATTTTTGCGGGATCGCTCAGGAGGGGGCTTGATAAACACAACGGCGTGGGCCAAAGTGGCTACTGCTACCACGTTCACTTTGCAGATGATGATATAGGAACCCCCTTGACCAGGCCATAAATCGCCGGGATCACGATCAAGGTCAGAATGGTCGAAGAAACCATGCCACCCACCATGGGGGCGGCGATGCGGCGCATCACCTCGGAACCGGTGCCGGTGCTCCAGAGGATCGGCAGCAACCCGGCCATGATGGCTACCACGGTCATCATCTTCGGGCGCACCCGCTCCACGGCGCCCTCCATGATGGCGTGATAGAGATCCGCGCGGGTGATTTTTTCACCATTCGCCTGGCGACGCGAACAGATATCACGCCAGGCGTGGTCCAGATAGATCAGCATCACCACCCCGGTTTCGGCGGCCACGCCAGCCAGGGCGATGAACCCCACCGCCACGGCCACGCTCATGTTGTAGTGCAGATAATCCATCAGCCAGACCCCGCCAACCAACGAGAACGGCAGGGAAAGCATCACGATCAGGGTTTCGGCCAATCTGCCAAAATTCAAATAAAGCAGCAGAAATATTAGAAAAACAGTCAAAGGAACAACAAGCTTGAGACGCTCCTTGGCCCGCTCCATGTACTCGAACTGGCCGCTCCACTGCAAAAAAACGCCAGGGGGCAACTGGACCGCTTCGCGTACCGCCTTCTGGGCGTCGGCCACGTAACCGCCGATGTCCCGGTCGCGGATGTCCACGTAGATATAGACCGACAAAAGAGCGTTTTCGGTGCGGATGGCCGCCGGCCCCTTTTCCAGACGTATGGCGGCGAGTTGTCCCAGGGGAACGGACGCCCCCCCTTCGGTGCGCACCAGGATCTTCTGGGCAATGGAGTCGGGATCGGAACGGAAATCCCTCGGATAGCGCACGTTGACCGAAAACCGCTCGCGGCCCTCCACCGTGGTGGTGACGGTCTCCCCACCCAATGCGGTGAGAATCGTCTCCTGCACATCCCCGATGGTCAGGCCGTAACGGGAAATCTGGTCGCGATCCGGATCGATGGTCAGATAATACCCGCCTCCCACCCGCTCGGCATAGGCGCTGGTGGTGCCGGGAACCTGCTTGATCACGCTTTCGATCCGTTGCGCCACCGGCTCCAGCTCCTCCAGCGACTTGCCGAACACCTTGATGCCGATGGGGGTGCGAATGCCGGTGGAGAGCATGTCGATACGCGCCTTGAGCGGCATGGTCCAGGCATTGCTGACCCCCGGCATTTGCAACGCCTCGTCCATCTCGGCGGTCAATTTCTCCAGTGTCATGCCGGGCCGCCACGCCGATTCGGGCTTGAGATTGATGACCGTCTCGAACATCTCGGTGGGGGCCGGATCGGTGGCCGTGGCCGCCCGACCCGCCTTGCCGAAGACCGAGGCCACTTCCGGAAAGCTCTTGATGATCTTGTCCTGGGTCTGCAACAACTCCTCGGCCTTGGTGATCGAAAGTCCCGGCAGGGTGGTCGGCATGTAGAGCAGAGTCCCCTCGTTCAAGGCGGGCATGAACTCGCTGCCGAGCCGTTTGGCCGGGGCGATGCTGGCCACCAGCACCCCGATGGCCAACAGGACCACCAGGATCTTGGCCCGCATCACCAGCCAGATCACCGGACGATAGAGCCAGATCAGGAGCCGGTTGACGGGATTCTTGCGTTCCGGCAGGATCCTGCCGCGCACGAAGAGCAGCATCAACACCGGCACCAGCGTAATGGAGAGAAATGCCGCGCCCGCCATGGCGAAGGTCTTGGTGAATGCCAGCGGCTTGAATAGTCTTCCTTCTTGATTTTCCAGGGTAAAAACCGGCAAAAAAGAAACCGTGATAATGAGAAGACTGAAAAATAAGGGCGGTCCCACCTCGGCGGCGGCCTCCATCAGCACCCGATGGCGCGGAACGTCGGGAGCGGCCCGTTCCAGGTGCTTGTGGGCGTTTTCGATCATGACGATGGCCGCGTCCACCATGGCCCCCACCGCGATGGCGATACCCCCCAGGCTCATGATGTTGGAGGTCATGCCCAAGGACTGCATGAGAATCAGGGCGATCAATACCCCGACAGGGAGCATCAATATGGCTACCAAAGCACTTCTTACATGTAATAAAAAAACGATACAAACCGCCGCCACGATCAGGCTCTCTTCGATCAGCGTGGCCTTCAGCGTCTCGACCGCCCGCAGGATCAATTCCGAGCGATCATAGACCGCCTCGATCCGCACCCCCTCGCCAAGACTGCCCGCGATTTCCGCGATCCGCGCCTTGGCGTTGCGAATCACCGCCAGGGCATTCTGGCCGAAACGCTGCACCACGATGCCACTGACCACCTCCCCCTCGCCATCGAGTTCCGCCATCCCGCGCCGCTCGTCCGGTCCCAGTTCGACCCGCGCCACGTCCCGCAAGCGGATCGGGGTGCCCCGCTCCTCCTTGAGGACGATCTTTTCAATATCCTCCACCCCGCGCAGATAGCCCTTGCCGCGCACCACGTATTCGGTCTCGGCCATCTCCACCACCCGGCCGCCCACGTCCCGGTTGCTCATGGCGATCGCCTGCGTCACCCTGGACAAGGGGATTTTATACCCCTGCAACTGCTGGGGATCGACGATCACCTGGTATTGCTGGACATACCCCCCCACGCTGGCCACCTCCGCCACCCCATCGGCCTTGGCCAGGTGATAGCGCAAATACCAGTCCTGCATGGTGCGCAACTCGGCGAGGGTTTTTTCCTTGGCCAAAACCACGTATTGATAGACCCATCCGACACCCGTGGCGTCCGGGCCAAGGGTGGGGGTGACGCCCGCAGGCAGCCGCCTGGCCGCGAAATTGAGATACTCCAGCACCCGGCTGCGTGCCCAGTAGATGTCGGTGCCGTCCTCGAAGATGATGTAAACAAAGGATGCCCCGAAAAAGGAAAAACCCCGCACCAGCTTGGAACGCGGCACCGAGAGCATGGCCGTGGTCAGCGGATAGGTGACCTGATCCTCCACCACCTGCGGGGCCTGACCGGGATAGTCGGTATAGAGGATCACCTGGACATCCGAAAGATCGGGGATGGCGTCCAGCGGAATTTTATAAATGGCCAACACCCCGCTGCCCACGATGAAAAAGGTCCCCAGCATGACCAGCAACAGGTTGCGGCAGGACCAGCGAATGATGGCGTCGATCATCGGTCAGGCCCCTTCAATGGGAAAAATGGCCCAGGGCGGCCCTGAGATTGGCCTCGGCGTCGATGAGGAAATTGGCCCGCACCACCACCTTTTCCCCCTCCTTCAACCCTTCCAGGATCTCCACATAGCCGTTCCCCTTGCCGCCAACGCGCACTGCCCTGGGTTCGTACAGCCCCTCCCCCCGCTCCACCAGCACCACCTGGCGGGAACCGCTGTCCAATAGCGCGGAATCGGGCACGGCGATCCACTCCCCTGCCCCGCTCCGGGCGGCCAGCACCACCGTGGCATACAGGGATGGCTTGAGTTCCCCGTTGGGATTGGGCAGTTCGATGCGCACCTTCACCGTGCGGGTCTCGGCGTTGAGCACCGGATGGATGAAGGTCACCTTGCCGGCAAACGTCCTGCCGGGCAGTGCATTCAGGGTGACTTCCGCTGCCTGACCCTCCTGGACCAGTCCCATGTCCTGCTCGAAGACATCGGCCAACACCCAGACCGTGGAAAGATCGGCAATGCGGTAGAGCGGGTCTCCGGGCATGAAACGCATCCCCTGGATGGCGTGTTTTTCCAGTACCACCCCGCCAACAGGGGAGGAAACCATCAAGGTGCGGCTCTCCTTGCGGGTCTCCCGCAACCGTTTGATCTGCCCCTCGGCGAGATCCTGGTTGCGCAGCCGGTTCAGGGCGCTTTCGGCCAATTCCTCGGCGGTGCGGCGGGTCTCGGGATCGGCATTTGCCAAGGCGCTGCCGGCCCGCAACGTGGCCAGATACTCCTGTTGCGCCAGCACCAGCGCCGGGGCGTAGACCTCCATCAAAGGTTGCCCGCGCTTGACGCTCTGACCGGTGACATCGGCATGCAGCTTTTCGATCCACCCCTCGTATTTGCGGGTCACCATATGCAAACGCCGTTCGTCCACCGTCACCGTGCCCACGGCGCGAATGGTCCGGGAGACCGGGCGCTTTGCGGCGACCTCGGTCTTGACACCGAGTTTTTGCACCTTGTCCAGATTGATGCGCACCGCGTTGGCGGCATCCGGGGGCGCGGCCTCGTCCGCGTAAACGGGTACGTAATCCATGCCCATGGAGTCCTTCTTGGGCGTGGGCGAGGTGTCGGGCTGACCCATCGGGTTTCGATAATACAAGATTTTTCTTTCACCGGCCTGAGCCTTGGCGGGGGCCGCCGGCTGGACATGCCCCTCGTGCCCTTCCTGGGCGCTCGCGCCCGACACGACCATCATGGCCAGACACAGGGACAGCAAGCGCAATAAAAACGATCCTCTCATAGTTCCCCTCCGATAAGCCGTTCGATCTCCGCCAGGCGGACCTGCTGTTCGAATTGCGCCTTGATCCGTTCGATCTGGAATTTCTTCAACCGCTGCACCGCATCCAACACCGCGACCGACTCCGCGCTGCCGGCCTCATACCCCTTGAGAGAGGATTGCAAGGCGATGCGCGCCTGCGGCAGCAACACCTCGTTGGCGGTCTTTTCCACCTGACGGGCCTCTTCCAGGCTCAAGAGGGCCTCGCGCAACCCGGATTCCAGTTGCACGCGCGCCGCGCTCAACCACTCTCCGGCTGCCCGCTTCCTGGCCGCAGCCTCGCGTTCGGCGGCCCGGCGCCATCCGGCCTGAATCGGCAGATTGAGACTCACCATGGCCTCGAAGCCATCCCGCGTCCCCTCGTCACGCCGATCCACCAGGCCAAAACCCAGCTCCACATCCGGCAGCCAGTTCCTGGCCGCCAGCCGGGTCTCGCCATCGGCCCCCTCCAGCTTCGCCCGGCTGGTCTTCAAGGCGGGATTGGCCTGCATCGCCCGCTCCAGCAATTTTCCGTACTCCAGCTCCGTCTCCGGGGGCATGGGGCGCAGATGCGGATGCTCCACCACCGGGGCGTCGGGCGGACGGTTGACCAGCGCATTCATGCGGGCACGGATCCGATGACGCTCCTTTTCCAGACGGGCCAATTCGGCGGTCAGCGCCCCCCGTTCGGCCTCGGCCGAGGTTGCCTCCGCCTGCAAACCCATGCCCTGGGCATAACGTGCCCGCCCCAACTCCACCAACGCGCGCAACACATGGATCAAATCGGCGGTCTGATCCATGGACAGATGCACCCGATGATAGTCGGCATAGGCGGTCTTGACCCGCATCAGCACCTCGGTGACGCGCTGCTCCCGAAGCGCGGCGGCCTCGCGGCTGCCCGCCTCGGCGATCTCCCGCTTCGCCCCACGCTTGCCCCAGCCGGGCAACTCCTGTTGCATGGTGTATTTGTATACCGCAGACCGGCTCGGCCAACCGGCCTGGTTTTTGGAGATGTCGTCGAAGGTGACCTGGAACTTCGGATCCGGCCAGGCGTCGGCCCCGTCCACGCGAGCGGCGGCGGCATCGGCCTCCAGGGCCGTGGCGGCCAACTCCGGATTCATTTGGCGCGCCACATCCAGCAACTCCTCCACCGACGCGCCGATGGCATGGCTCTCCTCCCCGGCATGCAGCCGGCCCCAAACAAGCAATGTCAGCAACAGACCCGCCACCACCCCGCACATATTCATCGACGCTTCCTCGCAATCAAAATCAGTGATGGGCCGCGATCCGGGCGGAAAGACGCTGACCGCCCCGTTCCACCGTGATCACCGCGCTCTCGAATCCGGCGATGACTTCCGCAGCTTCGCCACGCAACCGGTTGTCCCCGGCAGGTTGCAAAACGGCTTGCACCTTCTTGCCGTTCACCATCGCCACCACCTTGCCTGACGCCCCTTCCGCCGACAACGCCTTGTCGTTGTGATCGGTCAGATAGAGTTCGGCGGTTTGCGCCCGCGCCACCAGTTCCAGACGGTGCCCCTGACTTTCCGCCATGACGCCGCCGTGGGCCGGAGTCAGACGGCCATCCGCCAACGCGCTGCCGGTCAACATCACGGTCACAGCCAACCATCGTGCCACACGCCTCATTGCCATTCCCTCCTCCTGCTGGTGAATGATGCCGACAGGAACGATAACGCTCAATTGTCACAAAAGTATGACGGTGCGGGCCGCCCGCGATTTTTTTCGCAAGCCTCGGCGTGCCTGGTCATGGCCTGCCGCCCAATCACCAGGACCACTACTGGAGTAATCAAAGTATCCAAAATGGTGGACGAAATCAAGCCGCCGAAGATCACCACCGCCACCGGATGCAGGATCTCCTTGCCCGCCGCGTCCGCATCCACCATCAGGGGCACCAGGGCCAGGGCCGCCACCAGGGCGGTCATCAGCACCGGCGTGAGGCGCTCCAGCGAGCCGCGCGCGATCATCTCCCGCCCGAAAGGCTCGCCTTCCTGGCCAACGAGATGCAAATAATGGGAAACCTTGAGGATGCCATTGCGGGCGGCGATGCCGGTCAGGGTGATGAACCCCACCAGACTGGCCACGGAGAGCGGCTGCCCGGAGAGCCACAGGGCCGCGACACTCCCCACCAGGGCCATCGGGATGTTGGCCATGATCACCAGGGAGAGCGCCACGGAGCGAAAATGGCTGTAGAGCACCAGAAAAATGCCCGCCAGCGAGAGCAGCGCCAGCAGGGAGATCAGACGCGTGGCCTCCTGCTGGCTGCGAAACTGCCCTTCGTAGGCGATGTGATAACCGGCCGGCAGATCGAGGGCCGCAAGACGCTGCTGGACATCCGCCACCACCGCGCCCACATCGCGTCCCTGGGTGTTGGCCAGGACCACGATGCGCCGGCGCATGTCGTCACGGTTGATCAGATTCGGCCCCCTGGTCTCCTCGACCATGGCCACCAGCCTGAGCGGAATCTTGCCCTTCGGCGTGTCGATGAGGATGGCGCCGAACTCCGCGCTTTCGGCGCGCCACTCCTCGGCCAGCCGCACCACCACGTCATAAGTGCGCTGCCCGTCGAGAATCCGCGAGACCACCTTGCCCTGCAAGGCGGCCTGCAGGGTCTCGGAGAGCTGCGTGAGGGAGAGTCCGTACTTGACCGCCTCCCCCCGATCGAAGCGGATGCGCACCTGCGGGATGAGCACCTGTTTTTCGATTTGCAGATCCACCAGGCCGGGGACGGCGACGATCCGGCGGCGCACCTCCTCGGCCTTGCCGCGCAGGATCTCCAGATCATCGCCGAAAATCTTGATGGCGATCTCGGCCCGCACCCCGGAGAGGAGGTGGTCCAGGCGATGGGAGATGGGCTGTCCCACGTTGATCGCCGCGCCGGGAATGACGGCCAGCACCCGGCGCAGATCGGCCAGGATCGCCTCGCGCCGCCGCTGCGAAGGTCCGAGATCCACATCGATTTCGGAAAAGTGTACCCCTTCCGCGTGTTCGTCCAGCTCTGCCCGTCCGGTGCGGCGTCCGGTGGAGAGCACCTCCGGAACGCCCTTGAGGCGCTCTTCGGCCAGTTTCCCCAGGCGGTTGGACTCGGAGAGCGCGCTCCCCGGCGGCAGGATCAGGGTGATGGTGACCGTGCCCTCGTTGAAGGCGGGCAGAAAGGCGCGTCCCAGCCAGGGCACGCTGAGCGCGGCGATCACCACCAGGACCACGGCCAGGCCGATGACCGGACGGGGATGATCGAACGACCACTCCAGCAGACGACGGTCACCGGCCTTGAGGCGTCGCACCAGCCAGGAGTCCCCGTGCCCCATGGCCCTGGCGCGCGGCAGCAGATAAAGACAAAGCACCGGCGTCAGGGTCAGGGAGACCAGCAGGGAGGCCAGGATGGAGACGATGTAGGCCACGCCGAGCGGCGAAAAGAGGCGTCCCTCGATCCCGCTCAGGGCAAACAGCGGGATAAAGACCAGGACCACGATCATGGTGGCGTAGACGATGGAGTTGCGCACCTCGCCGGAGGCGGCGCGCACCACGTCGAGCACGGGACGGGGTTGCGGATGGGCTGCGTTTTCCCGCATGCGGCGCAAGACGTTCTCCACCCCCACCACGGCGTCGTCCACCAGTTCGCCGATGGCCACCGCCAGGCCACCCAGGGTCATGGTGTTGATGGAGAGACCGAAGCCGTGAAAGACCAGCGCCGTGACCACCAGCGACAGCGGAATGGCGGTGAGGCTGATGAAGGTGGTGGAGAGGTTCATCAGAAAGAGGAACAGCACCACCATCACCAGCAAAGAGCCGTCCCGCAGCGCCTCGGTGACGTTGGCCACGGCCCGTTCGATGAAATCCGCCTGCTTGAACAGGATGCGGTCGGCCTGCACGCCTTCGGGCAGCGTGCGTTGCAGATCGGTCAGCAGCCGTTCGATGCGGTGGGTCAGGGTGATGGTATTGGCGCCCGGCTGTTTCTGCACGGCCATGATCACGCCCGCCTGACCGTCGATGCTGGCGTCGCCCCGCTTGACCCCGGAGCCGATCCGCACCTCGGCCACCTGTTCCAGGGTGATGACCGTCTCCTTGCGTTGCGCCACCACCGTGCGTTTCAGGTCGTCGGGATCGGAGGTCTGGCCGATGTTGCGGATCAGGAACTCCTGACCGCGCTGTTCGAGAAAGCCGCCGGTGGTGTTTCTGGCAAAACCGTCCAGCGCCCGTTCGATCTCCTCGAAGCCGACGCCCGCAGCCTGCAATCGGGACGGCGAAACCAGCACCTGGTATTGCCGGACCTCGCCGCCGATGGGAACCACCTGGGCCACGCCGGGGATGCTCATCAGTTGCGGACGCAGCGTCCAGTCCGCCAGGGTGCGCAACTCCATGGGAGAAACGGCGGACGAACCAGCCGACAGGCCGATCAGCATGATCTCCCCCATGATGGAACTCACCGGTCCCATGGTCGGCACCACGTCGCGGGGCAGGCTCTCGGCGACGGTCGCCAGTTTTTCCGCCACCATCTGCCGATTGCGGTAGATATCTCCCCCCCACTCGAACTCCACATAAACGATGGCCAGACCCACCCCCGATGTGGTGCGCACCCGGTTGACGCCCGGAATGCCGTTCACGGCATTCTCCAGCCGCACGGTCACCAGGGACTCCACCTCTTCCGGGGCCAGTCCCGGCGCTTCGGCCATGATGGTGACGGTGGGACGGTTGAGATCCGGAAAGACATCCACCGGCAACCGGGTGACCAGCCACCCGCCGTAAATCAACAGCATCAGGGAGGCGACGATGACGAACAGCCGCTGGCGCAGGGAAAATCGAATGATGTGATCGAACATGATCGTTTACCGCGCCGCGTCCAGTTGCCGTTGTCCCTGGACCACCACCTTGTCGCCCACCCGCAGACCGGTGAGGATTTCGGTCCAGGCGCCTGCCCGGCGTCCCGGAAACACCGCCCGTGGGGCAAAGCGTTCCGGGGCGGTCTTGACCCAGACCACCGGCTGTCCCCCTTTTTCCAGCAACGCTTCGTGGGGGACCGCCAGGGGCATGGCCACGGTTTCCAGCTCGACATGGACATCCAGGGGCATGCCCAGGCGCAGCGCCCTGGCGTTCTCCTCCACGGCGAATTGCAGATGCAATCCCTGGTCCTCGGCGCTCAATCTGGCGCTGGCGCCCACCCACCTCAGACGGAACCGTTGCCCCGGCAGAAGCCGGGTCTCGGCCATGGCGCCCCGGATCCGTTCGGTCAGCGACGGATCGAAGAGCACGGCCTCCACCCACAACCTGTCCGGTTGCACGATCTCCGCCAGCACGGTCTGTTCGGTGACCACCTCGCCCGGCACGATATGCGCATCCGTGATCACGCCCTCGATGGGGGCGTGGAGCAACTCCCGTCCCGGCGGGGATTTGGATGCGGGATTGGGGTCCAGGGCGGCCAGGGGCTGCCCCCGTGTCACCCTCTGCCCGCTGACCGGCACGGGAAAACCGGGATCGGTGCCCACCCTGGCGGTCATGGTGGCATGGACCCTGGCATAGGCGGCGGGATCGGGGATCACCCGTCCCACCAGCCGCGCGGTTGCCGCCGCCTCCCTGGGGGCGACCGGCAGGGTACGCACCCCCAACACGAACTGGGTGGCCTTGGGCAGGGTCATCTCGTCACCGAGGGCGCGCTCCGCTGCCTGCGGCTGCCCGCCATGATCCTCGCCGCCATGGGCGAACCCTTGCGTGGCGGGCAGGCAACCCAGCGCCATGACCAGCAGCAGCAGCTTGCGCCTGCCGACACGACCGAGCAGATAGCCGATCAGCGCCGCCAACACCATGCCGGCCACCCAGAACGGCGTCGCGATCCGGGCGGGTTCATGGGGCGGCGGATCGGCGGACGCCGTGACCACCGGGGCGGGGGGCGACAACGGGACCAGCAGCAGATCGGCGCGTTGACCGGCGGTGACGGTCAGCGTCAATTCGTCGGTCGTCTTCCCAAGGGGCATGGACAACGCATAAATGCCTGGCGCCGGGGTCGGCGCGGCGGTCTCCTTCCAGGCGGGGTCGCCGGAGCGCTCCGCTTCGATGCGCGCCCCCGCCACCGGCGCGTTGCTTTCCAGATCGGCCAGATGGATCACCACGCCCTTGTCGTCGGGCGCCCTGACGACCACCACCTCGAACCGCTCGCCGGTGGCGCCAGCTCCCAGGCCGGTGACGAGTGGCGGATGCGCCATGGCCGGAACCTCGCCATGGGCGAAACCCACATCGGGCCTTGCCATCGACAACAGCCATGTCAATATGATCATCGCAACGAAACGCATGGGCCGCATCCACTCCTTGCCGTGTGTGTTGAACCAACTCCGACGGTCCATGTTTACCAAGAAATTGTCACAAATGTATGACAGTCCGCCGGGAGTCGCACACACATGAAAAAACCGCCGCATGTGCTGGTGGTGGACGACAACCGGGAGATCCGCTCCCTGCTGGCCCGCTACCTGCGCGAACAGGGCATGACCATCACCACCCTGGGGGATGGCCGGGGCCTGTTCGCCACCCTGGAGGAGAAGGAGATCGACCTGATCGTGCTCGATCTGATGTTGCCCGGTGAAGGGGGGGTCGCCTTGTGCCGCCGTCTGCGCCGCAAGTCGGCGCTGCCGGTGATCATGCTCACGGCCATGGGCGGGCTTGGCGACCGGATCACCGGCCTGGACGCGGGCGCCGACGACTATCTGACAAAACCCTTCGATCCCGGCGAACTGCTGGCGCGGATCCGGGCAGTGCTGCGGCGCACGCTGGGCAACCTGACCGGCCCAGGACAAATCTTCGCCTTCGCCGGCTGGAAACTGCACGTGGAGCGCCGGGAACTGATGGATGCCGCCGGCACCATCGAGCCGTTGAGCGCCGGGGAGTTCGATCTGTTGATGGCCTTTGTCCAGAATCCGCAACGGATACTGGATCGGGAAAAACTGCTGGACCTGGCGCGCGGCGCAACCACCCAGATCTTCGACCGCAGCATCGACACCCAGGTGATGCGTCTGCGCCGCAAGATCGAGGCCGACGTCAAGGCCCCGGAACTCATCAAGACGGTCTGGGGCAGCGGCTACCTGTTCACACCCGACGTGACGAGGGAATGATGCCAAAAATTTTCAACAGCCTTGCAGAACAAACCATGGTCGTTCTGATGACCGGACTCATGCTGTTTCACTTCCTGAGCATCCAGGTATTCACTAGCGAAAAACTGGAGACCGTGCTATCGACCGACCAGACCCGCCTCCTGGAGAAGGTGGCGGCCATCTCCAGGATGCTGGCGGACACCTCCAAGGAGTATCACGAGGTGATGATCGCCGCCTTGAACGATGCCATGCCCGACGTGCGCTTCCGTCATGGCGAACTCGATCCGGACGCCTCCCTGGCGAATCGCGACGAGGAGACGCGCCAACGCCTGGAAACCCTGATCGACCGGCCGGGCGTGCGGGTGCTGGCGGCAGTGCGTGACGCGTCCATGGATCGCGAATGGCATCTGGTGGTGGTCATGCCCGATGATCATCAGGTGGTGTTCACCACCCATCCCGCCGCCAACCAGGTGCCTCTGTTGCGGCATGCCACCATATCGGTATCACTGATGGGCGGCGCGGTGTTGCTGTTTTCCTGGCTGGCGGTGCGCCACATGACCACGCCGTTGCGGCAGATCGTCCGGGCGGCGGAGACCTTTGGCCGCGACCTCTACGCGGCGCCCCTGCCGGAGGAGGGGAGCCTGGAGACCCGCAAGGTGGCGCAAGCGTTCAACGCCATGAACGCCAGCATCCGGGAGTACGTCGAGGAGCGCACGCGCATGATCGCGGCCATCTCCCACGACCTGCGCACGCCCCTGACAAGGTTGCGGCTGCGGCTGGAGTTCGTCCAGCCCCAGGCAGACCGCAACCGGATGACCGCGATCCTGGATGAGATGGACGCCATGCTCACGGCCACCCTCGCCTTTGCCAGGGATGCCGCCACCGAGACCGAAGCGCGCCGCCGGGTCAATCTGGCCGGATTGTTGGCCACCATCTGCGACGAGTTGCAGGACCAGGGGTTGGATGTCGCCCGTGAGGAGTGGGAGCGTCTGCCTTACGCCTGTCGCCCCCTGGCCATGAGACGCGCCCTGACCAACCTCGTTCTCAATGCGGTTCGCCATGGCGGCGCGGCGCGGGTGATGCTGGATACGAGCGGCGACGGGGTGGCCATCGAGATACGCGATCCCGGAGAAGGAATCCCGCAAAACGAATGGGAAAATGTATTCAAACCCTTCTACCGCCTGGACGCGGCCCGGAGCCGGCAAGGGGCGGGACTCGGCCTGAGCGTGGCCCGCTCCGTGATTCACGACCACGGCGGCAGGATCACGTTCCAACACCCGGAAGGGGGGGGATTCGTGGTCCGGGTCACGCTGCCATGACCTGGAGCGTTGAAAAATCCTGTACTTCCTCTTGCCGCTTACGGTAAAATGGATCCATTGAAATGAAACGCAACACTAACGACAGAAACACCTTGAATTCGCTGGAAAGGTTTGTGCCATGCGCATGCGTCGTCAATGTGACCATGTCCTTGAATTTTTAAAACAAAATTATAGGCCATTTTCCGAATTCGCGGTACCCACCCTGATCCAGTCCCAGGAATATCTGCGTATTCTCAAGCTGCAACGGGGAGAACATGTCACCTTGCGGGGGTTCGGGGAGACGCCGGACTACTTCTACGTCATCCAGGGGCAGGTGCTGCTCATCACCCCCCATGGGGAGCGTCGGGTGGACGCCCTGGCGGATCTGAGCCTCCTCTCCTTCCTGACCGGCGGCGAGACCTACACCACCATACATGCGCTGACGGACTCTCTCATCTGTCACGCCAACAGCAGCAAGATCGACGAACTCATCACCTGGGATCAGGTGGCCAAAAAGACCGGCTTCTTCGATACCGGAGATGCCAGCGAACCCAGCCTCAGGTCGCTGATGGAGTCCAAGGCATTTCGCAAGCTGCCCATCGAGGCGGTGGAGGAGGTGTTCCGCCGCATGACCCGGGTTCCGGTCACCGGAGGAACCGACGTGGTGGTGCAGGGGGAACGGGGAGACGCCTTCTACCTCATCGTCAATGGCCGGGCGGAAGTGTGGCGCAAGGGCATCTACGACAAGGAACAGCAGTGCGTCACCACCCTGGGCAAGGGAGATGTGTTCGGCGAGGAGGCGCTCATTCTGGGCGGAAACCGCAACGCCACCGTGCGCATGCGGGAGACCGGGCTGCTCCTGCGGCTCTCCAAACCGGACTTCGACGAGCTTATCGCCACTCCCAACATTCGCTCCGTGCCGGCTTCGGTGGCCAAAACCATGTTGGAAAACGGCTACCGCCTGCTGGACGTGCGCTACCAGGAGGAGTACGAGGAACGGTACGTTCCCGGCGCCCAGCTGATTCCTCTGCCTGATTTGCGTGCCCGACTGCCGGAGATCGACCCCCGGGAGAAATACCTTGTGCTGTGCGCTGCGGGCAAGCGGGCGGCGGTTGGGGTTCTGCTGCTGCGCCAACACCACGTCCAGGAGGCCATCGTGGTGGAAGGCGGGCTGCGTGACTGGCCCTACGAGACCGCCAGCATGGAGGAGATCTTCTGATTCAACCGTGATGCAACCATGTACTATTGGAGAACCCGCATGAAATTCATTCCGCTTGCGCTTGCCTTGGCCCTGCTCGCCGCCACCCCGGTCCTGGCCGGTCCCCAAGACCCCTCCCGCTTCGACCCCATCCGCTACAGCGGGCAAAAGGCGGTTTACCACTTCAATTTCGCCACTCCGGAACAGGGGATGCATGCGCTCAAGTACCTGCGCAACCACGTCAAGGTGTTGAGCGAATTCGGCGACGGCAAGCCCCAGCACATCGCGGTGGTGACCCAGGGCAACGAACTGCACGCCTTTGCCCGTGAAAACGCCGCCGCATTTCCAGAAGTCTACAACGAACTCAAGGAGTTGAAGGAACAGGGGGTGGATTTCAGGCTCTGCCGCAACGCCGCCAGAACCCGAGGCTACAAGCCGGAGTCGTTCTACGACGTCTTCACCGTGGTGCCCGCCGCCGTGGCCGAGATCACCCGCTTGCAAAACGAGGGGTACGGCTACATCCACCCTGAGTTATCCCCGCCGGTGACCAGGGACGAGATGGCCAAACAGCGACCCGAGTTGAGCATGTGACCATGACAAGGGGGGTGTTGACCCTGGCCGCCCTGCTCCTGCTGCCAGCCGCCACCGGCGGAAGCGCGGAAGTCGATCCCCCGCCGGCGGTGATCGACCACCCGCCGGTGGAGGAACTGCTCACCCGTCCCTTCCTGGACGACCACCTGGCCAACGTGGTGTACGGTTTCCGCATCGTCACCCAGACCGGGCGCTACGCCGGACGCTACGCGGGCAACGACCTCACCTGCGCCAACTGCCACCTGGACGCGGGCCGCCGCACCGATGCCCTGCCCCTCAACGTGGCGGGCCTGTACCCCAAGTGGCGCGGCAAGAACGGACGCATGAACGGCATCGGCCTGCGCATCCGGGAGTGCTTCGTCTACAGCATGGACGGCATCATGCCCCCGGAACACGCCCCGGAGGTCATGGCGGTGGCGGCCTACATCTCCTACCTGTCCGACGGGCAGACCGTGGGCCGATCCCCGCCGGGCCGAGGGGCGCCCACCCTGCCGGATACCGGCCTGGACCCCAACCCCTCCCGAGGCGCGGTGGTCTATGCCAGCCACTGTCAGGCCTGCCATGGCGATGACGGCGCCGGCGGCGAGACCGCGCCTCCGCTGTGGGGGGTGCTGAGTTACAACCGGGGCGCGGGCATGAACAACACCGACAAGGCCGCCGGCTTCATCTGGGCCAACATGCCGCTGGGCCAGGAGCGTACCCTGAGCCACCAGCAGGCACAAGATGTGGCCGCCTTTCTCCATCTACAGTACCGACCCGCCGATCCCCGCCATGATACACTCATCAAAATGGTCGAACCTTTGGTCAAAGGCGCGCATCGCCTGGTCCGCCGGGTGGTGGCGCTGGCGTCATCATAAACTTTCCCAGGAACTCCGGCCCTACCCCTTTTGGCGGCAACCCCTCCCGGCGTGGCGCGGGGAGATGGGCAACGGCTTCGTGGGGGCGCTGCTGGTGATTCCCCAGGCCATCACCTTCGCCCACCTGGCCGGGCTGCCGCCGGAGATGGGGCTTTTTTCGGCGGTCTACGTCACCTTCTTCGCCTGCCTGTTCGGCGGTTCCATCATCCTGGGCGGCCCCAACACCGCCGTCTCCATTCAGATGGGCGCCGCCCTGCTGCCCTTCGCCGGCAGCGGCAGTCCGCTCTATGTGGAGCTGGCCATCATCCTCTCCTTGCTGGTGGGGATGATCCAGATGCTGGCCTGGGGGGGACGGCTGGCCACCACTTTCCAGTACATCAATCCCGCCACGATCACCGGCATCACCGTAGGGGTGGGTGTGCTCATCATGCTGGCGAGCCTGGACCCGCTGCTGGGCATGGAGGGTTTCGCCGTGGGCAACCCGCTGGCCAAACTTTTTCTGCTGGCGACGGCGGGGATGACGTTGATCAACCCTTACGCCACCCTCGTGGGCGGGGTGACTTTGACGGCTGGATTCCTCGCCCGACGCCGTTATCCCCGCTTCTTCCTGTTGCACGCCATGCTGGCCGGTTATGTCACCGGCATGATCATCCACGCCTTTCGCCCCCAGGTGGAAACGGAGATCGCCTTGCTGGGCGCTCTGCCCTTCGCCTGGCTGCCGCTCTCCTCCCCCTCCTGGCAGTGGGAGACCTGGCTCATGGTTCCCCGCCTGCTGGGGGACGCCCTGGCCATCGCCTTCATCGGCCTGGCTCAGACCATGGTCATCGCCCGCCAGCTCAACCTGAACAACCCAGGGGCCGTGGCGATCCACCGGGAGACCTTCGCCCAAGGCATCGCCAACCTGCTCGCTCCCTTCTTCTCCAGCTTCGCCGGTTCCGCCAGCTTCAACCGCACCGCCGTCAACCAGGCCATGGGCGCCGCTTCCCCTCTGACCGGCATCATCGCCTCCCTGTTCGTCTGGGGGCTGATCGCCCTGTTCGGCGGCCTGTTCCGCTTTCTGCCGGTGCCAGTGATGGGGGGCATGCTCTTCCTGGTGGGGTGGGGGATGATCAAACCGGCGGAAATCCGCCTGCTGCGCCTGCTCAAGCGGGAACAGGCCGGCTTAGCCGTCACGGCACTGGCGGTGATTTTCCTGGATTTGACTGCGGGTATCGTGGCTGCCGTGCTCTTCTCCCTGATCCCCTTTCTGCTGGGGGCGGCACGGCTGGACGTGCGTCCGGTGCGGATTGGCGCCACCCTCGCCCTGGAGTTCCAGGGCAACCTCTTCTTCGCCACCCTGGAGAAACTGGCCGCCACCCTGGAAGAGCGACGGGGAGAAGCGGGTCTGATCCTCAACCTCAAGCAGGTCTCCACCCTGGATCCCGCCGCCGGCGCCATGCTGGTGCGGGAGGGACAGCGGCGGCAACAGTTGGGACAAAGGCTGGCGATGTTCGTGGACAGCCGGGTTCACCACACCCTGCTGGAGCGCTTGGATCCCAACCGGAGCCTGATCCTGGTGGGCAGCATGGCAGAGGCCCGTGAGGCGATGCTGGCCATGGCATGAACGCACATCGGGCCTGAAATCGCATGCGCGATTTTCATCCTAACGCAATGCCGCGTGAGGAATTTTCCCTTGACTCCAACCCTGCCGCGCCCGATACACTAACATGATTTGCGAAGAAATCTCAAAAAACATATCCAGGAATTGCGGGGGATTCCCAGGCATGGCCTCACCCACATCGACGCTGACCACGACCGATCCATCCGACAATCCGCTCGCCTCCCTGCAACGGGAGATCGACTATCTGCGCTTCTCCCGCGACCTGACACGGGAATTCGTGCAAAGCACCGGCGGCATGAAAAAGGTGATGGCCAGCATCTTCGAAAAGGTCCTCGCCACCATGGACGCCGAGGCCGGCTCGCTCTGGATCACCGACACGGCCTCCTCGCTCAACATCTGCCACCAGGCCGAGGGTCCGGCCAAGGCGCGCATCCTGGGGCTGCGCCTGCCCCTCAAGCAGGGGATCGTCGGCGAGGTGATCGCCACGAACAAGACCGACGTGGTCCTCAACTGCGCCACGGACGCCCGTTTCAACGCCCAGGTGGACCAGCGCTCCCAGTTCAAGACCGAATCGATGATCTGCGTCCCCCTCGCCGACCGGGGGGTGGCCTTCGGGGCGATCCAGATCATCAACA
>PDZX01000101.1 GCA_002753185.1 Magnetococcales bacterium WMHbin3
CTGATACGGCAGCGTTATCCGGGCATGGTTCTGGTTCAGCAGGTGCTGTACGTCGGGCAGGCGGCGTGGAACCCGCAAGCGGCCATAGAAGAAAAGAATTTATCCTTCCGCTATGAAGTGATCGACATCCGCTCCATCGACTGTCAGGAGTTGATGGCCAGTCCGACGCTGGAGGAAAATATTCTGGCCATCCTCTGCCGGATGAATAACCAGAAGGAGACGATCCGTGAAATCCTGTACCGGATCAGCGAACTGCCGACCAAAGCCAGGGCTGACGCCCTGACGAAGTTGGTTATCTTGTCCAGGCTGCGCAAGCTGGAGACCGTGGTCAAAACGGAGGCTGAAGAAATGTCACTTACCTTCAATGTGATGGAAAACGACGTACTGCGACCGCTATTCATGAAGGCGCAGATGGATAGCAAGCAAGAAGGCCGACAGGAAGGTGAGGCGGCCATGCTGCTAAAACAGATGCGATGCAAGTTCGGCCAAACGCCGGACTGGGTGACCGAGAAGGTGCAGTCGGCGAAGCTGGAATTGATCGAGGTGTGGGGCGAGAACGTCTTGTTCGCCAATTCCGTGGACGAGGTGTTCGCGTCGTGACCTGCACCCGGTAATGACCGGCAAAGGCTATGCTAAATCCATGGAATTACAGAGGGATTCCAGGGAAGTTATACCAATTTCCTTTCGCCGGGGACGCCATATCAATTTCCTGTCGGGCCAATTTGGCACCAACCAACAGATGTTCCGTTCCGAGCGCACCCCCTATCCGTAACGTGATCGTTCGACATCCGCTCCATCGACTGTCAGGAGTTGATGGCCAGTCCTACGCTGGAGGAAAATATTCTGGACATCCTCTGCCGGATGAATAACCAGAAGGAGACGATCCTGGAAATCCTGCTCCGGATCAGCGAACTGCCGACCAAAGCCAGGGATGACGCCCTGACGAAGTTGGTTATCTTGTCCAGGCTACGCAAGCTGGAGACCGTGGTCAAAACGGAGGCCGAAGAAATGTCACTTACATTCAATGTGATGGAAAACGACGTACTGCGACCGCTATTCATGAAGGCGCAGATGGATGGCGAGCAGAAAGGTCGTGAGGAAGAAGCAGCTTCCATGCTGTTAAAACAGATGCGACGCAAGTTCGGCCAAACGCCGGACTGGGTGACCGAGAAGGTGCAGTCGGCGAAGTTGGAATTGATCGAGGTGTGGGGCGAGAACGTCTTGTTCGCCAATTCCGTGGACGAGGTGTTCGCGTCGTGACCTGCACCCGGCAATGACCGGCAAAGGCCATGCTCCAGCCTCCAAAATTCTCCATTCTGCGGAAAGCCGGGGACGGTTTGGCGATCCGGCCTGCCGGGAAACGCGGGTCAGCCGACTTTCGAGAGATTCTCCCCTTGACGGGGAGGGGCAAATCGACCCGATACCTCCAACACCGCCGACCAGATGGCCCGTGCCGGTGACGTACTCCATGACATCGTGGTGCGGATCTCCTGACGCCGTTGCTCGCGACAGTCGGATGCAAGTCTGTAAATAATCACCGCCTGTCGGGGCGGCTTTTTTTAATTCATTTTTCAATCCAGACGATTCAGGGCCGCCTTGGTATAAGGGGTCACCTCGGCGAGACGACCCTCGCGGATCTTGCGCGCCCAGGCATGATCGGCGAGCAGTGCGCGGCCCACGGCCACCAGATCGAACTCCCTGCGCGCCAGACGTTCCAGCAGGGGGTCGATGCCCGTCGGATTGGCCATGGTCCAGGAGGGATCGTCCAGACCGATACTGCCCACGGTGATGGCCGGGCAGCCGGTGATCCGCTTGCTCCAGCCCGCCAGATTGAGTTCCGAGCCGGGGAATTCGGGATCCTGATAGCGCCGGTTGCTGGCGTGAAAGATGTCCACTCCCGCCTCCCGCAACGGCAGCAGCAGTTTTTCCAGTTGTTCCGGGGTATCCGCGAGGCGTGCCTGGTAATCCTGAGGCTTCCACTGGGAATAGCGGAACACGATGGGAAATCCCTCGCCCACCGCCTCCCGAACCGCCCGCACGATCTCCACGGCAAAGCGCAGGCGATTGGCGAAATTCCCCCCGTAGCCATCGGCGCGGCGGTTGGTGTGCTCCCAGAGGAACTGATCCACCAGATAACCGTGGGCGCCATGAATCTCCACCCCGTCGAAGCCGATCCTTTGGGCATTGCGCGCGGCAGCGGCGAAGGCGGCGACAAGACGCGCGACGTCGGCTTCCGTCATTGCCCGCACCACCACCTTGCCATCCTCCACCACCTCGGAGGGACCCAGGCCGGCAATGTGGGGGCAGGGGTCCGCGCCCAGGCGATGGGTCTCCCCGACATGCCAGATTTGCGGCATGATCCGGCCACCGGCGGCATGCACCGCCTCGATCACCCGGCCCCATCCGGCAAGCGCCGCGTCGCCGTACAGGTGCGGACAGTCGGGATAGCCGGCGGCGGCCTCGTCTTCCACCAGCACCCCCTCGGTGATGATCAATCCCACCCCGTTGGCCGCCCGGCGGGCGTAATAGGCCGCCACCTCCGCCGTCGGAACCCCGCCGGGAGAGTGGCTGCGGGTCATGGGGGCCATGACCACCCGGTTGGGCAGGCGTAAATTGCCCAGTTGCACGGGGGCAAAGAGCAGTTCTGTGAGGGTCATGGTCATTCGTTCCCGGTTCGGTTGGAGAAGCAAGATATCCGAAAAGACGGCTTCTATTTTGCCTGCGTCCGTCATGGATGGAAGGAAAAAAGCGCGGCAAACGTTATTTTCGGCTGTAACCGGATCGCGTGAGGTCATGGGGCGTGGTCGAGGCACGCATTTTGATCGTTGATGTCAGCGGGGATGCCTGCGTCCGTTTCTTTAGAAATCCGATCCGGTCGGCGGCACATCCCGGTGATCTTTCCTGTGGCCTGGGCCGACATGGCCAGGCGTCTTTTCGTATCAAGACCTTCGAACTGTTTTTGGTCACTCTTGCGCTTTTTATGGACAACGCGCGTTGCTTTTGTTAACATTCGTACGGTAACGTTTGCGTCCTTGTCCATCTTGAACCAGTGAATCGGCATGCACGCCTCCTCCACCAACACCTTGTCCAAGTTCGAGCGGCTCATCCATGCGCACAAGGATGAGGCGTGGCGCGACGATCATCTGCCGCGCCTGCGGGAGTGGGCCGACTACATGGGCAAACAAGGCAAGGGGTGCGGGGAGGCGCAGGCCGAGGATTTGCGCAAGTTCGTGGCCTGGATCCAAAAGAAGACTCATTCCCGCCTGGTGGCCAGGCAATACGCCGTCTCCCTGATCGATTTCTACCTTTTGTTGCTCCAGGAAGGGATCATCACCACCAATCCGGCCTACGCGCTCTATCCTGTCCTGGCCAGCATGCGCCTGCCCAAGGAAGAGGACCTGGATACCGAGGAGCGCATGTCCCATGTCATTCGCGTCTCCCAATCCATCGCCCGCGACGCGGACGTCCTGTCCGATTCCCCGTCCGGCGTCAGGCGGGAGCCGGTGCTGGTTCCGGCGATGCCGGGCGGCATGGAGGCCTCCTATTCCTGGCACCCCCCGCAATCCGAGTGGCAAACCGGGTTGCAGCGGCCTTCCTTTTTGCGCAGGCATTGGAAGAGTTTGCTTTTCATCGCTGTCTGCCTGGTGCTGATTCAGCAGATGCCGGTGATCGCCAATTTTCTGGTGCAAAAGTTGATGGATGGGCCAGAGGAGGTGATCACCAATCAGAAGATTTTTCTTATGGATAAGGGGCGCTTGAGTGCCTCTCAGGTGAGTCGAAGAGAATTTTTTGCCTTACATCAAAAATTTAAAGATATTTGCAAATCCGTTCTGCATGATAATTGTCAGAATAATGTGACTTACAGAAACCCGCTGAATGCCACGTGGGACAACCTGGTGGCGGGGCAGGTGCTCTTTCAACAGCATTGCCAGAGTTGTCACGGGTTGCGGGGCCAGGGGATGGGAGTCCAGGTCAATCACCTCAATCCCCCACCTGCGCGGCTGGAGTTCGCCGGCAAGGGGGTCTTGCAAAAGGATGTCTATCTGTTCTGGACCATCCATGACGGAGGTGAACCCTTGGGGAGCGTCATGCCGGCCTTCAAGGATCTGCTGCGGGACGAGGAGATCTGGAAGCTGGTGTTGTATCTGCACCACCTGTGAACACGGCATCCCCAGGCATCAGGAGGGGCTGAGCGCCGTTCCCTCCACGGTGGGTTTTTGTTTTTGCTCCATCCCGACGGCGACGGCATTCTGCACCACGCTCTTTTCGACGCCTGCCGTGGCCGCCGAGTTCACGATCACCGCTTTTGCCTCCGGGACGGCGGCGACGGCGGAGGTGATGACAGCGGCAGGATTGCCTCCGGCGGTGATGGCAGCGGCCACCACCTGGCTGATGCTCTGGGCGATCTTTTCCGGGGATGCGGCGGTGGGCGAGCTTTGCCGGACCTCCTGAATCGCGGTGATGGCCGCAGAGACCACGGCGGAGGGAGAGGCACCGGAGCGGATCGAGGCGGCGATGACGGTTTCCACCTTGGCGCCGGCGGTCATGGCGCCGGCGATGATGGTCTGGATCGGGGCGCCGGTTTTCACGGCGGCGCTTACCACGGCGGTCGGGGTGTAGCCGGAGGCGATGGTCGCGGCGACCACCTCCTTGATGGGCGCCCCTTGGGCGACGGCGATCTCCATCATCTTGGCCACGTTGATATTGGCTTCCGTGGCGGCTGCCATGACCACGGTCATTTCTATGCCGGTCGCCAGGGCGGCCTGCACGACTTCCTCCATGGGCACGCCGGCCTTCAGGGCGGCAGAGGTGACCTGGGTGGGATTGAAGCCCTTTTTGATCAGGAGCGCCATGATGGCCGCGTTGGAGCGGGAACCGTCCTGCATGGCGTTGGCCATGATGGTCTGGATCGGCAGGCCGGCCTCGATATCCTTGGCGAGATCCGCCCGCAACGGCGCGGCGGAGAGCATCAGAACGATGCCGAGCGAACAGCAGGAGAGAGTCCGTAATGCACGCATGGCGTCACCTCGTGGCTATGAAGCAGTATTGCGAATAATTTAGAATTTTTCCGGGCTGGTTGCAAGCGATATTTGTGCGGAATGCTTGCTTTTCCGCGCTGTCGGGGGCATGATTGATCCTGTGCTCCCATCCGTCTGGCACACGAGCCGCCGTTTTGTTCCTGGAGTGCGCCCATGGCCATCCCATCCTGGTTGACACCATCGGACCCGCAAGCCCCGGCCCTGTGGACCGGGGAGCAACAGTGGTCTTACGACCGGCTCATGGCCGAAGGGGAACTCCTTTCCCGCGTGTTCGATCCGGAGGATGTCGGCCCCCGGAACGTGGTTGGCATCCTGGGCAACCATCAACCCCACGCCTACGCCGCCATCATCGCCGCCCATCGTGCGGGAGTCGGCTACCTGCCGATGAACCCCGTCAACCCGCCGCAACGCCTGGCCGACATGCTCCACCAGGCCAACACCCGTCTGGTGGTGGTCCCGGAGGAGGGGATCGCGGCGCTGATGCAACTGCTGCCCCTGCTGGATACCCCCATGACCTGGGTCTGTCCCGACGTGGCGGGGTGGGGGGCATCGTTGCCATTCTCTTCCCAACACCGGTTTCTCGATCGCGCCGACCTGGAACGCGCTCCATCCGCCCCGCCGGTGCGCGCCCCATCGGAAGATGCCCTGGCCTATCTGATGTTCACCTCCGGCAGCACGGGCCGCCCCAAGGGGGTCCCGGTCACCTTCGGCAACCTGACCGCCTATGTGGATTACTGGCGCCACCACCACCCGATTGGTCCGGGGGACCGGGTGGCCCAACCGGCGGACCTCACCTTCGACCTGTGCATCCATCCCATTTTCGTCACCTGGGCCAGCGGGGCGACCCTCTGCCCCATTCCCGGCGTCAACCGCATGGCCCCGGCCAAGTTCATCCTCGATACCCGGCTGACGGTATGGGTCTCGGTCCCCTCGGTGGCCGTCTGCCTGGAAAAGCTGCGCGTCCTGCGCGAGGGGGTGTTCCCCTCGATCCGCCTGAGTCTCTTCTGCGGCGAACCCCTGCCGGTTCGCACGGCGGAAGCCTGGAGCAGGGCCGCTTGCAACGGCAGGCTGATCAACCTCTACGGCCCCACGGAGGCCACGGTCTCCATCTCCGAGTACGAATGGCGCGGTCGTGAATCGGCGGCGGAGGCCAGGGACGGCATCGTCCCCATCGGTTGGATCTTCCCGACCCAACGGGCCGCGCTGCGCGACGACGACGGCCTTCTGCAGCAAGACGGGCCAGGCACGGGCGAGTTGTGCCTGGCCGGCTCCCAGGTGACCCAAGGCTACCTGAACCACCCGGAAAAGAGCGCCCATCACTATTTTACCACTCCGGCCACCGGCGTCACCCTCTGGTATCGCACCGGCGACCGCGCGCAACGCCGGGAGGATGGCTGTCTGTTCTTCATCGGACGGGTGGACAACCAGATCAAGCTGCATGGCCACCGCATCGAGCTTCAGGAAGTGGATGGCGCCATCCGTCGCGCCTGCGGTCACGACCTGGCTGTGGCCGTCCCCTGGCCCCGTGGGGAAGAGGGCATTCTGGGCATCGCCGCCTGTGTCGCGGGCACGGACCCCGCTCTGCCGGAGCGGATCCTGACCACCTGTCGGGCACTGCTGCCCCCCTATATGTGGCCCTCCCGCGTGGAGATGCTCCCCGCGCTGCCGATGAACGCCAATGGCAAGATCGACCGGGCCGCCCTCGTCAACCATCTGGACAGCTTGCAGCGGACACCCGAACCATGACCCTCCATCCCGTTCACGCCACCATCCTGGAATTCCTGGCCGGTCAGAATCCATCCCGCCCCCAACCGCCCCCGGAACTGGACGACAACCTGCTGGAACGCCACCAGTTGACCAGCCTCGGCTTTCTGGAGCTGATCCAGCTCCTGGAAGAGCAAACCGGCGTGGTCATCGATTTCACCACCACCGATCCGGCATCGTTGGTCACCTTGCGGGGGTTGCTGGCCGCGTTTCAGCCCACTCATTCGTGAACGAAGACCATGTAGGTGATGTGACCGAACCACCTGCCCAGCAGCCGATCCGCGCTCAAGGCGATCCCCTTGCCGATCCCCCATGGCAACCCCCACAGCCGGTCCACCAACGGCTCGCAGACCGGCCACTCCTCCTTCAACCCCCTGGCGCAATCCTGGCCCTGCTCCTCCACCAGGCGGAAGCCCGCCGCCTCCACCCTGGCGCGCACCTGGTCCGGGGGCAGGAGGAATTGATAAAACCGTTCCAGCCCCGCCGCGTCCTCCCGCCAGGGGGGCAGGCGGCCCGCGCGGGCGCGTTGGCGGCGCAGCCAGGTCATGGAGGGAAAGGTGAGAAACAGATACCCACCAGGACGAATGGTGCGCCGCATTTCGGCCAGCACCTCGTCGTACCCCTGGTAAAAATGCTCGATCACCCCCAGCGACCAGTAGCCGTCGAAAAAATGGTCCTCGAAAGGCATCTCCCGGATGTCGTGACAGGAGAGGCGCAAATGGGGCCAATGGGTGCGCACGGCGTCGATGGTCTCCTGGCTGAAGTCCACGCCATGGGCCTGGTAGCCGGCGCGATGCAGGGCATGCACCGTGCAGGCCAGGCCACACCCGGCATCGATCACCCGCGCCCCCTTGGGCAGATACTTGCGGGTGCGGTACAAGAAGAGATGAAAGCCGGGGGGATTGGCGAACAGCCGGGGCGCGCCCCGCAGGGTCTCCTCCCAGTGCGCGGTCCAGAACGCGGCGTCCCGGCCGTTGCGCAGGCAGACGATGCGCTGGTTGGGTGCGTCGTAATAGCGTTCCGTGCCCCCCCCGTCAGTGCTCATTGTCCGTGCCCCCCTGGCGCGCGGAGCGGGAGATGGCGCCCGTGTTGTAATATGCCGACAGGGCGGAACGTCGCGCCGGCAACACCGAGGCGCGCATTCCCATGGCCAACACCACCACGAAATAGAGGGCGTTGGCCGGAATCTGGAAATTGAAGTCGAACAAGGCATGCAGGCTCAACGCCAGGGTGGCCACCAGGCTGCCGAACGTCACCCCGCGCATGAACGGGTCGCGTCGTCGCATGTACCCCTGCAGAATGAAGATCCAGCAATAGATCAGGATGCCCGCCAGCAGCCCGTAACCCACCACCCCCTGTTCCACCAGAATCTCCACGTGGTCGTTGTGGGCATGATCGAGAAAGGTCACGGCGCTCTCCTCGCCAGCGTACCTGGGATAGATCCAGCCGAAGGTCCCGGCCCCGCTGCCGAACCAGTAGTAGTCCTTGACGATCGCCAGGGAACGCAGCGAGATCATCAGGCGTCCCTCGCCGTGGAGATTGGTCTGCAGCAGCCGTCCGGTCAGGTGACCCAGGCCGTACCAGGCCCCGATCATCACGGAGATGGCCAGCAGGGGCGCCACCAGCCGTTTTTCGCGGGAGAGGGAAAACTCCCCTTCCCGCCACCGGGCCAGCAATGTCACCACCACCAGGGCCAGGAGCAGACAGGCGTTGCCGGCGCGGGACTGGGTGAGAAACAATGCCAGCAGCATCACCACCAGCACCACCGAGAGGATCCCCCGCCGTCCGCTCGCCGTGCGCAGCCACTCGGCGATCCAATCCAGCAGGCGTTTTTCGTCGTTCGCGCTGCGCCGTGATTTCATCCAGCCGATCATCAGCCCGATGCCCATGGGGATGGTCATTTCCAGCAGACCGGCCAGGTGATTGCGGTTGACGTAGGTGCCGCTCACCGTCCAGTTGGGGTCGTTGCGCACCATCAGCAGGCCGTACAGCGCCTGAAACACCCCGCTGCCCACGACCGTCAGCATCAGCCATTTCAGGCGTTGCTGGCTGGTGGTCCAGGCCAGGGTCAGCCAGAACGCCCCGCAATAGGCCATCCCCTTGAGCCAAGCCTGCAAGGTTTCGTGGCGATCCAGGGAAATGGGACCGGACGGATCCTCCCAGCCGGTCAGGACCCGCAGTTCCAGGGTGGAGCGGGAGAGCAGGCCCAGCAGGGGTTCCGGCAACGGCGTCGCCTGCGCCAGGGGATAAAGGCTCCACAGCAGCCACAGCAACGCCGGCATGCGATAATGGGTCGCGAATGCATCATCGATGCTCTCCATGCGCGCCGCCCGCCAATATCCCAGCCCAAAGAGTAAAAACACCCCGATCTCCAACGCGCCCCAGGCCCAGGGGCGGTTGCCGCCCAGCGGCAGGGGCGCCAGGAACACCAGCGCCAGAAACACCTGGAACAGCAGAGGACAGCACTCCGCAGCTTCCGGATCGTCCTCCGTCCTAACCGGCATCGCCATCTTGAACGACCCTTTGCAGCATGAGTTTATCCAGTTCCTTCCGGAGGTCCGGATAGGGCATCGACAGGGCGCGGATCTCCCGCAGGCGTCCGTACAGGTCGGCCTGTTTCAGGACGAACTCCCCGTGATCGGCCAGCAGCCGCTCCACCTCCTGGAGCACCTCTTCCCGTTCGAGGCCGTTCAGGTTCTGCCACAGGGCGAACCCCAGACGGATGAAGCTCTTGCGCGCGAACAGCGACCCGGTGGCGAGCCGTCGTCCCCGGAACAGCGCCTGCACGGTTTCCAGGGAGATGTGGCCGCCCTGCACCTGGATCTGCGCCAGATTGATCCAGCCATTGCCCCACGAGGGGCGCAGGTAGACCACCCGGTGGTAGCTCTCCTCGGCCATGGTCCGCCATTTTTCGATCTCCTCGCTGCCTGGCGGGGCATCGGTGGCCCGCAGGTGATACAGGCGCGCCATCCGGTAATGAAGACCGGCGTTGCCGGGATCCAAAGAGATGGCGCCAAGCAGGTATCCCAGTGCGGTTTCCAGGCCGCGATCCCCTGGAGGGACCGGTTTTTCGTCCGCCTGCCAGGCCTCCAGGATGCGGTCGGCGGGCACGGCGTACAATCCGGCCAATCCCCAGCGGCCCGCCCACAGCGCCAGGCCGAGGAGCGCCAGCATGACGGGGTAGCGCAACAACCGATGCGGCATGGCAATGGGAGGCATCCGGATTTTTCCCGATGTTGACGGTGGCGAAAAGCGTAGCGGTCTGGTATCCTTGGAAACATGTAATAGGGTGTTTTGTCAAGGGAAGAGGGGAAACGGGGCTTATGCGATGCCATCTTTGTCAGGCGAGGGAAGTGCGCCTCCTTGTCCAGGAGACCCGTGACGGCCTGTCTTATCGGGTCATCCGCTGTCAGGCATGCGGGGTGATTCAGACCTGGGAGCAACATGCCGCCCTTTCGCCCGACTACCGCTCTCTGCCCCCGGAGGAGGTGGACGAGGCCAGGGTGTGGTGTCAGTATCAGCACAAGCTGCCGGCCTTCGCCCAGTGGGAGGGCAACGTTGCCCAGCACGCGCTTCTGCCGCCTGGTCCGTTGCTCGACGTGGGGTGTGGCACTGGCGGATTCCTGCGCCATGCCGCGCAGCGGGGTTGGGCGCCGTATGGATTCGACGCCTCCCTGGCACAGGCCGAGTTCGCCCGGCGCTACTGCCCCAACGCGCGTCAGGCCACCTCGGTCGCGGAGTACCGGGAGGCCCTTGCCGCCCCGCTGCCCCTCATGCACATGATCACCCTGTGGGACGTGCTGGAGCACATCCGCCAGCCCGAAGCGCTGCTGAGCGGTTTGCGCGACCTGCTGCACCCGGAGGGTCTGCTCTTCATCTCGGTGCCCAACGGCGGGGCGTTGTCCTGGAAGAAGGGGGTCCACCGGATTCTGGGTCGTCCCTTTTCGGTGGACCCGTGGGAGCATGTCTTCTATTACACCCGTGCCGCGCTCGCCACCCATCTGGCGACCTGGGGATTCCGGGTCGTGGCCTCCGGGAGCGTGACCTGCTATCCCCGGCCCTGGTCCTGGTTCGAGATGATGCGCCGCGTCGGCTTCCGCGTGCTGAGCCACCTTCCGGACCTCTCTCCGCAGATTTATGTCCTGGCTCGTAAGTGTGTTGGTTCAGCGGGACATGGAGTTTTTGATAAAATCTGTTAGCTACAGGTTGCCTCAACCATTGCGGGGACTCTGTCCCCGCACCCCTGGGATTTTTCGCTTTTTTGGCCAAAG
>PDZX01000102.1 GCA_002753185.1 Magnetococcales bacterium WMHbin3
CACTGACCAGGTGTTGGATCTTGACCATTGGTTGGGGAATCATCCTTGACCTCCCAGTGAAGGTGAATTGCTGCCGAACATGCTACCTTCATTCACCGCTTCAGGCCACGCCTCCGGAATTCATATTGAGCCAAGATTTTTCTCAGATAATTTTCTTTCCTGGGTGTATCTTGGTCTGTCACCCTCTCCCCGGGGGCTTTCTCACACACTGAAAAACCTTGCTGCTCTTTATCTCAGGTCGAAATCGATCTGCTTGACCTTGCATTGTGTCTTCGCCGCGCCAACCGGGAAGTGAACATGTTTATCTCAGACCGCTACCGCATATTGTTGTTGATGGCTATCCTGGCGGTGGTGGGTTTGGCCATCGGCGGGGCCACGCTGATCATTCTCTACAACACTTCCTTTGACCAGACCCGCGAGCGCTTGATAGAGGCGGTGCAAAGCCGCGCCCGTCTCATCGAGGCCATGGCTCGCCACACCCGGCGTCACCTGGAAGAACATCACGACGCAGCTGGCGTTTCCATGGCGTCACCGGAACGCATATTGGCCGAGATTCTGGACCAGTTGCGGGAGGCCCATGAGCATTTTCCCGGCATGGGTAGGACCGGGGAGTTCACGCTGGGTCAGCGTCAAGGCGATGAGATCGTATTTCTTCTGCACCGCCGCCACGACAATACGGGCGACACTCCTATTCCTGTCCCCCACAACTCCCTTGTCGCCGAGCCCATGCGTCGCGCCCTGTCCGGGAATTCGGGCTGGGTGGTGGGGATGGATTATCGGGGCGTGGAAGTGCTGGCAGCTCATGAGCCGGTCAGGCTGCTGGGCATGGGCATTGTTGCCAAGCTGGACATGGCGGAAGTGCGTCACCCCTATGAGGTGGCCGCAGGATTGGCCTTTTTCGCCGGACTGGGGGTGATCCTGATCGGGGTGCTGTTCTTTTTTCGGGTGGGCGAGCCCCTGCTGCGCCAGATCCATGAGGCGGCCCTGTTGCGGGAGAGTCGCCGGCATCTGGAAGAGGCCCGGGCTGCGCTCCAGGAAAAGGCGGTTTACCTGGACAACATTTTACGCACCGCCACCGACATGGCCATCGTCGCGACGGATCGCGACTTTCTCATCCTCTATTGCAACCCGGCGGCGGAGGTGATGCACGGCCTTTCCGCTTCGGAGGTGATCGGACGCCATCTTGAGGAGATCCACAAGCAGCGTGACGTGGATCCGGAACGATTCGCCCTCGGCATCGAGCATGTGCGGATTGACGGGGAGCACACCTACGAAGTAAGGAGTTCCCAAGGTGGGCGGGAGCGGATCATACACTCCCGGGTGAGCGGGATTCTCGACGATGCAGGTGGGTTGGTGGGCTACCTGCTGATGGCTCGGGACGTTTCGGACGAACGTGCCGTCATCCACTCCCTGGAAAAATCGGAACGCCGTTATCGTCTTTTGGTGGAGTCGGCCAACGATGCCATTCTGGTGGCGGATGCCGACACCGGGGTGATCGTGGATGCCAACCCCATGGCCGAGGCGTTGCTCGGTCGGCCCTTGGCCGACATTCTCGGGAAACATCAAACCGACCTTCACCCCATCGAGGAGATGGAACACTACGCCCGCTTGTTCGCCGATCATGTCGAGGGTCGGAGGAAAACGGTGGACAATGTGGAGGTATTGCGGGCCGATGGTCAACGTGTGCCGGTGGAGATCCGGGCGGCGGTGACGGATCTGGGGGATCAACGGGTGATCCTGGGAATTTTCCGGGATGTGACCGAACGGCGCCGGAGCGAGGAGACCCTGCGTCTGAGCCGGGAGAGTCTGGTCAAGGCGCAGATGATCGCCCATTTGGGCAATTGGGATTGGGACGTGCGCACCAACGAGCTGGAGTGGTCCGACGAGGTTTACCATATCTTCGGTCTTCCCCCCAAAACCTGCCTTGCCAGCTTCGACGATTATCTCCACGCGGTGCATCCCCTGGATCGCTCCCTGGTGGAGGAGAGCATCCGACGCACTCTGGCGGAGCCTTATCCCCCCTATGACATCGAGCATCGCATTCTGCGCCCCGATGGCGGCGAGGTTTACGTTCACGAACGGGGCGCGTTGATCCTGGATGTCGAAAACAGGCCGGTGCGCATGCTTGGCACGGTGCAGGACATCACCCAGCGCAAGCTCATGGCGTTGCGCATGCAAACCTTGAATCAGGAGTTGGAGCTGAGGGTGACCCTGCGCACCCGGGATTTGGAGCGTTCCAATCGGGATTTGCAACAGTTTGCCTACGTGGCGTCCCACGATCTGCAAGAGCCGTTGCGGTTGGTGGCGGGTTTTGTGCAGTTGCTGGAAAAGCGCTATGCCGGGGCGTTGGACGAAAAGGCCACCCAGTACATCGCTTATGTGGTGGATGGCGTCAAGCACATGGACGCCCTGATCAACAGCCTGTTGGCCTACGCCCGGGTGGAAACCCAGGGAGAGGCTCTGACCTTGGTGAGTTGTGACAGCGTCCTGGACCGGGCGCTGCGCTATCTGTCACGTATCTGCGTGGCGTCGGAGGCGGTGATCACCCGTGATCCCTTGCCCCAGCTGACGGCGGATGAGGGGCAACTGATCCAGGTGTTCCAGAATCTCATCGGCAATGCCCTCAAGTTTCGCGGCGAGGTCGCGCCGCGCATCCATGTGGGGTGTCGCCGGGAGGGCGCGGAGTGGTTGTTCACGGTCAGGGACAACGGCATCGGCATCGATGCCCAATATGCCGAGCGTATCTTCGTCATTTTCCAGAAGCTGCACGCCCGTTCCCGATATGAGGGCACAGGCATCGGCTTGGCTCTGTGCAAACGCATCATTGAACGCCACGGCGGGCGCATTTGGGTGGAATCCACCCAGGGTGAGGGCAGCGCGTTTCACTTTACCTTGCCAGCCGGGACTCCGGAAAACGTCGCCGCATTGTAACTATTCAGCACCAGTCCAATCCTTTCTTGAACGTAACTATTCACCACCCTTGCAAGAAAAGCCAGGAGATGAAAGCCTTTGTCAGGGCTTCGCCCCGAACCCCACCAGGGCGCTGCCCTGGACTAAGCCAGGGAGCCAGCCCCCTGGACCCCGATTCGTTGGCGGGTGGTGAATAGTTGCTCTTGAGCTTGAAAGAGTGCTGATGCAGTTGCGCCGCATTTTGAAAAAAATGTGGTAATTTTCTTTGAACCTGGTGTATGGTCTGCATACGTCTGCGCGTGTGCTGTTGCGGCTGAGCTGTGTCATGGATGCAATCGAGATGCGATCCGAACAGGGTCGTTCACGTGTGGCGGACGCGGTTATCTGGCGTTCGCACGGGGAGGTGGTGTCATGGAGATGTTCCCCGGTCAGCCGGTTGAGCTGCTATTGGTGGAGGACAGTCCGGGAGACGTGGAACTGACCAGGGAGGCGCTGGCGGAGAGCCACATCGTCAACCGGCTGTCGGTGGTGGAGGATGGCGAACAGGCCATCGACTTTTTGGAGCGGCGCGGGCCTTACTCCAATGCCACAAGGCCTGACCTGATCCTGCTGGATCTCAATCTGCCGCGCAAAGATGGGCGTGAGGTGTTGCGCCACATCAAACTGAGTCCCGATCCAGACATCTCCACCATCCCGGTGGTGATCCTCACCACCTCTCGGGCGGAGGAGGACGTGCTGCGCACCTACGAGTTGCACGCCAATTGTTATATCACCAAGCCGGTGGATGTGAACCAGTTTTTCGCGGTAATCAAGTCCATCGAGGATTTCTGGCTGACCGTTGTGAAGCTGCCGCGCAAAAAATAATACGAGACTTGTCAGAACGGGATGCGGAGCTGCAATGGCGGACGCGGAGATTCAAACTCTATTGATCGAGGATGACCCTCGCTTCGCGGACTTGATGGTGGCTTGGCTCGACGAGGCGCCGTCGTCGGCGCGGGCTGAGAGCCCCCATCCGCGATTGCGACTGATCCATGTCATGACCCTGCGGGAGGGTTTGGAGCGGCTGGATCGGGGCGGGGTTGACATTGTGCTGGCCGACCTCAATCTGCCGGATTCGATAGGCTTGGCCACCTGCGACCGCCTGCTGTCCCACGAATCCAGGGTTCCGCTGCTGGTGATGTCGGGACTCGATGATGAGTTGCTGGCCATGCGGGCGGTGGGGTTGGGCGCCCAGGATTACCTGGTGAAAAACATGCTGGACGGCCACGTCCTGGTGCGTTCGGTGCGTTACGCCCTGGAGCGGAGTCGTCTGCAACGGGAGTTGGAAGAGACGCGCCAGAACCAGGCGCGGCGCCGGGAGCAGGCCGCCATGGATCAGGTGAATGAGCGGGTGGCGACCTCGGTGGCGGCCAGTGCCATGGGAGAGCGGGGGTTGATGGCTTACGCCCCGGAACTCTTCGACGACATGGTGCGGCGCATGCGCAGGATGCTGGCCCAGAAATTGGAGATGCGCGCCTACAAGGTGATCCATCCGGTGTCGCGGGAGTTGCGCCTTCTGGCCACGGATATGGGGGAGCTTAGATGCGGTCCACGGGATGTGGTGGAGATCTACCGCGCCGCCATGATTGAATTGGAGGTCCACGCCTCACCGCAGCGTTGCGAAACGTTGCGGGAGGAGGGCCGCTTTTTGGCTTTTGAATTGATGGGCTACATGGTTTCCTGTTATCGCCCCTACGCTCTGGGCGGCGAGGGGCGCCGGGTGGCGTTTACCTCAGGTCAGGAGCCCATTCCTCGTAACGGCGCCCCCCCCCAACAAGGATGAACCCATGTCCGAGAATCGGAAATTCATACTTAAATTATATATCACCGGTCATACCGCCCGGTCGGAGCGCGCCATCAAGAATTTGCGACGCATTTGCGAAGACGATCTGGGGGGCAAGTACGAAATGCGGGTCATCGATATCCTGGAGCAGCCGCAGCTTGCCGAAGACGAAAAGATCTTGGCCACGCCCACCCTCATCAGGGTTTTGCCCCCGCCGCTGCGCCGCATCATCGGTGATCTGTCGGATACAGAAAAGGTTTTGGTGGGGTTGGATCTATTGCCCCTGGACAACAACTGAAGAGACGGATTGGAGAGAGCGTGAGCGCCACAGAAAACGCGAACGTTCCGGTGGAAAAGCTTGTCACCGGTATCGAAGGTTTCGATTTGATCTCCCAGGGTGGGTTGCCCAGTGGTCGCACGACGCTGGTCACGGGCACGGCGGGCAGCGCCAAGACCGTGTTTGCCGCCCAGTTTCTGGCCGAAGGGATCCGCAAGGACGGCGCCCCGGGCGTCTTCGTCACGTTCGAGGAGGCGTCGGAGGATATCCGCAAAAACTTGCTGTCCATGGGCTGGACCATCGCCGAGTGGGAGAGGCGGGGGCTGTGGCGCTTCGTGGACGCCTCGCCTCAGCCCGGCGAGGATACCATCGAGATCGGGGAGTTCGATCTCGGTCCCCTGCTGGCGCGCATTGAACATGCGGTAAATATGGTGGGGGCGCGACGCATCTCCATCGACTCTCTGGGGGCGGTGTTTTCCCAGTTCGTCAATGCCGCCATCGTGCGCTCGGAGCTGCGCCGGCTGGGCGTTGCTCTCAAGGGGCTTGGGGTCACTGCCCTGATGACCTCCGAACGCACCGAGGAGTACGGTGAAATCGCCCGCTTCGGGGTCGAGGAGTTCGTGGCCGACAACGTGGTCATCCTTCGCAACGTGCTGGAAGAAGAAAAGCGTCGTCGCACCATCGAAATCCTGAAATTCCGGGGCGCGGGTCATCAAAAAGGGGAGTACCCCTTCACCGTGTTGCCTGATCAGGGCATTATCGTCATTCCCATTTCCGCCATCGAACTGAAACAGCGCTCCACCCAGACCCGGGTCACCTCCGGAGTGGTGGATCTGGACCGCATGTGCGGCGGCGGATTTTTCCGGGATTCGTTGATCCTGGTCTCCGGAGCGACCGGTTGCGGCAAAACCCTGCTGACCACCGAGTTTATCAAGGGGGGCGCACTCAAGGGTGAAAAATGTCTTTTGCTGGCCTACGAGGAGTCCAGGGAACAGCTCATCCGCAATGCCATCGGCTGGGGCATCGACTTCGAGGCATTGGAAAAGGATGGGCTCCTGAAGGTGGTCTGTGCCTATCCCGAGAGCGCCGGATTGGAGGATCACCTGATCAACATGAAAAGCGAGATCGACCGTTTCAAACCCGACCGGCTGGCCGTGGACAGTGTCTCGGCCCTGGAGCGGGTGGGAACGCGAGGGGGTTTCCGGGAGTTCATCATCAGTCTTGCCTCCTTCGTCAAGCATCGCGAAATTCCCGGCATGTTCACCGCCACCACCGCTACCCTGATGGGTGGGCCTTCGGTCACCGAATCCCATTTTTCGTCCATCACCGACACCATCATCCTGCTGCGCTATGTGGAGATGCTAGGCGAGATGCGGCGCGGCATCACGGTGTTGAAGATGCGTGGCTCCCGCCATGAGAAGGATATCCGGGAGTTCTCCATCGACGAGAACGGCATGCACATCGGCAAGCCGTTCCGCAACGTGGTGGGTATTCTTACAGGCAAACCGGAATATCTCAGCCGCGAGGAGTCGGACCGCCTGGCGGGCATGTTCCAGGAGTGAGGACGGCGAGATCCAGGAGGCGGTCATGAGCGAGGCGCTGGTCATGCGGTTCCGGCTGTACGTCGTGGGCGACAGCTCTTCCGGGAGACGGGCGCTGTTTAATTTCGAACGGATCCGGCGGCTGCTGGGAGCCCGGGCGGAACTGGATGTGGTGGACATTCTCACCAATCCCGCCCAGGCCGAGGAGGACCACGTCGTTGCCGTGCCCGCGCTGGTACGCTTGACGCCACCGCGCATCAAAATCATCGGAGATTTGAACGATATCGCCAGCCTGAAGGTCGTATTGGGGGTGGATGACGCAGCGTTGGGGCCGGTGGCGACTCCGCGTCCGGCGTCTGGTCACTCGCGACCGCCTGTCGAACTGGTGGAAAGGAACGCCGACGGCGAGGAGTCCTTGCGGGAGGTTTTCCGGGTCGGAGAGAGGTCAGGGATGGAGTGATCCAATGGACGCCCTGAACAACGAGGAGCGTATTCCCACCGCGCACCTGGACGAGCTGGTTCTTACCTTGGCATCGGCGTTGGCAGATCGTGACGCTCTGCGCAACATTCTGGAGGCCATGATCAATGCGGTGTTCATCGTTTCGTCGGATGGCGTGATTCAGCACATGAACCAGTCCGCGTGCGAATTGTTGGAATCGGGGGGTGGGGAGTTGATCGGCGCGCCGGTGGAGCGGGTGCTGGGCGGGGGTCGTTCCTGGCGAGACGACTGCATGACCGAAGTGATGCACCAGGGGGCCATCCGCAGTCGCGAGATGGGGATGGTGTCCTTGTCCGGCAGGTCCGTCCCGGTGTTGTTCTCTTCGTCTGCCCTGCGTTCCCGCCCCGAAGGGGTCATCAGCTTCGTTTGCTCGGCCCAGGACATCAGCGAGCATATCCGTCTGCGTGCATCTCTCAACCTGAGCCGCGAGAGCTTTCAGGCCATTGTGGATAAAAGCGCCGACGGCATCCTCATCATCGACCACGCGGGACTGGTGAAGTTTGTCAATCCGGCGGGGGAGCATCTGCTGGGCCGCTCCTGGAGTGAGATGATGGATATGCCTTTTGGCCGTCCCCTGATCGGCGGCGAGGTCGCGGAGGTGGACGTGATTCGCAAGAACGGCGGCCTGGGTGTTGCCGAGATGCGCCTGGTGGAGACCGACTGGCATGGGATGCCGTCGTTTCTGGTCTCCCTGCGGGATGTCACGGAGAACGTGCGCCTGCGTGAAGAGTTGCAGAAGCTCTCCATGGAGGACGCCCTCACCGGCCTCCACAACCGGCGCGGATTCATGATGCTGGCGGAGCAGGAGTTCAAGATTGCGATGCGTTCCGGGGGACGCATGTCCCTGATCTTCATCGATCTGGACGGCATGAAAGACATCAACGACCGCCTGGGCCATAAAATGGGGGATCAGGCCTTGTTGGAGACCGCTGCCATCATGCGCAAGGTGTTCCGCAAGTCCGACCTGCTGTGTCGCCAGGGTGGGGACGAGTTTCTTGCCCTCTCCCTGCACGAACCCCACGACGATCCCCATGAAATGGGCGGGCAGATCAAACGTCGCCTGGAGCAGGAGTTGAGGCAGCGTAACGCCCAACCGGGACGCTCCTATCGACTCTCTTTGAGTATGGGCGTTACCCCCGTGTGGGCAACCACGCATAGTGACCTTGAGCAATGTATTCAGCAGGCGGACGCCGCCATGTATGAGGCCAAAATGGCCAATAAACACAAACTTCACTGGTCATGACCCATGCCCCCGTCTCTTTGTCGCATCTTGTTGGTGGAGGATGATGGCGCGGAAGCCGTTTTGATCCGCGAAACCCTGATCGATTCTCCCGACGATGCATACCATGTGGATGTCGTGGAGACCCTGGAGCAGGCGATCACGCGGCTTGCTGCGGTGGCCTACGATGCGGTGCTGCTGGATCTCAACCTGCCGGACAGCATCGGTCTGCCCACCCTGGAGCGCATGGTGGCGGCGCATCCGTCGATTCCCGTGGTGGTGCTCACCAGCCTGGATGATCGCAACCTTGCCTTGCTGGGGGTGCGGCGGGGGGCCCAGGATTATCTGGTCAAGACCCGCATGGGCGTGGATGGCACCGATGTGCTGCATCGCGCCGTGCGTTACGCCATTGAACGGACCCGCATTTACGATCAACTGATGGCCAGCCGCACCAGCTTCCGCAGCCTGGTGGACAAGAATGTCGATGGCCTGCTGGTGATCGATCAGCAGGGGCGCGTCTGCTTCGCCAACCCGGCGGTGACGACGCTGTTTGGGGGGCGACAGGTTGAGCCGGGGGATGAGTTCGGTTTTCCCGTGGTGGCAGGCGTCGCCACCGAGTTGGACATTGCGCCCCTTCCGGGTCAGTCCCGTCGGGTGGCGGAAATGCGGGTGACCCAGACCTTTTGGGAGGGGCGGCCAGCGTATCTGGCCTCCCTGCGCGACATCACCGAGCGCAAGGCGGCGGAGCAGGAGTTGCATCGGGCCCGTCAGGCGGCGGATTTGGCCAATCGCGCCAAAAGCGCCTTTCTGGCCACCATGAGCCATGAAATTCGCACCCCCATGAATGCCATCGTCGGTATGAGCGAGCTGGTGGAGTCCTCCTCCAGCGAAGAGGAGCGGCTGGAGGCCATGTCCGTGATTCGGGAAGCCGGACGGGCCTTGCTCACCCTTATCAACGATATCCTGGATCTGGCCAAAATAGAGTCCGGCGAGGTGTCGCTCACGGATGAGTTGTTCGCGCCGAGGGATCTGCTGGAGAGTGTGCGCAATCTCATGCGCATTCCAGCAGAGCGGGAAAAGGGGCTGCGGTTGTTTGTCGAGTTGGCCCCGGATACCCCGGAGGTGGTGAGGGCCGATTATCGCCGCATTCGCCAGGTGCTCATCAATCTGGTGGGCAATGCCGTGAAGTTTACCCAACGGGGAGAAGTGAGAATCTCCCTGAGCCGGGAACTCGACGAGGAAAGTTATCTGCTGTTTACGGTGCGTGACACCGGTTTGGGCATGACGCCGGAGCAACTGGGAATGATTTTTGCGCCCTTTGTGCAGGCGGATGCCACCATTGCCCGACGCTTTGGGGGCACGGGGCTGGGCCTGTCGATTTGCAAACGGCTGGTGGCGGTGATGGGTGGGCGCATCTGGGCCGAGAGCGTGGCCGGGGCAGGCAGCGCCTTTCACTTCACCGTGCATGCCCCGTCGGTCTCCCTGGACGAGGGCCGGCTCGTCAGCGATGTGCAGGGGTCTGCGGTCGAAAAGATCCTGGTGCCGGAAGTGGACCCCTCCTCCGCCTTGACCGGCAGCGTCTCCGGTCTGCGGGTGCTGGTGGCCGAGGATGAGCCGGTGAACCAGTTGGTGATCCTGAAGATGCTCAAGCGCATGGGGATCTCCCCGGAACTGGCCCAGAACGGTGCGCAGGTATTGGAGATGATCGAGGCGCGAGACTACGACGTGATCCTCATGGATGTGATGATGCCGGTCATGGACGGATTGGAGACAGTGCGACGCCTGCGGCAGCGGGAGAATGAGCGGGAGAACACGCGACGCCAGAAGGTGGTGGCCATGACCGCCTTCGCCCTGGATGGGGATCGAGAGCAATGCCTGTGCGCCGGCATGGACGATTATCTGTGCAAGCCGGTGCGGAGTGACGATCTGTACCGCTTGCTCGCGCGCCTTGACAAGATCGGAGAAGCGGCGGCAGCGCCGGGCCTGGATGCCAATCTTTTTCGGGGGTTCATGGAGGATCTGGACTCCCCTGACGAAGTTGCAGCCATAGTCGATGTCGTTCTCTTGACCATGCAGGAGGGCGTGGAGCGCATTGGCGCCGCCGTGGCACGCCAGGACGCCGAGGCCCTGTCGAGAGCGGCCCACAAGTTGAAGTCCACTTGTCGTCAGGTGGGTGCGGTCAAGGCAGGCGAATGGGCCGAATCCCTTGAACGGTTGGGGCGGCAGAACCGCATGGAGGGTTCACCGCGCCTCGCGAACGCACTGATTGCAGAGGTTGACAACGTCATCCAGGCCATCCGCGTGTTGTTTAAGAAATTGGTTTAGCCCATCTATGATCCATCGTATCTGTTTGGAAGGTTTTAAAATGGCAAGGCATCACCTATCTCAGCTTGTTGGACTCAACCTTTTTCCATGCGGGGATCTCGAACCACCAACTTCCACTCGTCTCCTGATTTGATAAAGGCAGTCCGTGGATCATCAGCCAGTTGATCAAACGGGAGTTGGTCATTTGACCTGACAGGAATACGTGTTGTCCCATCGGTGCTGCAAAGGAAGGTTCTATTGGAAAGACTCCTCGCGTGCAATCTGTTGAATTACATGGATAAAGGAAGATTGCCCGAGGTTCGCAGACAAGTGGTTGACATGGCCATGAATGGGAGTGGCATTCGTGATACGTCCCGTGTATTGGGCATTGCTC
>PDZX01000103.1 GCA_002753185.1 Magnetococcales bacterium WMHbin3
CCACCTACCCTGCCTAAAACAGCTTAATCCGCCGAACCGCCGTGTACGGACCCGTACGCACGGTGGTGTGGGAGGGGGAAAAGGCCACAAGCCCCCCCTATCCCGATTATTCCCAACTCCAGGTCGTGATTACCGGGAATGACCGTCAGGACGTGACCCCGGGCAAGATGCCCTTTCAAGGCATCAAACACCCCATTGAAAGGTGGATCATTCATGACCCGTTGCAACTTGGTAACCGCTCGGCCGGGATCATGGGTCCAAGCGGCGTAGTCCGGTATGTGAATAAAATCGACAAAGTCCCCGTTGATAACCAGCTCCAGGGTCTGATCAGACGGGCATCGGGAATGCAGCCCGTCAATGAAGCCGGCGAGTTTGTCTGGATTCGACATCATATGGGGGGGATCCCCGCCTAGATGAAGATCGGAAATGACGCAGCACCGATGCATATTTCCTCCGTAAAAGGTCCATTCGACTGGTATTTCACATATAATCAAAATCAATATGTACCATCGGGACGTTCATTCCCATCTGCTTGTTCCAGAAAGCTGAGAGAGATTCACACCATTTCCGCAGAAAAAATCCACACACTCGTCCATCAACCGGTTTTCAGGCATTTTCCCTGATCCGCGCAGGGCACACTCCCACACCACCAGCACCCTCCACCCGTCGCGCAGCAGATCGGAAATCGCCTTCTGATCCCTCTCGGCATTGCCATGTCGCTTCGCTTCCCAAAACCCGGTACGGGTGTCGGGCGTCTTGTTCAGTTTGCAGTCGTGTCCGTGCCAGAAGCAACCATGGACGAACACAACAGCGCGGTAACGCGGGAACACCAGATCCGGCCTGCCCGGCAGATCGCGACGATGCAGACGAAATCGCAACCCGCGTGCATGCAGCCCACGCCGGATGATCATCTCCGGCTTCGTGTCGCGACCCCGGACACGACTCATGTTCAGATGGCGCTGCTCCAGAGTCAGAACGTCCGTCATGCTCAGGACCGGATTGCGGGAGGTCGTCCCCTCCGACGCGGCTCGACTCCGGGCGACGTGGTATCAACAGTCTCTCTGGCTGCCGGTTTCGAGCGGTTGCGTGAGACTTTTTCCATGACGTCCCCGATGGTTTCCCTCAGCCCGGCATTCCCGTCCGGCTTCCAGGATTCCGCCTGTTCGAAGAAATCCTCGTCGCCGATTTCCGAAACCAGGAGTTCGTTGTCCAGCCGGATCCGCACCGGCAGGGGAAATCGCACCACCTGACCGCTGATGATGCCCTGTCCGGGACCGAATCCCGGAATCATCCTGGCGTCCGACTCGGACAGGTTTTCCATGATCGCCCGGACGAAGGTCTGATCCCGTGGATTCACCAGCCGGAGGATCAGGAATGAGTTGCACTGGGAGATGATCGTTTCATCCAGCCTGCTCGGTCGCTGCGAGATCAGCATGAGGCCCGTGCCGAATTTTCGTCCTTCGCTGATGATCCTCCGGATGACCGGCAGGGAAACGGCGTCCTGCGTGCCCTCGCGCATGGAAGGAATGAAGGTGTGCGCCTCCTCGATGACCGTGAAGAAGGGGGCAATCCGGCCCGTCAGGTTGGATCTGAAGTCAAAGAGGGTCTCCATGGTAATGGCGGCAATCGAACATTGAGTGATGTGATCGTATCCACCCAGATAAAGGATCGAGACCTGTCCCGGACGGATGATCTTTTCCGGCTGACTGAACGGATTCGGCAGTGGTTCGAACGGAAGATCCTGCAGCTTGTTGCTCTGTCGCATCTTTTCGCTGCTCCGGCGCATGCCGGATAAACGGGAATGGACAATGCGCAGGGACCGGCGCACTGCATACATCGTCGGAACCTGCCGCCTGTTTTTCTCGCCGGAGACCTCCTGCTCGGTTCGGGTAATCAGGCGCTCGATGTAGTCGATGGCCGGTTCCCCTTCTTTGGCGGGGTCTCTGCTGAACAGGGAGCGCAGGTAGTCCGCCTGAGGTTCGCTCAACCCGTTCGTCATCTGTCCGATAACCTTTTCCACGAGCGCTTCTCCGGATTGCTGCATGAGCAGTTCCGGATAAAAAAGGCGGATCTCGCAGCCGGGCGTCTCCTGCTGGAGCAGATCCCGGCACTTCGACAGGCCGATATAGTCGCCGTGGGGATCCAAAATCAGCATCGGATAGTGGTGGCCGATCAGTTCGCGGATGATGCGTCTCGCCGCCACCGTCTTGCCCCCGCCCGTCATCGCGAGAACGGCCAGATGTCTGGCGACGAGTCGGGAGGCGGAAAGAGTGACATCCACATCGCTCCGGGTTGAGAGAGTGCCGATAGTAACCGAACGCTCCCTTTCCTTGCCACCGATCAGCAGATTCCGGATGGCGTCCGCCGGGGGATGAAAAACGGTCGAGGCCGGTTTCACGGGATACGTGAGGGGAAAGATAACGGACAGGTTCGTCTCGGTGGTCGCGCCAAGGATCAGAGCCGAGGCTTCAAGCTGGTCACGCGTCCCGGAAAGCACCGTGTCTTCCAGAGAGATCCCTTCTCCCGCAATCTCCTGGGCTGCCTCAAAGGGAAAAAACGGATTGAAGCGGCGGATGTCCGTGATCCGCGCCCAGACATAAACGGGAAACCGGCTATCATCATCACTGCCGGGAATCTCCATCCCAAGGGAGACGATATCTCCCACCCTGGCGTGGTACTGCCTGAGAATGAACGTGAATTCGGCAATGCCCGCATTGCCGACGACGGTGCCCACGGCCCGCCAGCCGTTGTTGTCCTTGATCCGGGTGTCGTTGAGCATATCCATGGCTGTTATCCCGCTGCCTCCTATCGGTAGATTCCGGGTCTGAGGAGCCACTCGCGACCGGAACCGCAAAGTAATCTGCGCAATGAATCGAACAGTCGGGTATCGCCACCATCCAGAGCCTGTTTGAGCGCCATCACCGTGGTGCGGGTATTGATCGGGCGGCTCATCCAGTCCGGGATGCGGGCAAATTTGTCCACGATATCGAGTCCCACCGGAAATGCGTAGCGGGGCAGCAGGAGCGAGCAGTGCATGACCAGGGCAGCCGTTCTGCCGAAATTTTCAATGTCTTTCCTGAACATCTCAATCCGGACGGGTGCACTCCATTCCGAAACCTGGAGATAGGACACCCACGGCTTCGGGTACTGCGCAATGACCTCCTTCCAGGCTTCGGGAGATCTTCGCAGCTCATTCCTGTCAAGTGCCACGGGCAGAAGGGCTTCCCCAGGTTCCAGGACACAGCGGAATAACAGAGAGTCGGTGATCCGGCCGCCTTCGAATTCGTCATCACCAGACGGATCGACAGCCTTGCGGAACCATGCCTTCCACTCCTGGGGCGGAAGAGGCAGCAGATCCCGGATACGCTGGTCGTCCAGACCGTCAAGCACGGCCCGGCAGACCGAGAAGGTGGTGCTTTCCCGCTCGATGACACCGCACACGACGGACTTCGACCGGGAAAGCAGCTCAAGTTGCCGGAGATGAACGCTGATGAAATTGCGATCCCGGCCACATCTCCCGGGTTCATCCGGCGGAAGAAGCTCTTTCAGGGCAGGTTCAGAAAAATCCGGGAAGCGGTGCCGCACCCTCCCGTCACGCATGATGTCCGTGTAGCGGGAAACCGGATTGACCAGCGCGCCATGGACGAGCACCCAGGCGATATCCGGCTCTTCGGAGAGCATGCGCACCGCTCCGGCAGATTCGATCACGATCCGTGCCGCGTCCCGCAGCGCCCCGATATCCGGAAACGAGTCTTCGTACACGCCTCCTTCGCCGTGCGAATAGAGTTCGTCGATCAGGTACTTCAACATGGTGAAGTGCTCGCGGGATTCGTCACGAACTCCGGGCGTTACGACGTAACCCCCGACGCGGGCGGCAATCGGCGCCGATCCCAGGGTGGACAGATTGGCGAGTCCCCCGTCGACGAAGCCGATTTTCCGTCCGGCAATGCTCTTCCAGAATGCACCGTGATTCTTCTCGATCCGGATGATTCCTCCCGTATGGAGCAGGATCTGCCGGAGTTGGGAGGCCAGCAGTTCGATGGTCTCCAGAAACTTAAGCTGTGCCGGAGCCGACAGATCTCCCGCCACCGCCAGCATGCGTTCGAGAATATGCGGTGCCCGCACCTTCTCTCGGATGGTCCTTGTCTTCGGGGGATCGTCCCCTGGATCGTCTTTCGGCATGGGCGGAACGAAGACCAGGACGGGTTTCCTGTCCGCAGAGTTCCCGGAGGCCGTTTCAGCCTCAACCGAGTTCGGACAGTAGCGGGCAAGATCGTTGAAACCGGAGGAAGCGGAGGAGTAGACCGCCATGCTCTGATTCAGAGAGGTTTCCACGATGGCGACGAGTCCGGCATGGATCACCCGGTCCGTTGCCCGCGAGATGAAAGTGATGGTGACAGGAGAGGAGCCGTCGTTCCCTGCAACAGTCCGGATCAGGACGAAATCCTTGCAGTCCAGGAGAGCGAAGGCCTCTCCCTCAATTTTTGTGCCTCCCAACCGCCAGTTCTTGTGAATTTTCCCGAAATGCCGGGGACTCCGGATGAGGTTTTCTCCGAAGACACATGTGCAATCGAGGTGTCCGCCTCCCTTGTCAAAGAGATCCGGACTCAGTATCCGCCGGGCGACCCCGGCATTGATATTGATCGCCCTCTGCTTGCTGCGTGCGGAGGCGCGGTGTGCGGCAAACAGACCGAGGTCGGATTCGGTCAGAGATCTGACGACGATCAGTTCTTCCGTGCCGTCACCGTTCATCATGCAGCACCAGCCGTCCGGGTACGCAGGGCCGCTTTCATCGTGGCAAGCAGGTTGTCAGCAACTGCCTTTGCCAACAGTGGCGGCACGGCATTTCCGATCTGACGAAAGGCGGGGTTCATGGTGCCACAAAAAACGAAGCCATCAGGAAACGACTGCAATCGGGCTGCCTCACGAACCGAGATGGTGCGCGCCTGCCCGCTGTCGTAGTGAATATGGCTGTAACTATCCTTGCCCAGGTGGGCAAGCAGGGTTCTGGCCGGTTTATCGGCCTCCATTTTCCGCCACTTGTTCGGAAATTTCTTCGGATCGTAAGGTGGGACGACCCCGGCCCTCAGTTTCAGCCAAACCTCTGATCCGTTCGCAACTTCGCATCGTTCAGCCCGGCAGTAGTCTGCGAGCGCTTCCCTGAACATAGCCTCGGCATGCTGAACGGCTTCCGGGTACTGGTCTCCCGGATTAAGGCGTGAAAACAGCTCGTAGTCCCGAGGCAGATAACGGATGACGTGGTCGTGGATCATCTCTCTCCCCTCGAAACCCGGCCAGGAGCGCATCATCTGCCCATACCGGCTGGCTGGAAGGACGGGATTGTACGCCACCGGGACATCGAAACGCCGTGCTCCCCGCTTGAGTTCTCCAGAGCGCAGCAGAGCGCGGGCATTGATGGGGGGGAGATCCCGGAGGGCTTCTTCCGCAGTAATCGCCAGTGCAAGGTCAGGTGTTGCCTCCGGGGCAGGCTGATAAAAGGCGTCGGGACCGTGACCGTCACTGTGCGCCAGCAGTTTCAACGCGACGGCTCGCGAGCCTTCATAGCCCGGAGGCAGGTCGATCCAGTGTGTTGGTACGGGGAATTCAACCAGGCCTGTCAGTTCCTTGCGAATGGCAACAAGGAACATCCTTTCCCGCATCTGGGGAACACCATAGAAAGCGGCATTCAGAAGGGTATAGCCGCATACATAGCCACGCCTTGCGAGAACGTCGCAGATCTCTCCGGCGATATTATGTCCGCCATGGTTCAGCATGTCGGGCACGTTCTCAATGACGATGGCCAGAGGAGCACAGGCATCCACATACTGGAGGTATTCTATATAGAGCCGTGCACGGGGATCGTGCCGGAAAGCCTCCGGATGATCCGCGACCTCGCGGAGTTTGGATCTGCCCACCCTGGCAAATGCCTGACATGGCGGACCACCCACGATGATATCAAACGCAGCAGCCGGATCTCCCAGCCCCAGTTCCCTGGTCAGCACGTCCGGCCTGGTGACCATGATATCCCTGGCCAGGCTGAATCGCTCGTCCCCTGGATGAAAATTCGTTCCGTGAGACCGTGCCGCGTCCGGATCGAACTCCACGGCAGCCGCGATCCGGCAACCTGCCGCATGAAAACCGAGCGACAGACCTCCACAGCCTGCAAACAGATCCAGTACGCGGGTCCGCTCCTCCCGCACAAGTCGATTGATTTTCTTTTGGATAAGCAGAGCGTTCATCCTTCGGATTTCCTGACGGCAGCAGGAAATCGCAATGACAATTGCGCCTCCCCCATATAGTCATCAAGAAATCTGAGCACGGCCTGCCGGATCACCCAGGCGGTGGAAACGTCATTGGCATCCGCCAGGGACTGGACCCTGCTGTAGCTCTCCTCGGGGAGGAGAACGGAGGTGCGGACACTCTTTTTTGCTTGGTTTTTCATGACGGGATCCTTGCCCAGGGTGTGCCTGACTCCAGCCGCTATCATAGTGATGCATAATGCACCACTCAGGACGCCAGCGCAATACCATCAGAGTGGCATTTTTCTTTGGTTGCATCCAGCTGGCTTTTTCGCCTGATCATGGCGTAGATTTGAGACAGGGAGACGTTTTCCCCTTACAAAAAGATGCTGCTGAAACTTTGATGGATTGGTCAGTCATGAGTGACGCTCCCGACGTTTTTAACCCCCTGATGGCCATCGGCCAACGCCTGAAGGCTGCCCGCCAGTCGGTGGGTCTCAGCCAGAGGGAAGTGTGCGTGGCTCTTGGAGTGGGAACCAGCGCCTGGAACCACTGGGAGATGGGACGACGTTCCCCCGACCTGATCACCCTCATCCGCTTCTCGAAGACGTATGGCATCTCCACGGATTGGATTCTATGCGGCAAACTGTCCGGTTTCCAATTCACTCGGGAACAAGTGGTCGCCATCGCCTGCCGCCTCAAGGCAGCCAGATTGGCGATGGAGCTTGAACCCGAAGATGTCGCCGCCGCCATTGAAGTCGAGATGACTGCGCTGGAGCGATGGGAAGCAGGAGAATCCGCTCCCGATTTTCATGCCATGACCCGTCTGGCCAGCCTGTTCCACATCACTTTGGACTGGATTTTCCTGGGCTGTCCAAGCGGCCTGCCGTCTCGCATGGTCGCCAGGACGATTGCCCTGGAGGCCAGGATCCGAGACTCCCAGACGTCTTCATGAGGAATTGTCATCCGGAATCAGTCACACAAAATACACCGGCACCTCCACCGCATCCTGCACCCGCATCGCGCGCCCATCCCGCACGCTGACCCGGTCTCCTACGTTGCCGGTTCCATCCAGTGCGACTTCGACCACCCCCTGGGCAGTGGCCACCCGCACCGAGCCATTGGTCATCGAGACGATCCTGCCAGCCACCGCAACCCGCCCGGCCAGCATCTCGCGCAAATCAGACAATGGGCTGGACATGACGCAACAACTCCAAGGAGGTGGTGAGCTTGCTTCCCTGGGCCGTATGGCTCACGGAGGTGATCTTGCCGCGCCAGGATTGGCCCATCAGGGCGTCGTGGACTTCGACGAGTTGCCCTGGCATGAAGCCGGGACGGTGCAGACAGGTGAGAAACACCTCCTGGAGGGATTCTCCTGCATCGATTTCGGCCCGGCCACGAGAGCGTTTCGTGTCGTCGGTGGCGAGCAGAGGATCGGAGATGTCCGGGCCACGGAATGCGCCGTCGCCACGCTGACAGAAGATCTCGCCGGAGTTCAGTCGCGTGCCGGTCGTGCCTGCGAAACGGACCTGGAACGGGAAGGCGTCATGCCCTGCCACGGTCTCCGGCACCCAGGCGATCCAGTGCTGCGCGATGGAGCGATAGGTCACCCGGACGATGGCGACACCGGGAAAACGGGCGGTGACCGTGCGCTGGTCACTCTCCAGAGTCAACGGGCCAAGGTTGAGGCCGAACCAGAGTTCCGAGTCGATTCCCAGGGCGGGTTTGCTTAAGGTGGCGGTTGTTGCGAGGGAGAAGACCAAATCCTCAGTGAGGGTGATCTCCTCCTGGCCATCGAGCCAGACGACACCGGAGGAGACCAGGGGGTCGAGCAAGGTGACGTCGTCTCCCACATGGATCATCAGATGCACGGCGTCCCCGCCATAGAACGTGGTGCGGCCTGCGTTCGGGCCGTCGACCCGGCCATCGACCTCGGCGGTGAGAAAGCCGGTGCTGCCGGTCGGAAGGTAGCCCCTGACCAGCACCTTGTTGACCCGGGTGCGCAGGGTGTGAGATTCGCGGCAGGAAAGATTGTCCGACTCGTCGGTCAGGACGTGATCCACAATCGCCGTGGACCAATCCGGAACGGCCACGGGAAAGCGGTGACGTACCTGCAACCGGCCCTCCGGAGTCGATTCAATCTTGCCACCGGCAGCTTCGGCGATGGTTTTGACCACATCCAGAGGGGTCGCGTCGTGGAATTCCAGCCGTCCTGGCGGGATCAACCAGTCCACCAACTCCCACGGGATGGTATCGCCGATGGCCTCTTCGGCAGCCGCATGCCTGAGGGGGCGTATGATGCCCTGGTCATGTTGGCCGCTGGTTACAGTGTCGAGCAAATAGATCAGGAACGGGTGGGCGCGTCGGCTGAAGCTGTGGACACGGCCGATTTCGCGGCGGCACTGGAGACCCCAGATTCCAAACGCCGCTTCTATGTGGTGGACGACGAGATGGAGTTGAAGGCCATCCTGTCCGCACCGTTGGAGAAGTGGCGGGTCTTTCTCCACCCGTCACAATACACGTTGGTGAACCGCGACTGGAACGGCCCTGTGCGCATCCTCGGTGGGGCAGGAACAGGCAAGACCGTGGTGGCTCTCCACCGTGCAAAATGGTTAGCCCAAACCAAATGCCAGGATGGTCGTAAGAGAGTCCTGTTCACGACCTTCACCCGCAATCTTGCGGCGGACATAAAGGCCAACTTGCGCAAAATATGCGGTGAGGAGACGTTCTCTCGGATCGAGGTTACCAACCTGGATCGCTGGGTTTCGGAGTTTCTGCGCAAAAATGGCTATGAGTTCGAGATCGATTTTGGGCGACGGACTGGCCCGTTATGGGAGAAAGCGTTGACCATGACTCCGTTCGGCCTTGGGTACGAACCCTCGTTCTACCGCGAAGAATGGGAACAGGTGATCCAGCCCCAGGGCATCACCACAGTCTCTGATTACTTCAAGGCACCGAGGCTCGGACGGGGGACGCGGTTGAATCGGAAGGCACGAAAAGATGTCTGGGCAGTCTTCGAGGAGTACCGCTATTTGCTGGACGAAAACGGTCTACGTGAGCCTGACGACGCGATGCGTGACGCCCTTCTGCTATTGGATCAAAAGCAACATGAACTTCCCTATTGTTCAGTGGTGGTCGATGAAGCCCAAGATATGGGCCATCAGGCATTCCGACTCATCCGCCGCCTTGTCCCCAATGGTGATGAGGTTCAAAACGACATCTTTATCGTCGGTGACGGCCACCAACGAATCTACCGCCACAAGGTGGTGCTTGGCCAGTGCGGGGTCAACATAATGGGGCGTAGCCGTAAGCTGCGGATCAACTACCGAACAACCGAAGAGAACCGACGGTGGGCCGTTGGGTTGCTTGAAGGTATTCCAATTGATGACCTTGATGGTGGGACCGATGATCAGAAGGGGTACAAGTCGCTTCTGCATGGGGAACAGCCTGCCGTCCATCATTTCAAGACCGCCAAGGAGGAGTCCGACTACATCGTCTCGCTGTTGAAGGAATGCGAGGACAACGATCAAGAACTCAGCACGGTTTTCCGGTTTGATTTCCATGGTCAGTGTCCATACCTCACTTTACGTTGCAGAAAGGCTTCCCGGCCATCCGCCCTTGGGCTACATCGTGCAGAATCGCAAGCTGGTGATCCAGGCTGACGAAGCAGAGGTGGTGCGTGGCATCTTCCAGAGGTTTGTGGAGACCGGTTCCACTACGCTGCTGGTCAAGGAGTTGGGAGCGAGAGGGGTGGTCGGGAAATATGGTCGGGCCCTGGACAAGGGCGCCCTCTACCGACTTTTGGACAACCGCCTGTACATCGGCGAGATCGCCTACCACGGCGAGGTGTACGCCGGAGAGCATGAAGGGATCATCGACCGGCAACTCTGGGAACAGGCGCATGCCGTGCTGGCCAGCAACAATCGCCAGCAAAGCGACGGTCCCGGTCGGGTGCAAACGCCCGCGCCCTTGAAAGGGATTATTCGCTGCCGCCATTGCGGTCGGGCCATGAAGCCGACTTTTACCCGCAAGGATGGCAGGATGTACCGCTATTACACCTGTCAGGCGGCAGAGAAAGGTGGATCGCACGCACCCTGCCCGTTGCGCACCGTGGCCGCAGGCGAGATCGAGGCGGTGGTGATCCGGCATGTGCGCGCCATGCTGCGCGCTCCGGAGATGGTGGTCAAGACCTGGCAGGCGAGCGCCGGGGTCCATGAACGGGATGTGGTGGAGGCATTGAAAAAGCTCGATCCGGTCTGGGAGGAACTCTTTCCGGTGGAACAGCAGCGTCTGGTGCAACTGCTGATCGGCGCGGTGGAGGTGAGCAAGGGGGATGTGCAGATTCATTTGCGGGCTGCGGGTCTCGACACCCTGGCCCGTGAACTCAATGGCATTGGCAACCAACAGGAGGCTGCGGCATGAGAACGGAGACAAGGCAGAACGGCGAGATCATCGTGGTGACCATCCCGATGCTGGTGAAAAAGAGAGGCGGACGCAAGCTGATCATCGCCCCGCCGGGCATGGAGGAGGAGACGGCCCGGCCACGGGACGAGACCCTGGCGAAACTGGTGGCCAAGGCGCACCGTTGGTTGCGCCAGTTGGAATCCGGCCAGTGTGCCTCCATGCGGGCCATCGCCGAGCAGGAGAAGATCGACGAGTCCTACGTGGCCAAGGTGTTGCGCCTGACCATGCTCGCCCCGGACATCATCGAGGCGATCCTGAACGAC
>PDZX01000001.1 GCA_002753185.1 Magnetococcales bacterium WMHbin3
CCGGTTCCCACCCCCGCGCCCGAACCGCCCCCCGTCCCCCAACGGGAGGAGCCGGTCGCCGTGGTCCCCCCCCCTTCGCCCCCTGCCGGTCGTGAAAGCGAAGAGCACGCGTCCGAGGGCAAGCAGGCTGCCGGCGACACGGGCAGCGGTTCGGTCATCCGGGTCGATTCCGGCAAACTGGATCAACTGTTGAACCTGGTGGGAGAGCTGAGCGTGGTGCGTACCCGCGTCAAGCGCCGCATGGGGGAGATCGAGGAGATCATCTCCTTGTGGGAGGAGTCCACCCGGTTCCGGGAGCGACGGGGCAGCATGGAACAGCTCGGCACCCGCCTGCACGAACTGCGCAACGCGGTCTTCGCCGACGAAGTGGCCCTGGACGGAGTGGCGCGGGATCTGGAGGAGAGGATCCACAATCTGCGTCTGCTGCCGGTGCTGACCCTCTTCTCCCAGTTCCCCCGCCTGGTGCGGGACCTGGCCCGCCAGCAGGACAAACGCATCGCCCTGCTGATGGAGGGCGGCGAAACCACGGCGGACAAACGGATCATCGAGGAGATGAAGAGTCCGCTCGTGCATCTGGTGCGCAACGCCGTGGATCACGGGGTGGAAAGCCCGGCGGAACGCCTGGCCGCCGGCAAGCCGGAAGAGGCCACCATCCGCCTGCGCGCCTTGCGCACAGCCACCCACGTGGTGCTGGAGGTGAGCGACGACGGGCGGGGCCTGGACCTGGACGCCATCCGCCGGGTGGCCGCCAGGAACCGTCTCGCCTCCCTGGAGGAACTGGAGACCATGACCCCGGCGCAGGTTGCCGGCCTGATCTTTCATGCCGGTTTTTCCACCAGCGCCATGGTCACCGATGTCTCCGGACGCGGCGTGGGACTGGATGTGGCGCGGGTCAACGTCGAGCGGCTGAAGGGGAGCGTGCAGGTCGAGTCGTCGCCGGGCCATGGGTGCCGCTTCATCATCCGGCTGCCGATCACCCTGGCCACGACGCCGGTCTTCATCGTCGGGGTGGGCGCGCACCGTTTCGCCATCCCCCTGGATTTCGTGCAGAGCGTGCGGCGTCTCGCCCCCGATGCCGTGTTCCGCATCGAGGGACGCGAGGCGGTGGCCATCGACCAAACCCCCCTCTCCCTCGCCTACCTGGGGGATCTTTTGGAGTTGCGCATCCCACCGGGAGAGCGGGCCACCCCTCCCTGGCCATGCATCATCCTCGCGGTGGGCGAGGAGCGGTTCGCCCTGCTGGTGGATCTTTTGCTGGACGAACTGGAAGTGGTGATGAAACCCCATGGCGGGATTCTCTCACGGGTGCGCAATATCGCCGGGGCCACGATTCTGGGTTCCGGCGAGGTCTGCATGGTGTTGCATCCGGCGGATCTGCTCAAGACCCTGCGCAAGGGGCATGCCGGAGGCGCCAGGGAACAGCCCGTCGGCGAGGAGGTCGGTGGCGAGACCGCCGGGAAAAAGACCATCCTGCTGGCCGAGGACTCCATCACCACCCGGATTCAGGAAAAGCGCATCCTGGAAGGGGCCGGCTACGAGGTGGTGGTGGCCGTGGATGGGGCCGACGCCTTCAACAAGCTGTGCCAGCAGCCGGTCGATGCCGTGGTCTCCGACATCCAGATGCCCAACATGGACGGCCTGACCCTGACCACCCGCATCCGCCAGCAGGCGGCCTTTCGGGAACTCCCGGTGATCCTGGTCACGTCGCTGGCCTCGGATGAGGATCTGCGGCGCGGCATGGAGGCGGGGGCCAATGCCTACCTGTCCAAGCCCACGTTCGATCAGGGCATCTTTCTGGAAACCTTGCGGAGGTTGGTGTGATTTCGGTTCTGCTGGTGGATGACTCTCCCATTGCCGTGCTCGTCCTGAAGAAGATGCTGGCGGGCTTTCCCGACATCGAGGTGCTGGGCGCCGCATCCAACGGCGAGGAGGCCCTGGAGATGATCCCGCGTCTGCGGCCCCAGGTGATCTGCACCGACCTGCACATGCCGAAAATGGACGGCCTGCGCTTCACCAGGGAGGTGATGCGGCTCCACCCCCTGCCGATCCTGGTGATCAGCGTTTCGGTCCATCAGACCCAGGACGATCACAACATCTTCGAGTTGCTCGACGCTGGGGCCATCGACGTGTTTCCCAAACCGCGCGGCGGCCTGGAAGGGTACAGCAGGGAACTCGCCTTGGAACTGGCCAACAAGATCCGCGTGCTCTCCGGGGTGATCCCCATCCGGCGTCATCAGCGGGTCAAGCCGCGTGACACCCTCGCGCCGCTATCCGTCGTCGCGCCCCCCAGCCAGCCCAGGCCTCCGCGTTTGGTGGTGATCGGCGCCTCCACCGGCGGTCCCATGGCCCTCCTGACGATCCTGTCCGAACTGCCGCGCGATTTTCCGCTCCCGGTGGTCTGCATTCAGCATATCAGCAAGGGGTTCCTGGAGGAGATGGTCTCCTGGCTCAACGGCAACATCTCCATGCCCGTGCGCATCGCCGCATCGGGAGAGACCTTGAACGCCGGCCATGTCTACTTCCCCATGGAAGAGGCCCATCTGACCTTTCACCCCGCCGGACGTTGCCAGATCGGCTCCTGCGGCCTGGAGGAGCTGCACTGCCCCTCTATCGACGTGGTCTTCGAGTCGGCCGCCAGCGCCTTCCGGGAAGCGGTGGTCGGGGTCCTGCTCACCGGGATGGGACGGGATGGCGCCCACGGGATGCGCGCCATCGTGGACGCAGGCGGGGATACCATCGCCCAGGACGAGGCGTCCTGCGTGATCTTCGGCATGCCGGCCCAGGCGATCGCATTGGGTGGGGCCAGGGAGGTGCTGCCCCTGACCCGCATCGCCTCGGCCTTGTTGAAGAGGGTGGGGATGTGAAATGAAACCCACCGCCCCCATTCTGCTCGTCGAGGACAGCGCCATTCAGAGGGTGATGCTGCAACGCATGCTGGAACAGGCCGGCTACGCCACCGTGACCGCCCTGGACGGCGCGGAGGGGTTGCTGGCCGCCCGTCGTCATCGCCCCTGCCTGATCATCACCGACATCTCCATGCCCAACATGGACGGCTACGAGATGTGCCGCGCGGTCAAGCAGGATCCGGCAATCAAGCACATCGCGGTGCTGATCCTCACCGGCCTGGACGACCCCCGCGAGGTGATTCGCGGCCTGAACGCCGGCGCGGACAATTTCCTCACCAAGTCCTCCGACGAGGCCCGCATCCTGGAACGGGTCGCCGCCCTGCTCGCCAACTCCACTCCGGAGACGGACGACGGCGGTCCCATCGAGGTGGTCTTCGCCGGCGAGCCGCAAACCATCCACGCCACGCGCCAGCAGACCGTCAACCTCCTGCTCTCCACCTACGAAAGCGCCGTGCGTCAGAACCGGCAGTTGATCGAAACGCAACAGGAGTTGAAACTCCTCAACCAGCACCTGGAAGAGAAGGTCCGGCAACGGACCCGGGAACTGGAGGTGGCCAACCGCGCCAAGAGCGTCTTCATCGCCAACATGAGCCACGAATTGCGCACCCCCATGAATGCCATCATCGGCATGACCGAACTGGTGCTCGGCACCCAACTGGACGATACCCACAGAGAGTATCTGGGCATCGTGCGCGACTCATCGGAAACGTTGCTGTTCTTTATCAATACGTTGCTCGATTTCACCCAGATGGAGATCGGCTCGCTGCGGGTCGTCCCGCGACCGTTCGGGCTGCGCGCGGAACTGGAACGCATGACGCATTCGTTCACCGCCAAGGCGCGGGATCAGGGGCTGGCCTTTTCCTGGCGGGTGGACGACGCGGTTCCGAACGCCCTGTTCGGTGATTTCCCGCGCACCCGGCAAATCCTGGTGCAACTGCTGGCCAATGCCTTCAAGTTCACCCCGAAGGGTGCAGTGACCCTGGAAGCCTCCTTGACCGCGCAAGGCGAAGAGCATCTGACGTTGCGTTTTTCGGTGCGGGATACCGGCATCGGCATCGACCCGAAAGAGGCGGACCTGGTCTTCGAAAGCTTTGTCCAGGGAGACGGCAGTTCCACGCGCAAATACGGCGGTGCCGGACTGGGCCTGAGCGTGGTTCGGGGGTTGTGCCGTCTGCTGGAAGGGCGCGTCTGGTTTACGAGCGTGCCGAACGAGGGGAGCGTCTTCCATTGCGAACTGCCATTCCAGCGGTCGCCGGAGGAGGATGCCACGCGTGCGCCATCCGCAACCGCCGGGCTGACCACGAACGCCACGGTGGCCGCGTCCCGTCCGGAGCCGGGCGCCTTGATTCCGGAGATGGCGCCGACGTTGTTGGTCGAACTGGGGCGCATGCTGGAGGCCAACGACCTGACGGCGGAGCAGGCCAGCGCCCGCTTCGCCAGCTTTCTGTCCCACTCCCCCGATCACGCCCTGGCCGTGGAAATGGAAGCGGCGGTCAGGGATCTGGACTTCGACCGGGCGCGCGCGCGCTGGCGGGAGCTGGCGCGTCGCTGGGGCATCGCCGGGCCGGCGGGGCAAGGGTGATCACGTGACCCCCTTCTCCTTCAGGAAGGGAGCGAAGGCCATGTCGGTCTTCATGATATGGTTGATCAGCCACGCCTTGGCCACGGTGAGCAGGTCCATGGGCGCCGCGAAGTCCCCTTCGGCGAACTCCTTCATCAGCGTGCTGACACCCTGCAACAGTTGCACGTGTTTCTCCTTGTGGGAAGCGGTGTCCGGATAACCGAACTGGTCGAAGAATTTCTCCTCGCGGGCGAAATGGAACTGGGTGTAGGCGGCCAGCTCGTTGATCACCTGGCCCACGGCCGCCGACCCGGCGCTCTCCTTGAGCAGCCGGTGAATCTTGTTGACCATGGCCACCAGCTTTTTGTGGTCGTCGTCCACATCCCGCACGCCGGTCAACAGGGTATCGGTCCAGGGGAAGAATTCCACGTCCTCCGGGTGATCCGAGCCGTTTTCCAGATAGAGGCGGTCCAGCAGGGAGAAGAGATGTTTGGCTATGCCCAGGTATTCGAGCAGGGTGCTGTCCGCCTGTTGCTGGCCCGCCAGACCCTCCTTCTGGACGATGGTCAGGGTGGCGGTGATTTTTTGGAAGAGTTGTTCGTGCAGCCGGCTCATCTCCTGGAAGTGGGCCGTCTTGCCGTAGGGCTGGGCCGAAGCGGCCCGTATCCAGGCGTGCAACGGGGAGTCGTCGGGTTTGGGCCATTGGGCGGATTCGATGCGGATGCGGCCTGGAATGGCCTGCTCCATGCGGCTGTGCCACTGGAGGAACCACCCCTTGGCGGCGCGCATGTCGAAGAGCGGCGCGCCCAGCTCGGCCTCGGCCTGGGCGGCGTACAACGCGCCGCACATGTCTTGCAGCACCTCGCCCATGCGGCTGAATTGGGTGACGGATCCGTGGGTCATGAGGACCACGGCGGAGGCGTCGGTCATCTGTTGCTGCACCACGGAAGAGGCATCCAGGGTGGTGTGGGTGGATTGCAGGATGTCGCTGGAGAGGGCCTGGGCATCGCGGGTCTTGTCCGCCATGGACTCCGCCGCCGTGGCGACCATGGATGCGGAACGGGCCACCTCGCCGGTGCCGGTGGCCGCCTCCATGGCGGCGCGCGCCACCTCCTGGGCGGCGGTCCCCAGCTCCAGGGCATTGCGCGTCACCTCGCCGGCGGCCTTGGCGACCTCCTCCATGGAGTTGGCGATGTTGTTCATCGACGCGGATTGGATCTCCACCGCATCGGTGATTTCCCGGTTGGCGTCGTTGATCCGGTCGATGCTGTGGCCCACGCTGTTGTTGGCCTCGGTGGCCTCGCTGGTGTTCACCTGGATGCGGGCGATCTTTTCCGAGATCATGCGGGTGGCGTTCGAGGTCTGTCTGGCCAGCTCCTTGACCTCGTTGGCCACCACCGCGAATCCCTTGCCCGCCTCGCCGGCCCCGGCCGCCTCGATGGAGGCGTTCAGGGCCAGCATGTTGGTCTGCTCGGAGATGTTGTTGATGATGTCCACCACATCGCCGATCTCCTGGGCCGAGGCGGCGAGGCGCTCCATCACCTCCCGCACCCCCAGGGCATTGGTGCTGGCGGTCTCCGATTCGCTGCTCGCGCCCTGGCAACGGATCTTGATCTCCTCCAGTGCCTGGGTGATGTCGTCGATGGAGGCCGCCACGTTCTTCACCGAGTGATCCACCCGGCCCAGACTGTCGTTGACCCCGCCGATGTTGGCGGTGATCTCCTCGGCCGCCGCCGCCATGGTGGCGATGTTGGCGCTCGCCTCCTCCGCCCCGGCGGCGATGGTGACGATGTTCTGGGAAACCTCCCCGGCCGCATCGGCGATGGCGTCGATGTTCTGGGATGCCTGCCCGATCGAGGCGCTGATGGCCTGCAGCTCCTGCGCCAGGATATCGTTCTTTTCCGAGACGTTGTGTACGATGGTCTGGGACTGTTCGGCATCGTCTCCCACCAGGTTGCGGATTTTGATCAACTCCGTCACGCAGGCGGTGATGCCGCCGGAGTGGAGATTGACAATGCGCATGATCCGTTCCAGCCGATCCGCCAGGCGGTTGACCGCGAGCGCGATTCCGGTGCCCGGTGGGATGCCGCCCTTGCCCGTGATGCGCACGGTCATCTCGCCGTTGGCCAGACGCCTCACCGCATCCTCCACCTGGTGGATGTCGCCGCCCACCTGTACCAGGATGGTGCGCGCCAGCCAGGAGGAGACGCCTATGAGGATCGCCGAGGTGATGAGGATCTCGATGAGCAGAAAGATCAGGCCCTCGCGAAACTCCTGATCCAGGTCGTCGATGTAGATCCCGGAACCGATGACCCAGCCCCACGGCTCGAAATGGATGACATAAGATAGTTTTGGAGAGTGTTTGTTCGGCTGTTTCGGATCCTTGGTCCATTGATAATCGACAAATCCGGCCCCATGCTTCTTGGCGGTCTCCACGAAGGCAACGAAGAGTTTTTTGCCGGTTGGATCCTTGAATTCGCTCAGGTCCTTGCCATCCAGTTCCGGCTTGAGGGGATGCAGGACCATCTTGGGAGTCAGATCGTTGATCCAGAAATAGTCGTTGTCTCCGTAACGCAACGTTTTGACTACGGCCTTGGCCGCCTCCTGGGCCTGGGGCGCGGTCATCTCGCCGGAAACTTGTTTGGCGTGGTAGTGGACCAGGAAGTGATGGGCGACTTCCACCAACTGTTTGGTCTTGAGTTGCCGGTCTTCGAACATTTCGTTCCTTTTGGCCTCCAGGGCTACCTCGCCGGTCAGGGCGATCCCCAGGATGGCCAACAGCAGGATCAGTCCCAGTCGTTTTGTCAAGCTTTGTCTGGAAATATATGCTTGCAGGGAAAAAGAGGAGGTACGCGGGTGATTCATTATTTTTAACCTTTGCGAATTGCCGGGCAACAGTGTATGGGCAAATTCATCTTACTCCGATTTGTGGTCATGCAAAAGGAAGATTGAATGAACGAAACCGTAGAGGCGATCATGGTCTTGCGGCGTGTCTTCGGGTACCCCGCTTTTCGTGGGGATCAGGAGGCGGTCATCCGGCATGTGCTGGAGGACGGGGACGCTTTGGTCCTCATGCCGACGGGAGGGGGAAAGTCGCTGTGCTTCCAGATACCCGCCCTGCTGCGACCGGGCATGGCCGTGGTGATCTCGCCGCTCATCGCCCTGATGCGGGATCAGGTGGCCGCCCTGCGGCAATTGGGCGTGGCGGCTGCGGCCCTGCACTCCAATCTGTCCCCAGGGGAGTCGATGGAGGTGCTGCGTCAGGTGGAAGAGGGGACATTGAATCTGCTGTACGTCTCCCCGGAGAGGTTGCTCATGCCCCACACCCTGGAGTGGCTGAAAGGCCGGCCATTGGCCCTGTTCGCCATCGACGAGGCCCACTGCGTCTCCCAGTGGGGCCATGATTTCCGGGCGGAGTATCTCGGCCTGGGGGTGCTGCACGACCATTTTCCTGGGGTGCCGCGCCTGGCCCTGACCGCCACCGCCGACCTGCCGACCCGCGCGGAGATCATCAAACGCCTCGGCCTGGAAGGGGCGCGCCATTTCATCAGCAGCTTCGACCGGCCCAACATCCGCTATCGGATCATCATCAAGGAGCGCCCCCTGGAGCAGTTTCTGCAATTCTGGCGAGCGGGGCACACAAAGGATACCGGGATCGTCTACCGGCTCTCCCGCAAGAGCGTCGAGGAGGCAGCCGCCTGGCTGGAACGACACGGGGTGCGCGCCTTGCCCTATCACGCCGGCATGGACCCGGAGATCCGCACCCGGAATCAGGACCGCTTCCTGCGCGAGGAGGGGATCGTGATCGTGGCCACCATCGCCTTCGGCATGGGGATCGACAAGCCCGATGTCCGTTTCGTCGCCCACCTGGACCTGCCCAAGAGCATCGAAGCCTATTACCAGGAGACCGGACGCGCCGGCAGGGACGGCCTGCCCGCCGATGCCTTCCTGACCTACGGCATGGAGGATGTGGTGCAATTGCGCAAATTCATCGAATCCTCGGAGGCCGGAGAAGAGTTCAAGCGCGTCGAGCACCACAAGCTGGATGCCCTGGTCGGCATGTGCGAAAGCGTGGCCTGCCGGCGCTCCGTCCTGTTGCACCACCTGGGAGACCGCCACGAGGGCCAGTGCGGCAACTGCGATACCTGTCTGGAGCCGGTGGAGACCTGGGATGGCACCGAGGCGGCCCGCAAGGCGCTCTCGGCCATCCATCGCACCGGCCAGCGGTTCGGGGTGAATCACCTGACCGCCGTGCTGCGCGGGGATGTCACGGATCGCGTCCTGACCCTGCAACACGACAAGTTGAGCGTCTTTGGCATCGGTCGCGAGTTGAACGCCAAACAGTGGCGCTCCCTCTTCCGGCAACTGGTGGTCACGGGACTGGCGAACGTGGATCTGAGCCACGGCGGCCTGCACCTGGACGAACGCTGCCGTCCGGTCCTGCGCGGAGAACAGGAGGTGCGCTTTCGCGTGGATCCCAACGAGTCGCCGCCACGCAAGAAGGAGCGCAAGCCGGAAATACCGGAGGAGGGCGACGCGATGTGGGAACTGCTCAAGGCGACCCGGATGGATCTGGCCAAGGAGCAGCAGGTGCCGCCCTACGTCATCTTCCACGACACCACCCTGCGGGAGATGCTGGAGCAACGTCCTACCACCCTGCGCGAACTGGAGCGCATCTTCGGCGTGGGCCGACGCAAGCTGGAACGCTATGGCGAGATTTTCCTCAAAGTGCTGCGCACCGGCGAGCCGTATCGTCCCTGAGCGAACAACCGCTGAAGGAATGCATCTTTAGTCGCCGCGAGCAATCGGGCTATCGTGCTTGCGGATCGATTGCGTTCCTTCAGCGGGAGTTTCCATCATGGCCAAGGACAAGAAAAGTGTAAAAAAAACCGAACCGGTGTTTCGCGAGGTCGCCACCTCCGGGGACGGGCGCGACATCACCCGCAATTACGGCGGCTTGATGCGGGCGCTCATGCCCCAGGATTCGGTGTTGCAGGGCAAGGGCGGGGATTATGCCCTCTACGAGGACGTGTTGCGGGACGATCAGGTCGCCTCCACGTTCCAGCAACGGCGCATGGCCGTCACCTCCTCGGAATGGGGGGTCAAGCCGGGCGGCGGCGACCGGTCGAGCCGCATGGCCGCCGATTTTCTCGCCGAGGCCCTGCGTCACGTCGGCTGGGACGCGGTGACGGACAAGATGCTCTACGGGGTGTTCTACGGCTACGCGGTGGCCGAGTGCCTGTGGGGTAGGGAAGGGGGGCTGGTCACCCTGGAAGCCGTCAAGGTGCGCAAACAGCGCCGGTTCGCCTTCGACGCGCAAGGCAGGCCGCTGCTGCTCACCACGGAACACCCCAGCGGCGAGAGCCTGCCGGAGCGAAAATTCTGGCATTTCCATTCCGGGAGCGACAACGATGACGAACCGTATGGCCTGGGTCTGGCCCACTGGCTCTACTGGCCGGTCTTCTTCAAGCGCAACGGCCTGAAGCTGTGGCTGATCTTCATGGACAAGTTCGGCATGCCCACCGCCCTGGGGAGTTATCCGGTGGGGGCCACCGAAGAGGAGAAGCGCAGACTGCTGGCCGCGCTGCGGGCGATTCAGACCGACTCCGGGATCATCGTGCCGGAAGGGATGAAGGTGGAGTTGATCGAGTCGGCGCGCGGTGGTCAGGTGAGCTACGAAAGTTTCCTGGACCGCATGAACGCCGCCATCGCCAAGGTGACCCTGTCACAGACCCAGACCACCGATGCCGGCGGCGGACAGTACCGCGCGGACGTCCACAAGCAGGTGCGCAACGAGGTGGTCAAGGGGGACGCGGATCTGGTGTGTGACAGCTTCAACCGTTCGGTGGCCACCTGGCTCACCGAATGGAATTTTTCCAATGCACGGCCACCGCTGGTCTGGCGGCGGGTTTCCGAGGACAAGGATCTGCGTCCCCTGGCCGAGCGGGATCGCATTCTGTTCGGCATGGGCCTGCGCCCCACCGGGGAGTACATCCGTTCCACCTACGGGGAGGGATGGCTCGCCGTCTCCCCGGACGTTCCGGCAACCGGGGAGGGTCACATGCCGCTGGAGTCCTGAGTCACCTGAATGATTTCGTCGTTGGCGCGGCGGATCTTGTCGATGCTTTCGGTGATCTCGCGGGCCGTGTCCGAGGCGCTGACCGTGTTTTTCAGGATTTCGGCCATCTTTTTGGAGATCAGGTTGGTGGCCTCGGCGGTCTGGCGCGCCAGATCCTTCACCTCGTTGGCCACCACGGCGAACCCCTTGCCCGCCTCGCCCGCGCCGGCTGCCTCGATGGCGGCGTTGAGGGCCAGCATGTTGGTTTGGCCGGCGATGTTCTTGATCATCTTGACCGCCTGACCGATCTCCTGGGTGGAGAGGGCCAGCTTTTCGATCACCTGCCCGTTGTTGCGGCTGAATTCGTCCGCCCGTTTCAACTCATCCTTGGCGTCCTGGACCTTTTCGTACAGTTCCTCCACGAGCTGTTGGGCCTCGTCCAGCGACTGCAGTTTGGGTATTTTGTTCATCGGTTTCCTGTCTTTGGTGCGTTGGGGTGGATCCAGCGGGCCATTTCGCTCGGCTGGATCCATCATACCTTGTTCTGGCGCGTCGAGAAATGGATTTTTTCATGTCATTGTCATCCAACCCGACAATTCCCGGCGCGCCAGTTCCGTCAAGGCATCTCTCCAGGCCGCGCGGTCGTTGAGGCAGGGGGCATGCACGAAGCTTTCGCCGCCCGCCGCCAGAAAGGTCTTGCGTCCGGCGACCGCGATCTCCTCCAGGGTTTCCAGGCAGTCGGCGGCAAAGCCGGGGCATGCCACGGCCACCTTCCGGATCCCCTCGCCGGGCAGGGAGGCCAGAACGCTGGCGGTATCGGGGGTTAGCCAGGGTTCCTTGCCGAACCGGGACTGAAAGGTCAGGCGCCATCCCGCATCGGGCAGCCCCAGCCTTTCGGCCAGCAGGCGGGCGGTGACGCGGCACTGATCGGCGTAGGGATCCCCCTCGGCCACGAAACGTTGCGGCAGCCCATGGAACGAAAAGAGCCAGAAGCGATCCCGCGGTTCTTCCACGGCGGCGCGCGCGGCGTCGGCCAGGGCATCGATGTAGGCGGGCTGGTCGAAGAACGGCGGTGCGAACCGCAGGGTGGGGAGGTGACGCTCCCTGGCGAAGGCGGCATGGACGGCGTCCACGATGGAGGCGGTGGTGGCACAGGAATATTGCGGGAAAAGCGGCATGACCAGAATCCGTTCGATCCCCACGGCGACCATGGCGCGCAAGGCTGTCCCCAGGGACGGAGCGCCGTAACGCATGCCGATGCCGACCCTGACTTCCGGCCCAAGCCTCTCCGCGATCCCCTCGGCAAGACGATTGGTAAAATGCAGGAGCGGCGAGATGCCATCGGCGCGCCAGATCTTGCGGTAGAGGGCGGCGGAACGCGGCGAGCGGGTCGGCAGGATGACCCCGTGCAGCAAGGGCAGCCACATCCAGCGCGGCAGGTCCACCACGCGCCGATCCGAAAGGAATTCCTTCAAGAAACGCTTTACCGCTTCCGTGTCCGGGGCGTCGGGCGTGCCCAGCTGGGCCAGCAACAGGCCGATGGCAGGGCGGGATGGGGGGGGCGACGTCAGGGTGCTCATCAAATTTCCTATTGTTGTTTTGTCAATATCCGATTCCCTTCTTACTCTACACGCGAAGGACGCTAAAATTGTCTACACTAAAGATTCTTTTAATCATTGCTTTATAGATACTTATATTGGTAACAGATTCCGTTTCCAACCAAGGGGTTGCTTACCGACCCTTTTGGCGTGGCTATCGATTGCTCTTACTAGCGTTTCTCCAATCATGGTACCCAACGATACTTCAATTATTTGTAAGGCAAAATCATTTATTAACAATATCATCTACTCCTATCGGCAGGAATGGACTCATAAATTACTTTTGACAGTACGGCAAAAGCCGTATTTTCAAAAGTTTTATCATCCATGTAACGAGTTACAATTTTATCATTCTCGCTCATCCTTTTAATCATCATATCCTCAACCATCTTACGTAGGCCCAATTGGAACTTATCGAAGGGGTTAGCTTGGCGCATTTTGATCACCTGTGGATTATTGGTGGCCTTCTCACGGATTTGCTCAAAAAACAAACGGTCTTCCTCAGTAAAATTGGTTCCGAACCGATCATTAAGCACGTCGATGATTTCCGACAGAGGAGCCTTGTCATCTTTCGCCTTGCCTGTTCCTACATCTGTAGGGCTTCTTACGCCATCAGACTCCCCCTCACCAAGGTCGATGCTCCCTGAGGAAATCCGCTCCATCCGATAATATTGCAGACCCACCTCATCTCCCAGTTTGACTGTTGCACCGTCCTTTTCCATGTCCAAATGGGGGACAAGGAATCTTCCAAAGCTGTAGAGCATTTCCAGTTCCGGATCGGCGTAGGGAATGATTTGACTGAGAAAAGCATAAACGCGCACATAGCCACTCAACTTGTCCCGGAAAGCCAACCGTTGTTCGTCTTCTGTCAAAGCCTTGAAACGATCCACGGCGGGTTGGAGGTGCAATTGCAGTTGGGCATGGTCCGATTTGGCCTGCTTGTTCGGGGAACGGTAGAATATCCTCGCAAAGGCTCTCACCTCGCTCCATTGGTAGATCTGCATTCCATCCAATTCATGCTTGAGCTTTTCGAGTTGCGAGGGATCGGACCCCTCTTGGAGACTGGTGGCATCGTAATAGGGTTTGAAGGCACGGTAGATGTCCTCCGCCTCGTTCACGAAGTCGAGGACAAAAGGGACTTCCTTGCCGGGTATCATGCGATTGAGGCGCGACAGGGTCTGTACCGCCTGCACTCCGTCCAACCGCTTGTCCACATACATCGCCATCAGCAAGGGTTGGTCAAAACCAGTCTGATATTTGTTGGCCACCAGCAGCACTTGGTAATCCAAAGATGCGAACCGTTCCGGCAATTGGCTCTCACCAATAGGTTTGTTGTTGACAATATCGATATTCATGCCAGGCTCGGTATACTCCAGGCCGGTATCGAGATCCTTCACCGTGCCGCTGAAGGCGACAAGGGGATGGATATCATCATAGCCGTGTTCATCGATGTATTTCTGGAAGGCAAGCATGTATTTCACCGCCTGGATACGGGAGGTGGTCACCACCATCGCTTTGGCCCGTCCGCCCAGATGACTCATGACATGGAGCCGGAAGTGTTCTACAATCACTTCGATTTTTTGGGAAATGTTAGTGGGGTGCATTACCAAAAACTTTGCCAAGGCACGCGCAGCCTTTTTTTTGGGCAGGTCTGGATCATCTTCGACCGCCTTTATCAATTTGAAATAGGTCTTGTAGGTGGTGTAGTTGCGGACTACGTCGAGAATAAAACCCTCCTCAATGGCCTGCCGCATACTATAAAGATGGAACGGCACAGGTGTACCGCTGGTTCCGGGGCGACCGAACAACTCCAGGGTCTTTCCCTTGGGTGTGGCAGTAAAGGCAAAAAAGCTGAGATTGGGCTGACGTCCTCTGGATTGCATCACTTGGTTGATGCGATCTTCCCAGTCGGGATCTTCTTCGGAATTGGCGGTATCGGTAGCAGTTCCGAGGATCTCCTTTAATTCGCGGGCGGTCTCGCCGGTTTGCGATGAGTGGGCCTCGTCCACGATGACCGCATAGCTGCGGTTGCCGATTTCCGCTTCCCAAGCCCGTGCCTGGGTGCGTTCTTCCTCATTGGGGTTGTCCAGTTTGTTGACCCCGGCTGCGTGCAGCAACCCCCGCAACACGAAGGGGAATTTTTGCAGGGTTGTCACCACGATCTTGGTGCCGTCGATGAGGGCTTTTGCCAGTTGTTTGGAGTCCCGGTCGATGGCCTTGACCATCCCTTGGGCGTGTTCGATCTGGTAGATGGCGTCTTGCAACTGACGGTCAAGAACCTGTCGGTCGGTGATGACGATGACGCAATCATAAATTTTCCGGTCATCAGCACCATGCAAGCCGGCCAGGCGATGGGAAAGCCAGGAGATACTGTTGGTCTTGCCGCTGCCCGCCGAGTGCTGGATCAGGTAGTTTTGCCCCGTGCCTTCCGCTCTCGCAGCCTGGATCAGCTTGCGTACCGCGTCCAACTGATGAAAGCGGGGAAAGATCATCGTCTCCTTACTGATGATGCGTTGCCCCCCTTGGCCATCGTCTCGTTTTTCGTCTTTCTTCTCAATGAACAAAAAATGGCCAAGTATGTCGAGAAAGCTGTCTCTGGCCAACACTTCTTGCCACAGATAGCCGGTGCGATAGCCGGAAGGGTGCTGGGGATTGCCTGCACCGCACCGAATGGTGCCCGGATGACTGCCACGGTTGAATGGAAGAAAAAAAGTTGTGACCCCAGAAAGAAGGGTAGCCATATGGATTTCATCAGGATCAGCGGCAAAGTGGACTAACGCCCGCTTTTTAAAATCGAACAGCGGCGCACGGGGGTTGCGATCCTTTTTGTACTGCTGAATGGCATTGCGCCAGCTTTGGCCAGTGCCTGGGTTCTTCAGTTCGCAGGTGGCCACAGGCAGACCGTTGACGGCAAAGACCAAATCAATGGTGCTGTGATCGTCTGGGTGACAAGGAACCTGCCGGGTGACGGTAAGGCGGTTTTGATCATAGAGTGCCTGGACCTCCAGGTTCAGGCCATGGGCGGGCTTGAAGTAGGCCAATCGAAACGTCTTGCCATAGAACTTGAACCCTTGGCGCAGCACATGAAGTGACCCCTTGATTCCCAGTTCCTTGACCAGAGCCGTGAGCAACATGCTTTCCAGCCCTGGTCCATGCAGGGCGCGCATTTCCTGCCAAAGCTTGGGTTGGGTTGCCTCAATAAAGGCATATACCTGGACAGGAAAAAGTGCCCGGTCATGATCCCATTCGACGTTGGTGCCTGGTCGCCAGCCCCCTGCCAGAAGCATCTGTTCCACGTTGGATTCAAAGGCATTTTCGGTGGTCTGGGACATGGGTTTTTCCTAAACGCTGCCGTTGATCTCGAACACCCGGTATTTCAGCCATTTGGCAATACCGTCCAGGTCCGGGAATAACTGTTTGTCGAACACCCCGTACTGATCCAGGCGACGGCGAATATCGTCATGGGCCGCCTGTTTGATCACCAACTCCAGGAAGTCTTTTTCCTCAAGGGGCTGCATGGGCTGATGACAGGCCAGGAGGACGCCATCCTGGGCACGAATCCGGGGGGAGACATGGGGCGGGTCGTAGATAACGTTGCCAGTGATATCGAATGGGGAAAGATCGGTATCAGTTTTGGAGTGACTTTTTGCCTCTTGTTTCGGTTCCACTTTGGTGGACTCACTCTCCGGCTCATCATCCAAAAACGCTCCGTAGCCTTCTCCTGAACCGTCATCATTACCTACACCTGAACCATATCCAGCCCCTGATCCGGAACCATCACCATGCCCGGCTCCTGATCCAGAGCCACTTCCATCTCCAGAACTATCATCATAACCTCTCCCGGAACCATACCTCTCCCCTGATCCAGAGCCATCCACCTCGCCAGCACTATCAAATCGTCGCCGTCTCAAATCGCTGTATTTGGCAGGTTCGCTGATCAGTACATAAACGGCACTGTCCAAGGGTTTACCGTCCGCGCCTTTTTTGGTCTCACGCGTGGCAAAATAAAGCGCCACCAGGGGGTTGGTGGTCCAATCCATTAAACGAGTGGGCAGACCGTGGTGCTGGGCGATAGCCAACGCTTCCCAATCATTACGGGGCAGATGGGAGACGTATGTGAGCAAATGATTGCTGAAAGTCTCCAGGACGTCCCGTTCAAGAAAATGGCGATCTTCGGGGCTGCGGCTATTCAATCGGTGGTAACGACCTATGGATGGTTTCAAGTCATAACCTTGATCCACCCTTTTGCTCTGCCCTCGGAAATAGTGGCGGATGGGATTGCTATTGCGCTGTTTGCTGCCCACCTCATCCCGGACGATGCGCAGGTATTCCCCGAAGTTTTCAATTTCATATTCATTCATATCTTTTAGTTATACAATCAATCTTGTCATTGATAGAGGTGGTTGAATATGCGGTGCAGGGAAAAATCACGCCACTTTCCCAAGTTCCATGGTCAAACTTTGTAATGTGTTTCTATCCTGGGATTTTTTTGATGCATCCAGAATTTCGATGCCCACCATCCGGCCATGGGCATCATAGTCAAGAATGATACCATCCGCCACCTCTTCGCTGCTTTCGATATCACCCTGGGTCAAATCCAGGTAGATGGTATCCGATTGGGCGTCCACTCTCACACGCATGGTTTTCTCCTGTCAAAGTAGGCCGTAATGACATATTCGGGATCGTCCTGCCGCACCACGACGCGCAGCATCTTGCCCCGTTCGGGGAAACAGGCCAAAAGGGAAAGCTTGTCTCCCCGCTGTTCCATCTCTTCTGACGCAGATATCACCCGCTCAATCCACGCCTTTTCAAGACCTCGGCGCACGATTTGAAATTCCGCATGTGGATCGTAGCGGATCATGCTGCCTGCTCACGCACATCAATCTTGCCGGTGACGGCAGCAGTGATCAGGGCAGTGCGGTATTCCTGCAACCGGGTGATGGCTGTTTTCACCTTTTCTGTCAGGCGATCCAGCTTGGCGGTTTCGCGGTCGAGGTAGGTAGCGATGACGGTTTGTTCAACCTCGGCTGGCAATGCCACCACAATATTTAAAAAAGCGTCCTGAGATAAATTTTTCATGCTACCGCTTGTTCCGGTTGCTAATACCCCATTCAAGCATGACAACCCATGAGAGGTAACCAAGTACCATGCGAATTTTCCATGCATTGCCTTGTGCTTACTAAATTGTGCGATCCAAAGACGATCAGGCAGGTATAGAGTTGGGTGGTCAATCTCAACATAGCCGCAGTTACCAACAAGATCTGGGGTGTTCATCCTGCTAATAATCAAGCTATTCTCTGTAACTGGACATATTACTCTGCCTAATTCATCGTCAAGAACTTTTTTATTTTCTTCTGGATGAAAATAATTCCCATGGACACAGCTGGTTTTCAGTATTCCCATCAAACCATCTTTAACAGGAATATTTTCTGAATTGACGCTGACTCCCGAGTAAAGACGAGGAAACTTGAATTTTAGCGGAATGATCTCCCACCCTTCCGGCACCTCACCCAGCCAGTCGATGCCGGAATCCTTAAAGCGGGTGTGCGGTTCCAGCCCGAATTCCCTGGCAGCATCGGGGGGCAGACCACGGGTGACGGTGCGGGCAACCAAAGCCGTGCGCTTCTCTTTGAGGCGGGCAATCAACTCACGCTTTTTCTGCATCAACAAATCAATGCGCCCGGTCTGCCGGTCCAGGAAATCGGCGATGGCGGTTTGTTCGGGGCGGGGAGGAACCGGAAGTCGGCAATTGCCAATGAAATTCCAGTTTGCCCGGGGCATTTTGGAACCATAGGTTGACGAGTCAACAAGGTTCACAAACCCATCTGCCAACATCCAGTAAAGAAGGGCTCGGCGGTCAAAGTTTTTTCCTTCTATCACCAACAACTCAGTTGAACACAGACCGGGAAAATCTGGGTTGCAGGCTTTTGCCAAATAGGGGCGAAGCTTTCCAAAAAGCGTATGCTCTGCTTGAAAGCTATGAGCAATCCCGGTTGGCGCAACATCAGGATCAATCGATAGCAATTTTCCTGTCCACGATTCTATATTTTCTAATCCGATGTATGGCAAAGGATTGGCGTCGTCAGCTTCAACCTTCTTGTCCGACAATTGCGAAGCCATTTTGAGCCGCTTCACATCCCAATGCTCCGGCACCTCGCCCAGCCATGGCACGCCGCTGGCCTTATAGCAAGGATAGGGCTTCCTATTCACCGAAGGACTCCCTTCGACTCTAAAACCTGTTTTACCGCCTCCAAGGTCTTTAAAGTCGGAGTGGCGGCAGTTGTCAAGAATTCCTTGACAACTTGTCCATCGATTTCCGGTTGGGACGTCCAGGCTGACATCTCCATGGCAGACATATAAATTGTCATCGTTCTACCCCCACCTGACTGGCAGTTGCTTGGTAGAGCCAACCACGCTCGACAGCCATGTCCCGTAACAGTTTGGCCTTAGCCTTGGTCTCGCCATTGGTGAAGTCGGAAAAATCTATGACTGCATGTTCTGGGTAAGGCGTGGGATCAGGACGGGTCGGCAGGGATAGTGATCTGCACTCCCCTACCGTAATCCCCATGATACCCATGGAAGAGCAGTTTGGACGGCGATTGTGATATACCCAAGCGTTCTCGGGTTTGATGAGATCGCCGTTGTAGGTCGAGAGTAATTTTTTATCCTTGGGCGTGGGGCTGAAAGCTGAGGAGATCACCCGTCCACCCTGGACGAAGTTTGGATGGATCTGTCGCAGGAGCACGGTTTCATCCTTCATACCCTGTTCTCCCCGGTCAGGCAGCGAAGCCGATCTGCCAGCATGATCCACTCTTCTGGAGAGGCGAGATGGAAGGTATGCTCGTTCCACTCTTTGGTGTCCATGTCCAGATCATGCCATTCTGCCTGCTTGGTATTCAAATCCACTTCCAGGGATATCTCGTGCCGCCCCAAAGACCATTCCGCCTGGATCCCTCCTTCCGCCGAAGGATAGAGATAGGGCAACGGCAGTCCCTCAGGGTAATTGCGTCCAAAGGCGTCTGTTAGCCAATCCAATCCATCCCGACTTGGGGCATATCCCTCGCCCTCCAACCAACCATCCCGTATGGATCGGAACTCCTCCAATCGTGCCGTTACGTCCAGTGGATCCAGGATGCAGATATGTTCGATCTCATCGATGCCCTTGAGGCGTCCATTACCATCAAACCGTCCGACACCTTGGACCATAAGACGATCACCGGATTGATATCCACGAATTGCAGCAAGCACGGTTTCCAACTGTTGAAGCCTCATTCTGGCCACAACCTTTGACCCACCAATGGTTTCTACTTCAAAAGTCATGTTTGCCTGATCAATTTCAGGAACAGTTCCTCTCAAGACGATCTCATCTGTGTACTCTTTGATTCTTGATGCCAACACCAGTTTACGGCGTATCAATTTATCCAGACGGGCCGGACGAAGAGCATTGTTCGGATCAAATTCGATCATCTCGCCATTTCGAAGGCTCCGACCCAGGCGATCAAAGTATCCCAACAGGTTTTCTGGCAAATAGTCCGTGATCTTTTCATCGTTCGCAGCAGCGTTGATGGCTCCACAAAAGCGTTCTCTAGCCAGTTCGAGATAGACCTGATTAGCGGAAAAAAGGACACCAGGAGTCTCCATAAACAGACTCACCTGGGGCACTGCACTGCCTTCCGCGATGCCCGTCAACTTGAGGGAAATGCCATCGGTGAACCCCCGTGGCGAACGTTGCCGTCCAGGATGATCCTGCAGGTAACACCACTTGGCCACCTCAATAATCATTTCATCCAACACGGCAAGATCTTTGAGCATCTCTAGAGGAATGGCATGCCTCTGGAAACGTTCGCCAACCATGCGCGGTTGCATGAAAGGAATGGGATCATTCATGCGGTCACCTCCCTGAGCAATGCTACAATCTCTTCCTCCAGACCCTTGATGTCCTGTTCGATTTTTTCCAGAGGACGCGGCGGCTCGTAGCGATAGAAATAACGGTTGAAGGGAATTTCATAACCCACCCTGGTTTTGGATTCGTCAATCCAGGCGTCAGGCACATGGGGCAGCACCTCACGCCGGAAATAATCCTGAATTCTCTCCTTGAGCGGCACCGACTCGGTATCGCGCAATTCTGTATCTGTTTCAGGATTTCCCTGACGGTCAGTACAAATGGCAGCACCTTCATCCCGTTCGGAGAGGGCATCCAGCACAGCCTTCAATTCAGGTGCGGCAAGCCGCACTCCTCGGACACGATCAACTTCTCTCAAATCCACGAGAAATGCCTTGCGATCTTTGTAAAGCTTTTCGCCATGCTTGTCGGCAAAAGCCGTCAGCAGATCACGGATGACCTGCTGACGCTGCTGGCCCTCGGCAATCTCCTGTTGACGAATGGTCTCGTTCTTTTTGGTGCTGGTGGCCAGATTGCGGAAGGCCGTCTGGTCTTCAAGGCGAGCAATGCGCCCCAAAGTGGCCTGAAAACTGAGCCGCAACGGCCTCTCAACGGTGATTTTATTGAAACCAAAACCATCATTGTCAAAAATCTTACTGACCACTAATTTTTTTTCCTGACCATCCAAGATGAAGGTGCGGGTTTCTCCATCGATAAAACCCGCATAAATACGGGTGATTTCGGCGATATGATCGGGATCTCTGGGCTTGTCACTCGGATCACCAATGCGGCGGCGCTTGTTGCCCAGGGATTTTTCCATAGGCACCCAAAAGTTCCGGGCATCAATCAACTGCACCTTGCCCCTGCGTTGGGGTTCCTTGCGGTTGGTGACAATCCACACATAGGTGGCAATGCCGGTGTTGTAAAAAAGCTGTTCCGGCAGGGCAACAATGGCCTCCAGCCAGTCGTTTTCAATAATCCATCGGCGAATTTCGCTCTCTCCACTGCCTGCGTCCCCGGTGAAGAGTGGCGAACCGTTGAATACGATGCCGATGCGGCTGCCCCCCTGCTCTGGGGTTCTCCGCTTGCTGATCATGTGCTGAAGAAACAGCAATGCCCCATCATTGATGCGTGGCGTACCCGCGCCAAACCGACCGGCAAAGCCCAGGGTGTCGGCCTCGTGCTGGATTGCCTTCTGCTGCTGTTTCCACTCCACACCGAATGGCGGATTGGCCAGCATGTAATCAAAGGTCCATTTGCTGCCGTCCCCGGTCTGCTCGAAGCCATCACGGGTAAAGGTGTCGCCCTGAACGATGTTGTCTGAATCCTCACCCTTGATCAGCATATCGGACTTGCAGACTGCCCAGGCTTCGTCATTCCAATCCTGGCCAAACAATTTGGGCTGCGCCTCCCTGTTCAGGTTGCGGATATACTCTTCTGCTACCGACAGCATGCCGCCGGTGCCACAGGCGGGGTCATAGATGGTCTTTACCACATGGCTGCGGGCAAGATCTTCCTCAGGAGCCAAAAGCAGATTGACCATCAGCTTGATGACCTCGCGAGGCGTGAAATGCTCCCCGGCCTCCTCATTGGATTGTTCCGCCCCGATCCGGATCAAATGCTCGAATACATACCCCATTTGCATGCCATCCAGCCGTTGGGGAGAGAGATCTATGGCTGCAAAGGCCTTGATCACCTCAAACAGGACGTTCTTTTCCGCCATGCGGGCAATTTGCTGATCAAATCCAAACCGCTCCATAATTGCCCGGACATTTGGCGAAAATCCGTTGATGTAGCTGTTCAGGTTGGGGGCAAGGTTGTTGGGGTCGTTCAGCAGGGAATGTGCGGCATTCTTGTCAAACTGCAGTCGGGAGAGGTTGTAAAACTTGTAGCCAGTGGTGTCCTCCAAAAGCCTCCGAACGACAGTGTCAGGCTTGGTCTTGATTTCCCGATGCCTCTCCAGAGCAGCCAGCTTGGTGGGAGCCAACAGGCAGTCAAAGCGGCGCAGAACGGTGAGTGGCAGGATGACTTTGCGGTACTCATTGCGTTTATAGGGGCCACGGAGCAGATTGCAAATGCCCCAGATGAAATTGGCCAACTGGCGGTGGGTTTCTCCGTTCATCCATTGCGTCCCTTAAGATGACTGCTCTCGACTAAAGCCCATTTCTCACAGAAATCGTCGAACTGTCTGCGGGCGATCTTGGACGGCATGGTTTTACCATTCTCCCATCGGTTGACCGTGGCAAAGCTCACCCCAAGGGCATGGGCCAAATCTTCCTGGCTCATACTTAACCGTTAGCGAACACCCTTCACCATTGGAGAGATGTAATTACAACCCTCTCAAAATGCACCGATTTTTCCGTTTTCACGGCCTGTTTTTCGAGACATCTGCGGCCTTTTCTGCTATGATTGGACTTGCAGAAAAGCAATCAACGGAAAGGCTCACGGGCGATGACACTGAGGGACAGTTTATCAATATATTGGCTGAAGATCCAGGGAAATCTGTTTCCATGGTTGAAAGAGGAACTTGGACCGTTCGCCGACAAGCAACAATAATTGGATGATGCGCACTCATGAGCGTCATGATGTAAGATCTGGATCGGACGTTTCTTGTCCCGCCAGGCGGTTGAAGCCGTTGCGCGCCTCGTCGTCGCCGATGATGGCGGCCAGGTCACCTGCCGCGAAACGGAATTCGGCATCGGGATTGACGATCAACCCGCCCTGGCGAATGACCCCCACCACGGTCGCCCCACTGGTGCGGCGCAGATCGAGTTCCAGGATCGTGCGCCCGGCGATGGCCGCGTCGTGGGCGACCGGGACCCACTCCAGGTCGAAGCGCTCTTCCATTTTGCATTGGGGGCCGGTCGCGTCAGGGGGAGGGAGGGTGTCGAGCGCGGAATAGAGCGAACGGCGGGCCTGGTGCGACAGGCGTTCGATGGCCATGGCCGGCAGGTTGAGGGCGTTCATGGCCAGGCGGGCCATCTCCACCCCCGCCTCCAGGTAGGGCCACACCACCTCCCGCACCTCCAGCAGACGCAATTCCTCGATATGCTCCAGGCTGGAGACCCGTCCGATCACCCGCAGTTCGGGATTCGCCTCGCGTGCCCTGGCGATGGTGGCGCACGAGGTGACAAGGTCCGGGATGGTGACCAGCATCAGCCTGGCGTTGGCGACATGGGCCGCTTCGAGGACCGTTTCACGGGTGGCGTCACCGAAAACCACGGGATACCCCTTGGCCAGCGCCTCGTCCAGGCGACGCTGATTGCTCTCCACCACCACCAGGGAAAGGCCGAGTTTGCCGAGCATCTCCATCAATTGCCGTCCCACGCGTCCCCCTCCCACCACGACCACATGGCCGGAAACCGTGGTGGCGGGCAGGTTGTAGACCACCGGCGGCTCCGGATCGTGCCGTTTTTTCCGCCAGGCGTAAATGAGCGCGGTGTGGCCCGAAATCAGGGGGGTGATCAACATGGTCATGATGGTGGTGGTGAGGAACAGGGAGTAGGTGCGCTGATCGATGCTGCCGCTCGCCTGGCCGGTTCTGGCCAGCACGAAGGCGAATTCGCCGATCTGGAAGAGTCCCAGTCCCACGGCCCAGGGGACCACCCGCCGATAGCCGAAAAGACGCGCGATGGCATGAAAGATGTAACCCTTGCCCAGGCTGACCCCCACCACCAGCAGGCTGACCACGCCGGCATTCTCGATCAGGAAGCGCGGGTCGAGCATCATGCCCACCGAGACGAAAAAGAGCATGGCGAAAAGATCGCGCACCGGGGTGATGTCGCTCAAGGCCTGGTGCCCGAAGTGGGATCCCCCCAGGACGATCCCGGCCATGAAGGCCCCCAGGGCAAAGGAAAGCCCCGCATGATGGGTGGCGTAACCCACCCCCAGACCGACCGCCAGCAAGGAGAGGGTAAAGAGTTCCCGCGAGTTCAGATGGGCGATGTGGCGCATGAGCCAGGGGATCAGCCGCGTGCCCAGCAGAACCATGCCGCCAAGAAAGAGAAACCCCTTGATGGCGGCGGCGCCCAGGATCTTCATGCCCATGTCGGGTTGCTGGAGTTGCGGCAGGATGATCATCAGGGGGGCCACGGCCAGGTCCTGGACGATCAGCATGCCGATCATCACCCGACTGGAGAGAGTGCCCATCCAGCCCTGGTTGGTCAGGGTTTTTAAAATGACCATGGTGCTCGACAAGGAGACCATGCCCCCGAACCAGAGGCTGGCGATCCAGTCCAGCCCCGCCAGGCGTCCGATTCCGTACCCCAGGGCGATGCAGGCCGCCATTTGCAATGGGGTGCCCAGCAGGGCCACCTTGCGTACCGGTTTCAGCTCCTTGAAGGAGAACTCCAGCCCCAGGGCGAACATCAGCAGGGCCACCCCGATTTCGGCCAGCAACTCGATGTCGTGAATCTGGACCACGCCCATGGTGCTGACATGAGGGCCAACCAGCACCCCGGCCAGGATGTAACCGAGGATGAGGGGCTGTTTCAGGAGGTGGGCGATGCCGCCGCCCAGCAAGGCAACCAGCACGATCGTGATGATGTCGGTGGCGATTCCCAAGGGTCTTCTCCTTATGCGCTAACCGGGGATGGGTGGCTGGCTCGTCAGCCCCACGAAGCGGGCGAACGCGTCGCCAGGCAAGGGCTTCGACAGGTAATAGCCCTGGACCTGATGGCAGCCGTGCTCGCGCAGAAACTCGAGTTGTTCGACGTTCTCCACCCCTTCCGCCACCACCTTCAGGCCCAGCGTCCGCGCCAGGGCGATGATCGCCCGCACGATGGCGGCGTCGCTGGAGTCCCGCGTGAGGTCGCGCACGAACGACTGGTCGATCTTGAGGGTGTTCACCGGGAAGCGCTTCAGATAGTTCAGCGACGAATAACCGGTGCCGAAGTCGTCCATGGCCAGGCTCAGCCCAAGCTCACGCAGATTCCGCATGATGGTGATCGACTCCTCGATATTGCCCATCAGCATGCTCTCGGTGATTTCGAGTTCCAGGCACTCCGGCGGCAAGGCCGTGCGCCACAGGGTTTCCTGCACCTTGGCGATGAGATCCGGTTGCTGGAACTGGCGGGCGGAGAGATTCACCGCCACCTGCAAGGGGCATGTGTCCCCCTGGTTCCAGGCCACGGACTGGCGACAGGCGTTTTCCAGGATCCACTCCCCCATGGGCAGAATCAGTCCCGTCTCCTCGGCCAGCGGAATGAACCTGGCGGGGGAGACCAGACCCACGCCCGGCTTTTCCCAACGCACCAGGGACTCCATCCCCACCACCCGGTTGCCGGCCAGTTCGAACTTGGGCTGAAAGTGGAGCAGCAGCTCGTTGCGCGCAATCGCCTTGGTGAGTTCCTCCTCCAGGGTGACGCGCTCGAAGATGCGGGTCTGGAGTTCGTCGGAGAAGAACTGAAAGTTGTTGCGTCCCTTTTCTTTGGCCAGGTACATGGCCATGTCCGCGTGTTTGGTGAGAGAGTCGAAATCGTGGCCGTCGCCCGGATACAGGGCGATGCCGATGCTGCCGCCGATGTTCACCTCCTGTTCCATGAGGGTCAGTGGCGTCCGCAGGGAGTCGATCATCCCCTGGGCGATGGCGGAAATCTGTTCCGGGTGTTTCACGTCGGTGAGGATCACGGTGAACTCGTCGCCCCCCAGGCGGGCCACGGTGTCGTTTTTTCGCACCTTGGCCGTCAGCCGCTTGGCCACGATGCGCAGAAGTTCGTCTCCGGCGGCGTGGCCCAAGGTGTCATTGACGAACTTGAAGCGGACCAGGTCGATGAAGAAAAGGGCCACCCCCTGCTGATGGCGATGGGCGGTGGCCAGTTCGTGGGTGAGCCGTTCGCGGAACATGGCGCGGTTGGGCAATTCGGTGAGGGGGTCGTAGTAGGCCAGGTTGAGCAGTTTGCGTTCCGTGGCCTTTTGCTCGCTGATGTCGGAGAAAATGCCGACGTAGTGCGTGGGAACGCCAGCGGTGTTGTGGACCGTGTTGATGGAAAGCCACTTGGGATAGAGCGCGCCGTCCTTGCGGCGGTCCCAGATCTCCCCTTCCCAGCGTCCCTCTTCCCGCAGTCCTTGCCACATCCGTTGGTAGAAGGATGCGTCGTGGCGGCCCGACTTGGAGATCGCCGGAGTCTTGCCCAGCACCTCCGCGCGGCTAAAGCCGGTGATGGTCTCGTAGGCGTTGTTGACCTTCTGGATGACGCCGTCGAGGTCGGTGATGACGATCGCCTCGTTGGCGGTATCGATGATCTTGCCGGAGAGGATCAGGGCCTCTTCCGCCTGTTTGCGCTCCGAGATGTCGGACTGGGTGACGATCATGCGCAACGGTTTTCCGTCCGCCGAGCGTTTAACCACCATGCCCCGCGCCAGGGTCCATTTCCAACTGCCGTCCTTGCATCGCATGCGGTGTTCGTTGGCGTAGGTGGTCATGTCACCGTCGAGACAGGCCTCGACCGTCGCCATGGTCGCCGCCCGGTCATCGGGGTGCAGACGTTTTTCCCACGCGTCGATACCGTTGCCGATTTCGTTGTCGGCCAAACCGAACATCGTCTTCCATCGTTGCGAGTAGTAGACGGCGCCAGCCGGGATGTCCCAGTCCCAGAGGCCGTCGCCGGCGCCCTCGATGGCGAATTTCCAGCGGAATTCGCTTTCCTGCAACTCTCGTGTCATGGATTGCGCCAGGCGCAGGGCACGTTCGCGACCGCTGGCCAGGAGCCAGACCAGCAGGGCCAGCAATCCGCTCGCCAATCCCCCGGAATAGAGCATCACCGTGGCGCGGTGGGTATCCAGGCGCTCCTCGAAGGCGGGCAGGGAGTGCAGCCGGATCATCCAGGGGTGACCCGCGAATTCGATGACCTGCGTGGTTTGAAATAATGAATGATTTTGATTGGTTATCGACAGGCTGCCATCGGCGTCATAAAGCAGGGTATCGGGGGAGATGGAGTCGCCGTCGAAGATTTCCAGATCGATCTCCTGCGACCGCCCACCGAGGATGCCGGCCATGAGGTCGTCCATGCGAAAGGTCGCGTAGCTCCATCCGATGATGTTGGTCCGCCGATCCGCTTCCGTATCCAGGGAGGCGCCGATGCGGTAGACCGGAACGTAGATCAACATGCCGGCCTGGACGCGGCCGCGGTCTTCCTGGACCAGTTTCACCTTGCCCGACATGGCCGCCTGTCCGGAATCGCGCGCCCGGCTCATGGCGGCGCGGCGCACCGGTTCAGAATACATGTCGAAGCCGAAGGCGCGCAGATTGCGTTCCGCGAAGGGTTCCAGGAACATGATGCTGGAATAGAGTTCCCGTTCGCCCGGTGGGCGGATGGTGAAATCCGGAAATCCTTCCTGGCGTATCGTTCGGATGTAGGTCTCTTTTTCCTCTGGGGGAACGATGACCGAATATCCCACCCCTTGAATGCCGGGATAATTCTCTCCGAGTTCCAAGGTGGCCACGTATTGCCGGAACGCCTCGCGTTTCACCTCCCGCGAGGCCGAGAACAGCCCCTTGCCCCCGCGCAGCACTTGCACATAGGCCGCCAGGCGTTGTTGGATGCGGATGGTCACCTCTTTCGTCTGATAGGCGAATTCGGTTTGCAGATCGTGTAATGCATCGGTTGCCGCCGTTTGCCGCAGGATCTGGGTCGTGGTCAGGCCGATGGCCAATACCAACCAAGGTACCGTATTGATGATTTTTTGTCTGATCGTCATGCTTGTCAACCGGTGCCGAATGTAGTCCATGCGCGCAAGATTGCGTGGATGATACCCCACCCCATTGCCGGAGACAAGTTGGCGATGCATGCCCCATCCGCATGGGGTCGGGGAGGGCGTGCTGCCACTATTGGGGGATGGATCGTTTCTTCCAGGTCACCATGGATCTGTGACGCACAATGCAATTGCATTGACATGGTAAGGCGTTTGCATTACCATACAGGGCATCCCAACTCCTTGAATCGGAGATCGACATGCCTGCCACCCTTGAAATCGAATCCAAGCTCACCGATCGCTACCAGACCACGGTGCCGGAGACGGTACGCCGTGCGCTTCGGCTCGGCAAGCGCGACAAGATCCGCTATACCATTCGCCCCAACGGCGAAGTGGCGCTTACCCGCGTCGAAACCCCCGATGGCGAGGACCCGGTGCTTGGACGGTTTCTGGAGTTCCTGGAAAGCGATATGGTCAACCATTCCGAACGCCTCCACCCTGTGGATGCCGGCCTGGTGCAACGGCTTCAGGCGCTGGTGGGCGATATCGATGTCGATTTCGCCTCCGCGTTGCCGGCGGATGACGAGGCATGAACAGGAACCCGCCGGAACCTTTGGTCGTTCATGGCTGGAGGCTTTTCGCGCATCCACTGTTCCTCGTCCAAATCGAGGGACTGTTTCGGCAGGTCGAGGCATTTCGGCAATTGGACCCGGTCGGGTACGTGAACAGGAATGCCAGCAAGCGTCTGGCGGCCATCACGAAATTGGCATTCGATGTCATCCCGCAAGATCCGTCCCGACCGGAGTATCGGCAAGGCGGCACGCTTGGCGATCATTACAAGCATTGGTGCCGGGCGAAATTTTTCCAACAGTATCGGATTTTTTTTCGTTATCGTGCTTCAGGCAAGGTGATCGTGTTCGCCTGGGTCAACGACGAAAAGACCAGGCGTGCCTACGAGAGCAGTGACGACGCGTACCGGGTGTTTGGCAAGATGCTCGAAAGCGGCCATCCGCCTGATGACTGGAACCAGTTGCTGGCCGAGGCCCGTGTCGAGGGGCAACGCTTGCAACGGTTCGCCGCCGGCTTTCCCCGGCAGGGGACTCCTTAAAAAATTGGTAATTGTTCAGGTAGATCGCTCCTTCCAGGTCACCATAGATCCGTCGTCCCTCGCCGTGGATCGATTGCGGGCATGGGAACAGCAATAGCACTCCCATGACGATGAGGACGGTCTGGCGCATTGGGGACCCGTTGGCGTACCTGGAAGAATTGGCAATCACAGGTACGATTCTAAGGATTCCTTAGTATCCTTGCAAGAGGTAAGCTAAGAAAATCTTAGTCCACGTCAACTTCATGGGCATGGACCAAGATGGCCAGGACACCGATAGCAAAGCGACTCAAGGAGGCGAGAGACCGGTTGAATCTCTCTCAAACCGACCTGGGAATTGCCGCCGGGATGGACCCCTCTGGCGCAAGCGCCAGGATGAACCAGTACGAGCGGGACAAGCACGTACCTGACTTTCAGACCATGAAACGCATTGCCGCCGTCCTGGGCTGCCCCGTTCCCTACTTTTACGCCGAGGATGATACCCTTGCCGCGATCTTGTCGCACATGGGGCGGATGGATGATGCGGGAAAGGCGGCAATACTGGAGATGCTGAAACGAGCAGGCGTTTAGAAAATATTAATTATATTTATAAATATTATTATAATAAAAATCAAAAATTATCCAGGCGCCATGCCAATGGCAGCCAGTTGGCGTATCGCGTCGTGCTTCGCCTCAAGAAAATAAATCGGAGTGGGTGCCGGTACGGATAGTGTGTGTGGACGATGACGGGCAGGCGGATGACGAGCGACATCTATCGATATTTCGCTCGGAGATCTTCCAGATTCTCCCATTCGGTGAGATGCTGCCCTGCCAGGGCATCTTGCATGGCATTGCGTGTGGTTTCATTAGGCAATTTGATCAGGAAAGGCAGGCCACGATGCATGACCACTTGCCGATAGAACAAGGTGATCGCTTCCGTCGCGGAAATCCCAAGAGCCTGCAAGATTGCCTCGGCATCGTTTTTGACGGACGGTTCAATCCGCGCCCGGATGATCGAACGCTTTGCCATGACCGTTCTCCCTTTCTTCTGTTGGCACTGATGATCTTCATTTGTACCATAATTTGGAGAACATGCTCAATTCTCACATTGCCGCGTGGCGGACTTTCATGGTAAGACGGCGACGAAACCACTGAGCAAGGGATGACCGCAGCAGGAACGCTGGCCTCGGAGAGCACTCCGTCATCATGAACTTGTGTCCGGAAAATGGGCTGGGGTACAATGGTCCGATTCCGGCGCGCGGTGGCATGTGCGACCCGCCCCGGTCGATTCCCTCCCCGGAGATGGATGCATGTCGCCACGGATCATGATCACCGCCCCGCGCAAGAGTTGCGGCAAGACCACCGTCACCATCGGCCTGGCGGCGGCGTGGAAACAGCTCGGCCTGACGGTGCGGGCTTTCAAGAAGGGGCCGGATTTCATCGACCCCATGTGGCTCGCCAAGGCCAGCGGCCATGTGTGCCGCAATCTGGATTTTCATCTGATGGGGGAAGAGGCGGTTTGCGACCATTTTCTCGCCCATGCCGCCGGCTGCGACGTCGCCCTGGTCGAGGGCAATCACGGCTATTTCGACGGCCAGGACCTGGAAGGCGGGGATTGCAGCGCCGCCCTGGCCAAACGGCTGCAAACCCCGGCGATCCTGGTGGTGGATTGCAAGGGGACCTCACGCGGCATCGCCCCCTTGATCAACGGCCATCTCGCCTTTCCGGACGGCGGCTGGATCCGGGGCGTGATCCTCAACAACGTCGCCTCCCCGCGCCACGAAAAACGCCTGCGCCAGGTCCTGGAACGCTATTGCCCGCTGCCGGTGCTCGGCTGCCTGCCCCGCTCCGGCGCGATCGCCATCGTGGAACGCCACCTCGGCCTGCAACCCGTGGCCGAGGAGGAACCCCTCCTGGAACGCATCCTGACGATTCGCGATTTCATCTCCCGACACGTGGACGTGGCGGGGATCCTGGAACTGGCCCGCTCCGCCCCGCCACTGCCCGCGCCAACCCCACGGGCCGTCACGCTCCCGGCCTCGCGCGTCCGGGTGGCGGTGGCCATGGACCAGGCAACCCATTTCTATTATCCGGAAAACCTGGAGGCGCTCCAAACCCTCGGCGTGGAACTGCGCCCCTTTTCCCTGCTCAACGACGCCACGCTCCCGGAGGCCGACGGACTCTACATCGGCGGCGGCTTCCCGGAGGTGTTCATGGAACGCCTGGCCGCCAACCGGCCCCTGTTGAGCCGCATCCGGGATGCCGCCGAGACCGGAATGCCCGTCTACGCCGAATGCGGCGGGCTGATGGTCCTGGCCGAATCCCTCGTCTGGGGCGGTCGCGAGGCCGCCATGATCGGCGCGCTCCCCATCGCCCTGAGCATGGAAGCCAAGCCCGTCGGCTACGGGTACATGGAGATCGAAGGGAGCGGCCTGCTGCCATGGCCAGGAGAGGGGCGGCGCATCCGCTGCCATGAATTCCACCACTCCCGCGTCATCCGTCAGGGCGAGGGGATCCGTCACGCCTTCCGGGTCCGCCGGGGGTTCGGGGTGGATGGCGAAGGCGATGGCATCCTCTACCGCAACATCCTGGCCTGCTATGCCCATTTTCACGCCCTGGCCGCCGAGGGGTGGGCAGGGTTTCTGGCCGATTTTTGGGCCGGCAAAAAAAAATCAACATAGTCGGTTTCAATATCAACAAATCGTGATATACTGATGCGATGTATGGACGATGATGTCCGGCGCCCCCCCGTAACCATGAGAGAGAGATCGGAACCATGAAACTTGCGGTATGTATTTACGAAGGGCCTTATAATCACGAGGCCTCGGATACGGCCTATAATTTTATTCAGGCCGCCTTGAAACGCGGACACGAGTTCAAGGGCATTTTCTTTTATCATGATGGTGTCTATAATGTCACCAAGCTGATGGAACCCCCCCAGGATGACCGGCATATCGCCAACCGCTGGTCGCAACTCGGCGCCACCGGCATCGATATCGTCGTCTGCATCGCGGCGGCCAAACGGCGTGGCATCGTGGACGACGTCCTGGTGCCGAACGTCCGGATCTCCGGACTTGGACAATTGACCATGATGGCCATCGAAGCCGACCGGCTCGTGGTCTTCGGCGACTGATAAGGAGCGCGCGCGATGTCGGAAGAAAAGAAAAAGATCATGTTCACCGTGCGCAAGGCGCCGCATGGCTCCATCTACGTCTATGAGGGCCTGGAGGTCAAGCTGATCATGGCCGCCTACGACGCGGACATCTCGGTGGTCTTCGTGGACGACGGGGTCTTCGCCGTCAAACAGGGCCAGAATACCAAGGCGCTGGGCATCAAGGGCTTCGCGGCCACCTACGGCGCTCTGGTCGATTACGAGATCACCAAGGTCTTCGTGGATCGCCAATCCATGGAGGAGCGCGGCATGAGCGAGGACGACCTGCTGGTGATCGGCGAGGACGAGGATACCGAGGAGCCGATCAAACCCCAGGTGGTCGATAGCGACGAAATCGCGGCCATGATGGCCGAACAGCACAATATTCTTGCCTTCTAAGGAATTCTGGCCATGCTGCATACCGTGAACAAATCCCCCTTCCAGAACACCACCCTGGAAAGCTGCATCCGCTTCACCCGTCCCGGCGACGTCATCCTCCTGATCGAGGACGGCGTGCTCGCCGCCCAGGCCGACACCAGCAAGAGCGACATGCTCTCGCAGGCCATGGCCACGGCCGAGGTCTACGCCCTTCAGGCCGACCTCCAGGCCCGCGCCCTGACCGAGCTGGTGCCCGGCGTCAAGGTCACCGATTACGAAGGCTTCGTGGAACTGGTGGAAAAACACTCCACCCACGCCTGGCTGTGACGGAACATGGAGGAGGCGCAACCGTGAATTCTCCCATACTCCCGGTCGGAGATCGGTCGCGGATCTCCTTCCGGAAAGGCATCGTTGGCCTGCTGTTGTTCATGCTGGCCGTTCTGGTCCTGCTCCCGCAAGGGAGCTGGGCCGCGCCCCCACAGCCGGAAAAGGCCGTGCGGGGACCCTGCGTGCGCGACCCGGAGTGGATGCGTCGCAATCATATGGACTTTTTGAAACACAAACGCGAGGCGACCGTGCGGGAAGGGAAATTCGTCAAGGCGGAATCCTTTCTCGCCTGCGCCGATTGCCACCAAAGCCGGGAACGGTTCTGCGACCGTTGCCATGCCTACGTGGCCGTGGCGCCCAACTGTTTCGAGTGTCATCAATATCCCAAATGACCCTTTTCGGAAGCTTCAGTCATGACCATGGATAGAAGATCGGTATTGGGACTGGGAGGAGCCATCGCCGCCGGGGTGGTCCTGGCCCCGGGCATGTACCTGGTGGCCGCGCCCCAGACGCCCTCGGACGCCCCCAAGGATCCTGCGGAATCCCCACCGCCAAAACGATGGGCCATGCTCATCGATACCACCAAATGCTCCGCCAGTTGCACGGCCTGTGTCGATGCCTGCCGTCAGGAAAACAACGTCCCGCTATTCGGCGATCCGGAACGGGATATCTACTGGATCCGCAAGGTGGAACTGCGTGACAAGGGGCTGCGCAAACCCCCGGTGAGCCTCCCGGTGTTGTGCAACCACTGCGAAAATCCGCCCTGCGTCCACGTCTGTCCCACCGCCGCCTCCTTCACCCGCAAGGATGGCGTGGTGCTGATCGACAAACACCGCTGCATCGGCTGCCGCTACTGCATCATCGCCTGCCCCTACAAGGCGCGGTCGCTGGTCTACTACAAGACCAAACCCCCCGCCAACACCAACAAGGCAGTGCCCATCCGCGCGGCGGGCGTGGTGGAAAAATGCACCTTCTGCGTCCATCGCATCGACAACGGCGAACCACCCGCCTGCGTGGCCGCCTGTCAGGGCGCCGAAAAGGGGGCCATGATCTTCGGCGATATCAACGATCCCCAGTCGGAAATCTCCCAAAGACTTCTGACGGTGAAGACTCAAACCATGCGGCCGGATCTGGGTCTGAAACCCCAGGTTCACTATCAGGGAATCTAGGAGGGAACGATGCTCAGCGAATATTCCGTCGTCGAGGGACGTTCCGGACATTTCTTCAGGATCCTGGGCGGCCTGGCGCTCCTGGCCCTGATGGGAGTGGGGGCTTTCTTCTACATCGAGCACCACGGCCATGCCGTCACCGGCATGAACAACCAGATCGTCTGGGGCCTGCCCCACATCTTCGCCATCTCCCTGCTGGTGATGGCCTCCGGCGCCCTGAACATGGGCTCCATGTCCACGGTCTTCGCGGTCAAGCAGTTCGAGCAGTTCGGCCGCTTTTCCGCCTTCCTCTCCATCGCCCTGCTGGCCGGAGGGCTGACCGTGCTGATGCTCGACCTGGGACGTCCGGACAACATGCTTCTGCCCATGGTCTACATGAACTTCCGCTCCATGTTCACCTGGAACGTCTTCCTGTATACCGGGTTTGCGACCCTGTGCCTGCTCTATCTGTGGTCCATGTTCGAGTACAAGCAGTACAAGAAATTCATCGGCACCGTGGCCTTCGGCTGGCGGTTGGTCCTGACCACCGGCACCGGCTCCATCTTCGGCGTGATTCAGGGGCGCGAGGTGTTCGGTTCCGCCATCACCGCCCCCACCTTCGTCGCCGCATCTCTCACCTCCGGCACGGCCATCGGCATCCTGCTTTTGGTCTACGCCTATCGCAATACCGACCGCTTTATGGATGACCGGCTGATCTTCGGTATGCGCAATGCGTTGATCTTCTTCATGATGCTCTTCGCCTACCTGCTGGTGGTGGAGAAATTCACCCGCTTCTACGATCCAGCCTCCTACGACGTGCAAATCTGGATCCTGACCGGCAGTTGGGCCTGGCTCTACTGGGGCGGGGTGTGGGGCGTGGGGGTGATCATTCCCTTGCTCCTGCTCTTCAATCACTCCATAGGCAACCGGGTGGGTGGCATCACCCTGGCATCCGGTTTCGTGGTGGCTGGCGTCTTCTGCTTCGTGGGCCATGTGCTGTTGGCCGGGCAAGCCTATCCCCTCGACCTTTTCCCCGGCTATGCCGTCTCCAGCCCCTTCCTCGATGGCGTGGTGGGCAGCTATACCCCGACCTTGCCGGAACTCTTTCTCGGTCTGGGTGGCGTGGGCGTGTCGGGCGTGATCTTCCTGTTGGGCGTCCGCTTCCTGCGCATGCTGCCCAAACAGGGCGTGGCCCCTGAGGGATGGGAACTGCCCTGGAGTCCGTGAGCCTCCCCCGTCCTTCCCGCCATCGAGACGTATGGGCGGGAAGGACGGGATGAGTCTTCTGTTGCGCGCCCTGGACCAGGCGGCCAGGAGTCCGCGTCGGCAACCGGCCTGCCGCACGCATCGTCTTTCCCGCCCCACGCCTTTGCCGACACGTCGTCTCCGCCATCATCGCCGGGTGTTCACCTTTTTGCTGTTGGCTCTTCTGTTTGGGAGCATTATCACGTATCATTCATGGCGGGTCGTGGCGCCGGAACCGGAAGAGACCCTGTTCGGGATGCGTCACAGCCGCCTCTTGTCTGCCCGCCCCGTGCTGGAAGCGGACTCCGTGGCCGGCGCGGACCATGTGGAAGGGATTCTCCTCGTCAAAAGCGTGCGTTGTGGAATGTGTTGAGCCAGTGTCCATGCGGTTGCGATTTCTTGTTTTTCTGGTTTGGGTCCTGTTGGCCGCAAGCGCGACGGCGGGCAGCCTGACCCTCAATCTCAAGGGCGCGGACCTGACCACGCTCATCGAGACCGTCGCGCAGGCCACGGGCCGCAACTTCATCCTCGATCCGCAGATCAAGGGCAAGGTCACGGTCATCTCCTCCAAACCCATGACCGACCAGGACCTCTATCAGATGTTTCTCTCCATTCTGGAGGTGCATGGCTACATCGCCGTGCCCACCGAGGGGGGAGCGGTCAAGATCCTGCCCGACACCGAACTGAAATACAGCGCCTCCCCGAACGACTCCCTGACGCTGGATGGCAGCGAGGTGGTGACGCGGGTCTTCAAGCTGAGATACGTCAACGCCAATCGCCTGCTGGCCGCCCTGCGTCCGCTGGCCAGCCCCAAGGCCCACATGGCCGCCAACGACGACGGCAACCTCCTGATCGTGACCGACCACGCCGACGTGACCGAACGCCTTGCCCAGATCGTGCAGCGGGTGGATCAGCCTGCGGACGGCGAGGTGGAGGTGATCGCCCTGCGCAACGGTTCCGCCACGGAGATGGCGCGGGTCATCAACGCCCTGGAGCAGGGCGCCTCGGTCACCACGCCGGGGCAGCCGCCGGCCACACTTCCGGTCAAACCGATCGCCATCGCCGACGAACGCACCAACTCCATTCTGATCGGCGGCGACAAGGCGGTGCGGCTGCGCCTGCGCACCATCATCACCCATCTGGACATTCCGGTGGAGATCGCCGGCAATACCCGCGTGGTGGATCTGCGTCATGCCGCAGCCAAGAAGATGGCCGAGGTGCTGGCCTCCATGGGGCAGGATTACCTGAAAAACACCCAGAAGGACAAACGCCCGGAAAACAGCATCGTCAACGTGCAGGCTTACGAGGGGACCAACTCGCTGGTGATCACCGCGCCTCCTGCGTTGCTCAAATCCATGCAGGATGTCATTCGCCGGCTGGACGTGCGTCAGGCGCAGGTGCAGGTGGAGGCGATCATCGTGGAGGTTTCGGTCAGGAAGGCGGCGGAACTGGGGGTGCAATGGGGCATCCTGGGGGGCAGTGGCGATCATCCGGGCGCGCTGACCGGCACCAATTTTCCCAGCGCCAATCCCGGCCTGTTGCAACTTGGCGGGTTGGTGGCCAAGGGGTTGTCCGGCGCGGCCTCTGCGGCGTCCGGCACCACGGCCTCCGGCCTGTTGATGGGGGGATCGGACGGCGACCATTTCGCCTTGCTGCTGCGCGCCTTGAGCAGCGATGCCTCCAACAATGTCCTCTCCACGCCCACCATCGTCACCCTGGACAACGAGGAGGCGGAGATCATGGTCGGTTCGAAGATCTCGGTCACCACCGGCCAGACCAACTCCATTCCGGGGGGCAATCCCTTCACCACCATCACCCGCGAGAACGTGGGCCTCACCCTGAAGGTGCGCCCGCAGATCAGCGAGGGGGACGTGGTGCGCATGGAGATCCTCCAGGAGGTGTCGGAGATCGCCGCCACCCGCGACGCCTATGGCAACCGGGATACCGACAACCGCACCATCAAGACCTCGGTGCTGGTGGACGACCAGCAGATTCTGGTGTTGGGCGGCCTGATCCGCGACGCACGCCAGCAGAATACCGAGAAGGTCCCGGTGCTGGGGGATCTGCCGCTGTTGGGTGGCTTGTTCCGCGCCGAGGGGGCGATGGATGAAAAAAGAAATCTGATGGTGTTTTTGCGTCCCAGGATCCTGCGCACCCGCGAGGAGGGGATCCGCCTCACCCACGAGAAATACCGCTCCATGCGGGAGACCCAACTGGCCGCCCCGCGCGCGCTGGGGCCGGTCACCCTGGAGGGGAGCACCCCGCTGTTGCCGGAGCTGCAAACCCCGTTGCGCATGGATCGCGGGATTTCGTCGCCGTCGGCTCCCCCCGCCACCCCTGTTCCCGCGCGGCGTGAGGCACCGCCCAAGCCGGTGCGCGCGCCTCCGTCCTCCCGTGTCCGCTGATCCGGACGGCAAGACGCCGTCGCTCCCATACGCCTTCGCCAGGCGGCATGGCGTCCTGGTGGGAGGCGTGGAGGAGGAGGGGGACGCGGTGCGGATCTGGCATCGCGCCGAGGTCTCCCTGGTGGTGTTGCAGGAGTTGCGGCGTCGGTTTCGGCGCGAGTTGCGGCTGACCGGGGTGAGCGACGGGGTGTTCGAGGAGCGGTTGCGGCTCAGCTTCGAGGCGGGTTCGGCGCGGGCCATGGAGGAGATGGCCGGGTTGGACGAGGAGCCGGATCTGGCGCAGGCCGCCGAGGCGATCGGCGAACCCCGTGATCTGGCCGACAGCGCCGACGACGCGCCGATCATCCGCCTGATCAACGCCCTGGTGACCGACGCGGTGCGCAAGGGGGCCTCGGACATCCATCTGGAGCCGTATGAGGATCGCCTGTCGGTGCGGTTCCGGGTGGACGGCGTGTTGCGCCGGGTGTTGGATCTGAAGCGTGCCCTGGCGCCCTGGATTGCGTCGCGGGTCAAGGTGATGGCGCGTCTGGACATTGCCGAAAAACGGCTGCCCCAGGATGGCCGGATCGCGTTGCGCATTGCGGGGCGTCCGGTGGATGTGCGGGTTTCCACCCTGCCCACCGGTCATGGCGAACGGGTGGTGATGCGGTTGTTGGACAAGCAGGCCGGCCGCCTGAGCCTGGAGGAACTGGGGATGACGCCAGCCATGCGTGAGGAGTTGGACCGGCTGATCCATCGTCCCAACGGCATCATTCTGGTGACCGGGCCGACCGGTTCCGGCAAGACCACGACGTTGTACGCCATTTTGCGGCGTCTGAACGAGTCGAGCCGCAACATCATGACCGTGGAGGATCCCATCGAGTACGAACTGGAGGGGATTGGGCAGACCCACGTCAACACCAAGGTGGATCTGACCTTCGCGCGGGGGTTGCGCGCCATTTTGCGGCAGGATCCGGATATCGTGATGGTGGGGGAGATTCGGGACGTGGAGACGGCGCGCATCGCGGTGCAGGCGAGTCTGACCGGTCATCTGGTGTTGTCCACGTTGCATACCAACAGCGCCATCGGGGCCGTGGCCCGTTTGCGGGACATGGGGATCGAGCCGTATCTGTTGTCGTCGAGTCTGGCGGCGGTGGTGGCGCAGCGGTTGGTACGTTTGTTGTGCGATGCCTGCAAGCGGTCGGAGCAGGACGGGGAAGTCGTTCCGGTGGGGTGTGATGCCTGTCTGAGCAGCGGCTACGTTGGCCGGGCCGGGATTTACGAGCTGGTCGCCATGGACGACACCCTGAAGCGGATGATCCACGACAACGCCGGCGAGCGGGAACTCACCGCCCATGCCCGTGGCTTTTCCGCCAGTTTGCGGGATGACGGATTGCGTTTGCTGCAGACCGGGCGCTCCAGCATGGCGGAGATCGTGCGCGTGACCCGCGAGGATTGATGAGGCTTGCTCTTGCCATTTTTTTGTTGGGATCAGCGCGGAAGCGTGATAAATTAGAGTCTTCTGAAATGCGGATTGCCAGGTTTGTACAAGGAGTCGAGAATGCGGGAATCAGGGATGGAAACGGGGGAACTCCCCTTTCACAGGCGGTTGACGGGCCGGTTCGACGGCATGATCCGGCAGAAGGATGTATCGACCCTTGGGGATGAGATGGCGCGACGGGACGGATGGTATGTGGTGGAACCCAATGTCCCGATGCCGGAGACGCCGGTGAGTGGCGCGGCGGCCCGGCGCGATCTGGACGGTCTGGTCGCCGAGATCCTGGAGGTGGAGCGTGGGGTGTGGACCACCATGGTTTATGCTCAAAGTTTCGAGGATCCCTGGATCATCAAGGTGTTTCATCCCCGTCGCGCCGGATGCGGCTGCGGTCCCGGAGGCGGGGTTTTGCCCTGGAAGGTGTTCACCCGTTTCAAGCCGGGACCGGTGCCGGAATGGGAAAACGTCCAATGTGCGACCGGCCAGGGTGACGCCACCCGGCGTTCCTGGTTGGGGGGATGGCATTGACTTATGAGCAAGCCGGGATGGTTGGTGCTGTTGGCAGGGGTTTGGGTGGGTTGGCTGGGGACGGCCTTGGCCCTGGAAGGCAACGGGCCGGAGCGGCCTCCCCTCAAGGTGGACAGGCCGATTCAGGTTTTTACGCCGGAAGAGTTGGCTTTCAGCAAGCGGACCATGGGCTATTACAAAAACCCCGATCCGGAAGCATTGATGAACGCCTTCCTGGCCATCAAGGACATTTTGGCATTTTTTCAGCATTCCAAAAGAACGGCGGATGACGGTCGTGCGGTGATTGCCTCGCAGATCACGGCGGTGTTTTTTGCCAGCATGATCCGCAAGCAGCCTGCCCTGGCATCGACCTTCAGCCGGATGGTGATCGCCAAGGGGACGGATCCGCACAGGATCGTGCTGGCCGACGCCATTGCCATGTCCGGGGTCAAGGATCGGGAGGAGATCCTCAACAAGGTGTTCAAGAGCGTCTCGGATGGTTTTTTGAACGACAAGGGCAAGGATCCGGCCCAGGTCGCCAAGGATCGGGAGACGCTGTTCGCGCGGATGAAGCAGCAACCGGTCCTGGATTTGACCAAGGTGACGATCGTGCATCCTGGCCAACTCGATCTGTTGTGGTCGGCCTTTTTTGCCACCGGGGAGAAGGATTACGTCGTCAGGGTGGCGAAAAAATTGGATTTCTGGCTCCCCCAGGAGGAGTTGTCGCGCAAGATGGACGCGTTGAGCGCCAGTCAGCGCACCCCGGAAGTCATGGCGGATGTCAGGCGTCATGCCTTGAGCGCGGCGGCGGGCTGGTCTCTTGGCGCCAATGCCAAGCGTTTTCCGGAAGTGAAGAGCGCGTTGGAAAAATTCGCGACCTCCGAGCCGGGAACGGCGGGCAATGCGGCCAAGAGCATCTTGCAGCTTCTCAAGGAGGCCAATTAGTCGGTTTCATTTGCCGGTCAAGGACACCGGGAGGGTGGTGCGGCGTCCGGCGCGCCAGATGGAGAGTGTGACGGTATCGCCGATTTGGTGTTGGGTGATGATTTTTTGCAGGGTGTCGAGATCCGCGACCGGTTGGTTGTCGATTGCCTGAATGACATCGCCCAGTTCGGCCCCGCCGGAGAAGAGGCGGGTGGGGCGCAGACCGGCCTTGGCAGCGGCGGAGCCGGGGGCGATTTGCAGGACCAGCACGCCGGAGATGCCGGCCTCTTCCAGGATGCGGCGACCGATTTCGTCGTTGGCGGTGATGCCCAGGGAGGGGGCGCGGAATTGCCCTTGGGCGATGAGGATCGGGACCACCCGGTTGACCGTATCCACGGGCACCGCGAAGCCGATGCCGGCGTAGGCCCCGGAGGGGCTGTAGATGGCGGTGTTGATGCCGATCAGGCGTCCGGCGCTGTCCAGCAGAGGACCGCCGGAGTTGCCTGGATTGATGGCGGCGTCGGTTTGGATCAGGTTGTCGATGGAGCCGCCCGCTTCGTTGTCGATGCTGCGATCCAGTGCCGAGATCACCCCGGTGGTGAGGGTATGGTCCAGACCGAAGGGGTTGCCGATGGCCAACACCTTTTGTCCCACCTGGAGGTCATGGCTGCTGCCGATGGGAACGGGCCGGGGCCGATCGAACCCCGTATCGATGCGCAGCACCGCCAGGTCGTGTTCCTTGCTGGCCCCCACCAGGGCCGCCGGATAGCTTTTCTGGTCCGATAGAGTGACTTTCGCCTCTTGCGCCTCTTCCAGGACGTGGAAGTTGGTGACCACGTGTCCGTTCTCGTCCCAGACGAATCCCGACCCGGTCCCCTTGGGCACGCGCATGATGTTGCGGGTCCAGAAATCCCTGACATGCTGGATGGTGGTGATATAGACCACCGATGGCTTTGCCACCTTGAAGATGGCGATGGTATTTTTTTCGTCATCTGCCAGATCCCCCCTTGCCGTCACCGCCCTTGGCGTGGCGGTCCATTCGATCAGCCAAGCCTGCACCACTGGCCGGAAATAGATGGCCAGCAGGATAAGGCCGAGGATCAACCAGAACCAGGGGAGGGGTTTGCGCGTGGCGTTCATTGTTATCATTCCATAGGCCGTTATCACCTGGAAGGGGCGGGCACTCCCTGGCCATGAGGAGGTGGCGCCGGGTGGGCGGGAAGGCGCATTTCCTGGGTGAAGGGCTGGTAATAGATCGGAACCGGGGGAAAAAATCTGTTGATGGTGGCGACGCCACCAAGGATGACAATGGCCGAGGCAATCACCCACTGGATGGTTTCCACCTTGGCCCGTTGCAATTCTTTTTCCAGACGGAGAATATCCTCCTTGGTGGCCAACTCTTTGACCCGCGTCTCTTCCACTTTCTTGACAAAGGCCAACGTGTCAAACGGGGTGGCAATGATGGTCATGAGGTTTCCCCTCCTGGCAGGCAGAACGCAATTGCCAAATAGCCTATCAGATCCGGGCCTATCCCGTCCATAAGGAACTTGATCGCGACCTCACCCCATCCGCGCCAACACCTTGCGGTGCAGCGTGGAGACCGGCAGGGCGGCGTCCACTGGTAATGAAACCCAGCGCGCCTCGCCGGACGGCTCGTGGGCCAGCCAATCGCTCAGAAATGGAAAAACTGTCAGGCGGAAATGGGTGAAGGCATGATGTACCGGCGCCAGGGGCGTGGGAGAAGAGACCTCCATGCCGTGCCGGTTCTTGATCCAGTGGACGAGGGTTTGGGCATCGGGCGCGGACCAGGTTTCCTCCGGGGGGGAACCGGGCGGCTCCCACATGCCACCCAGCAGGCCACGGGCGGGACGGGGGGTCAACAGGACGGATCCCTCCCGAACGACCAGCAGCGTGAATTGATACTTTTCCGGTCGCGTCCGCTTGGGCATCAGACGGGGATGGGCCATGGGCGTCCCCGACTGACACGCCCGGCACCAGGACGACCAGGGACAGGCAGGACACTCCGGATTGCGGGGACGGCAAATCCGGGCGCCCAGGTCCATGATCGCCTGCGCGTAATCCCCTGGCCGGTCGGCAGGGGTGAGACGATCCGCCATCTCCCACAACCGCGCGCGGCCCGCAGAGGAATCCGCCGGCTCCTCCATGGCCAGCACACGAGAAAGCACCCGCACCACGTTGCCATCCAATATCGGCACACGCTGCCCGCTGCCGATCGCCAATATCGCCCCGGCCGTACTCGCCCCGATCCCCGGCAAGGCCAGCAATCCCGCCAGGGTCTCCGGCAGACGGCCATCCCCATGTTGCATCACCAACCGCGCCGCCGCGTGCAAATGCACCGCACGACGGTAATACCCCAATCCCTGCCAGCAGGCCAGAACCTCTTCCACCTCCGCTATCGCCAGGGAGGGCAGGTCCGGAAAACGGGCAAGAAAATTTTGAAAATACGGAATCACGCTCTTGACCCCGGTCTGTTGCAGCATGATCTCCGCCACCCAGATCCGATAGGTATCCCGCTGCCCGCGCCAGGGCAGATCACGGGCGTGGAGGTCGTAATGCGACAACAACGCCTGCGCCATGTTCACATCCCCCAACGGAATCCCCCCCGGATGTATTCGAAAGTGGTCTTGACGTGCAGTTTCTCCAGGTCCCAATCCTCCGGGAAGGGGACGAACGGATGGACGTTGCGCACCGCCTGCATGGCGGCCTCGTCCAGCATCTCGGCCCCGGAGGATTTCAATATTTTGAAATCGGTGATCGTGCCGTTGCGAAGAATGGTGAAACTCATGGTGAGGGCGCCGTCGAGTTTGGCCTTCTTGGCCTCCTCCGGATAGATCCAGCCCATCTGGATCCGCTCCTTGAGCCGCGAGAAATAAGCGGCATAGCGCACCTGCCGGGTGTTGAGATTGACCGTCTCCTCCTGGCGCTTGAACACCTCCTGCTGTTCCCGGTGCTGCCGTTCCCGGTCCCAGCGGGCCATCTCGCCCAGGGAGGGGTTCAGGCTCAGGGAAGGGAGTGGCGCGGGTTGGGCGGGCGCGGCCGGGGCACGCGGCTCCGGCGGGGGTGGGGCGGACTTGACGACGGACGGCTTGTTGACCACCGGGCGGGGCTTCTCCGGGGCCGGGCGTGGCGGGAGGGTGGGTTTCTGGGGTGGCTCGGCTCGTGCCTCGGTTGGCGGGGGGGGAGGCGGAAGCGCGGCAGGCTCAGGGGCGGCCTCCGGCGAAGTGGCGGGCTTATCCTTCCCGGATTTTCCCTCCGTTGCCTGATGATCCTGTTGCGCCACGGCATCCGCCTGTTTGGGCGTTTCGCTCTTTTGTTTTTGCGGGGGCAAAAAGACCAGTTGCACCGGAATGACGGGCGGGGGCGGGGCATGGGTGGCGAACAACCGCAACGTCACGGCAGCCGCGACCAGCAGATGCAACACCACCGAGACGATCAGGGCAAGCGAAAAGGGAGGCCGCCGAGAGGCCGAAATCGGCGAGAAAGGTTCCGGGAGGTCTTCGTCCATGGCCGGTCACATGCCATCCAGCAGGCGCTGGTGGCGATCGAAGCGTTCCAACAGCAGAAAGGTCAACAAACCGTTCATGATCCCGGTGATCCACGAGCCGGCCAAAAACCACGGCAACGCCGTCAGAATGCCGGCATGACCAATGACCAACAACCAGGCGGCGACGGTCTGAGCGAGCATGTGCGCCAGGGCGGCCAACAGCGATACCCCCACCGGCCCCAGCCGCGCGGGCGACATGTCCGCCAGGCCCATGGCCGCCATCGCTCCGACCGCGCCGCAGAAACTCAACAAAAAAGTCGGCGAAAACAACGTTCCCAACACCATGGACCCCGCCACGACCCGGATCAGCGTCACCGACACGGCGGCACGCCAACCAAACCGGAAAAAGGCCACCAACGCGAATACATTCGCCAGCCCCGGCTTGAACCACGGCCCCGGACCCGGCGCCACCGCCTCCAGCAGATGCGCCGCCAGGGCCGCCGCAGCCAGATAGGCCACCAGCAGATCCCGCCGCAACCCCTTGGAGGCCTCGCTCATCACCCCCTGGGGGTAATGAACGGGGAGATATCCACCTGATCGATCTGAAACGGCTCCAGAAACTGCTCGGCGTATTTTTGATACACTCCGGCCGTCAGAAAGATATCGAAAAGATCCGGATCGATATGACCGTCTTTTTTCATGAAGCTCATGATTTTGATCGCCTGGCTCAGGGTCTTGGGTTCCTTGTAGGGGCGATCCGTGGCGGTCAGGGCCTCGAAGACATCGGCGATTGCCATGATGCGCGCGGGAATCGACATCTCCTCCCGTTGCAGCTTGCGCGGATAGCCGGTGCCCAGCATGGTCTCGTGGTGCGCGCCGGCGTACTCCGGCACCTGCGACAGGTTGTCGGGAAAGGGGAGTTTTTTCAGCATGGCCAGGGTCTGCACCGCATGCTCGTTGATTTTGTAGCGCTCCTCGTTGGTGAGCGTGCCGCGTTCGATACAGAGATTGTAGACCTCGCCCATATTGTACAGGTGCTCCGGCGCGGGCATGCGAATCCCCAAGGTTTCATCCCGTTCGCGGGTTTCCCGCTCCCTGGGGATGATGTGTTCCGTCTTGTCGGCCAGCAACGGCTCCGGGGCCGGAGTCACGCTCTTGCCATCTCCCTTGCGTTTGATTTCCGCATGGGAGAGGCCCAGCCGGTCATCGAAGTGACGTGTCCAGGTCCTTTGCGCCAGTTGTTGGATTCGCTCCTTGTCCGCAGGACGCATGAACTCCCCGCCGACGTTGCATTTGGCGATGAAGGCATACTCCTCCTGCAAGGCGGCCTGGCGTTCCCGCATTTCCCGTTGGAGTTCCCCGGCCGCCTCCGCGTTCTTCAGCGTCGCCTTCAGGCAGGCGATCTCCGCGTCGCGATGCAGCACCTCGAAGCGCATGCGTACCTCGTGGATGCGGTTGTGGATCCCTTCCAGCTTGGTGGCCTTGTCCACCACGTATTCCGGCGTGGTCACCTTGCCGCAGTCGTGCAGCCAGGAGGCGATCCGCATCTCCTGATGCTCGTCCTCGTTCATGGTAAATTCGGCATAGCCCGGATGATCCGTCTCGCAAACCGCCTCGGCCAGCAGACGGGCCAGCTCCGGCACCCGTTCGCAATGGCCGCCGGTGTACGGCGACTTGGCGTCGATGGCGGCGGCGATCAGCCGGATGAAGGAGTCGAAGAGGTCCTTCTGGGCCTGCAACAGAATCTGGTTGTCCAACGTCATGGCGGCTTGCGCCGCCAGGGCCTCCACGAAGGTGACCACCTCCGGATCGAAGGGAATGACCTGGCCGGTGGCCGGATCGGTGGCATTGATCAGCTGCATGACGCCGATCACCCGCCCCTGGCGTGGCTTCAAGGGCACGGTGAGAAACGATTGCGAACGATAGCTGGTCCCCTTGTCGAATTGACGGACCCCGGCAAAGTCGAAGTGGGTCGAATCGTAGGCATCATCCACCACCACCGCCGCGCTGGTCAACGCGACATGGGCGGCAATATTCTGGTGATTGGGGCTGCCATCCGGTTTCCACATGGGAACCGCAGGCATGAAAATCGGTTTCCTGCCCGCCCCGCCCATGGCAATACCCAGCGAGTCGGTGCGCACGATGGTGAATTTCAGAAAATCGTCCCTGGTGCGCAGATAGAGGGTGCCGGCATCGGCATGGGTCAGGGCCTTGCCGCCCAGCAATATATTTTCCAAAAGGGTATCGATATCCCGCTCCGCCGCCAGGGAGATCCCCAGATCGACCAGTTTTTCCAGTTTTTCCTGGCTGCGTACCAGATCGCGGGTGCGCACCTTGACCGTTTCTTCCAGGATTTCGGCGTGTTTGGACAACTGCGCGTGCGCGGTGGTCAGTTCTTCCTGCTGCTGCCGGATGCGGACGTTGGCCTGCTTGACCTTCTCTTCGCTGCGGTCGCTCATCCGCATCAGCTTTTGCGTACCCTTGAAGAGCTTTTCGTATCCCTGCAGCAGGTTGTCCATCCCCGCGCGCAGTTCCTCCGCTGTCGCGTCCCCCCGCGCCAGGAGTGTGGCGGCCGCATCCAAGGCGGCATTTTCGTCCTGAAAAATATCGAAACTCATTCCCCTCTCCTGTCGTGCGAGCGGATCGTCTAGCGCAGGGCGCACATGTTGAAGGTGGCGGCCTGCAACTCCTCGCCGAACTCCTCGCCCAACTCCTGCATGTTGTCGTCATCCTCGGCGAAGCGCCAGTTGACGGTCACCGCCACTCCCTGGCCGGCGGTTTTTTCCAGGAGATCGAACAGCTTCATCACCACCTTGGCACTGGTGCTGTTGAAATAAATCATCTCGAAATCGAACTCCACGTAGCCGGCCTGCATCCCTCGCAGGTGGGACTCCAGGGCGGAAAGCGGCGGACCGAAAAAGGTTGGGACATCTTCGGGGTAGGATTCGCCGCGCATGGAAAAGCGGTTGTCGGCGAAGTTGAAGTCGATGGCCGGAGTGCGCTCGGTTGCGTCGATTTTGATGTTCTCCATGGCTTTGGCTCCTTCAATTGGGGCGGATGACCGCTTTCAGGGCAAAATAACTGTAATTGCTATCGATCGGAATGAAATCGAACTCGATGGGTTGCGAGGATCGGCGGGCGATATCCACGAAGCCGACGCCGGCTCCCTTGCTCCCTTCGGGGACCTCGCCCTTGAGGATCTGCCGGTACATGGCCTTCAGTTCTTCCCGGTCCATGGCGCGGATGGAGGCCAACTTTTCGCGCAGGCGGTTGGCCTGGCCGATTTCCACGCGGTTGCCGCAGGTGACGAAAAAACCCTCGCCATCGCGTCCCACGGTCAGGGTGCCTTGACCCAGGGCCTGGGTATCCCGATCTTCCGCGTAACGAATGACGTTTTGTATTTGTTCGACCAGTATTGAGAATACGTTTTGCACGGTGCCGGGATGATCGGTTTCCACGGCGATCTTCTGTTTGACGAGTTGTCCGAGGCCGGGCAGGAGCGCCTCGTTCATCGGCCCGCTGTAGCAGAACAGCACGTTTTCTTCCTCCAGCAACTTGCGAATCCGGTAATGCTCTTGAGCCAGGGACATGGAAGCAACCTCTCGTGATGTCAGTGGGACGCGCCGCTGAGTTTTGGTTTCAAAAAAGTTCCCAACTCCAGGTCGGTTTCGAGAATGTGGTGGGTCAGCCAGTTGCGCAGGAATTCCAGCACCTCCAGGGTGATTTCGGCCTGGTTGGCGTGAAAGGCCTTCTGGAGGGACGCGGCCTGTTCGATCAGTCCGGCGTGTTCGTTTTTGTGGGCCATGAATCCCTTGAATCGATAGGTCTGCATGAGTCTTTCCTCGTGGCGGAAATGCCATGAGGTATAACTGATCAATTCGTCGAGGATTTTGCCGATGCGTATGCGTTCGGAGCCATCCCGGCTGGCCACGATCAGGGCATTGAGCATTTCCACCAGTTTTTTGTGGTCGTTATCGATTTCCGCCAGGCCAACGCTCAGGGCGTCGGTCCACTGCAAGGTTTCCATGATTTGTTTTCCTTTCCATCAATTGATAATACCCTTGAACCCCACCACAGAAACGTCGTCCCGTCTGTGTTCGTTGTTTTGATAGGCGAGCAGGGCCTGTTTTATGTGTTCCCCGTGTTCGGCGATGGGGGTTTGCCGCAGCGAGTCCAGCAGTTTCACGAAGCGTTGCTTGCCGAAGGCGCGCCGCGACTCGCCGCCCAGTTGATCGATGAGACCATCAGACGTCATATAGTAGCACCACTCCTGGCGCAACGCCACCTCCTGGGCGGTGAACCGGATATCCCTGGGAAAATCCCGATAGCCGATGCCGAGTTTGTCGCCCTTGATCTCCTGGCACGCTTCCTCCGAGACCACGAACAGGGAGAAACGTGCCCCGGAGTAGGTCAGGTTGGTCAGTTCGGGGTCCAGATAGCAAACCCCCAATTCCAGGCCGTCGTTGGAGGCCCCTTCTTCCCGGTCCTGTCCCAGGGCGAGTTGAATCAGTTGATGCATGCGTTGCAGCAGGGTGGCGGTATCGCCCGGCGGGGTTTCCAGCAATGCCTGATCCAGGGCGCCGTTGGCGATCAGGGTGATGAAGGCCCCCGGAACCCCATGGCCGGTGCAATCCCCCAGCGCCAGCAGCGTGCCGGTGATCCAGGGGCGGTACCAGTACATATCCCCACCCACCACGTCGCGGGGTTCCCACAGCACGAAATGTTCGGGCAGTACCTCGGTCAACATCTGGGGGGGGACAAGGATGGAACGCTGGATGCGACTGGCGTAATGGATGCTCGATGAGATGAGTTTCAAGGCTTCTTGCAGCCGCTCTTCGGCCTGTTTGCGCCGGGTGATGTCCTCCTTGTTGGCCAGGTAATGCCTGACCTTGCCATCGGGATCCCGAATTGGCGAAATCGTGGTCGCCTCCCAGTAGAGTTGGCCGCTCTTGGTGCGGTTGAGGAGTTCTCCTTCCCAGGTCTCGCCGGTAAGCAGGGTTTGCCACAGGGATTGGTAGAAACCGGCCTCCAACGATCCGGATCGCAGGATGCGAGGATTTTTGCCCATGACCTCTTCGGCACTATAACCGCTCACCCTGGTGAAGGCGGGATTGACGTATTCGATGCGAGCCTTGGGATCCGTGATGACGATGGAAACCGGGCTTTGCTCCACGGCGCTGCTCAGGATGCGGATTTTCTGTTCGATGAGCAGCCTCTCGGTGATGTCCCGGAACACCACCACCGAACCGATCAACTGTTGTTCCTTCCAGATCGGATGGCTGGAAAATTCCACCGAAAACAGGCCCGCATCCTTGCGCCAGAAGCGTTCGTCCGCCCTGTGTACCTGTCTTTCCTGGACGAATTCTTTCCGCAGTGGACATTTCTCCTTGAGGCAGCCGCTTTTGTCGTGATCGTGGTGATTGATCAGAATGCAAACTTCCTGGCCGATCAGTTCCTCCGGCTGGCGGTTCAGCATGGCGGCCCCCGCCGGATTGAAAAAATTGATGCGCCCTTCCACATCCAGCCCGAAGATCCCTTCCCCTACCGATTCCAGAAGCAGGCGGCTGCGCTCCTCGGCGGCCTCCAGGGCCGTTTCCGCCTGTTTGCGTTCCCGGATCTCGCGACCCAGCCGACGGTTCCAGACCATGATCGCCACGACGATCAGCACCACCGCCAGGCCAATGGGGACGATCCACAGCAGCAGGTGTTTCATTTCGATGCCGATTTGCACCTGGACCGCCATCCAGGCATTGAGAATGGCGGTTCGGTCCCGGTTGGCGATCCGCTTGATGCCTTTTTGCAGGATCGACCGCAACTCCGGCCAATCCTGGCGCACCGCCATGGCCAATGCGACCTGGTGCGGGGTGGGGGCCGCCAGACGCAGCTTGTCCAGGGAGAGGCGCTGCATCTCGTAGGTCGCGCTGGCCAGATTGTCCACCACGGCATCGATTTTGCGTTGATCCAATGCCTGCAGCGCATCTCCCAGCGTCGCCATGACCAATGGTTGCGTCCTGGCATGGCGGCGCACCAGATCTCCCTCCAGCGTGTCTTCCTCGATGACCGCCACTTTGCTTTCCGTCAAGTCCTCCAACCCGCCGACGAACGCCCCATCCCGATGGGTGACGATCATCACCGGAAAGGTCAGGTAAGGTTCGGTGAGCAGCAGCGATGCCAGCGGCTTCTCACCGGTCATGACTGCAGGCAGCAGGTCGATTTTGCCACTCGCAAGGGCCGCGCTGGCCTCCGTCCCGGAGCCGAAGGGAACCGCCGTGAGGGCCAGGCCGGACTGACTGGCGAGCAGGTTGGCGAAGTCGGCGCTCATGCCGGTGAACTTGCCGTTCTGGAAGAATTCGAACGGCGGATTGGCCGTGACCACCCCGACGCGGATCCTGGGATGCTGTTTCACCCAGGCCTCTTCCTCGTTGGTCAGTTGCAGCGCATCCGCCGGTTTCCCGGAGGTGGCCGGGATGGCGTTGGGCCATTTCTCTTCGAGTCGTTTCATCTCCTGGGGGGTGATCTCCCCCATTGCCTTTTGCAGAAGATCCCGCAAGCGGACCATGGATTTGGGCAAGGCGATCCCGGTCGTGCTGCCCGGATAGGGAGGGGTGAACACCACGTCGCCGGCACCCACCGACCCGGCGGGCGGGTCGAGCACGAGATCCGCATCCTCCTGGCCCGACGCATGACGGATCGGAATCGCCAGCTTGGACGCCAAAAGGTCCAGGTAGTCGATGGCGAAGCCGCGCGGCTGGGTCCCATCCCGAAAATGAAACGGGGGCCGATCCGATGTGAAGCCGACCCGGAAGGGAGCGGGATTGTCCTCCAGCCATTGCCGGTCATCCGTTGACAGGCGGGTGGCCAGGTCGGCGGCGCGTTCGTTCTGAAAGAAGCGGGTCAGGACCGCTTCCGCTTCCCCGTTGGCGGTCAAGGCTTGCAGTTCCCGCTCCAGCGCCTCGGTGAGCACGGCGTTGGGGGAGCTTTTCGAAAAGCCGTAGTTCATGGCGATGGACATCACCATGCGGTACTGGGCGAAGGCGTAGTCCGTGACGCCCAGGCCCGCCAGGGCACTCTCCATGGCGCGGCGGTCCAGGACGATCACCGTGTCCACCGCCCCGGTGACGAATTGATCGAGCAGCCCGTAGTCGTCCCCGGCATGGGGGCGTTTCGCCAGTTCCTGGTCCTTGTCGAAGCGGGGGAAATAGGCGGTACCCTTTTTGGTGCCGATGGTTCTGGTCTTGAGGTCGTCGTAATTGCGGATGGCCTGTTCCTGTCCCTTGCGGACCAGAAAGAGAATCTCCTGCTGTTCGTAGCCGACAGGGGAGGAAAAGCGGATCCACTGTTCCCTTTCCGGGGTCTGGATGGTGCGCGGCACGATATCCACATTGCCGCTTTTCAGATCCTCGATGCTCTTGGAGAAGGGCTGGTCCCGCCACGCCACCCGTATGGCCAGGCGCTGGGCGGCCAGGTCCAGCAGTTCCTTGAGCGAGCCACCCAGGAACTCCCCCTGGACGATCATGTGGGGGGGACGATGGCGGATGTGGGCGGTCAGCATCTTTTCCTCCGCCAGACCCGCGCCGGTGAGCATCATCAGCCAGGTCAACACCGTCAGGAGTGGCAGGCACAGGTGGAGAGAGGGGATTTTTTTGATAAATGTCATATTGATGATGGTAAAGACTTGCTGGGGTGAACTGTTATTTGGCAGTATAATGCCAAGGCGAGGCAGCGACCAAGCAAAATCAGTGGGCCACGGCGTCGAATTCCCGTGTCGTCCCTTCCGGCTCCCCCTCCACCCGGATCAGGATGCCGCACGGGACACAAGCGGTGGTGCCGCCCGCGTCCCGGATCCAGCCGGTGCGGGTGCCGATCATGCGTGGCGAATCGTATTCCAACAGGCGGATACGCCCACCCTCGACCTGAATCCTCACCGGCCCCAGTCGGCCGGTCACTTCCGTGGTGAGATCCCGATCCATGGCCACGGTGAGGATGGGTTGGTTGTCCCGATAGACCGTGGCGCGATTGCCCGGCATCCGCATCATGGCCACCATGAGGGCGGCGATGGCCAGGGCGGAGATCAGAATCACCCAGCGATCCGTCGTGTTGGTGGCGCGAAGGGCGAGCCGCCAGAGCTTCATGGTCCCTTCACCCAGCGGCCGATGAAGCCAGTGGTCTGGAAATGGCTGCCATCCTCGCGGATCAGCAGTGCCTCGCAGCCGGGAAAGTGGCGCAGCATCGCAAGCCCCGCCTGTTCTCCCAGCACGAACAGGGCGGTGCTCAGTCCATCGGCGGTCATGGAGTCCGGGGCCTGAACCGATACCGATATCAGCCCGGCGCGGGCCGACTGGCCGGTTTTGGGGTCCAGGATGTGGTGGTGGCGGATCCCGTCGGCCATGAAGAACCGCTCGTAGTCCCCGGAGGTGGAGAGGGCCACCTCGCCGGCGAGATCCAGAATCGCCGCCACTCCTTGCGGATCCCGCGGATCCCTCAGACCCACATGCCAGGGCTTGCCCCCCTTGCTGCCCAGGATGCGCATGTCGCCGCCGGCATTGATCAGGGCGTCTTGCACCCCCTCCCGGCGCAGCATCTCCACGGCCCTTTCCACGGCGTATCCTTTGGCGATGCCGCCCAGGTCCAGGCCGACGCCCGCGTTGTCCAGGCGGATTTTTTTCTCCGATTCCCCGGAGCGTTCGATCCCAGCGTCGTTTTGCCGCGCCCGTTGCGCCAGCCATCCGGCGATCCGATCCGCCGGCGGGGGGCGGGTGGGCGGGGGTTCCAGGGAAAAGCCCCACAGATCCGACAAGGACCCCAGGCCGATGTCGAACGCCCCGGAGGCAAGACGCCCCATGGCCAGCCCCCTGTCCACCACCAGGGCCAGTTCCGCAGAGATCGGCTGCCATTGGCCGCGTTGGCCGCGATTGATGCGGGCGAGTTCGCTTTCCGGACGCATGCGGCTCATCCGCTCCTCGACGCGGGTCATCTCGTCGAAGGCCAGCGCCACGGCCCGCATGGAGAGCGCTTCCGGCATCCCCCAGGTGGAGATCTCCACCAAAGTACCCATCAGCAGCCGGGTGGTCACGCTTGGCCGCAGCGGACGTTCCTGCCACCACCACCCCGCCACGAGCAACAGCGCCAACGTCAGCACCAGACCGATCCGGCCTCTCATCCCATGTCTCCCCACAACAGTTGACAGGCCGTGGCCGCGACCAGGGCGGCGGTCTCGGCGCGCAGGATGCGCGGACCCAGGGTCACCAATTGGAATTGCAACTCCTCCTGGGCAAAGCGGACCTCCTCCCCGGTCAATCCCCCCTCCGGGCCGACCAGGAGGGTCACCCGCTCCCGTGGCGGGGGGAGGTCGGAGAGGCGCGCGCCCTCCTGGCCGACCTTTTCCCAGAACAAAAGACGCGGACCTTCCGGGAGCAGTGTCGCCAATTGCGGCCACTCCACCAGGGGGTGCAGCGTGGGGACGCGGGTCCGGCCACACTGTTGCGCCGCCTCCACCGCGATGCGTTGCAGCCGGCGCAGCTTGTTTTCGGCCTGATGCGGGTCCGGGCGGCTCACCCCGTAACGGGTGAGCAACGGGATCAACGTGTCCGCGCCCACCTCCACCGCCTTTTGCACCGCCACCTCGATGGCCCCGCTCTTGGTCAGGCCCAGCACCAGGGTCACCCGCAGGGGGGATTCCCGGCCATCGCTCAGGTGTTCCAGCACTTCCAGTTCCATGGGGGGGCCGGCCTCCCGGATCACGGCGCGCCACTCCCCGCCGCTTTCGTGGAACACCCGTACCGGGTCCCCCACGCGCAGCCGCAGGGTCCGCGTCAGCCGGTGACGCTCCGCTTCGTCCAACGCGACACGCTCTCCGGGGCGCACGCCTTGCGGGATGTAAAGACGGGGAATCATGGTCGGCGAGAAAAAAATGGCATGGGGTGGCTCGGTCCTGCAAGCGACGCATTGTCTTAACGATCATTACGCGATACTTTTACCATGCATCGTCGCTTTCATCCACCCGGTATCGAAACGTTCCTTGCATTATGCCGTTACCTTTTGCCGTGCGATTTTCGACCCCCTGGTTTGCTCCGGAGCCGTTTCCGGACCTGGGAGGTAGTGCGATCTCCGAATCCTTTCGAGCCGTTCTCGGCAGCACGGACTCGCTGACCCGACGTCTGGAACTCCTTACCGGCGCCTCCGGGCGGGTGCGCCTGGAGGAGCAGGCCACGCTGCCGGAGTGGGAGGACCTCCCCGAAATCTGGCCCCCGGAGTACCGGATGGAGCCGTCCGGCCCGATCATGACCCGCAACGCCTGGCTGGCCCTGGGGGGGCGCGACCTGTTGTTCGCCCACTCCCAACTCCTGCTGGCGGGCATGGAGGAGACCACGCGCCAGGCCATTCGGCGCGGCGAGCAGCCCATCGGCTCGCTCTTTCTGGCGCGCGACGAACAAATGCGGCGCCAGCGCCTGCAACTGGCCCTCGCCATCTCCCCGGCGCTGGCCGCGCGCCAGGGGTTGCCGGAGGATCACCGGTTCTTCGCCCGCCGTTCCCTGTTCTTCGTGGCGGATGCATTGCGTGGTCGCATCCTGGAACTCTTCTGGAGCGATCTGACGGCATGAACGCCTGGGTGGCCCATCTTCCCCAATCCTGGTTCAAGGAGTCCCTGCTGCTGATGCGCGTCGATCGCCCCATCGGCACCTGGCTGTTGATGTGGCCCTCCCTGTGGGCGCTGGCCGCCAGTCAGCGGGGCTGGCCCGGATGGCGGCTGATGGCGATTTTTGTTCTCGGCTCCTTTCTCATGCGCTCCGCCGGCTGCGTGGCCAACGACATCACCGATCGCGACATCGATCCCATGGTGGCCAGAACCCGCGATCGCCCCCTGGCCGCCGGACGCATCTCTTTGGCCGCCGCCCGGCGACTGCTGCTGATCCTGCTGCTGGGCGCGCTGGCGCTGGCCTTCGCCCTGCCCATGGCCGCGATCCACTACTGCGTGGCCGGCGCCCTGTTGGCCCTGACCTATCCCTTTGCCAAGCGGTTCATCCCGGTGCCTCAGTTCCATCTGGGCGTCGCCTTCGCCTGGGGGGTCCTGGTCGCCTGGAGCGCCGCCTCCGGTTCCCTCGCCCCGGAGGCCTGGCTGCTCTTTTTGGCTGCTGCGGCCTGGACCGCCGGTTTCGACACGATCTACGCCATGATGGACATCCAGGACGATCGCAAGATCGGCGTGCGTTCCACCGCCATCTTTTTCGGACGTCACGACATCGCGGCCACGGGCCTGCTCTATCTCGCCGCGCTGGCTCTTCTGGCCCTGGTCGGCTGGCGCATGCAACTGTCTTGGGTCTATTTCGGCGTGCTCGGCGGGGCGGTGCTCCATGTTGCCTGGCAGCTTCATGCCATCCGGGAGCGTCGGCCGGAGGCCCTGCTTGGGGTATTTCTTGCCAACAAGTGGTTCGGATGGTTGCCTTTTCTGGGGTTTCTGTTCGGCGCATGACGATGAAAACCGGCACGATCGCTTTCAAGTTGACGGTCATCCTGCTGGCCATCACCGCGCTTTTGATCGGTTTTTCCTTCATGTCGATCCGTGGCGCCTGGGAGCACAACCAGATTGCGCGACAACTGGACGTGCGCAATGAACTGACGAAACATTTCAACAAATTATCCGGCATCGTCGCCCTGGAGCGCGGCGTCGGACACACCATTCTGGGCGGCGACCGCTCCTTGTTGACCAAATTCGTCCATCTCTCCCGCGAGGCGGAAATCGAGATCGACGAGATCGAGCAACACATCATCGAGTACCGCCAGTTCGGCAGACTCCCGTCCGAATTCGAACACAAGGCGGGCGAGTGGCGCTCCAGGCTGGAACGGTTGCGGCTGGCGCGCCAAAAGGTGACCGGCGCCCTGATCCCCCCACGGGATTGGTTCGAAACCGCCACAGAGACCATTCAGGCCGGTTTCGATCTGAGCGGACAGTTCTTCGTCCCCATCGACGCCACCGAATCCGCCATCTACTACAACACCATCATCCGGCCCCACATCGCCATGCTGGCGGAATACGCCGGACGGGAACGGGCGCTCATCGGTCACCTGTTGGCCAAGGGCAACACCTTGAGCGCGGAAACCCTCGCCACTTTGCGCAACTATCGGGACCGGGTGGAGCAATCCATGGAGCATATCCTGCCCCTCGCCCAGGATCCCGCCTCGCCGCGACCGCTCAAGCAGGCGATTCTTCGCTTCCAGGAGATCTTTCTGGGGGATTACCAGAAACTGCGTCAGGAAATTTTCGATGTCCACGCGGAAAACGTCTCCCGGATCGACCGGCTCCGTTCCGCCATGATCCTGACCGAGGAGGAGATCCGCAGCCGCCTGGCCGACTTGCAGGAGAGCATGCGCGCCGTGACCGGCAATCCCCTGCTGCTGTGGACCGTCATGCGCTGGCAGGACGAACCGGGGGCGAATGTCGCGTTGCGGGGGCTGATCGAGGCGTTTCTCATCAGGAACACCGCGCTGATCGGGGCCGAGGTTCTGGACGCCGCCGGCCGGAGGCGGTTAGGCGCGCGGCGAACGATGGAAGGCGCCATCCACCTCGACATGGAGAACGGTCCCGCCGGAGAGAAACCGTCGGGCGAACCCTTCGACTGGCAACAGTTGCCGGAAAACCGGTTGGGCATTGCCGGCATGACCCTGAACAAGGAGCATCCCCCGCGCCCCGTTCTCACCCTTGCCATGCCGGTCCAGGCCGAGGCGGGGCGATTGGGCACGCTGATCGTCCAACTCGCCGGTCGGACCCTGTTGGACACGCTGCCCTCGAATACCCTGCTCGCGGGCGAGGATGACCATTACTTGCATCATCCGGATCGCAACAAGGAGTGGGGCATGGTGGGGGAAGGGCACTCCTTGCATCGGGATTTTCCCGCCGAGGCGGCCTCGCTCACCGATGGCGCGGAAAAAATTTTGTTTGTCGATGGCAAGATATACATTGCACGTCCGATTTATTTCCATCCCACGGATCGCAATCGCCATTGGACCATGCTGCGCATCATCGATCCGCTGCCCTATCCCATGGACAGCAGCCAGTGGATCCGGGAATCCACCCGCGCCATCGACACCGCCCTGGCCATTTCGACCGACGTGGGGGATCTGGCGGTGCGTTCCATTCAGGAGAGCGAGCGGCAGAGCCTCCTCGATATCGCCTGGGCGGTGGGGAGCGCGCTTTTGGCCATGCTGGCGCTGTTTTTGTTGTCGCGGGGCTTCGCGCGGGCCAACCAGCGCCTGATCCGGATCGATCAGGAGTTGCGGGCGCTGGCGTCGGGCGATCTGACGCGGCGCATCCCCGACCTGCCGGTGGGACAGGCGGATGGATCGAATCAGGACGAAATCGATCACATCGCCAACGGGATCAACGAGATGGCCGACAACCTGGAACGAACGATGCGGGCCATCCGGGAGAACGAGGCCCAACTCCGCGTGATTCTGGAAAATGTGGAGGAGGGGATCATCGTCCTGAATGCCCGTGAGACGATCATGACCTGCAATCCGGCCGCCGAGCGGATTTTCGGGCGCTCCGCCGAGGCGCTGCGGGGCCAGGAGATCGGCGTCCTTCTTCCGGCGGTCACGGGATCGATCCGTGAGGTCGGCGGTGAGATTCGCGGGGTCGCCGGCGACGGCAGGAGCGTGCCGCTGTGGATTTCGGTGGGGATCGGTCAATGGGAGGAGGACGTCCGTTACATCTGCCTGGTCAGCGACATGACCAGCCGCATGGAGCAGACACAACGCCTCCAGGAGGCCAAGGAGGAGGCGGAAAACGCCGCGCGCGGCAAGGCGGAGTTCCTGGCCGCCATGAGTCACGAGATCCGTACCCCGATGAACGGGGTGCTGGGCATGGCCGAACTGTTGCTGGAGGAGCGCCTCTCCCCGGCCCAGCGCGGCAAGGTGGAGACCATATTCCGTTCCGGCGAGGCATTGCTCGCCCTGATCAACGACATCCTGGATTTTTCCCGCATCGAGGCCGGCAAGCTGGCGCTGGATCCGACCCATTTCGACCTGTCGGAACTGCTCAAGGATGTCACCAACCTGTTCTCCGACATCGCCGCCCGCAAGGGACTGCGGCTGGAGAGCCGGATCGGGTCGGATCTGCCCCGTCTGGTGGTGGGGGACGGCCATCGGTTGCGGCAGATTCTGACCAATCTGTTGAGCAACGCGGTGAAATTCACCGAGCGGGGCCAGGTGTCGCTGGGGGTGTATGCCCAGCCCGATCAACCCTACACGTTTCATTTTCATGTTCAGGATACCGGGATCGGGATCGCGGAAGAGGTGCTCGCCAGGTTGTTTCAGCCCTTTACCCAGGCCGACGCCTCGGTGACGCGCCGTTTTGGCGGGAGCGGGTTGGGGCTTTCCATCTCGCGCAATCTGGCGGAGATGATGGGGGGCACGGTGACGGCGGTCAGTCGGCCGGGATCCGGCAGTCTGTTCGTGGCGACCATTCCCCTCGCCCCCGGCCAGATCCGGGAGGTGGAGGGCGAACCACGGGTGGGGTTGTCCGATGCGGGGCGGTTCTCTCCGGAGTCGCGGCTGTTGGTGGTGGAAGATGATCCCGTCAACCGTCAGGTGATGTTGGGCTTGCTGGGCGGCTTCGGCCTGAGCGCGGATGTGGCGGTCGATGGCCGGACGGCCCTGGATCGCCTGCGGGAGCAATCCTACGACCTGGTGTTCATGGATTGCCAGATGCCGGAGATGGATGGTTTTGCCGCATGCCAGCGCTTCCGCGAGCTGGAACGGACAACGTCGCCCTCCCGCCGCACGCCGGTGGTGGCGCTCACCGCCTATGCCTTGCCGGGCGACCGACAGCGCTGCCTGGACGCCGGCATGGACGACTATCTGGTCAAGCCTCTGCGCAAGGGGCTGTTGCATCGGGTGTTGATGCACCGGCTCATCGGTTCCGCGTGGGACGGTTACCAGGAACCGGTACCGACGGAATCGGCCCCCGTGGTTTTCGATGCCAGGGTCTATCGGGAGATGCGCGAGGAGATCGGGCAATTGCTGGATGAGATCGGCGCGGAGTTTCTCGCCTCGCTGCCCGACCGACTCGCCGAGATGCGGCTGGCCGCAGGAATTGGGGAGTGGAACCTCCTGGAACGGCATGCCCATACCCTCAAGACCGTTGCGGCCCAGTTCGGGGCATCCGCCTTGTCGGATCTGGCCGAAACCATCGAAGGCCACTGCCGGGAAGGGCTGGGCGCCGACGTGACGGCCCTGGTGGAATCGGCGCTGCTGCTCGGAGAGCGGACCCGCGAGGCCATGGGAATGTTCATTGCACAAGATTGTGCAACATCCCTGGACAAGGGCGAAAAGATGGAGTAGAGTGTGCGGAAAGACTGGTTGGCGGGGCGTGGCGCAGCCTGGTAGCGCACAAGCATGGGGTGCTTGGGGCCGGAGGTTCGAATCCTCTCGCCCCGACCAGTTTTTTTCCGAAAATGTCACGTCCTTCATCCGGCCCATCCATGCCGGAGCATCCAACCAGAGGAATTGCCAAAATTTTGTTGCGATTTGCAAGCATGAATGGCAACGTCCCGCGTTCGATGGCATGGAACCTTCCCGAAACGGCAAGGTCCAAGTTCCCAGCAAGGCAAGGAGATCATGAGTGAGAAATATCGGCGAGATCATGAAGCAGGCCCAGGCCATGCAGAACAAAATGGTCAAGCTTCAGGAAGAACTGGCCGGCGTCACCGTGACCGGTCAATCCGGAGGCGGGATGGTGCAGGTGGTCATGAACGGCAAGCAGGAGGTGTCGCGTGTCAAGATCGATCCCTCGGTGGTCGATGCCGATGACCTCGAAATGCTGGAGGATCTCGTCGTTGCCGCCATCAACGACGCCCAGCGCAAGGTGCAGGAGACCGCCCAGGAAAGCATGGCCAAGGTCACCGGCGGCATGAAAATCCCAGGCTTGAATCTGCCATTCTGACGGAAAATCCGCGTGAAGGAACTGCCTTCGCTGGAAAGGGCCGTCACCCTGCTGACCCGTTTTCCCGGTATCGGGCCGAAAAGCGCCCGGCGCATGATCCATCATCTGCTGCGTCGGGGCGAGGAGGCCAACCGGGAACTCGTGCTGGCCCTGGATGCCCTGCGGGCCAACATCCGTCCCTGTGAACTCTGTTACAATCTGGCGGAAGGAAAACAATGCTGGATCTGCTCCGATCCCCGACGCGACAGTTCGCGCCTGTGTGTCGTCGAGGAGCCGTCCGATTTGATGGCCCTGGAAAAAGCTGGCCTTTTCAAGGGGGTATATCACGTCCTGGGCGGACGTCTCAGTCCGCTGGACGGCATTGGACCGGACGAACTGCATCTGGCCGGACTGGAGTCCCGGTTGCGGGCAGGAGGGGTGATGGAGGTGATCCTGGCCACCAATCCCACCGTGGAGGGGGAGGCCACCGCCCACTTCGTGGCGCAACTGGCCGAACCCCTGGTCCCCAGGGTGACCCGTCTGGCGTATGGCCTGCCGATGGGGGGTGAACTGGAGTATCTCGACGAATCGACCCTGTATCAGGCCATGGCCGGGCGCGCGGAGTTTCGGCACGCCATGTGAATGCGATGAAGATTGGACCTTGCCTGTTTTATTGCAGTGCAATATAATCATTCCCTGATTCTCGCCGGGGGCGTGATCCCGGCGCGTCTAGGACATCAATCCTTGGAGGGCGTCTTTGATGAGCAAGCAAACAGCCCAAACCGCTGGGACCTTTCCCTATCCGGGCAGACCCGGAACCGGCGACGGCTCCGACGCGGTATCCTACATCGAGACCAGGGCCACGGATGGCGCGGCTGCCTATCCGATCACCTCGTCCACGATCATGGGCCAGTTGTACCAGGTCGCGGTGGCCAACGGCATGAAAAATGTCTGGGGCACGCCGCTCACCTGGATGGAACTGGAGTCGGAGCACTCCTCGGCCTCGGCGTGCGAGGGCTTCGCGCTGGCGGGGGGCCGGGTGACCAACTTCACCTCCGGACAGGGGCTGATCCTGATGAAGGAGGTGCTCTATACCTCGTCGGGCAAACGTCTGCCCATGGTCCTCAACATCGGCGCCCGCGCCCTGACCTCCCAGGGGTTGAACGTCCATGCCGGCCACGACGACGTGATGGGCGTGGCCGATTGCGGCTGGGGCATCCTGTTCGCCCACAGCGTGCAGGCCGTGGCGGACCTCTGCCTGATCGCCCGGCGCGCCTCGGAGGACTCCAAAACCCCGATCATGAACGTTCAGGACGGTTTTCTGGGCACCCACACCATCGAAAACCTCAACTACCCGGAAGACGAGCTGATCCGTAACTATCTGGGCGACCCGCGCGAACGGATGCAGGCCATCTTCGACCCGGAGTACCCCCTGCAGATCGGGGTGGTGCAGAACCAGGAAGCCTACATGCATGGCAAGATCGCCCAACGTTACTACTACGACGCGCTGCCCGGCAAGATCCAGGACGCGATGGACGAATTCCACCGTCTCACCGGACGGCGCTACCGCCTGGCCGACCCGGTGGAGATGGAAGATGCCGAATACGCCATCATCGCCATGGGCACCACCGCAGAAACCGCCATCTCGGCCATCGAGGTGGTGAAGGAACGGCTGGGCGTGAAACTGGGCGTGGTGATCGTCACCAGTTACCGCCCCTTTCCGGCCACCGAACTGGCCCGGATGATCATGAACTGCAAGGCGGTCTCGGTGATCGAACGGTGCGACATCCCCACCATGGTGGACAACCCCCTCACCACCGACGTGGAGGCCGCCCTGGCCAAGGGGGCGATGGGGTTGCCCGGCTTCACCAGAATCGAGCGCATGCCGATGGTTTTCTCCGGCGCCGGCGGCCTGGGTTCACGGGATGTCACCCCCGGCCACATGCTGGCGGTGGTGAAGAACATGTTGCTTGGGGTGGAAAAGGGCAAACGCTTCTTCACCATTGGCATCGATCACCCCTCGGCCCTCTCGTTGGAAGAGGAACCGGACGTGCGTCCGCCGGGGTCGTTCTCGGTGCGCGCCCACTCGGTGGGTGGCTTCGGCTCGGTGACCACCAACAAGATCATCGCCACCATGCTGGGCGACATCTTCGGCTTCCGCGTGCAGGCCGCGCCCAAGTACGGCTCGGAAAAGAAGGGTCTGCCCACCAATACCTATCTCACGGTCATCCCGAGCGGCAAGATCCTCACCCACTGCGAACTGAAACAGGTGGAGTTCGTCCCGCTGATGGATCCCACCACCTGGCACATGGGCAATCCCCTGGTCGGCTTGCAGCAGGGCGGGATCGTCTTTCAGCACACCGATGAACAAACCCCTCTGGATCTGTGGAACTCACTGCCGCCCTACGCCCAGTATTTCATGAAGGAAAACAGGATCCGCTTTTATGGCGTGGATACCATTCAAATCGCCCGCGAATCTTGCCTGAACGACTCCTCCCTGATTCAACGCTTCCAGGGAGTGGTGCTGCTGGGGGTGTTCCTGCGGGTGACGCCGTTCCGGGTCAATGCCGGCATGTCCGAAGAGGATCTTTTCACCAAAGTGGAAAAACCTCTGACGAAATATTTCGGCAAGCGGGGCGGGAAGGTGGTCGAGGACAACCTGAACGCAGTCAGAAGGGGCTATCAGCGTGTCATGGAGGTGACCCCGGAAATCATGAATCAAACTCCCGCCGATGTGCTCGCTTTGGGCAAGGAAGATTGGGATGCCAAGGGCAAGGATGTCAACGCCTTCTTCATCTAGGGAATTGCCTGACCGCGGCCAGACCGTGGTCCATGGAGGATCGTTATGAGACAACGCGCGCTAATCTATTCGGAAGCCACCCCCCAATGGTATGACTCGACCCGTGCCAGGGAGGTCATGGACGCCTACAATTCGGGAGCCAGTTCCAATCAGCCGGCGGATCGCTTCGTGGCCTGCTCGGTGATCCCGGCGGGCACCGGATCCTATCGGGATTTCTCCTACATCGCGCCCGATCTGCCCGAATACACCGCCAGCAACTGCGTGGCCTGCATGGAGTGCGTGCAGAACTGTCCGGACTCGGCCATCTGGGGCAAGGTGTTGCCTCAGGAGAACGTGGACGCCACCCTGGTCGGCTTCCCGGACGAAAAGGATAAAAAGTTGCTCCAGGACCAATTGGTGCAGACCACCAAGTTCTGGAAGACCTACGAAAAGAAGAAGGGTAAGGCCACGGATGCCCCCGGCGGCGCCTGGTTCGGCATCTTCGTGGACCCGACCAAGTGCAAGGGATGCGGCGAGTGCGTCACGGCCTGCGGGGATCATGGGGCGCTGGCGATGATCAAAAAAACGCCGGTCAACCTGCCTTATTTCTTCACCATGTGGGAGTTCTACAAAAAGGCCCCGCAAACCCCGGAAACCTATATCAACCCGAAGCTGAAAGTGGACATCATGCTGCGGGACGGGGCCAATCAGTACGTGGGCGGCGCAGGATCCTGCATGGGGTGCGGAGAGACCTCGGCCTACCGGCAACTGCTGGCCATGACCTACGCCAAGGTGGGCAACAAGTACGGCATCGTCGCCAATACCGGCTGCAACACGGTGTATGGCTCGACCTATCCGTACAACCCCTTCCGGGCGCCGTGGGTCAACTCCCTGTTCGAAAACGCCGCCACCGTGGCCATGGGAATCCGCAGCCACTGGGATCAGATCGGCAAGAAGGATCACCACCTCTGGGTGGTGGGGGGCGACGGCTCCATGCTGGATATCGGCTTTCAGGCCCTGTCGCGCATGCTGACATCGGGCATGAACATCAAGGTCCTGGTGCTGGACACGCAGGTCTATTCCAATACCGGCGGTCAGGCCTCCACCGCCACCTTCATCGGCCAGGACGCCAAGATGTCGGTGCATGGCAGCCACATGCAAGGGAAATGGGAACGACGCAAGGAGATCGCCAACATCGCCCTGATGCACCCGCGGGTGTTCGTCGCCCAAACGGTCGGTCCGATGACCAACCACTTCTACCGCGCCGTGGAACAGGCCCTGGAATTCGACGGACCCGCCCTGATCAACGTCTACACCACCTGCCAGCCGGAGCATCAGGTGGCCGACGACCGTTCCTGTGAACGGGCGATCCAGGCCGTGGAGTCGCGGGCCTTTCCGGTCTTCATCTACGATCCGGACGCGGGTCCGACCTTGGCCTCGCGTTTGTCGTTGCAGGGCAATCCCTCCATGCGGCGCGACTGGCACTGGAAAAAGGATGCCAATGGGGTGGAAAAACCCTTCGATTTTATTGCGTTCGCCAAGGAGGAAGGGCGCTTCCAGAAGCATTTCGACAGGGAGGGTAATTCCAGCCAGGTTTTGCGCGAGTCTCAAAGAGATCGTCTTTTGAACTGGCGTTTGTTGCAGGAGTTGGCCCGCATTCCCAATGAGGATTGGATGGAAGAGATGGAGCGTACCGCCTGAGGCGTTATCGGATTTCGTTTCAACCGTATGCATGTGGCAAGGAGTTTACTCTATGGAGCAGCACGCCGCAACCACCTCCAAAGGGCTGTTCAACGGCAGGGACCTGAAGACACTGGAACGGTCGCTCAACAAGGTGGACGATCTGTATCACGCCGACTTTCACTCCTGGCGGATCGCCACCTTCTTCCAGAGAATTTACAGCACCACCCATCAGCGCGGGGTGGGTTTCGAGGCGTTTTGCCGGGCCATCGACCAGGATGGCACCTCCCGTCCCTCCGCATCGATCTTCGCGAATATCAGCGATCCGGAAGACGCGCTGCAGATGGACCGGATGCGTTGGTTGCTGCACACCAAGAATTTTCTGGCCTCGAACCTCGATGACCGCTGGCTGGTCACCAACATCCATCCACGCATGATGCTGGGCACCAAGGAGCCGGACGTGTCCTATCTGGCGGAGGTGCTCGATCATACCGGATTGCCGCCGCATCAACTGGTGGTGGCCCTGCGGGAGCATGCCGGCAACTTCGAAACCGTGCTGACCCGCACCATGGCGCAACTCAAGGAGTTGGGGTGTCTGGTGCTGTTCGACGACTTCCGGGCCGAGTCGGCCAATCTGGACCGCTTGTGGCGGTTGTCCCCGGACATCGTCAAGCTGGACCACTCGCTGATCGACAATGCCCTCAAGAGCGGGCGGGCCAAGCGGATGCTCTTCAAGCTGGTGTCGTTGATCCATGCATCGGGCAGCCTGGTGTTGATGGAGAAGATCGAGACCGAGGAGGAGGCGTTTCTGGTGATGCGCCTGGAGGCCGACTTCGTGCAGGGCCGATATTTCGGCAATCTGGAGATGCGGGCCGTCCGCCAGGGCAGCGTGGACTGGGATGGGGCGTTCCGCAATCTGGCCATTCAGAGCGAGCGGCAGGTCTTCAAGGAGGTCCATTACCACAATCTGGAGATGGGCCATTACAACAACGCGTTCATGGAGTGCGCCTGGGCCGTGGCGGACGACATCGCCCTGGAGGAGGCGGCGCAGCCATTGTTGAAACTCCCCAGGGTGGAGCGGGTTTATCTGCTCGATCACAAGGGGTTGCAGGTGAGCCAGAACGTCTTTCCGGACGAGCGTTCCTCGCATGCCGATCTTCGCTACAAGCCGTTGTGGGACTCGTATGGGGCGACCTGGACGCGGCGTTCCAGCTTTCATGACGCGATTCACAATCCCGGTGTGGTGCAGGTCTCGAAGCCGTATCGCTCCAACACCAGTCTGAACATCTGCACCACCCTGTCGATGGCGATTCGCAAGGGAAGCCACGTCTATGTGCTCTGTTGCGACGTGGAGTGGAAGGAAGACAAGATCTTCTAAAAGATGAACGCGGAACTGCAAACCATCATTCTGGGGCAACTCGAACGACCACGCAGCGTGACGACCCGCATCGATCCGGGTCTGGCGGGTCTGTTGCATGTGCAGGGGTGCAAACCGGGCGAGGCGCTCTCCGGCCCGGTTTTCAAGCTCGAGGAGTATATGCAGGAACTCCTGCTGTCGCGTCATTTCACGCCGGGGGACGCGGATCGCGCGGCCTGTGAGGTGGTGTTGCCCGATGGCGGGTTGTGTGGCGAGGCGGTGGCCGGGCTGGTGGCGGCGTTGTTGGCCCAACGGCCCGCCTGTCCCATGACGGTCGGGGAGCGGAGCGGTTTCCTCCCCTTGCCGGAGGTGGTGATCGCCCGTTATGTGTGGTTGTTGGCGTTGGATGCCCCCCTCGATCCGCGCGCTGCGGCCTTGATCGATGGCTGGCCCGGAGAGGAGCGGTTGCGGGCGCGCGCCTTGTGCCGGCGTCCGGTTTGGCGGGAGTCGGGCAGGGGGGAGATGCTGATCGCCGCCTTGTCCGCGATGGTTGCCCGTGGTCGTGCCTCGGCGGAAAAGCTGGATTTTCTGACCCATTTCGCGCGCACCTACCGCTGCGAGGATCTTGGCGCATTGCAACGCGGCCTGGAAGCCCTGGTGGAGTCCTACCGCATCGACTCCGAGCATCCCACCTACAACCCGCGCCTGGAAACCAAACAGGCCGAATCGATCCGCTCCCATCATTGCGACGAGAACGTGCGTCGTTTCCGGGTGGCCATGGCCAGGGAGATCCTGGAGGAGATGTTCGCGGCGGGGGGGTGACCGCGCTTTGCCTTGTTCATCTGACCGGGGCAGGCAATCCTGGGCCGGATGGAGGCGCGCGCATCTCCTGGATGGCTGGAACATATTGCACCGGGATGGGCCATGCCCGCATGAGACCAAAAATCAGGCCGATTCCGCCAATGATCATGGCGCCCATCTTGATCACCATGCGAAGTTCGAGTTCCTTGAGGTCCCGCTGCAATTCCGCCTTGGTGGTTTCGATCTTGGTATCCAGATCCTTGATGTCCCGCTGCAAATCCGCCTTGGTGGTTTCGATCTTGGCGTCCACAATGGCGATATCCCGCTGCAAATCCGCCTTGGTGGTTTCGATCTTGGCGTCCACAATGGCGATATCCCGCTGCAAATCCGCCTTGGTGGTTTCGAGCTTGACGTCCAGGTCCTTGATGTCCCTCTTGAGTTCCAGCACCTTGACGTCCAGGTTGGTGATATCCGCCTTGGTGGAGAGCTGATGACCCAGAATCTCCGTGAGCAGCAGTACCTGGGTTTCCGCCTGCTCCTCCGTGAAGCCGGTGGCCACCATCTGTTTCACGAAATGATGGGTGTCGAAGGCAATGGCTGACGACATGCTCATGTGGTGTTCCCTCCTGGTGGGAGCTTCGGACCCGGTTTGGACTTCCTTGTCATGATACTGGAACTCCCTGGCACAGCCAACAACAATCACGCCGCCATGTCATGATTTTTTTTCGAAAAACTCCCCGATCCGCTCCGCCACCTCTGCCGGCTTTTCCAGGAAAAAAAAGTGATCCGTCTCCTCGATGACGCGCAGTTCGGCGTCGGGCAAACGCGCGGCCAGCAGGATGGCGTTGGGCAATGGCACCACCGGGTCCCGATCCCCCGACAAGACCAGGACAGGCATGGTGAAAGCGGCCAGGTCCAGAGGGGGAGAGGCGAGAAAGCGGGCCACGGCGTCGTATTGTAACAGAACCTGTTCGGCATCGGGTTCGAATTGCAGACGCTGTTGCCGGATATAGGCGTGGGCTTGCGGATAGCGCGTGAACAACCAGGGACACATCATCTCGGAAAGGGCGGCGTTCACCCGATCTTCACGGCGCAGGCGGTAAACGGCGGCAATCTGCTCACGGGTGAATACCGGAAAAAGCGCACGGAACTCCAGATCGTTGCAACTGGTACACATCAAGACCATGCGTCGCACCCGCCCGGCGTGCCGGGACGCCAGCAATTGCGCCACGAATCCCCCCATGCTCAGGCCGATCACATCGAAACGCGTCTCCCCCAGATCGTCCATCAGGTCGATCAGGTCGTCGGCCAACGCCTCCAGGTCATACGGCCCGGTCGCGGGCGGGGAGAGGCCCATGCCGCGATTGTCCGGCAGCAGAAAACGATAGCGCCCCGCCAGCGGGGTCAGGCAGTGCCGAAACATCCAGTTGGCGGTGGCAAAACCCGAAATGCACAAGACGGGCGAGCCGTCACCCAGGCTCTCCCAGTGACCGCGAAACCGTTTTGCCATCCTTGCGATTCTCCACTTGTTGCCCGTTACCGTTGTGTGGGAAGATTGCGTCAACCCAATGACCACGGCAAGGGGGAATCGTCATGTGGCGGGATTTCATCCAGGAACACGCGCTCCAGCGGCCAGGCCATGTGGCGCTCGTGGATCGCCCCACGGGGCAGGTTTTCAACTATTCGCAACTGGCGGCCCACATCGAACGTCTGGCGCGTCATCTCGCGGCGCGCGGGTTGCGCCCCGGAGATCGGGTGGTCCTGCTCGCCCCCAACCGGTTGGAGCACGTCACCCTTTTTTTCGCCACGATTCGGCTGGGAGCGATCCTCGCGCCGATCGATCCCCGCCTCGCCCCGCAGGAACTGGACGCCATCCTGGCCGATCTCGAACCGGCCCTGGGTTTTGCCGATCCCCCCCGTCCGGGATTCGCAACCTTCGATACCCTGCTGGGGGATCCCGGTCATGCGGATTTGCCGCGCATCCCCATCGAGGACGACCGGGTATTGATGATCCTGCACACCTCCGGCTCCTCCGGGCGGCCCAAGGGGGTGATGTTCCATGCCGCCATGCTGATGGCCAACATCGCCAACACCCTCGACGCCGATGTCCTGCGCCGGGAGGACATCTCCATCGTCAACACCCCCTATTTTCACACCGGGGGTTACAACGTCTTCTGCCTGCCCATGTTGTCGGTGGGGGGTACTTTGCTCCTGCATGCCCGTTTTGACCCCGGCCTGGTCCTGCGCGAGATCGACCAGGCCGGGGTGACGGTCTTCTGGGCCGTGCCCACCATGTTTCAGGCCATGTTCGACCACCCGGATTTTCCGCGCACCGACTTTTCCCGCATCCGTTTTTTCCTCTCCGGCGGCGCGCCGCTGGGGTTGAATCTGATTCAGGGGTATCATCGCCATGGGGTCCCCTTCAAGCAGGGGTTCGGGCTGACTGAGGTGGGACCCAACTGTTTTCTTCTGGAAACCGCCGATGCCTTCGCCCACCCGGATTCCATCGGCAAACCCATGGCCCACTCCAAGGTGCGGGTGGTGGACGACCGGGGCCATCCGGTGGGGGTGGACGCGGTGGGGGAGATGTGGATCGCCGGACCTCATGTCTGCAAGGGCTATTGGCGCAACGATCGGTTTTTCGCGGAGTCCATGCGGGGTGGATTTTTCGCCACCGGCGATCTGGTCCGGGTGGATCGGGACGGTTTTTATCATGTCATCGGCCGCAAGAAGGAGATGTACATCTCCGGCGGGGAGAACGTCTATCCCGGAGAGGTGGAAAAACAGATCGCCACCCATCCGGCGGTGGATCAAGTGGTGGTGGTCGGCGTGCCGGATCCCCGCTGGGGCGAAACCGGCCTGGCCTTCTGTGTCACCCACTCCCCCCTCGATCTGGAGGGATTGCGCAAACATCTCGATTCCCGTCTGGCCCGCTACAAGCACCCTCGTCATTTGCGGATTCTCTCGGCCATGCCGCTTCTGGCCAACGGCAAGATCGACCGTCCGGCGCTCAAGCGGCTGGGTGTTGGCGGCGACCCGGATGCCTGCTACCGTCGCGGCGTGGACGCCTTGCGGGCAGGACGACCGCATGATGCCGTGGAGTTGATCGGCCAGGCCATGGAACTTGGCGCCGGAGTGGCGGCGTATCATGCCAATCTCGGCCTGGCGCTCCAGGCCGTGGGGCGTTTGGAGGAGGCGGTGGAGGCCTGCCGCCGGGCCGTTCAGCTTCAGCCGGGACTGCTCCAGGCCAGGCTCAATCTGGGGAGTCTGCTGGGCGAGCTGCAACGCTACGCGGAGGCCGAGGCCATCTTGCGGGAAATCCTGCGTGTCTTGCCCGATCACGCGGACGTTCATTTCAATCTCGGCAGGGTGTTGAGCGGACAACAGCGGTTCGATGAGGCCGAGGCGGCCTTCCGGGAGTCGCTGCGCCTGCGGCCCGCCAGCCCGGATGCTGCGGAGTGCCTGGCCGGCGTGCTCCTGCAACGCGGCAATCGGTTGAAGGGGCAAGGGCATCATGCCGAAGCCGAGGCCGTCTACCGCGAGGCGGTGGGCGTGGCCCCGGATCCGGCCGAGGCGTATCACAATCTGGGGGTGCTCTTCTCCGATCTGTGCCGCCATGCCGAGGCCGAGGCCGCCTTCCACCAGGCACTGCGCGCCCGTCCCAATTTCCCGGAAGCCCTGGTCAATCTTGGCATGCTCCTTTTGCGCCAGGGCAACTTCGACGCGGGCTGGCCCCTCTACGAGTCACGCCGGCTCGCCCCCGGTCACCCGAACATCTCCGCGCCACCCTGGCGCGGGGAGGATCCGGCGGGCAAGACCATTCTGGTGGTGGCCGAACAGGGTTTCGGCGATACCATTCAGTTCTGTCGTTATCTGCCGCTGCTTGCCGCCAGAGGTGCGCGCAGCGTGATCCTGCTCTGCCAGCCTCCACTGCTGGAACTGCTGCGCACCCTGGCCGGTGCGCCTGAGTGGCTGGTGTTGACCGCCATGGGCGGGGCAGGGGGGGGATACTGCGACTATTGGACCCGGCTTTTGTCGCTGCCCGGCCTGTTCCGGACCACGCTTGCGACCCTTCCGGACACGCTGCCCTATCTGAGCGCCTCTCCGCAACGCCTGGCGCTGTGGGAGAGCCGTCTCCCGGCGGCTCCTTTCCGGGTGGGGCTGGCCTGGCGCGGCAGTCCCACCCACGTCAACGACCGCAACCGCTCCCTGCCGGAGGCGCGGTTGCTGGCGCCGTTGTGGTCGGTGCCGGGGGTGACGTTCATCGCCCTGCAAACAGGGGGGGAGGAGGTCGCTCCCACCCCGGAACCGCCAATGCTGGATCCCGGCGGTTCGGTGCGGGATTTCGCCGATGTCGCGGCTATCGTGGCGCAACTGGATCTCGTCATTTGTGTGGACACCGCCCTGGCCCATCTGTGTGGCGCCTTGCATAAACCCTGTTGGGTGCTCCTGCCCGCCATCGGACCGGATTGGCGTTGGCTGGAGCACCGTACCGACTCCCCGTGGTATCCAAAAGTTATACGCATTTGGCGTGGCGAATATTATAATGGGTGGTCTGCAATGATTTATAATATTAAAGAAACTCTGTTGCGCGTCACGGCGCAATAATGTTGGCAAACCCGGGGCGGATTGCGTTAGAATCACCCGGCATCGCTTATCGTCACCTTGAGGTTTAAGGAGTGTCTCCATGGAGCAGAAAGTCGCCGTCCCTTCCAGTGGGCTGTTTACCGGTCGGGATCCTCAAAGCCTGGAACGGTCATTGATCCATGTGGATGATCTCTTGCAGGCCGATTTCCACTCCTGGCGGATCGCCACCTATTTTCAGCGGGTCTACAGCACCACCCATCAGCGTGGCATCGGCTTCAAGGCGTTCTTTCGCGCCATCGACGAGGAGGGGGCGTTGCACCCCACGGCGACGATCTTCGGACGCATCGCCGATCCCGAGGACGCGATTCGCATGGATCGCATGCGGCTGTTGTTGCAGATCAAGACTTTCATGCAGGCGCGCATCGATGACCGTTGGCTCCTGACCAACATTCATCCCCGCATGATGCTCGGCACCAAGGATCCCGACGTGGAATACCTGGCCCGCCTGCTGGAGTATACCGGCTTTCCGCCCCATCAACTGGTGATCGCCTTGCGGGAGCACGCCGGCAACTTCGAGACCGTGCTGACCCGCACCATGGATCAGCTCAAGGAGTTGGGGTGTCTGGTGCTGTTCGACGATTTTCGCGCCGAATCGGCCCATTTGGACCGTTTGTGGCGGCTCTCCCCGGACATCGTGAAACTGGACCACTCCCTGATCGACAATGCCCTGCACAGCGGACGCGCCAAGCGGATGCTGGCCAATCTGGTCTCGTTGATCCACGCCTCCGGCTGCCTGGTGCTGATGGACATGATCGAAACCGAGGAGGAGGCCTTTCTCGCGATCCACCTGGAGGCCGATTTCGTGCAGGGGCGCTATTTCGGCAAACTGGAGCCAAGGGCCACCCGCTTGAGCGCCGTGGATTGGGATGGGGCCTTCCGCAATCTGGCCATTCGCGGGGAGCGTCAGGTCTTTCAGGAGGTGCATCACCACAACCGGGAGATGTCGCAATACACCAGCGAATTCATGGAGTGCGCCTGGGCCGTGGCGGACGACATCCCCTTGGAGGAGGCGGCGGTCAAGCTGCTGGATCTCCCCAGGGTGGAGCGGGTGTATGTGCTCGACCACCGGGGATTGCAGGTGAGCCCGAACGTGGTCCCCGCAAAGCGCGCCGCCCATGCCGATCCCCGCTTCAAGCCGTTGCGGGACTCCTATGGGGCCACCTGGACCCGGCGTTCCAGTTATCACGACGCGATTCACAATCCGGGCGTGGCGCAGATTTCGCCGCCGTACCGTTCCAGCATCACCCTGAACATCTGCTGCACCTTGTCGATGGCAGTTCGCAGGCGGGAACATGCCTATGTGGTGTGTTGCGATGTGGAGTGGCGCGAGGAAGAGATCGTGTGACCCCGCATCAGGGCAGGCGGTCCATCAACATCTCGTAGACGCAAACGCATTCGGCCTCCAGCTCACTGTAGAGCCTTTGTGCCTTTGGCCATTCCTCCGCGCGGATCGCCGTGCCGATCTGGTTGGCGCACAGCCGGATGCGGTCGGTGCCCAGGGTGGTGGCGAGCTTGACGATCTCCCTGGTCTCCTCGCCAGCCCGTTTGACGTTCTTCTCCTCCAGGGCGGCGCGCAGACCTTGCAGCAGCAGGCGTGGTCCCTTCAGATAGAGCGAACTGGCTTCCCGCGTCACGCTGCCGGAGCCTGGTTCGCGGTTGCGGTGTCCGAGGTACGCCCTGGCCGTCACGTTGAGCAGCGCCACCGGTCGATAGGGCTTCACCAGATACTCCTGCATGCCGGAACTCATACACAGATCCCGCTCCCCCGGCAGGTCGCGGGCCGTGACGCCCACGATCGGCGTCTGTGCGTGCGGGCCGCCCCCCGCGCGCAGCAGCCGGGTCAATTCATAGCCATCCATCTCTGGCAGGTTGAGGTCCAGGACGATCAGGTCGAACCGTTCTGCCGAGTTCAGGCGTTCCAGGGCCTCCCGGCACTCCTTGACCCCCACCGCCGCATGGCCGACCTGTTCCAGAATCGAGGCGGCCAATTGGCGATTCTCTTCCAGTTCCTCGACCAGCAGGACCCGCAAGGGGGAGGAGACCACATCCCCGGCCAGGAAGGTCTCGTCTGCGCACTCCATCTCCACGGGCCGTTCCATGAGGGCGAGAATCGCGCGCAACAAGGAGGCGCGCTTGAGGGGTTTGTGCAAGGAGAGCATCTCCCCGAACGTGGCGGTCAAGGCGTGCGGCGCCACCGAGAAATGGGATGGCAACAAGACCAGCAGCTTGCCGCGCCATCCCTCATGCCGTTGCCATTCCGGCAGTTGCGTCTCCATCTCCTCCGAGAGCGCCTTTTGGTCCATGATCACCACGTCCCAGGGGCGTTCCTGCTCGCGCGCCCGTTCCAGCATCGCGGGCAGGGCCATCGGATCCTCCACCTCATCGGCGTCGGCGCCCAGGCTCTGCAACATCTCCATGGCGATCACGCGGCCCATGGGGTGGCGGTCCACCACCAGCACCCGCACCCCCATCAACGGGTTCATTACCCCTCCCTCGGCTGCCATGGGGTTGGCATTCCTGGCCACACCGAAACCCAAGGTGACATGGAAGACGGTGCCCTCGCCGGCTTCGCTCTCCACCCGGATTTGGCCGCCCAGCATCTCCACCAGCCGTTTGCCGATGCTCAGCCCCAGTCCCATGCAGCCGGCTTTGCGATTGGCTGGCGCGTCCGTAATGTGCAATGGCTCGAAAATCCGTTCCGGACGATCCCAGGGCAGCCCGATGCCGGTATCGGCGATGGAGAAGGTCAGCACCGCCTCGGCGGTTTGTGCCACGGCATGGGGATGGCCGGCGGGCTGCACCAGCAGGGTCACCTCTCCGGACTCCGTGCATCGTATCGAGGTGGCGATCAGGTCGAGCAGAATGCGGGTGAGAGCGCCGGGATCACCCACCAGCCTGTCCGGGGTTTCCGGCGCGATGTAGCAGTAAAGTTCCAGGTCCTTGGCGTGGGCGCGGGTGGCGATCAGTTCGCTCAGGTTTTCGAGGGTGACGCGCAGAGGAAAGGAGATTTTTTCCGGCAGGATTTGTCCGGATTCCAGCCGGATCAGGTCGCGCATTTCGTTCAGCAGGCCAAGCAGCCCTTGCGCCGCGCCGGCAATGGCGCGCAGCTTTTCCCGCGTCTCGGCGGGGGTCGGGGTGGCGAGCAGTTGCTCGGCCTGGCCGACGATCAGGGACAACGCCGGACGGAACTCCTGGCTGAGGTTGGTCAGGAGGTCGTTGTTGGCATTGTTGTCCGTTTTCGGTGGTGGTGTTGGTTGCGGCGTGGGGGGAGGTTCCCGGAGTGTCAGGATGATGTCGCCTGGCGTTTCGCCGCCATAGCGCGCGAAGTTGGTGGTGGCTTCCACCGGCAGTGAGGTCTCCTGGCGGGTCAGCAGGAGCAGTGCGCTCTTTTCCAGCATCCCGTCCAGGATCCGGGAGCGGATCTGATCCTGGGTCAGCAGGGATTCGTCGTCCTGGCCGGGGGATTGGAAGAACTTTTCGGCATCCTGGCCCAGGAGCGCGGTCTGGTCGTATTCGGTCCAGCGCAACAGCGTCTGGTTGACGGCCTTGACCCGGCACTGTGCATCCAGGACCAGCAGGCCATCCGGCATGCTCTCCAGAATGGCGTCGATGAACTGCTCGGAACGGGTCAGCCGGTTCACATGGCAGGCCCGTTCCGACTGATAGCGCTTGAGCAGGAAACGGTATGCCATGAACAGCACGCCGCACACCCCGATAAAGACGAACGTCACCGCTGGCAGGGAGGTGCGTACCTCCCTGTCCAGCAGCAGGCCGCCGATGGTCAGGACGCTGCCGAGCAAAAAGGAGGCGATGACCGGCCATAATCCCCGCAGGAACGGAGTGCATTGCTTTTCTGGGCCGTTCATGCCGTGGCGCGGTCAGGTTACGCCTTTTCCGGGGGCACCTGGAAGCCGGCCTCCGTCATGGCCGCGAGGATGATGCGCACGGTCTGGGGCGGGGAGTAACGGTCGGTATTGATGATGAGGTCGAATCCCTGTTCGGCGCGCGGAAACCGTTTGGAGACTTTTTTCTCGAAATCGGCGCGTTCCTCGTTGCACTTGATGACCAGTTTTTCGGCCTTGTCGAGTTTCATGTCGCGATTTTTGGCGATCCGTTTGGCGCAGGTCGCCAGAGAACCTTCCAGGCGCACGCGCAGGGTGCGTTTTTTTGGCAACAGAAGATGGGCGGCCCGGCCCACGATCACCCCACCCAGGGGCGCGATTCCCAGGATGACCTTGGCCATGTAGCGGAAATAGGCCTCGGAATTGATGCTTTTCTTGGAAAAGAAGGCGTGCAGGATGTCGTCCACCAGATTGGTCACCCGTTCGTCCAGGCTGGCCAGGAGGTGCTTGTCATCCTTGGTTTCGTTGACGATGGCGTTCAGCAGTTCTTTGTCGAAGAGTTGCACGCCCAGGCGTTCCGCCAGCAGTTTGGCCGTTGTGGAGCCTCCGGCCCCGTAGTGACGGGAGATGGTCACCAGGGGGCGCATGAGGGTCGAGCCGTCGGTGGCCTTTTCGGTTTCGTACATCCCGGCGCCCACGATGGACTTGACCAGTTGCAAGGATTCTCTTGTCATATGTTGCCTTTCCTCGTTGCGATAGCGCGAACCCGCTGGTCGCGCGATTGCTGGCAATCGCGCGACCGGAGTTGACCAAAATGGCGCATCAGTCGATGCCGATCTCCTCGGAGACCGTGCGCACGACCCGCTTGTCGTAGTCGAGCAGTTCCTTGTTCTTGCCCTTGTAGGGGAGTTGGCTCAGGAAATATTTGATGCTGTGGATGCGCGCCCGTTTTTTGTCGTCCGACTTGACGATGGTCCAGGGACATTCCGGGGTGGAGGAGTAGAAGAACATGTCCTCCTTGGCCTTGGTGTAGTCCTCCCACTTGTCCTGGGACTCTTTGTCCACCGGAGAGAGTTTCCACTGTTTGAGGGGATCGTTCAACCGGCTGTTGAAGCGGCGCAGTTGTTCTTCCTTGCTGACCGAGAAATAGAACTTGAACAGAATGATTCCGGAGGCGACCAGCATCCGTTCGAATTCCGGGACCGAGCGCAGGAATTCACGCACCTGATCCTTGCTGCAGAAGCCCATGACCCGTTCCACCCCGGCGCGGTTGTACCAGCTGCGGTCGAACATGCAGATTTCGCCGGCGGAGGGGAGGTGTTTGATATAGCGTTGGAAGTACCACTGGGTACGCTCCTGGTCGGTGGGCTTTTCCAGGGCGACCACATGACAGCCGCGCGGGTTCATGTGTTCGATGAAGCGCTTGATGGTGCCGCCCTTGCCGGAGGCGTCCCGTCCCTCGAAGATGGCGATGATCTTGAGGCCGTTTTCCTTGACCCAGTTTTGCATCTTGACCAGCTCGATGTGGAGCGGGGTCATGATGTTGAGGTACTCTTCCTCTTTCATTTTCTTGAACGTGGGGCGGGCGCTCCGTTGCGCCTGTTGGCTCCCCTTGCCGAGAATGATTTTGTTGGCGCCTGCTTCCGCAGCCAGACGGCTGCTCAGAAGACCGGAATTGTCCTCGCCTTTTTCTTCATCTGTCTTGCTGTTGCTCATGCCGCTCTCCCGGTATTCGTGGAACATGTTAATACAAACTAATGTATCAAGCACTCCTCCCGCGCATCGAAGGTAGCGAAATGATAGTGCCGCCTTGTGCGGGTGTCCATGCTTTCTTGCAGCCGGTTGCGGGATAGGCGCATTTTTTTTGCTTCTCGCATGGTGGTTGGGTGGGGATTGCGCATTCGGTCGTTTTCTGGTGACACCATGGTGAGCCAAGACGTTATTGAAAAATAATTCAACATTGTTAAAAAAACTTCAAACGTGACGTTGTGGCGGTTTGTTTGAAATTTATTTAAATTTTTATTAATTAATTATTTAATTGATGCGCGAATCACATCGATGCTAAACCACCAAAATTCCCGGCGGATCGGCTGGGAAAAATGCGTGTGCGATCTTGAGCGAACCTCGCGTTCAGGTCGCCTCAGGTCTGTCGGGAGCAAGCCAGGTTAAGGAGTGTGGAGCATGGAGTGGGCCGAAAATATCGAATTGATCCTGAGACTGGTGTTGCAAGTCATATTGCTTTCCATGTCGGCATTCTTTTCCGGATCCGAGGCGGCGCTTTTCTCCCTGAGCCGCATCGACCTGGAACGGTTCCGCAACACCCGGCATCCCATGTCGGAGCGGATCCACATGTTGCTGGACGAACCGCGACGATTGATCATCTCCATCCTGTGCGGCAACGAACTGGTCAATATCGCCTCCTCGGCCAACATGGCGGCGTTGCTGTTGATGTTCTTCACCGAGGCGGACACCCAGTGGATCAACATCGTCATCATGGTGCCCATGCTGCTTCTGGTGGGGGAGGTGACGCCCAAGACCTATGCTGTGACCTTTCCGCACGTTTTCGTCACGAAGCTCTCGGCTCGTCTTCTGCCGAACTGGATTCAGCTGATCACGCCGCTACGTGATGCGGTGCGGTTCGTGGCGGATCGCATCACCACGTTCATCGTGGGCGAGGCGATGAAACAGGACAACATCCTGAATGTCGATGAGTTTCGCACCCTGGTGGAAGAGAGCGAGGCCACCGGCGTGATCGACGCCACCGAGCGCATCCTGATCGACAACATGTTGCGCGCCTCCCAGACCGACGTCTATCACATCATGACCCCGCGCACTGCCATGTTGAGCCTGGATGCGGATCAACCCCTGGAGGAGTTGTTCGAGAAGTTTCGCACGCTCCGTCATCTGCGCGTGCCGGTGTTCCATCACCATCCGGACAACATCGTGGGGTTTTTGCACTCCGAGGACATGTTGCGGTTGCAGCGCCGCAAGGCCAATCTGGGCAAGGTCTACCTGCCGGGACTGTTGCGGCCCGCCCACTTCGTCCCGCCCACCAAAAAGGTGGACGAGATGTTTGAATATTTCCAGCAGAACAAGACGCGGGTGGCGCTGGTGCTCAGCGAGTACGGTGGCGTGTTGGGGCTGGTCACCATGAAGGATGTGCTGACCTTCATCTTCGGGGAAATTTCGGCCGTGCATGTCGGGGGACCGAGTTATCGGGAGGAGGAGGGGGCCTATATCGTCTCCGGCGATATGCGGTTGGAAAAGTTCAATCATATCACTGGATACGGCATTGCCGACTCCGTGATGTTCACCATCGGCGGGGTGGTGTTCCGTCTCTTCGACCGGCTGCCGCATGAAGGCGAATCCATCGTGGACAACAATTTGCGGTTCACCGTTCTGGAGATGGAGGGGTTGCGCGTCAAGACCCTGTGCGTCATGCCGGTGGGTCTGGACGACGAGGAGTCCAAGGAGGATGAAAAAGGGGGTGAGTCCTTCTCTTCCGGCGCGGTCGCGGTCAAGGACGCCTTCGATCGCTTGGCCAACAATGCTGGCGATGAGAAGAACGAAACGGGCGAAATCCGCGAGACCATCGTGGAAGGGGATTTGTGCGATTTGAATCCGGAAGCGGAAGGGCTGGAGATGGATGGGGAGAAACCCGCCGACTCCCCATGAGGCGGGGCACCAGGGGGCAGGGCGTATCCGGCGGTTGGCAAACGTTGCGGCACATGATGAGAGGGCTATCGGAACATGGAACTGTTAATTGAATTGTTGATCATATTGGTGTTTTTGATTTTCAAGGGATTCTTTTCGGGATCCGAGATCGCCATGGTCAACTGCGACAAATTGAAACTCAGGCACATGGCGAAGATGGGAAACCAGGGAGCACAAAAGGTTCTGGATTTCTACAAGACGCCGGACATCATTCTCGGGACCACGCTGGTAGGCACCAATATCGCCACGGTGACCATCTCGACCTTGGCCGCCCTGATCTTCATCGATCTGTTCGGATCGATGGGGGATATCATCGCAGTGTTGATCTTCACGCCGTTCCTGTTGATTCTGGGCGAGATCGTCCCCAAGAGCGTTTATCAGCAGAAGTCGGATACGATTGCGACGTACATCATTTATCCGTTGCGTTTTTTTTCCATCCTCTATTATCCCGTCATCTTCGTCTTCAGCCGTCTGGCCCGTTTGGTCACCCGTCTGGTGGGCGGCAACATCAAGCCCAAGAGCGGGTTCATCACCCGTGAGGAACTGAACACCCTGCTCGAAATCTCGGAAACCCCAAGCCAGCAGCGCCGTTTCGACAAGGAACGGGTGCGGCGGATCATCCGCTTCGCCGATACCACCGTGGGCGAGGCGATCATCCCTCTGGCCGAGGTGATCGGGATTCAGGATACGGCCACCATGAGCGAGGCCATGGACATGGTGTGGCGAACCGGCTTCAATCGTTTGCCGGTTTATCATGGCAACATGACCAACATTCAAGGCATTCTCACGTTGGACACCTGGGCCTTGTTGGACCCGGACACCGCGAACAAACCGTTCGAGGCATTCATGCAGTCCGCTTTGTTCGTTTCGCCGAAACAGACGATCGACCAGGTATTGCCCATGTTGCAACTGCGCTCCAGGGATCACATGGCTGTGGTGGTGGACGAATTCGGTTCCGCGACCGGCATCCTCACGATGGAGGACGTCTTCGAGGAGGTGGTGGGGGAGATCGATGTGGGCTATGATTTCGAGGAGTATCAAACCAGGAAGCGCCACCGTATCCAGGCCATGGGCGATCATGTCTTCCTGGCCGACGGGCGCACTCCGATTTCGCAACTCAATGATCAACTGCACCTCTCCTTGCCGGTCGATTTGGCCCACACGCTGGGTGGCTATCTGATCGTGCGTCTCCGTCAGATTCCGTCCAACGGGGTCCAATACCAGGAAGACACGCTTCGTTTCACGGTTCAGGATGTCACGGATCGGTGTGTCAACAAGGTATTGATCGAGTTGATCTGATCGCGCCTGACGGCTGTCTTTTTCCTTTACACCATCTCCTCGTCTCGGATAGAATCCACCGATCGCGAGGAGGAAAGGTCGGTGTGGGATGCGTTCGTGAGGTTTTTTTACAAAAAAAGTTTTTACAATAGCGACAAAAAGCTATCGAAAAGACTTTGTTGCAATAAAAAAATTATTGAACAAACATTTCATGGTTTTGCAATACACTGGTAAAAACTAATTTAAAAAGAACGATGCGAGGGACACGACATGACAAAAACACCAAAGAGCAAGGGAACGCCGGTCGTAACAAAAGCAACGCCGCCCGTCAAGGGAGTTCCCCTTACCGATCGAAACAGCACAGGCGAAGCCTTCGGACTCATCCTCCAGTACAATTTCAATATGATGCTCAAGTGGGCGCCCGTTGCCCGCAAGGGCGAGGATATCGAGGGGGTTCATCAGGCGCGGGTTTCGTTGCGCCGTTTGCGCAGCGCGGTGGGATTGTTCCGCAAGGCGATTCCCCGCGAGATCACCGATTCCTGGAATGTTGAGATGGGCTGGGTCGCCTCGGCCATGGGCGCGGCTCGGGACCTGGATGTCTTCATCGCCGAGGGTCTCGCGGCCATGGCGGGCAAGATCCCCCTGGAATCCGGCGAGAAGAAATTGCTGGAACTGGCCACCCGCAGCCGGGACAAGGCCTACGAGGATATCCGGGCCATGATGGACGGCGAGCGCTATCGCGCTTTTGTCAACGACTTTCCCAAGTGGCTGGACGCCGAGGGGTGGAAGCAGGGGGACCTGTCCGAGGTAGTGCGTGCCGGCATGGACAAATCCATTCGCAAATACGCCGTCACGATGCTCGGCAAGCGCATGCGCACCACGTTGGCCTTCGGCGAGCGGATGGGTTCCATGACCACCACGGAACTGCATGCCTTGCGTATCGAATGCAAAAAGCTGCGCTATGCCTTCGAGTTCTTCCAGCCCCTCTTCCCCGGCCATGGAATGGTGGAATTCGGTTTGCATCTCAAGGGGTTGCAGGATCTGCTGGGCATCATGAACGACGTGACGGTGATGCATGGCCTGCTGGACAAACTCCTGGACGGGGTGACCGACCTGGAGACCATGCAGTTCGCGGGCGCCCTGATCGGCTGGCGGGCGCGTCAATACGAGGAGGTGCGCGGGCAACTGGATGCGCGCTGGAACGAATTCGCCAGTGTCGCGCTCCCCTGGATGAAGTGAATCACGTCCGATTCGTCAGTGCGCGCAGCAGGGCCGGAATCGCCGCGCGCAGGTCGGCGGCCAGGAAGACGTCCGCCATCCGGCCCATGGGGGCGTTGGGGTCGATGTCGATGGCGGCGATCCGTTTGGCCTCCTTGATGCCCGCCAGGTGCTGAATCGCTCCGGAGATGCCCACGGCAACGTAGACCTCCGGGGCGATGATCAGGCCGGTCTGACCGATCTGCAGGGAGACGGGGGCCAAGCCTTTGTCCACGGCGGCGCGGCTCGCCCCCGCCGCCCCTCCCAGTGCCCTGGCCAGGGCCTCCACGAGGGCGAAATCCTCACGGGTTTCCAGGCCGCCGCCGCCGGCCACCACCACCCGCGCCGTGGCCGGATCTGCCGTCCCTGCGCGCGTGCCGGGGAGAAATGCCATCCTTCGGGAGAGGCCGAGCGGGGGGATGTCCGTGATTTGGCGCGTGTTCCCCATGGGGTTGGCAGCGGGCGCCGGTGCAAAACGTTCGGCGCGCACGGTCAGCAGGATCGGATGGCCCGTTGTCCGTACCAGTGCCAGGGCGGCGCCCGCGTGGATGGGACGCAGGAAATGGCGTTCGTCGCGGATTTCCACCACCCCGGTGACCGGCTGACACCCCAACAAACCGCCCAGGCGCGGAATGAACTCGGCGCCAAACAGCGAGGCTGCTGCCAGGACATGGGAAAACTCCCCGGCGATCCGGGCCACCCAAGCGGCCAGATCCTCCATCGCGATCCGCTCCTGGCCGGGTTGCTCCCCCCACCAGGCTTCCGTCACCCCGTCCAGCCGGATGACCTGTTTCGCCAATTCACGGCTGCCCGTTCCGGCGGCGAGCGTCACCACCTCGCCCACGCCGCGCGCGGCGGTCACGAGTCTGGCCACTTGATCGACGGCTTGCGCCGCCGCAGGGTCCGTGAGAACCAATACGGTCATGATGCACTCCAATGACGAAGCAATGGATCGCAATTGTCAATAGCAGACGGTATCCTCGTTCAGGAAGGAAAAGGCAAGGACAAAATGGATGACAAGAACCGCTCCCAGGGAGCGACCGGCTTGCGGGGCATCCACCATCTGGCGATGGTGACCGCCGATCTGGACCTCACGACCCGCTTCTGGCGGGACCTGATCGGCCTGCGATTGATTTACACCCATGGCGCGGAAGGGTATCGGCAATATTTCTTCCAGGTTGCGTCCGGCGTGCTGCTCTCCTTCTTCCAATGGCCGGGCGCGGAAAAAATTCCCTTCCACCGCCATGGGGAGCCGGATCAGTCGGCCAGGGTCTTCGATCACGTCTCCTTCGCCATGGACGACGACGATGCCCTGTGGGCCATGGCCGACCGGTTGACGGCGGCCGGGTATCCGGTCTCCGACGTCATCGATCACGGTTTCATTCATTCGATCTACAGCTACGATCCCAATGGCATTCCCATCGAGTTCACCTGCCCGGTGGCAGGGGTGAACGATCCGGAGCGCCATCCCCTGTTCCGGGACCGGAATCCCTTGCCGGAGGCGTCGCGGGGTCCGGATCCGATCGCGGGAGTCCATCCACCGCCCGAACCCCTGGACGACGAGGAGAAGGTGATCCTGCCCGGCGCGGGGAGGGAGGATTTCTTGCGCACTTGACAACCACGCGAACGGTGTCATGATGGATCATGTGTAAAACGCGATGCAACATGAACATGAATGGGTGAGCGGCGCGATGCAATTGACGGAATTGGCTCAGGGTCTCCAATTGGAACCGCCTGGCGAGGAAGCGGAAATCAGCGGAGTTGCCCCACTGGAGCACGCGGGTCCAGGGGACCTCTCTTTCGTGGTGGCCAGGAAATGGCTGGCCGGAACCACGCGGGCCGCCGCGCTGCTGGTGCCTCCGGATCTGGCCGAGGCCGCCAGGGAGGCGACCGGTCTGCCCTTGCTGATCAGCCGCGTTCCGGCCCTGGATGCCGGGCGGGCCGCCCTGCTGCTGGGGGGGCGCGTCCTGCGGGTGAGCGGAATCCATCCCACGGCAGTCATCGATCCGAGCGCGCGCCTGGCGGAAGGGGTGAGCGTCGGTCCCTTGGCGGTGATCGGACCCGAAGTGGTCATCGGTCCCGACAGCAGCATCCATGCGGGCGTGGTGATCCATGACCGTTGCGAGATCGGCGCCCGCTGCGTGATTCACGCCAACGCCGTGATCGGCGGCGACGGCTTCGGCTACGAGAGCTTCGACGGCGCGCATCACCGGATTCCCCATCTGGGCATCGTCCGCATCGGGAATGACGTGGAGATCGGTTCCGGGACCACCATTGACCGCGCCCGTTTCGGCGCAACTTCGGTCGGCGACGGGACGAAAATCGACAACCTCGTGCAGATCGCCCACAACGTCACCATCGGTCGCGCCTGCATCATCGTCAGCCAGGTCGGCATCGCCGGTTCCTGTCGGATCGAGGACGGGGTGGTGCTGGCCGGACAGGCGGGCCTGGTGCCGCATGTCACCGTCGGGCGTGGTGCGCGTGTGGCCGCAGCCACAGGCGTGGCCGTGGATGTCCCGCCCGGAGCGGCCTGGTCGGGGTGGTGGGGGGGACCGCATCGGGAAAATCTGGCCCAGATCAATGCGCTGCGCAAGCTCCCCGAGTTCATGAAAGCCATGCGCGCCTTGATGCAGGGGCGCGATGTCAAATAATTCACGCTCATGCCCTCCCGGCATGGAGCGAAAATCTCCCTCAATCTCCTCGGCAAGGCGCCCGTCCCCGGTTTCGTCAAAACCCGCCTGATCCCCGCGCTTGGCGCGGCGGCGGCCACCCGTGCGCATATCATACTTTTGACACATCTGACCCGTATCGCCAGCGACTGGTGCGCCGCAGCCCCTGAAAATCGCCTGTTGCGCCTCTGGTGCGCCCCAGACGCCAGCGATCCGTGGTTCCGTACTCTGGTAGCCACTCCCGCCCAACTCAGGGATCAACCGGAAGGCGATCTGGGGGCGCGTCTGGCGGCCATCGCCGCCAGCGGCCTGGCCGAGGCGCAAGGGGTGATGCTGCTCGGCGGCGATGCCGCTTCCCTGACACCCGCTGACCTGAATCGGGCCGGGGCCATCTTGCGGCGTCATCCTGCGGTGATGATCCCCGCCAGGGATGGCGGTTATCTGCTGTTGGGACTGCGCGCCAATGCCCCGGAACTCTTCTCCGACATGCCCTGGGGAACCGAACGGGTCGCCGCCGTCACCCGTGCGCGGTTGCGCCGGCTTGGCTGGTCCTGGGAAGAGTTGCCCGGCCACTGGGATGTGGATCGGCCTGAGGATTGGGAAGAATTTTGCGTACTTCACGATTTGGCTCAGTAAATGCATAAATCGAGATTACGTATGGTTCGATATGGGTCCGGTTGAAAAGATCGGCCCGTTTGTGCACTAAGAAAAGACTCTATCAAGAATGGATCTTTTCAACCGGCCCATTTTCGTCCTGTATTCGCACATTGATTATTACGTTTGGCATCAATAAATAACAGGAGTTTTCGATGATGGGCGATTTCCCCAAAATCTCACAGGACGAAACCATACTCAATCCGCAGGTCAAGGCGTTCGCCCAGGCAGCCAGCTTGACGGATGCCACCCGCGCGGCCTACTGGGGCGACTTGCGCCGCTTCATCGACTGGGGCGGGGCCATCCCGGCCCACGAAAAGATGGTGGCCAACTATCTGGTCGAACACGCCAACAGCCATAAATTCGCCACCCTGGCACGCTGGCGCGTCTCGCTGGGCAAGGCCCATTCGGCCCAGGGACTGGCCGACCCGACCAAGAGCGAACTGGTCAACTCGGTGATCAAGGGCATCAGACAGAAACACGGCCGCGAACAGCGCCGGGTCGCCCCCCTGACCGCCACCCAAACCACCGCCGTGATCCATGCCATGAACGACCGCCTCAAGGATCTGCGCGACAAGGCCCTGATCCTGGTAGGGTTCGCCGGCGGGCTGCGCCGCTCCGAACTGACCGGCCTCACGGTGGAAAACCTGCGGGAACGCACCGGCGGCATGGAGTTGACCTTGAATACCGGGCGGATCGTCATGATCCCCAATGGCCCGGATCCCATCTGCCCGGTGACGGCCCTGAAAGCCTGGCTGGAAGTCTCCGGCATCACCACCGGCGGGGTGTTCCAGGGCATCAATCGTCATGGCCGCCTCTCCGGTCAGCCCCTGACCGGCCACGGTGTCGCCCTGGTGATCAAGGAACGGGTGAAAGCCGTGGGTCTGGATCCCTCCCGCTACAGCGGCTGCAGCCCGCGCGTGGGCGGCATCCTGGAAGGATCGCAAGAGGACGGCATGATCGGCGGCGGCGGACACCAGATCCCCATCCCCAAGGCGGCGGCAGCCCACTGACCTCTCCCTGGCACGGTCGGCCCGCCCTGGCGCGGGCGACCGTGCATGCCCGCTTCTCGCACTCCCCCCCGAATCCGCACATGTCCCAGTTATTCTCCTCCGGCGTGTTGCCGGGCTGGTTGCGTTCCCTCGACATCTATTTCGAACGGCGGGTGTTGGTGATCTTTCTGCTGGGCTTTTCCAGCGGCCTGCCACTGGCCCTGACGGTGGGTACCCTGGCGTTGTGGATGGCCGAAGCCGGGGTGAGCAAGAGTTCCATCGCCCTGTTCGCCCTGGCCGGGACACCCTACACCTTCAAGTTTCTCTGGTCCCCGCTGGTGGACCGCATGCCGATCCCCTTCCTGACCCGCTGGTTGGGACAACGGCGCGGATGGGGCCTGCTGACACAACTGGCCCTGATGGGATCCATCCTGATGCTGGGGACGAGCGACCCGTCCGGCGCTCCGTTGCAGACCGCCATGTGGGCGCTGGCCGTGGCTTTCTGGTCCGCGACCCAGGACATCGTGATCGACGCCTACCGCGTGGAATGCCTGGAAGAACGCCAATTCGGCGCCGGGGCGGCCATGATCGTGTTGGGGTATCGTTTGGGCATGGTGGCTTCCGGGGCGGGCGCGCTTTATCTCGCCACCTTCTGGGGGTGGAAAACGACCTACGCCGTCATGGCGCTGCTGATGAGCGTGGGCATGGTCACCCTGCTCGCCAACCAGGAACCGCGCCATCCAACCACCGCTCCCGACGCCTCTATCGCCGGGGATGGGCCGCTGGCGCGGACATGGGGGTGGCTGCAGGGGGCCGTGGTCGCTCCGTTCGCCGAGTTCATGGGACGACGCGGCTGGCTTTTGACCCTGCTGTTCATTTTGATGTACAAATTCGGTGATGCCCTGGCCGGGGTGATGAGCACGCCGTTCTACGTCGAGCTGGGCTTCTCGAAAATCGAGATCGCCAACGTCACCAAATTGTTCGGCCTGGTCGCGGTCCTGGTCGGGAGCGTGCTCGGTGGAATTTTGACGGCCCGCCTGGGGATCATGCGCGCCCTGTTGTTGAGCGGCCTTCTGCAGATGTTTTCCAACCTGATGTTCGTCCTGCTCGCCTGGTCCGGCCACTCGACCGGAATGCTGATCGTGACCATCGCGGTGGAGAACGTCACCGGCGGCATGGGAACCGCCGCCTTCGTGGCCTATATCTCGCGCTTGTGCAACGTGGCCTATACCGCCACCCAGTACGCCCTGCTCTCCTCGTTCATGGCCTTTGGCCGCACCCTGCTCGCCTCTTCCGGCGGGTGGCTCGCCGAACAGATGTCCTGGGCCGCCTTCTTCCTGGTCACCACCCTGGCCGCCATTCCGGGATTGCTGTTGTGGATGCTGATGGTCAAATGGTTCCCGGAAAGGCCATAACCCCCACCCCGAACCGACCCGTCGCCAACCCGGCCCTGTTTCTGGCCTGGATGTTGATCGGCCTGATCGCGCTCTTGCCGGATCTGGCCAGCCAGCGCGCGGAACTGCTCGCCATCGCCGCCATTCCCGCCCTGGCCGCCTGCTGGTCGCGCCGTGACGCCAATCCCTGGCCCCTGGCGCTGGCTGGTCTTGTCTGGGGGTTGTGCATGGTCCGCTTTCACCCCCTGGTCACGCCGAACCTCCCGGAGGGAGTGGCGGGGGCCAAAACGGTGCTCCAGGCCGTGGTGGCGGATCGGGAGGACCGGGACGACTCCACCCTCCTGCTTCTGGACGATGTCCGGGCGGGGGAGTGGCAGGCCTCTGGCATGGTGCGCCTCACCTTCAACAAAAAAAATCATAAGGCGCCCTTGCCGAGCGTGCTTCCCGGCGACCGGATCGAGGTCCCGGCACGGCTCCACCATCTCTCCTCCTTCCGCAATCCCGGCGGTTTCGATTATCGGGCGTACCTGCTGGAACAGGGGGTGATCGCCAGCGGCAGCGCCAACGGCCCGGCGGTCAAAATCGCCGAGACCGGGGCGTGGCGCTGGAACCGCTGGCGGCAGGAGATCAGCGCATGGCTCGCCGCCACCTTGCCCGCGTCACGGCTCGGTCTGGCCGAGGCCCTGCTGGTGGGCAAGCGCGGCCACATCGACGCCGCCTTGCAGGATGCCCTGTTCGTTTCCGGAACCTATCACCTGATTTCCATCTCCGGTTTGCACCTCTCGTTGGTGGGGGGATCGCTCTATTTTCTGTTCCGTCTCGCCCTGGTGACGATCCTGCCCCTGGCGCGGCGCTGGGACATGAAACGGCCTGCGGCGCTGCTGACCTTTCTGCCGCTGACGGCCTACGCCCAACTGGCCGGCTGGTCGGTGCCGGTGCAACGCTCTTTCATCATGGTGGGGATGTTCCTGCTCGCCGTGGCCTGGCAGCGGCAGCGGCAATCCTGGCGGGTGCTCACCTTCGCGGCCATCGCGGTCCTCACCTGGCAGCCCGACCAGTTGACGAACGCGGGGTGTCAACTCTCCTTCCTGTGCGTGGCGGTCATCCTGTACCTGCTTGAGCACTTTCCGGTCAAGATCTGGTGGCAAAAGGTGCTCTGGACCCTGGGATCCACAGTGGCCGTGGAACTGGCCACCGCCCCGATCACCCTGTACAGCTTTCATCGCCTCTCGCCTTACGGCATCCTGGCCAATCCCCTCGCCATTCCCCTCGTGGGGGAGTTGGCCACGCCCCTGGGGCTGCTGGCCCTGGTGGCGCGGCCCTTCTGGACGCAAGGCGCGGACGCTCTGCTGGTGGCCATGGGCTGGACTTTGGAGTGGTATCGCGGGCTGATCGAATGGACCGCCACCCTGCCGGGGGCATGGAGCCGTTTCGCCGGGCCGCCTCTGCCGGGGGTGGTGCTTTATCTGGCTGCCGGCTGGGTGGCGCTCGCCCTGCGCCGACCCGGAACCTGGCATTGGCAACGGGCATTGCTGATCGGGGTGGCGATTGCCGGCCTTTGGTGGCCGAGGGATTTCCGGGCCGAAACCCTGTTGCGGCTGATCGTCCTGGATGTGGGGCAGGCGCTCTCCATGGTGGTGAAGATGCCCCATGGGGGGTGGATGGTGGTGGACGCGGGCGGGGTGGTCACCTCCCGCTTCAACGTCGGCGAGGGGGTGACCTCTGCGGTCTTGTGGCATTATGGGGTCGAGCGGCTGGAACGGGTGGTGGTCAGTCATCCGCAGCACGATCACATGTCCGGGGTGGCCGCCATCATGCGGAATTTTCCGGTGGGTGGCTTGTGGATGGCGCGGGTCACCACGGAGGAGCTGCGCGATCATTCGGTAAATGGCCTGTTGGCAGCCGCCGAGCGGGAGCGGGTGCCGGTACGCTTTTTCGATGCCCCGACACGCTTTGCGGACGGAGAGGGGGAAATACGCATCCTGCCGCCCATGCCGGCGAGCAACAAGACGAAGCTCAATGACCGCTCCCTGGTGGTGGAGTTGCGGCATGGACGGCACCGCTTTCTTTTGACCGGGGATATGGAGAGCCGGGAGGAGTCCTGGCTGCTCGCCCAAAACGCCCTGACGCCGGTGACCATGGCGCTGGTCCCGCACCACGGCAGTCTGACCTCCTCCACGTCGGCCTTCGTGCGCATGGTCCGACCGGAACACGCGGTGGTCAGCGTGGGGCGGGGCAATCCGTGGGGTTTTCCCAAGGAGGCGGTGACGCGGCGCTGGGAGGAGGCGGGCGCCCGCCTGTGGCGCACCGACCGGGACGGCGCGGTGATGTTTGCCAGTGACGGCGAACAGTTGACGATCACAACCGGAGAATGACCGCCGCCTCCGGAAGGGTGGGGGCGATGGCGCCGCCGAGGGCGTGCAGGGCCTCCAGGTAGGGGGCCGCAGCGAGGGGGAAGAGTGGTCCTGGGGTGACGGGGGAGCACAAGGTCACTCGATGGTTGCACCCGGCCAGTCCGGCCGCCAGGCGGGCCGCCTCGGTCAGCAGGTCCGGGGTGTCATCGGCGTTCAGGAGGATGGCGATGGGCTTGACCCCCGGTTGGCCGGGTTGCGTGGGCCAGTGCATTTGTGCAATTGTCAGTGAAAAATCGCTTTCACGGATCATGCGCCCCAGGTTGGCCAATCCCCCCGGCAGGATCCCTTGCGCCGGAGGCGGGCCATGGTGTCGGGCGTGGTCATGGGCGCAATAGATGCGCGCCTCGCCGGGCCGAAAGGTGGTCCAGGATGGGTGCGCGACGTGGTGGATCCCCTGATCCAGGAAAAAAATCTGGGCGCGCCACTCCGGCCCCAGACGGTTGACGATGACCATTTCCCAGGTGTCCGGCAGGGTGGCGCGCGTGACGATCAGGGTGAGGAGCATGGGGATTCAGTGGGTGTTTTTGATCAGGCTCAGATATTGTTGTCCGCGTCCCCACCAGTTGCAGAATGCATTGAACGGCTGCGGTTGCAAGCGGCCTTCCGCCACCTGCCGGATTCCGACGGCGAAGTCCGCCATTCCCGCGCAAGTCTGCCGCATGACGGGCGGGAGCAGGCGCCCCAGTTGGTCGAGCAGCACGATGACCTCATCGAGCGGATCGTAGGAGAGGGTGGCGATGATCCGCGAGCGGATCGTGCTGATCTCCTGGCAGATGTGATCGATCTGGCGATTTTTGGCCAGATCTGCGCTCTGCCCGTTGGCGACGATGACCTCCTTGTCCACCCGGCAATCCAGCAGCGCGGGCAGGAATGCCCAATACTCCTCCAGGACCAGCGCGTTGACCGGGTCGTTGCCATCGACCGTCTTGTACCAGCGCAAGTCGCGAAAAAAGCGGGGCGAGGAGGCGTGGAAGCGGAAGGCATCGTCCATGGCGTGCAGTGCGTCGGGAATGGAGAAGAAATCGGCCCCGTTGACGCCATACCAATGGAAGAGAATATTGTCCGTCACCCAATCCTCGATGGAGCGGGTGGAACATTGAAAAAAGGCGAGATGCTTGCCGAACAGCGAAGCGGCGATATTGACCTGTTCGTCGAAGTTGCTGCTTGCCATGGCAATGGCCGGATAGCAGAGTTGCCGGCAGGTTTCGGCCAGATAGCTGACCGCCGATGAGGTGGTGGTGATCAACATCCCTCCGGGCGCGCAGAACCTCCCCAATCTTTTCAACACCTCGCCTGGGACGCGTTGGCCGGGAATGCACCCTTCGCAAATGACCAGGTCGAATTGTTGATCGCATTCGTATTCGATGAAATTGGCGTTGATCAGGGTGCAGTTCCGGCTCAGTTGGCCGTGGTCGATCTTGTGCCGGATGGCGGACAAACTGGCCGGATTGCCATCCACCAGATGGTAAAGGCCGGGTTGGAGATGGTTGGTGTAAACGGCGTTGTCGCCCGTGCCGGGACCGAATTCGATCACCGAGCGCCCGCGCAGGAATTGAGGCACCAGCCCCAGGGTGCGGTAAAGATAATCCCGTCGTGCGAAATGGCGCGCCAGGTCCGTCAGATCCTGTTTGACGGGGATGACGTTTTGTTTGGCATAAAATTCCAGGAATGAAACCGTGTGATCCGGATCCGGCTGCCAGGGGGTCGTCTTCATGCATGATGACGGATGGATTGTCATAAGCTGACCTTTTCTCAAGGGGTAGAAGGCCTGAATGCGCTGCATGCCGTATTGATCAAGCAAGATTCGTTCCGGTTGCAGGGGCGAAAACCGGGCAAAATTTTCCTGCCGCAGTCACCAGTACCGCCCGGCCCCGGCCACGCTCAAGACCAGAATGCCCAACACCAGGTTGACCTGCATGATGCGCCGCAGCCGTTCGATGTACAGGCCCGCCTCCGGAATCAGGAGTTCGCGCAGCATGCGATGCATGGGCAGGAAACCACGAAAGTAGGCAAGCAGAAACAATCCGATCATCACCCAGCCTGCGGCCTGCATGACGTGAATATGCAGGCCCAGGGCGACAAACCCGCCGAAACCTTGAAAAATCATCCAGTAGCCGGTGGCGGGCAAGGTGATGACCGCTACCCAGACCAGGGGAATGAAACGGTTCAGAACCCGCGACCACAACGCGACCCGCATGGGCATGTCCAGCGTCCCGGCGGCGGGACGCAGGATCAACAGGGCGAATGTCATCCCCCCAACCCAGGCCATGGCGGCCAGCAGATGCAATGCGAAGGCAATCGGCATGGAGACCCCCCCTCGACGATGCTTTCAGAAGCGATGCGACGACGGCTCCAGGGAAGGGGAATGGATGACGCCACCACCCACGAACCTCATGGCGGGAGGCTCGGCGAAGATGGAAGGCTCACGGTCGTGGAGTTCGATGCCATCCTCCTCCGAGTAGAAGGTCGGCTCCTGAGCCTGGGACAGAGGGGCATGGCGCGGGGGACGCGCCTTGCGCTTGTAACGCATGGGCAGCAGATTGTCCAGACGGGCCAGAAACGATGCATGATCATCCAAACGTTTCATCACAGCACCTCATTGCGCGAAGCAGCGGCGAAGGCTGCCCGTTTTTGTTTTTTGCTGTCGATCATCTCCTGCAACATCCTGACGGTATCGCCTTTGCCCTTGTCATGGGACAAGGCGCCCGTCCCCTTTTTCCGTCGTTCGATCCGTTCCAAATCGCTCATGAGCGTCTCCTCGTATTCAGGTGTCGTATTGCGGACGAGTTTGCCTGCTCGCAATATGCACGCCATCTGGGGGGAATTTTTTTCGCGCGGCGTGCAAGAGAGCGCGAAATTTGCATTCTCATGCGCTCATCATTGGCTGGCATTTCTCCCCCAGGAATCGAGGCGACACCCACCATGCAAGACCCAACCGTGCTCCTCCCCCGGCAGGCCGACACCCTGGCGCCACTCTGGCCGGAAAAGGTGGTGGCCATCTGTTTCTACGGGCGCAGCGGCAGCTATTTCCTGCAAAGCCTGCTGGACAGCCACCCCCGCCTGCTGACCATTTTCGGCAACCTGTACACCTACTTTCACGAATTCTGGGAAGCCCACCGCCATCTGGAACGGGACAAGCTGATTCTGGCCTTCTGCCAGTACTACGCCTTCCTCTTCGACGGGGCCAACCGCTGTCCGGCGGATCCCAAGGGCGAACTGGACAAAATGGGCAAGAACGAAGATCAGAAGGTCGGCGTCGATCCCGTGCTGTTCCTGCATGCCTTGCACGGCATATTGGATACCGTCGAGAATTTGACGCGCCGCCGGCTGTTCCAGGCGGTACACATGGCGTTTCATATCGCCCTGGGCCGCACCCCGCATTCCGATCCCATCATCGTCTATCAGTTGCACAATCCCAGGGACGAACGGACGGTGGCGCTGCTGGCGGATTTTCCCGACACCATCTTTCTGCACATGATCCGCGAGCCTTCGCAGAGCCTCAACTCCCATATGCGGGTCTATATCGACCGTGATGACGTCGATTTCGAAGCGATCAGTTTCTGTTGGGTCCTCAACGGCATCGTGTCGGGCGGCAAACCCATCGTCAAGGACTACAAGGATCGTTCCCGCGCCGTGCGGTTGGAGGATTTGAAGGAGGATCCCCGTGGCGTCATGGAACGGGTCCGCCGCTGGATCGGCATCGAATGGCATGACTGCCTGCTGGAAAGCACGGTGTATGGCAAGCAGTTCTGGTTCACCAGCGGCGAGGGCAAACGACTGGGCGGGTTCGAAAAAGAGCACCTCAAAAAAAAGAGGAGCAAATATTTCAATTGGTTCGATCATATCCGACTGGATCTGCTGCTGGCCGCCAAACGGCAATTCTGGGGTTATCCCGCACCGGTCTGGTCCCGATGGGATTGGCTGGTCCGGGCGATGTTCTGGTCCGCGTTCGTGCCGATGCGTATGGAACGGACTTTCGCGCCCGGATCGCAACTGGGGATGCAGGGCGACTGGTGGCTGGTGCGCCAGACCCTGTGGCGGGGGTGGCGCGAACGGCTGCACCCCCAACGCGGCGAAATCCCGTTGCTGGAAGAGCAGCCTGCATCGGGTTATCTCGCCTCCTGGAAAATGGTGGCCGACAAGGTGATCGCCGCCATCCCTCTGGGCGAGGACGAGCCTGCCCGCCTGGAGGCGGAACGGCAACTGCGCATGGCCTTGCGCCACTTCCCGCGTGAGCCGGGCCTGTATGGCAGATTGAGCCTGATCCTGATGGCCGGCAAACGGGATCAGGAGGCGTTGGAACTGTTGGACAAAGGGATGCGCCTCACGGACGAGGCGCCGGAGATGTTGATGGAACGCGGCTTCTGGCGGCTGCGGCGCAATGACCTGGATGGCGCGGAGGCCGATTTGCGGCGCTCCCTGGAAAAGGGCGAACGCCCCCTGGTCGCCTCCCTGGTCAACCTGGGCGGGGATGTTTGCCTGCGACGCGGGCAGGTGACGGAAGGCAAGGGCTATCTGCGCACGGCGGTCACCATGGATGTGGGAAATGCCCAGGCATGGGCGTTCCTGCTGCTGGCGGCCCACCACACCCGCGACCGGATCACCATCACCACGGCCAGACGCCAGTTGCGGATGCTGGATGCCAACCATCCGGTCCTGCTCTGGTCGAACGGCCAGGAGTCGGCAGGATGAGCCGATTCTCCACCAAGGCCGGCACGCTGGTCGCGCTGCGCGGGTTGGTGCGCGGGGCCGGGATCCTGCCCCTGTCGCGCTTCACGGTGATGCAATGGCGGGCGGATCCGGCTGCATGGATGGCGCGCGTCGCCCTGGAGGCGGGACCACCCCCCTGGATCGTGCGTTCGAGTTGCGGCCGCGAGGACTCCGCGCGCGCCTCCCACGCCGGCGCCTTTCTGTCGCGGCTCCATGTCCCCGCAGAGGGCCTCGGCGAGGCCGTCGAACAGGTCATCGCCGCCTATGGCGCAGGCTCCCCGGACGACGAGGTGTTGATTCAACCCATGCTGCAAGGGGTGATCCGCTCCGGCGTGGCCTTCAGTCACGACCCCAACACCTGCGCCCCCTACCGTGTGGTGAACTGGGCGGAAGGCGAGGATACCGCGACGGTGACCGGTGGCATGGGGGGACGGACCTGGCAGCAGGCCGCGCTCTCCCCCCATGGGCCGCCCGCCTCCCTGGCCGGCGTCCTGGCCCTGATCGAGGAGCTGCTCGCGCTGTTCGGCGGCATCCCCCTGGACTGCGAGTTCGCCGTGACCCGCGCCGGATCCGGGGAACGGTTGTGGCTCCTGCAGGCGCGTCCCCTGATCCTGGCCCGCGCCCCGGAGTCCGATGGCGGCCAGGCCGCGCGTCTGCGGCGCGTCGAGGAGAAGGTGAGTCGCGGCATGTGTTCCCATCCGTTTCTGATCGGACGGCGCACCGTCTACGGCGTGATGCCGGACTGGAATCCCGCCGAGATTATCGGCGTGCGGCCCAAGCCCCTGGCCCTCTCCCTCTACCGGGAGCTGATCACCGACGCGGTCTGGGCCTACCAGCGGCACAATTACGGCTATCGCAACCTGCGCAGTTTTCCGTTGATGCCGAATTTCTTCGGGCTGCCCTATATCGACGTGCGGCTGTCGTTCAACTCCTTCATCCCGGCGGATCTGGACGAAGGGCTGGCGGGACGGCTGGTGGACTACTACATCGACCGTCTGCTGGCCGAACCCTCCCTGCATGACAAGGTGGAGTTCGAGATCGTCTTCTCCTGCTACACCCTGGACCTGCCGGAGCGCCTGGAGCGGTTGAACGGCATCGGCTTCGGCGCGCTGGATCGGGAACGGATCGCCGTCAGCCTGCGCAAGCTGACCAACCGCATCATCCATCCCACCGAGGGGCTGTGGCGTCAGGACGCCGCCAAGCTGGAGATCCTGCGCGCCAGGCGCGAGGAGCTGTATCTGGCCACCGCCAACCCCCTGGAGCGGATCTACTGGCTGCTGGAGGACGCCAAGCGTTACGGCACCCTGCCGTTCGCGGGTCTGGCCAGGGCGGGATTCATCGCGGTGCAGATGCTCCAGTCGCTGGTGGCGGTGGGGGTCTTCGGTCGCGAGGAGTACGATGCCTTCCTGGGTGGGGTTTCGACGGTGAGCGGGCAGTTGGCCAGGGACCGGGCATTGCTGGACCGGACCTCGTTTCTGGCCCGGTACGGCCACTTGCGGCCCGGCACCTACGACATCCTGTCGCCCCGTTACGACGAGGCGCCGGATCTCTATTTCGACTGGAGCCAACGTCCCCCGACGCCGGAACCGGCAAAACCCTTTTCGGTCACCCTGCCGCAGATGCGGGATCTGGTGAAACGGCTGGAAAGCCATGGTCTGCTGCCCGATCCGGTGGGATTGTTCGATTTCCTGCAGGCGGGCATCGAGCTGCGGGAGTTGGCCAAGTTTCATTTCACCCGCAATCTTTCCGACACCCTCGCGCTGGTGAGCGAGTGCGGGGCGGGCTGGGGGTTTACCCGCGAGGAGATGGCCTTCTGCGACATCGGCGTGTTTCGCGAGTTGTACGTGGCCGCCGCAGATCCGGAAATGCTGCTGGCCCGTTCCATCGAGCAGGGCCGCGCCCGCTATCGCGACGCCCTGGCGTTGTCGTTGCCGCCGGTGATCGCGCGACCGGAGGATGTCTGGGGATTCGAATGGCCGGAGTCCGCGCCCAATTTCATCACCCACAAACAGGTCATCGGCCCGACTTGCGACTGCGACGCGCGGGAGCGACTGGCCGGGGCGGTGGTGTGCATTCCCAACGCGGATCCCGGTTTCGACTGGCTGTTTGCCCATCCCATCGCCGGCTTGATCACCGCCTGGGGAGGGGTCAACTCCCATATGGCGATCCGCGCCGGGGAACAGGGGCTGCCCGCCGTGATCGGGGCCGGAGAGGCGAACTACCGGCGCTGGTCCGGGGCGCGGCGGATTCTGCTGGATTGCGCCGCCAGGCGGGTGGAGATCCTGTCGTGAGGCTCACTTGAAGCGGAAGTGCTTGGCCCCGTCCCAGTTTTCGGGCGGCGGGGATTGCATGAAGTGCATGCAGCGCTGCCGATAGAGGTTGCCCAACCCGGAGTTGGGGGAGTGGGCGAGCAGAACCCGGCAGGCCTCCAGCGCCTTGCTCCATTGCCTGGCTTGATAGAACACGAAGATCGGCGCCCACAGCGACAGTTCCGCGAGCTGGTGATCGGTGACCAGCAGGTGTCGCGGACCTTCCCGCAGGCCGAGCAGTTCGTACAGGGGCACCGGCTGGGTGGCGCCCTTGGGCACGGCCAGGTCCACCTGACGGGTGACGAACTCCGGTTCGAGGCGCTTGGCCACCGCGTCGGTGATCAGGATCTGGGTGCCGTAGACCTTGTTGAGTCCCTCCACGCGGGAGGCGAGGTTGACGGCGGCGCCCATGGCGGTGTAATCCATGCGATCCGGCGAGCCGATGTTGCCGATGATCACCTCGCCGGTGTGCAGGCCGAAACGGGTGGGCAAGACGGGTTGCCCCCGTTCCTGCCAGACGCGGTTCAGGGCGTTGCTGGCATGGGCGCAGGCCAGGGTGGCGATGCACGCCTGGACGGAATGCTGGTCGGTGCGCTGGGGGGCGTTCCAGAAGGCCATGATGGCGTCGCCGATGTATTTGTCGATGGTGCCCCCGTGTTCGAGGATGGATTTGGTCATCTCCCGCAGATACTCGGAGACCAGGTCGGTGAGTTGTTCCGGGGGGAGGCTTTCGGCCAGGTGGGTGAAGTTGCCGACATCCGTAAAAAGCAATGTAATTTCTCGACGCTCACTGTGCCGGCCGATGTTTTCGCCGGTGGCGATGAGTTGCCGCACCAGGGCCTTGGGGACGTATTGGCCGAAAATGTTGAGGGCGTTTTTCATGGCGCCGATGGATTGGGTCAGGGCGCGGATTTCCGTGATATGGGAGTGGACCGGCACCGGGCCTTCGAGTTGGAACTGTTGGATGCGGCTGGTCTCCTGGGCCAGTTGGCGCAGCTTGCTGGTGAAACGGCGGGAGACCAGCCAGGTGATGGGCAGGGTCAGCGCCAGGGCGCACAGGGAGAAAAACAGGCCGCGGATGCCGGTATCGGCGATGGGGCCGAGGAACTCGCTGACGGGGACGGTGACCGCGATCATGGTTTCCCTGGCGTAGCGTTCCGGGAGCGGGGTGATCAGGCCGATGTGTTGCTGGCCGTGGACCGGGAAGATGGTGCCGTTGACCCACGATCCGTTGAGGTGGCGCGTCACCAGTTCCTCGATGACGGGATTGCGCAGGTCGGTGACCTTGGCGATCTTGAGGGTGGTGGCGCCGGTGAGGTCGTTGACGAAGACCTGCATGGTTCTGCTTTCGTCCGGATGGACGATCACCTCGCCCTTGCGGTTGAAGAAGAGGATCTGGCTGGAGGGGCTGAACTGCTGGTGTTGCAGGAACTCGGAGAGGTGGCTCAAGGTGATGTCGATGCCGAAGACGCCGCCGCTCTCCTTGCCCTGGAGGCGATGGGAGAAGGTGATGCCCGGTTTGCGGATGCTGTGGTAGATGTAGGGATCCGAGACCTTGACGTCGCGGTCGTCCGGGCTGGCAATGAACCAGGGACGTTGGCGGGGATCGAAGGTGGTGGTGTCCGGGGGGTGAGAGCCTGCCTTGTTGCCTGCCACGTCCAGGAAGCTCCACTGCTTGAACGACGGTTGCCCGGATCGGGCAATGACGGTCAGCACGCCGAAGTGGGCCTGTTCGGGGGGTTGCAGGGATTGCTTGAAGCGTGGCTGCGAGTCGAGGTTGACCAGTTGCAGGAAGTCGCCGTTGTCGTAGCCGACATACAGGGAGAAGATTTGCGGATACTGGAGGATGGTTTGGAAGAGGTCGTCCAGGCCGGGGTAGGGGGTGGTTTCGGAGGGGTGTTGCCGCAGGCGTGACTCGGCGCTGAGGATGGTGGCCAGGCTATGGATGGGGTCGTGGGTGCGCTGGTAGCGTTCGACGATTTTGTGGTTGACCTCCTGGAGCAGGAGTCGGGCGGAGGCGGTGGCGGTTGCCGCGTTTGCGGCGTAGTTGTACCAGGTGACGATGCCGACCAGGGTGCAGATGAGCGTCAGAAAGATGGCCGTCAAGCTGGCGTGGAACGAGATGGAGCGGTCTTTCCGGAACATTTCAGGGGTGGTCCGGTTGGGGTGCGGCATGGGCGTGACGCAGGGCCTCCCGGTTGAGGAGCAGCCATTGCATGGCCAGCACGGCGATGGCCGAGTCGAGGGTATGGTCGTGGAGCCATTGGCTTGCGGTGGCGAAGGGGACGAGGAGGGGTTGGATGTCCTCGTCTTCGGTCGTCAGGCCGCCGCCGCCCTCCGGGGGGCATGAGGAGTCGAACAGGCCGCAGAAGAGGTGGATGCGTTCGCTGCTGCCGCTGGGGCTTAGGAAAAAGGTGCGGACGTGGCGCAGGTCGGTGAGGTGCCAACCGGTCTCTTCCAGGACCTCGCGGCGCGCGACCGCTGCGGGGTTGGTTTCCTTGCCGCAGGAGCCGGCGACGATTTCGACGATCCAGCCCGACTCCTGGCGCATCAGGGGGCCGAGGCGGAACTGGCGGATCAGGCCCACCTGATCGTGTTGCGGGTCATAGAGGATCACGGCGGCGGCGTCGCCCCGTTCCAGGATTTCCAGTTCCACCTCGCGGCTCATGTGGCCGTCGAATCGTTGGTAGCGCAGGCGGGTTTTCAGCAGGCGAAAGAATCCCCGATAGAGTTCATCTGTGCGCAGCAGTTCGATATTCATGGATCCAGTCAACCGGTTCTAAAAGAAGGTGCGTCGTTCCAGCCAGATCTTGTCTTGGAAGTAGTCCAGCACGCCGTTCACGCGGCGTTTCTGGGTCTCGTCCATGGGATCGGATTGGGGCAGGCCATCCAGTTCCAGGCGGGCGAGGAATTCATCATACACGATCGGAACGGTTTGCAGCATGTTTATTTTGTTTTGGAGCGTATCGGTTCCGGCGCCCATGTTGGTGACTCCCTGGTTGGAGTGAAAAACGGATGTTAGTGAAAATTCAATTCTTGTGCCAACAGGAAAAACGAATAAAATAAAGATGTTATTTTGTCCACGGTCGTGGCCGGGGTGGTTCGGGCGGCAGATCTTGCCTGCTGCAACCGGCATGGAATATGCGTGATTCATCCTGTCGGACGATTGCGCCGATAAGGATATTGACGGGTTGAGGCATGGTCTTGCATGATTCCGGGGCTGGACAGCGTATCGAGACGGGTTTCCCTTCTCGGCGCGCCAGCCCATCGGGATCCTGGGGATGGGGGGCGGCGAGGTATCGTTTCTTGACACATTCCCTGGAATTGCTTGAAAAAATTTTATATAATGGCATGGCACGGGGAATGCTTTGTCCCTTTTCGCTCAAGTCTAGGATTCACCAGCGATGCGAGGAGAGGGAAAGATGGCCAATTTGCGGATTGTTGTCAGTCAGCGGGATTACAAGATCCTGGATGAGGATGCCCATCGTTTGATCTGTGAGGGGATATCCAGTTACCGGCGGGCGCTGATGCTGTACGAGCGTCTGATCCGTTTGCAGGAAGGCGAGCTTGCCTGGCCTTCGGCGGGTTTTGCACCATGATCCGGAGTAACTGATGCGTGAGATCGAGGGATTGGATGTCGGCGACTTGAGGTCGATTTTCGACAGGATCGATTTTTTCGCCTTTTTTTCGCCAGAGGAGTTGGATGCGCTGATCGGTTCGCATCTGCATGTCGTGGCCTATGATGTGGGGGAGTATCTGATCAAGGAGGGGAGTGCCGACGAGCGGAGTCTGTTTTTTCTGTTGTCGGGTGGGGCGAGCGTGGTCAAGCGTGGGGCGCGCTTTCCGTTGGTTTCCTTGCATCCGGGGGATTTTTTCGGGGAGGTCTCCTTTCTCACGGAGCGGGTGCGCACCACGAACGTGATCGTGCATCCCCCGGATCGGCGGGACGAGGGGGGGGGCGATGAGGTGCCGTGGCGTGGGGTGGATCAGGCGGCCACGGTGGTGCTGCGTTTTGCGCCGGAGTTGATGGCCGATATGGAGATCGGGCTGAGGATCAAGTTCAAGGATTTGATCATAGGGCATTTATCCGATCGGGTGGATGCCACGCACGAGCAGGTGGTGCGTTTGACCGGGCAGGATCCCATGTTGACCGTGGATCCGGAGTTGGAGCGGGAGTTGCGGGAGTGGAATCGTTCCCTGGAGGAGCGGGAGCGGACCAAGGATCGTCTGATTGCGCAGTTGGCGGAATTTCTGGATGAGTTGAACCGTTGTTTGGTGATGGAGTAATTTATAATTTTTTATGGAGATTTTTGTCGTTTCTGACTTACGTTAATTGAATTATCGTAAATCAGAAACGCAAAAAAATTCAGGGATTTTCCAAGAAGCGATACGTTTGCGCATTGACCGCCAATCTCTCGATCTGCTCCATGGCCTCGTTGGCCGAGAGATGGAATTCACGGGTCAAGGTCTCGTAGACATGGGCGTATTCGTTGCGCAGGTTGGTGGCGAAGATGCCGGGGTCGTCGGTGGCCAGACACACCGCCGGGAGATGATCCCGCTCCAGGCCCTCCTGAATCCCCAGCCAGCGCCAGAGATGGTGCTCCTTGTGGGAATGGTAGAAACTGATGCGGACGTTGCTGGTGGGCATGGACTCGATGACGATCTCCTTCTCGTGCAGGATCTTGAGCAGGTTGGTCTGCATGCGTTGCAGGATCTCCTTGTTGAAACGCCGGTCATGCAAATCGACGGTTTTCCATTGGTCGCCACGCGAGACGACATGAGGAAGGTGGTATTGCAAAAAGCGAAAGAATGCCGATGGGTTCTCTTTTTTCGCCTGCTCGATCCTTTCCCATTCCTCCTGGGCGCGGAACTCCAGACCATCCATGTTCTCGCGTTCGGGAAAACAGGCGATCAAGGGATCCAGGCGACGCAGCTTCCACGCCTCCCACAGGGTGGAGGGGAGCACGGGGTCACCAAAAACCTCCAGGGCCAGGCTCTCGATCTCATCGCGAATGGAGGCAGGGGCCTCCTGGCCGCCGTTGTTTTCCTGTCCCAACAGGAAACGGGCGAACAGCAGATTGTCCAGCACGTCCTGCTTGGAGATGGGGATGGAGGGTTGCATGGTCGTCAACCACAATTCCGGGTCGATCCCCACCGCCGTGGCATGGCCGATGCGGTTGCCACGTCCCAGATCCAGGAACATCACGGCCTCGTAAATGGCCCGCATGCCGGAGAGGAGATGGACGAAATCCTCGCCGACGTGGTAGGTGAAATGCACAAAACCCGCGCGCCGGAAGCGCCGGTAGAGGGGCGCGAACACCTCCGGACCGGCGTAGAGTTCGTTGTTGGCCGCGTCGATGCCGGTCCAGTGATGTTTCAACAATCGGGAATCGCGCCGAACCGCGAGCAATGACCGCGCCGTCCGCTCCAGACTGGTGCGCAGCCCTTGATGCCGCACGCCGAGCTTCATGCATTGGTCCTGCCCGGCTTTGTCCGGCTTTTTGATGAAATGGGCGATCAGACGCAATTGCAATTTTTTGGGATTGGGGAGTTGCTGGTCATTGAAGAAATCGATTGGACCTTTTCCCTGGAATTGCGCATACCCTGAAAAAATTTTTTTCAACAGTTCGACATTCTCCCGATAGCTCTCCCTGGGGGCGAAACGGCCTTCCAGATAGGAGATGTCCCGACCGCGATTGCCGATCAACTGAAAAAATCTGGCCTTGTACTCTTTTTCCGAACTGGAGCGCAGCTCGTTGTTAGCGAAATTTTCGAATTGATCGAAGCCGAACTGTTCCTGCTGCTGCACCATGAAGCGGTGGAAAAATCCCCACAGCAGCAGGTAGAGGTGGTAGGCACGGACCATCACCTCGTCGTGGCACATGGAGAAAAAATGGCACATGTGGACATGGAACATCCCTTCCAGGATGGTGGAGGGGTGGCACGCAAAGGCAGTGTCGATCCGGGAGAGGGGATGATACCAGGGGAGGACCAGATCCGGATCCATGAAAGGCATGGCCTTCAGGTTGCGCATCCGATCGAATCCGGCCCTTGTCAGCCGCTTTCTGCGATAGAGATGGAGGATCATGGCCTCCCGCAGGCAGGCTGCCAGACGCAGGCGGTCGAAGATCTCCTTGGGTTCGATCCCCGGCTCCACCTGATCGAACTGCTGGCGGACGATGGGGTTGTCCAGGGCGGTGCGGAACTCCCGATAGAAGGCATTGCAATCCTCCAGGGCATTCAGCCAGACCCGGTCGGGTTCCGTGGTGCCGTTGAGGTGCATGTGGAGTTCCATCAGCCCGTGTGTGCGGATATGCCGTTCCAGTTGGGGAATGAAAGGCGAGGGGAGGGTGGTCCGGCAGAGGTTCGGGTTCAGATACGCGTCGCCGTAGCGGAGCATCTCCTCCCAGTCGAATCCCGGCGCACCGAATCGGTCGAAGAGGACGAAGGCCACCAGGGGCAGGGCGGGGATGCGTGTCAGGATGCCCTGCCAGGTGTCCAATACGTGTGGTTGGACATGGACAACCGGCCCGCGGGTCTCCAGGTACTCCTCCGTGACCCGGCGCAAGGTTTGCCACAGGACGGGGGCGAGATCGGGTGTTATTGGCAGGGTCTGGTGGCCGAGATTGGTGAAAAAATGGTCCGGCCGCCTGAAATCGATGTTGCGTTCGATCAGATGGAGACGGGCACGGATCTGGGCGACGGTGGGCTGCCTGCCGCGCAGATAGTCGCGCAGGCTTTCCGTGTCCGCAAGGAGTTGGCGCAGGATCAGGGATGAGGAGACCACGCCTTATCCCTTGGGGTAGATGAGATTGACGATGTACTCCTTGGCCACCTGCAAAACCGGGTTGCCCTTTTGCGCCAGGCGATAGTGCCGCATCTTCAGCAGGAATTCCGCCGCGATCTCCTCGGCGATCCTTTCCACGTCCTCGTACTGGAGGCGTTCCGACTTCAGCCGCCGGAACAATTTGTTCTCCGTCATGAGGTCCAGAAACTCCCGATCCCGGGCCGACAGGGCGAGGCTGGCGTTTCTTTTGCCGGTACGTGGCGCTTCGGGTCCCATGCCTGCGGGCGGCGGTTGTTCTTCCGGCGCGCTTTCCGCTTCCGCCGGTTCTTCGCCAGGGAGTGGCATGGTGCGTAGATCCATGAAGCGTCTGTCTACAGCGATCAGCACGGAATTGAGCGGATCGAAAAGATTGTCGAAACAGTCTTGACCGTGATAGGTCGGTTTCAGGGCGTTCGGGTGCAACGAATTGGCGCGCAGAATGAATTGAAACAAGGATCCCGGCTGGGGGTCGTTTTCGACATACAGCCCCCAAACCGGACAGGAGGCGACCCAGTGGAAAAAGGGGGTCTTGTCCTGCATGATGTCAAAGGAATCGCTTGCATTGGGGGTCTGCGCGACCAAACGGATATTCTTGTAGAATATCTTGTCGGACAAGGTGGCGTTGCGAAAGACCTCTGCCCGTTCCACGCTCCAGCTCTCTTCGATGAGGATGGCGTTCAGCAAGGCGATGATCTGGCGGTGCAGCAGATGGCCAAGGTAGATGTGATGGATTTTAAAAAGGTTGTCCTGACTGTCCAGGGTCTGCGTGAAGCGGGTCCATGCCCTGGCCAGCACGACCATCGAGATGCCTTGTTTCGGGGCGGCTTTGATCCAGTTTTCGATCGCATTGAAAAAGTCCGCATCGCCGGATTCCTCATCGGACGCTTCCGGTTGCTCGAAATCCTCAGGCTCCAACTCTTCCGTTGTTGTTGGCGAAGTGTCATCGCTGTCCAACATCTTGAACCAGGGAGTGGTGTAAATGATGGAAGAGAGCCATTTGACAGTGGTCAGCAGGGTGAATCGTTCGTTGTTGTCGCCCTTGGCGTAATAGATCAATTCGCCAAGAGCGGCAAGCATGGGAAAGATGGAATAGATGGGTATTTTGTTGCCATTCTTATTCCGGGTCAGGGTCAAGGGGAGATAGACGGCATAACGATGCCACGAGGAAATGCCGTTGTAAAGATCGCCAAGCCGATTGAAATAGCCCGCCTTCATGTTTGTCAAAGGATGCTTGACGTCAATGAGGCCATGGAATCTTTTGGCGTAAGAATCCGGGGCTTGCGTGCGGATCCATTCGCTCAACCATGAGGTATCACGATTTTGCACAATGAGCGAGTTAGGTATTTGATAAAGGATGGCAATTTGGCGGAAATCCCCATCTTGCCAACTCAAGCGCACTCTTTTATCGCCTTGATTGAGTGCCCGCAAGGTGACGATGCCTTTGTTCAGGAACTGACGAAAACGACTGCTTTTGTCCGCGCTGCTCAACAGGGCGTGCATGCAAGCCGTTGCCTTGCGGGCAATGTCGATTGAATAATTATTGTATTTTATGCCAAGAAAATCAATATAATTGTAGAGTGTGATCGGTGAAGCGGAATATTGAGCGATTTGCCAGACCGTCTGCGTCAGGGCGATCTTGATGAAATATTTGAAATACAAATCCGGATTCTTGCGGGCGACATGGGTCACCAAAGCGCCCATGGCGATCATTTGGCCGTCGATCTGACGATCGTTGAATTCGGGACGCAACCGGAAACCGCGTTCCAAGAGATTGTTGTTGACCAGACTGAGCAGCAGGTTGTCCAGGATGTTGGCTGGATTGGGATGCTTCAGTTCGTTGGGCCGAAAGCCGCCCTGGTCCAGTGGCACGAAGAACATGTCCACCAGATGGCCGTAAAACGCATCGGAGTAACCGGAGGACTCGCCCCGGTTCTGCAAGGCGGCACGCAGGAAGTTTTGATTGAAACGAATGGATTCTCGGAAAAAATAGCGTTGCAAGGCCAGTTTGTCGTTGGAATTGTTGATGCTGAATGCCTGCTGGAAAATGTCGCTGACAAATTGTTCGATACTCCCCTTTCCGTCGTAACACAGATCGTATTTATATAATGTTTCGTCGAGAGTGATCAATTCGATGCGTCGTTCTGTCTTTAAAACTTTAAGGAGGTACTCCTTTTCAAGATTATTTAACACTTCTAAATATTTTTTATCATTATTATCAAATCTGATCAAACCTGAATTGAAATTCAGATATTGATTCTGCCGCACCATGATCGAATAGAGATTGATGTCCCCCGAAAGCACGGCAATGATCTGCGGGGTGGTCAGGTATTTACGAATCACCTCAAGCAAAGGCCAGCCGGACTTGCAATGGGTGTCGATGTCGTCGAACATCAACAGAAAGGCTTCCTTTTTCAGCAGCTTCAGACTCAGATTGACAAAACAGTGAAAGCGGAACGCCAATTCGATGCCGGCTTGCACATGGTTCGATTCGGTCTCCATCACCCGATGGGGATCGGTCCAGTTTTGCGCCTTGAAATCGTTCAGCCCACTGCCATCGAGAATACCCAACCCCTTGGCCAGTTTGTTGAGGGCATTCAACCAGTCTTGATAGGCCCCATCCTTGGAACACCAGGAATCGGAGCCTCTGGAGTCATGATCGGTAAGGCATTTATCACGCAATTCCGGCGCTTTCCGATGATCCAATACACGCTGGCGGATCAACGTGATGATGTGAAGGAAGGCGTGGCCCTCGCTCGCTTGCAAGGTCGGATCGAGGATTTTTAAAAGATCGATCCTGGTGTTGAGCTTGTTGTTATTTTTTATTATTTCAAGCATGCTTAATAAAAATGATGTCTTGCCGCTTCCCCGTGGCCCAGAAATCAGAATTGTATCATGATGGTGAATTGGGTCTAACAGGTTGTTTTTGTCAAGTTTTTGTAAAAAAGGATCGATCTTGCCGAGGCTCTGCTCCACATGACGAAAAAAGGAGTCCTTGGCATCTCGTTGGATGATCTCCTGCTCGTCGAACGCCTGGGCATCCCCGGAACGGGTCAGATTAATGAGAATTACAGGTTTTTCGCTCATGGCACACGGATCCTGTCAATCTAGGGATAATGATACAATTATAAAAACACTTCATAATATGCCGTTGATTGGTTCGTTAGTCAAGGATGATTTGCAAAAAAGAGGTCCGTGAATCGGCATTCGGAGTTATCGCGGTTTTGATGATGATTTTTTATTAAGTTTAAATTATTTTTATAATAATAACCTTTACCCCTCCCAGCCACCGCCGCTTCGGTCAGCCCGAATCATGCCTTCCCAAATATCAGTTACGTCAATTGCGACGGCGCATGAGCTGCTGTGAGAAAAATGGTTGCGTGACGTTCCGTTACAACTGCCTCGGCACCAACCCGCCATCCCATGACCGGTAAAAAAATGACCTATAAAAAAAATTTGCTTGCTAAAAGCACACTCAATTGGCTATGATCTGCTGCAAGAGGGGATAAGCGGGAAGACAGTGATTGTTTTTTCTTTTATCCTATAGTCATAAAAAAGTCCAAGTCAGTCAGGAGTCGAAAACAATGTCGCAATCGGTACGTGGTACGGTCAAATGGTTCAACAATTCCAAAGGGTTCGGCTTTCTGGCCCCGGAAGACGGCAGCGAGGATGTCTTCGTGCATTTCTCCGCCATCAAGGCCGACGGATTCAAATCCCTGGAGGAGGGACAAAAGGTGAAATTCGACGTGGTGCGCGGTCAGAAAGGACTGCAAGCCGCCAACGTCGAACCGGCCTGAACACCCCCCACTGGAACCCGCAACCAGCCACGCCGCCCGAAGCCCCCCGGCTTCGGGCGGTCTCGTTTGGCACGAACCACACGCAATGCTCGCCGAATTCTCTGAAAAATACTTCTTCCTCAAGGCGTTTCACGGCTTGACCCTCACCCTGGTCCTCTCCCGTGAGAGCGATCCGCGACCCGAAACCGTGCATGCCCTGGCCGGGGTGCTGCAAGACCTCTCCGCCCATCGGGTGAAGGCGCTGTTTCTCGTCCAGGAGAGCCGCCAAACCCACGATTTCCTGCACGCCCTGGACGAACGCCTGCATCACGCCTGTCACCAACTGGCCACCTTCCGGCCCGACGAAATCCCGGTGGCCCTCTGGCGCCGCTCCGCCATGTGGACCTCCCTGGGCTTCGCCACCCTCGAAACCCCCGTATTCCTGGAACAGGTCGCCCGCTTAGGCTGCGCCCTGCGCCTGCCCCGCGTGCTGCTCATCGACCAGACCGGCGGAGCGGGGTGGCGCGATGAAAACGGCCTCCGCCCCGGCTTCGTGAACGCCCACCGCCTGCGCAAGCTCCCGGAAACCCCGGAAAACCGCCTGTTCCTGCCCGCCATCCGCGCCTTGCTGGCCGGCGGCGTCGGGGCCGTGACCCTCTGCCGGCTCCAGGATTTGGAAACCGAACTCTTCTCCTACGAAGGCGCGGGCATCTTCTTCGCCCGCCGCCACTATTGCCAGGTGCGCCGCCTGACCCTCGACGACTATTCCCAGGCCGCCGCCATGATCCGCCGTGGCGAAAAGGAAGGCTTTCTTCTGCCCCGCTCCGACGAGGATGTCACCGCCCTCCTGACGCAAGGCTACGGGGCTTTCATCTCCGAACACCACCTCGCCGGGGTCTGCGGCCTGGTCACCGCCCCCTACCGGGAGGAAAATGGCGGCGAAATCACCGCGCTCTACGCCCTGACCCGCTTCCATGGCGAAGGGGTGGGGGCGCGCATGGTCACCCGGATCGTCCAGGAGGCCAGGCGTGGCGGCCTGCGCGCCCTGTTCGCCTGCGTGGGAGACCGGCGAGCGGTGGAATTTTTTGGCCATCACGGCTTCCGGACGGTTGCCCATTCCGCCCTCCCCGATGCAAAATGGCGCCATTACGATCCGGCGCGCAAGTCCCGCATCACCTGTCTGCTCAAGGACCTGCCGCCACTTGCCGGGGGATAGAGCGCTGTGGAGGAGATCGTCGTCATCGGCGCCGGAGTGATGGGGTGCGCCTGCGCCCATCGCCTGGCCGAAGCGGGCCACAAGGTCACGCTGTTGGAAAAATCCCTGCCCGGCGCGGAATCGTCGGCGGCGGCAGCCGGCATTCTGGGCGCCCAGTCCGAGGTCTCCGGCCCCGGTTCGTTCCTCGAACTCTGCCTGGCCAGTCGGCAGCGGTTTCGCGACTATGCCCGCGAGTTGACCGAACTGACCGGCGTGGCCACCGCCTACGAGGATTCCGGCGTCCTGGAAGTGGCCCTGGATCCCGCCGAGGGCCGCATCCTGGCGGCCCGCGCCGGCTGGATGGAGGAGCGCGGCCTGCGCGTCGCAGTGCTGGACCGGGAGGAGGCGCGCCGTCTGGAACCGGCCCTGACCGAATCGATGGTCGGCGCTGCCTGGTTTCCCGACGACCACCAGGTGGACCCGGTGGCCCTGGCCGCCGCCCTGGCCGCCGCCGCGTCCCGTGTCGGCGCGCGCTTTCGTTCCGGGGAGCGGGTGCGCGAGGTGATGACCCGCGACGGACACGTCACCGGCGTGCGCGTCGGCGACGGGGTGTTGCCAGCGGATCGGGTGGTGGTGGCGGGCGGGGCCTGGAGCGGCGAAATCCGTGGCCTGCCCCCGTTGCGCGCCTCGGTCAAGCCGGTGGCGGGGCAGATCGTGCGCATGGAGTGCCGTCCGCCCTTCTTCCGGCACGTGGTGTACGGCTGCAAGGGATACGTGGTCCCACGCCGGGATGGGCGGGTGGTGATGGGGTCCACCCTGGAGGACCGGGGCTTCGACAAGGCCGTCACCGTGGCCGGCCTGCACCGCATCACCGGCATGGGCATGGAGATGGTCCCGGCATTGCGCGATGCCCGCTTCGGCGGGGCCTGGTCCGGCCTGCGGCCCGGCACCAGCGACGGCCTGCCCCTGCTGGGCGAGTCGGCCACGGTGCGCGGACTCTATTTTGCCGCAGGACATTATCGCAACGGCATCCTCCTGACCCCCATCACCGCCGAGGTGATCCGGGACCTGATCCAGGGGACGTCACCCCCGGTCGATATTACCCCCTTCGCCCCATGAGCGGTCATGGGCAACGGGCCGCTGTGGCCATGTCCGGCGGCGTGGACTCCGCCACCGTGGCGGCGCTCCTGGTGGAGCAGGGCCACGAGGTCATCGGCCTGACCATGCGCCTGTGGGATCGGGGGGATGCGGCGGGTCGCGCTCCGGGCCGCGCCTGTTGCGCCACCGAGGATGTCCATGACGCCAGACGGGTGGCGCAAACCCTGGGCATCCCCTTCTATGTCGTCGATTTGACGGCCGAATTCCGGGAGGCGGTGGTGGAGGATTTCCTCGCTGCCCACGCCGCCGGACGCACGCCGAACCCTTGCGCACGCTGCAACGAGGTGCTGAAATTCCGCCATCTCCTCGACCGCGCCCGGCAGTTGGGGGCCTCGTTCCTGGCCACCGGCCACTACGCCCGCATCGAGGAGGTGGAGGGCGAGCCGTGGCTGATGCGTGGCCTGGATCCGGGCAAGGATCAATCCTATTTCCTCTTCGCCACGCGCCGCGAGGATCTGCCCGCGATCCGTTTTCCTCTGGGGGGGATGCGCAAGGAGGAAACCCGCGTCCGCGCCGGGGCCATGGGGCTGCACCTGGCGCGCAAGCGCGAGAGCCAGGACCTCTGTTTCCTCCCGGACGGCGACCCTCATGATTTATTCGTTCACTCCGGGCGAACCGTGCTGGCGCAACCCGGCCCCATCTGCGATGATACGGGCCGTCTGCTGGGGGAACATCGGGGCCTGGGATATTATACCATCGGCCAACGCCATGGCCTGGGCATCGGCGGCGCCCCCCATCCGCTCCATGTGATCGCCATCGAGCCGGGGGAAAACCGCCTGGTGGTGGGGCCGGCCTCTGCCCTGATGCGGGACGGACTGGAGCTTGCGGCGCTCAACTGGCTGCCCCGGCACCCCTTGACCGAGCCGGTCGCCGTCTTGGCGCAAATCCGTTACGCCTCGCCCCCCCAGCCGGCCCTCCTCACCCCGCTGGGCGGCGACCGGGCGCGCATCGATTTTCGTTCCCCTCAGAGGGCCATCGCCTCCGGGCAGGCCTGCGTCCTGTATGCCCAAGACCGGGTCCTGGGTGGGGGATGGATCACCTGACGACCTTACCGGAGACCACATCATGGAACTGAAACCCCTGTTGGACAAGATTCCCTTTTTCGCCCAGTTCACCGACGGGGAAAAGGAGCGCATCTTGCGCATGAACTGCTATTTCGCCAAATACAAGGCCGGCGATTTCATCATCCGCGAGGGTTCCCTGGACAACAACTCCATGTACATCATCCTCAAAGGCGGGGCGCACGTGACCCAGAACCCCTTTCCCGACACCCCCATCGCCACCCTGGAGGCCGGCACCGTGGTCGGGGAGATCTCGTTTCTCACCCTGCAGCCCAGAATCAGCAACGTCATCGCCCGCGAACCGACCGTCTGTTTCACCATCAACGGCGCCACCATGGAGGATCTCCCCTCCCCGTTGCAACACAAAATCAAGGACCGCCTGATCGAAATCCTGGTGAAACGCCTGGAAACCATGAACCAAACCCTGGTGGACCTCATGCGGCGTTGAGCGCTCCTTAACCATGGCCGGAAAGAATATGCTCGCTCTGAAGGTGGGGGAAAACGGCTATTGCATTCACTTTTGAAGCTACGGTCGGGTAAGCCCCCGGAATCCAAATTGAGCCTTTCCCGGTTTATGTCGGGCGGATTCTCACGGGACACGAGTGGTATCACGACGCGGAATTCACTACCGCCTGGTGGGCGCATGGGGTGGGACTGGCAGTCGGCGCGGCCTGGCTGCGGCGCAAGGGCCATTGGCGGCTGCTGCACCTATTGGGCGACACCACGATTGCGGGAAAGCAAACAGCGCCCGATCAATCCACTCTGTCCTGATCGTGTATGGGTGGCACGTCGGGAACCTGGGAGAGGGCTTGATGGAACAAGGCCAGATCCCCACGCATGGCCCGGTCACGCAGCAGCCTTTCGGTGTCCAGGGCCGACACCTTTTCCGCGATGGCGGTCACGAACAGCTGGTTCATGGAGGCGTTTTCATCCCTGGCGAGACGCCGGGCCGCATCCAACAACGAATCGGGCAATCGCAAGGCATATTGGCTCATTGCGTGGTCTCCTGTAACCCTAACCAAAAGCCGCGTGGGGTCAGCACCTGGATACCGAACCGTGCCGCCTCACTGAAATCCTTGATATTGAAGGTAACGATGACCTCGGAATTGCTTGCTACCGCCAATTCAAGAACCATGTCGTCCGCCGGGTCGGGCAGTATCGGTCGCCACAGGTAATGCAGCCGAACCGGATTGGAAAGTGCGGCAATGATGTCCAGGATCGTATCGATCTCGGCGGGCGCCAAGCTGATGCCGATGTCCGGACGTTTCAGCACTGCTTCGTATTCCAGAAACAGTGGAACCGAGATTTGTGGATGAAATCGCCTCAACGGCATCTGCCGTAGCAGACGGAAAGACGCACCCTGGTTCGACCTGAGTCCCGCAACCAACACGTTGGTGTCCAATACGACTCGCATGGTTCATCCCGCAGATCCCGATGTGGCGTTCAACCCTTGCGCCAGGGTAAAGGCATGCCGATGCGGTTTGAGCATGGTTCATATCGCATTTGATATCACGATTTTGCATGACTGTCACCTCTTTTTTTGTCTTGTGCTGTCGGGCGCTTTCGTAAATTGTGAAAAAATGAGGCTTTCTTGACCTGAATCAATTGCATTGCGTCGCCAGTTTGGCAATATTTGCTGCTGGAATTCACTCCGTCAGAACCAAACGATAGCCGATGGAAGCGACGGTAACGAAATGCTTGGGGGAGGTGGGATCGTGCTCCAGCTTGCGGCGCAGGTTGGACATGTACATGCGCAACGAATAGAGGTTGTCGGTATGGGATGGGCCCCAGACATCGCGCAGCAGAGCATGATGGGTCAGGACACGCCCGGCGTTGGCGATCAGGATTTCCAACAGCCGGAATTCGAGGGCCGTCAAATGCACATCCGTGCCGTTTCGGGTGACCTGACGCTGTTTTAGACATACGGCAACCTCGCCGATGTGCACGACGGCCGAGGTGTCCGGTTGAGGATGGGACGCCCGTCGCAGCAGCGCGCGGACCCGTGCGAACAACTCCGGCACTCCGAAGGGTTTGGTCAGATAATCATCGGCGCCCGCATCGAGCGCCGCGACCTTTTCGGCTTCCTGGGTACGCGCCGAAAGAATCAAGACGGGCAGGTTGCTCCAGGAACGCAGTTCCCGGATGAGATCGATGCCATCCATATCCGGCAGACCGAGATCGACGATGACCAGATCCGGACGGCGGGTTTTGATTTCAATCATCCCGCGTGCGCCGGTTTCCGCCTCCACCACATCGTAACGCGCCTCCTCCAGGGCCATGCGCACGAAGCGACGGATCGGGGGTTCGTCCTCGATCAGGATGATCCGAAAGGCAGGAGCGCTATTCATGCGTCGGTTCCTCCAGCAGGGGAGGCGGCATGCCCAGCGGGAAAAGCAACGTGAACTTCGCTCCGCCTTCCGCGCGGTTTTCGGCGTGGATCGTGCCACCATGGGCCTCGACGATCGCCTGGGCGATCGGCAGCCCAAGCCCGAAGCCGGATGTCGCCCCTTCCCGTTTGCCACGGGTGAATTTCTCGAACAGCTTTTTTTCCATACCGGGGGGAAATCCGGGGCCGTCGTCCTCCACCGCGATGGCCACGCAATCGTTGGCCATCCTGGCGGTAATGGCGATGATGGTTCCTGGAGGGGTGTGCCGGGCGGCGTTTTCCAGGAGATTGTTGAACACCCGTTCCATAAGGTCGGTGTCCATTTCGATCAGAGGCAGATCGTCGGGCAGCGTGACGCGCACCGCATGACCGGCCAGTACCGGGGCACAGTACTCCATGGAGAGTCCGATCACTTCCTCGAACGTTTGCCAGGTCCGGTTCAGGGTGACATGGCCCATCTGCATCCGGGCCATGTCCAACAGGTTGTTGACCATGGCCACGGTGCGGATGACCTGGTCGCGGATGGCCCGGGCCACCCCGGAATGGGGTTCCGGCAGCGCCGGCGAAGCGATGAGCATGGCCTCGGCCATGCCCGATATGGCGGTCAAGGGCGTGCGCAGATCGTGGGAGATGGCCGAAAGCAGAGAATTGCGTAACCGTTCCGATGCCACGTTCACCTGGGCCTCCTGGCTCATGGAGACGTAATGGATCCGTTCCAGGGCGATGGCGATGAGGGTGGCGCTGGTCTCCAGAAGTTGCTGTTGATCCGGAGGAAGTTCCCATCGCTCCCCTTCGGGCACGAAGGCCAACACGCCGCAACGTCTGGAGGGCGCCTTGAGCGGCAGGTAGACCGCTTGCGCCGAAGGCAAGGTATCCGTGCCACGACCGGCGCTTTGACTGTGATCATGGCTCCACTGGGCGATGCCGTCATCCACGTCGCCAAGGGTGGGCGACCCTTCCGCCAAGTTCAACCGCTTCTCCTTGTCCGGAAGAAAAACCGCCACTTGCGCATTGAACCCCCGCTGGAAGAACTGGCGGCAGATGGTCACGATCTGTTCCACGCTCAAGGCGCTGGAAAGATCCCGCGACATTTCGTAAAGGGCATGGGTCCGTCGTTCACGTTTGCCGGCGGCGGCGGCCTGAAAGCGCAAGCCGGCCGTCAACTGGCCCACCACGAGGGCCACGGTCAACATGACCGCAAAGGTCACCAGATAGCGGGCGTCGCTGACCGCAAAGGTCAGGCGTGGCGGAACGAAGAAAAAATCGAAACTTGCCACCGACAGGAACGAGGCCGCAATCGCCGCCCGTTTGCCCGATCGGACGGCGATGAGGACCACGGCCAGCAAAAAAATCATGACGATATTGGTCAATTCCAACAGATCGAGCAAGGGTGCGCTGCATGCGGTGACCAAAGAGACGGTGAGCAGCGCTTCGCCGAACGGACGCCAGTTGGTGGTCGGACGGCTGCCTGGTGACGGATGGTCTGGGCCGTCCTTGCGCCCGGAGTCCTCGCGGGCGATCTGGAGCAGCTCCAGATCGGGAGCCTGGCGGCCGAGTTGTTCGGCGAAACCGTGTTGCCAGAACCGCCTGTGATAACGGTCCCGTCCCACCAGCAGAGTGCCCAGGTTGTGTTCCCGCGCATAGCTGATCGTGGCCTCCACCGCGTTCTGGGCGGTCAGGCTGGCGGTGTGCGCCCCCAGTTCCCGAGCCAGATTCAGCACCTTCAGCACCCTGGAGCGCGCGGTGTCCGGCTGGGATTGCATCGCCGGGGTTTCGATGGCCAAGGCGTGCCATGGCGCCCCGGTCTGATTGGCGCGCCGTGCTGCCCGACGCACCAGTTTTTCGCTGTCCGGTCCTGGTCCCACGCAGACCAGCACCGTTTCCCTGGTCGGCCAGATGGTGGCCACCGAAGCGTCGCGTCGCCAGGCGCGCACGTCGCCGTCCACCCGGTCGGCGGTTCGGCGCAGGGCCAGCTCCCGCAAGGCAAACAGATTGCCCTTGCGGAAGAAGTTCTCCATCGCTCGTTCCGCCTGTTGCGGGATATAGACCTTGCCCTCCCGCAGCCTTTGCATCAGGTCTTCGGGAGGGAGGTCCACCAGGATCATTTCCGTGGCCCGGTCGATGACGTGATCGGGTACGCGTTCCAACACCCGGATGCCGGTAATCTGGCTGACCACGTCGTTGAGGCTTTCCACATGCTGGACATTGACGGTGGTGTACACGTCGATACCCGCCGCCAGCAGTTCCTCGATGTCCTGCCAGCGTTTGGGATGACGTGATCCGGGGGCATTCGTGTGCGCTAGCTCGTCCACCAGGATCAACCGAGGGCAGCGTTGCAGGGCGCCATCCAGATCGAACTCCTCCAGGTGGTGTCCTTTGTAGATGACCTGTTGCCTGGGCAGAACTTCCAGATGGCGCAGCAGGTCGGCGGTTTCCTTGCGGCCATGGGTTTCCACCACGCCTGCCACGATGTCCATTCCCTGGTTTCGCAGGGTCAGGGCGGCATGCAGCATGGCGAAGGTCTTGCCGACTCCGGGTGCGGCGCCGAAAAAGATCTTCAGTTTGCCCCGCTCGGCACGGGACTCCTGCTCGGCCAACTGGGCCAGCAATTGGTCGGGATCCGGGCGGGTTGGCGGGATGGGATCGGCGATCATGGTTTTGTTGGCCCCGCTATTCCAGTCGATCCATGGCCAGATTGAGGGTCATGACATTGACACGAGGTTCGCCCAGCAGTCCGAAGGTGCGTTCTTCGGTATGCCTGACCAGCAGTTCCTTAAGTTGCGATTCCGGAATGTTCCGTTCCCTGGCGACGCGCGGCAGTTGCCAGAGCGCGGCTGCTGGAGAGATATGCGGATCCAGACCACTGGCGGATGCGGTGACCAGATCCACCGGAATCGGCCGGCTCTGGCCCGGATCGCTGGATGCGAGTTCGGCGATGCGGTTTTTGATCCTCTCCTCCAGGGCCGGGTTGAGCGGCCCCAGATTGGAGCCGTTGGAAGAGGCGGCATGATACGGCATGGGGGTGGTGGCCGAGGGCCGTCCCCAGAAATAGCGGCGCTCGGAGAAAGGTTGACCCACCAATGCCGATGCCACCGGCTCGCCCCGGATCTCAAGAAAACTGCCGGAAGACTGGAAGGGAAAGATGGCGCGCGCCAGACCGGTGACCAGGGCCGGGTAGATCCCCCCGGTCAGCAGGGTCATCACCAGGAGCAGAAGCAATGCGGATTTGAGTTCCTTGATCATGTCGATGTCCTCACGTCAGATGGAAGACGACCAGCAACAGGTCGATGGCTTTGATGCCGATGAAGGGGACGATCAGACCGCCCACACCGTAGATCAGCAGGTTGCGCCGCAGCAAGGCGGCCGCACCCACCGCCCGGTAGGCCACCCCCTTGATGGCCAGCGGAATCAGGGCAATGATGATCAGGGCGTTGAAGATCACCGCCGACAGGATCGCCGAGGCCGGAGTGGCCAGCCCCATGATGTTGAACCCCTCCAGAACCGGATAGGTGGAGGCGAAGGCCGCCGGGATGATGGCAAAGTACTTGGCTACGTCGTTGGCGATGGAAAAGGTGGTCAGTGCGCCTCTGGTCATGAGCATCTGCTTGCCGGTCTCCACCACTTCGATGAGCTTGGTGGGATTGGAGTCCAGATCCACCATGTTGCCCGCCTCCTTGGCCGCCTGGGTGCCGGTGTTCATGGCCACGGCCACGTCGGCCTGGGCCAGGGCAGGGGCGTCGTTGGTGCCGTCGCCCGTCATGGCCACCAGGCGTCCCTCCGTCTGGTATTGACGAATCAGTCGGAGTTTGGCCTCTGGGGTGGCCTCGGCGAGAAAGTCGTCCACTCCGGCCTCGGCGGCGATGGCCGCCGCCGTGAGCCGGTTGTCGCCGGTGATCATGACCGTTTTGATGCCCATGCGCCGCAATTCGGCGAAGCGTTCCTTGATGCCGCCCTTGACGATGTCCTTCAATTCCACTGCCCCCAGGGGGCGCGCCCCTTCCGTCACCACCAGGGGCGTTGAGCCGCGACGGGCGATCTCCTCGACGCTCTTTTGCAGGGGAGCGGGCCAAATGCCGCCCTGACTTTCGACATGACGGCGTACCGCTTCCGCCGCCCCCTTGCGGATGCTCCGCCCCTGCCAGTCGATGCCGCTCATGCGGGTCTGGGCGGTGAAGTGGACAAAGGTAGCCCCTTCCGGATGGATGTCGCGGCCCCTTTGCTGCAATTTTTCCTTGGCCAGGGAGACGATGGAACGTCCTTCCGGGGTCTCGTCGGCCAGGGAGGCGAGCAGTGCCGCGTCCGCCAGTTCCTTTTCGCCCACGCCGGAGGAGGGAACGAAGGTAGAGGCTTGACGGTTGCCCAGGGTGATGGTGCCGGTCTTGTCCAGCAGCAGCACATCCACATCTCCCGCCGCTTCCACTGCCTTTCCGGAAGTGGCCAGCACGTTTTTTGCCATCATGCGGCTCATCCCCGCCACGCCGATGGCCGACAGCAGTCCGCCGATGGTGGTGGGAATCAGGCAAACCAGCAGCGCGGTCAATACCGTGACTGTCACCGGCGTCCCCGAACCGGCGGTGGCAACACCATAAATCGAAAAAGGCAGCAGGGTCACGGTGGCCAGCAAGAAGACCAGGGTCAGCATCACCAACAGGATGGTGAGTGCAATCTCGTTGGGGGTCTTTTGCCGTTTGGCCCCTTCGACCATGCCGATCATGCGGTCCAGAAAACTCTCGCCCGGATTGACCGCGATGCGCACGACCAGCCAGTCGGAAAGCACCCGGGTGCCGCCGGTGACGGCGGAAAAATCGCCTCCCGACTCCCGGATCACCGGCGCGGATTCGCCGGTGATGGCGGACTCGTCCACCGACGCCACCCCGGACAGGACTTCGCCGTCACCGGGGATGATGTCGCCGGTGGTGACCAGGACCACGTCGTCCTGGCGCAAGGCTTCGGACGGAAGAGAGTCCCACTGGGCGTCGGGGCGCGGTTCCCGGAGTTTCTTGGCCATGACGCTACGCCGCATTCCTTTGAGCGCGGCGGCTTGGGCCTTGCCGCGGCTTTCCGCCACCGTCTCGGCCAAATTGGCGAACAGCACCGTGAACCACAACCATAGGGTCACGGCCAGGATGAAACCGGCGGGGGCCTCGCCTTGACCGATCAGCGCCTGAATGTACAGACCGCTGGTCAGCAGGCTGCCCAGCCAGACCACGAACATGACCGGGTTGCGTACCTGGTAACGGGGCGAGAGTCGTTTGAACGAGTCGATCATCGCCGTCTTGAGCAGCATTGAGTCACGAAAGGATTGCGTTTGCATGAGAGGTTTCTCCAGTTCAATTTCCGGCGATCATCTGGACATGCTCCACGATTGGCCCCAGGGCCAACGCGGGCAGAAAGGTCAATGCGCCCACCACGATCACCGTGCCGACCAGCACCGCCACGAACAGTGGGGTATGGGTGGGCAGGGTGCCGGCGGAAGGCGGGATGCTCTTTTTGGCGGCCAGTGAGCCGGCGATGGCCAGCACCGGGATGATCACCCAGTAGCGGGCCAGGAGCATGGCCACGCCCAGCATGAGATTGTAGAAGGGGGAGTTGGCCGAAAGTCCGGCAAAGGCGCTGCCGTTGTTGTTGCCCGCCGAGGAAAAGGCGTAGAGGATTTCCGAAAACCCATGCACGCCGGGATTGGCGATGCCCGCCCGTCCGACCTCCGTTGCCACCGCCAGGGCGCTCCCCAGAAGCACGGCCAGGCAGGGAACGAGAATCGCCACCGAGGCCATTTTCATCTCGAAGGCCTCCACCTTCTTTCCCAGATATTCGGGGGTGCGTCCGATCATCAGTCCGGAGACGAAGACCCCCACCAGGGCGAAGACGATCATGCCGTAGAGACCGGATCCCACCCCGCCGAAGATCACCTCGCCCAACTGCATCAGCCACATGGGGGCCAATCCGCCCAGTGGGGTGAAGGAGTCGTGCATGGCGTTGACCGAACCGTTCGAGGCGGCGGTGGTGGCCGTGGCCCAGAGTGCCGAATTGACGATGCCGAAGCGGACCTCCTTGCCCTCCATGTTGCCTCCGGGAGCGTGGTCGGAAGCGGACACCTCCAGGCCGAGCTTCTGGAAAAGCGGGTTGCCGGCCTGTTCCGCACCGACGCACAGCGCCAACAGGCCCACGAAGACGATGGTCATGGCCGCCAGGATCGCCACGCCCTGCCGGTTATCTCCCACGAAGCGCCCGAAGGTGATGCACTGCGCTGCGGGAATCAGCAGAATGGCGAGCAGTTCGAGCAGATTGGACAAAGGTGTGGGATTTTCCAGCGGATGGGCGGAATTGACGTTGAAAAAACCTCCGCCGTTGGTGCCCAACTGTTTGATCGCCACCTGGGAGGCCGTCGGTCCCAGAGCGATGACCTGTTCGGTTGCCGTTTTTTGTGCCATGACCGGCGATGCGTCGGCGCCGGCAGCGGGGGCGTCATAGGTCACCGGTTGCAGCAATGGGATGGTACGGTAGGGTTCGAAGGTCTGCACCACCCCCTGGCCGACCAGAACCGGGGCGAGCAGAAGGCTCAAGGGCAGGAGGATGTAAATGGTGGAGCGCGTCATATCCACCCAGAAGTTGCCGATGTGATCCGTCTCCCGTTGGGTGAAGGACCGCATCAGTGCCGCCAGCACCGCCATTCCGGTGGCGGCGGAAAGGAAATTCTGTACGGTCAGGCCCAACATCTGGGTCAGGTAGGACATGGTCGTTTCGCCACCGTACCCTTGCCAGTTGGTGTTGCTGGCGAAGCTGACGGCGGTGTTGAAGGCCGAATCCGGCGCGAGATTGGCCATCGCCTGGGGATTGAACGGCAATCCTGCCTGTATCCGCTGGAGGAGGTAGACGGTCAGCAGACCGAGCAGGTTGAAGGTCAGCACGGCGCGTGCGTACCGGCTCCAGGACATCTTTTGTCCATGATCGATACCACAAAGACGGTAGATGCCCCGCTCCACGGGAGCGAGCCAGCGCAGCCATGCGGGGAGGTCATCCCGATAGACTCTGGCCATCAGCAGACCCAGAGGCCAGGCGAGGAGCATCAACAGCACCAGATAGAGCACTGGTTGCAACAGGGCGTTGACGGTCATGAGAATTGCTCCGGCATAAACAAGACGACGCCAAGGTAAACGAACACCACCACCGTAAAACCGAGTCCGATCAGATAGAGCATGGACATCAGCGTCTCCGTAACCGTTCCAGCAAGGGGATGATGGCGGCCGATCCGGCAAAAAAGCCGATGGCCAGAACAAGCATGTATGCATCCATGACGGGTACTCCTGAGTGAGGGAGTTGAGGGGGAAATGATGGAACCCGATGGTATGCAATACGAGATATAAATGGGTTATTAAGTGAGTCCGGCCATCTCAAAATTTCATCAATGGTTTCGTGATGCCTCGATAACCGTTCCCCTCAGGCCCTTTACATTCGTCGCGGGATTGGTTACCATTTTGATAGTTGCAATCCACCAGCCCTTTATGACGGAACCACGCGATGATTGCCAGACAATTGCTGGACAGCATTCCCTTTTTTTGGAACTTCTCGGACGAGGAGAAGGATCACCTGTTGAGCCTGGACAACTACTTCGAGAGCTTCAAGCCCGGCGAGTTCCTCATCCACGAAGATGCCGAGGACAATGCCCTGTATATCATCCTCAAGGGCAGGGCAGAGGTCACCAAGAACTCCAAGCCCAAAAGGGTCATCGCCACCCTGGAGCCGGGCACGGTCGTGGGGGAGATCTCCTTTCTCACCAATCGTCCCCGCACCACGAACGTCATCGCCAGCGAAAAGATGATCTGTTTCACCATCAATGGCCAGACCATGACCGAACTGAGTTCCCACATGCAGCACAAGATCAAGGATCAACTGATCGAGATTCTGGTGCAACGCCTGGATAACATGAATCAAACCTTGCTGGAATTGGCGCGTTGAGCTAGAATCCATTCAACCGGTATTCCCTTGTTGCCGATAGGATAGAGAAGGAACCAGCGGCTGTTGCGTTAACGTAAGTTTGGATTGGGCGAGCGGGGAGTTTCATGTTCAACGCCATACCAGCGGTCAATCTCTTGGGGGTGAGCAATCCCTTGCTGGAGCAAACCAATCTGGCACGGGCTTCTCAGAACATCCGCACCCACAATGCCGAACAGCTCTCCTCCCGCAACGTGGAGGATGTCAAGCACAACGCCAAGAGCCGCGCGGTCAGACGCGACCACTCCACGGATGAGGACGAGGACGAGACCGAGGAGGAGGGCGAAGGCGCCTACCCGCAACCCTTCAACAAACCTTCCATCCAGGAGCGCCAGAACCTCGCCCGGCAAGGCAAGGTGAGCCTCAATCAACGCGCCGTGACCGCAATGTTCCTCAATCAGGCGAAAAGCGGCGGTGGCAAGGGGGAGCCTACGGCCAGAGGGGCCGGAAGCGGTGAACCTTCCATCGACGTGGTCGCCTGACCTCCGGAGGGTGTGATGTCCCGCCCGCCATCCGACGCGACGCCTGCTGGCGTCGATTGTCTCAAATGCCGTCATTTTCAGGTCACCTGGGAGCCGGATTATCCGCGCGGCTGCCGGGCCATGGGGTTCAAGACCGCCCTGTGGCCCTGGCAGGAGGTGTTGCGGAGTTCCGGCGAACCCTGTCTCAGATTCGAGCCAAAGCCCGCCAATCATCGCCAGGAACCCTCCCGCCCGGCCAGGGAGGGGTCGCTTCCGCCGGTTGCCGGTGGTTTTTCCCGCAAGGTTTGAGCAAAATCGGTGGGTTCCATAAAAATGGCATTGAAATTGCTTGAATTAAATGGACATCACCACCGCCCAGCCGTGGCCCAGGAGGGAAAAAAAAGAAATGCAAGCCATTGAAATTCAGGCTGATATCACTCAGGAAGGACAGATTTTCCTGCCGCACCCCTATCGCGACCTCTATGGACGACAGGCACGCATGATCCTGTTGTTCGATGAAATGACGACTGGCGCCGGGGAAGAAACAGAGCGGGGCAAACCACGCTCCCCCCACCCGCGACCCGCCCACCCGGTCGATCCGTCCCGGATTGCCAGCTCCGCGCAAGGCATGCGAGAAGCGCTGGTGCAAACGCTACGCGACTCCCTGCCCGGCCTGCTGGCGGTCTATCTGGTGAAGGGGATGGATGACGAGACCGTGGAACTGGCCATGTTGCTGGAAGGGTTCGCCGATCCGGTGGTGTTGTGGTCCCTGGCCGACGACCTGAGCACCGTGGCCGGCGGCACGGTGAATCCGCTCGACCTGCGCAACGTCCCCACCATCCGGCAACATCATGTCATCACCACCGGCGAGCGGCTGTGGGGCGTCGAACCACAGGCCGGGATGTTCGAGTGTTTCGTGTTGAGCGAAGAGAACGCCTTCGGAGAGATGCCGACCACCTGCTGACCGGGCCGGCTCAGGGGAGGGGGATCAGGCCAGCTTTTCGCGGATTGCCTGACAAATGTCGTAGTACGATGTCATTCCTTCCATCTCGGCCACCGTCAGGGTGATGCCGAACTCCTGCTCCAGCGCCAGGCAGAGGTTGAGGTGATTGAAGGAGTCCCAGGAAGCCACGGACTCCATGGCGGTGGCGTCATCGATTGCTTGCGGTTCCAGATCCAGGATATCCGCCATCAGCCGCTTGATTTGCTCTTCCATGCTCTTCTCCGGTCAGGGTAAACCAGGGGGGCATGCCCACCTCCCCGGCAGCGAACTCCAACACCCACACGCTTTCCCCCAGGGTGTCAGAACGCAGGGCAAAGCCATGTCTTTCGTACATCGGGCGGGCCGGCAGGTTCTTGGGCGTCGGGATCACCCGGCCCAGCACCCCCGCAAGTCCCAGTTCACGCGCCTTCCGGCACAGGGTGGCGAGCATCGCGGTCTCCACGGTGCGACCGATCACCCGGCAACTGAGCAGAAAGGTCTCCACCTCCAGGAGAGGCTCGGCGCGCGCCTTCGTTGCCATCATCACCCCCACGATGCCATTATCGCCGAAACGATCCTCCACGCGCACGGTAAAAAGCGACCATGCGGGGTCCTTCATGCGTTTGGCCACCTCTTCTTCGCTGAAACGCAGGGTGGTCAGATTGAATTGATTGGTCTTTTGGGTCAACTGGGCAGCACGGGTCAGGGTGGCGGGGGTCAGCGGGGCAATGGTCAGACGCATCCGCAGCGAGGCATAAAACCCCTCCAGCGAGCCGCTGGCGGCCTGAAGCGCATCGATTTGCGCCTTCTGCCAGTAAAGATCGCCACGCTTGCGATCCTCGGCGGAGAGCTGCAATGTGTCGAACCAGCCGTCATGCAGCAGGCGATTCACCGCCTCCTCGGGTTGGGCGGGGAAGGGGATCACGGTCACCATGGGCAGCGCGGCCTGGACCTGGGCACACTCCATGGGGCTGTCATCCAGGAAGACCATGTGCTCCAGACCGATGTTCAGGCGCCGGGCGATGGACAAAAGCGATTCGGATTTCGGCTGCCAGTGGATCTCCATGGCGGCGAAGTGCTCCTTGCGCACCACCATGGCCGGATGGGCGCGGAATACCTCCTCCACGTCCTCGGGATTGTTTTTGCTGGCAATGGCCAGCAGGACGCCCCGCGCGTGCAGCCGCAGCAGGGTGCGTTGCAGGGCGACGAAGGCGCTGCCCGGATAGTCGGCGCCCAGCCGGATGCCATGGGGGCCGTCCTCTCCCAGAATGCCCCCCCACAGGGTGTTGTCCAGATCCACCACCAGGCATTTGCGGCTCAGTCCGGCCCTGGCGCGCAGGAATTTCAGATATTCGGCGGCCAGGTGGGGCAGCATGCGCTGGGCAATCGGCGCCTTGGCCATGTGGGCCATGCGCGGGTCATGCCAGTTCTCCGCGCCGAAGCGGGCCACCACTCCGGCGTAATCCACCACATGACACCCCCGGAAGCGCCGGACCAGCTCCAGCAGGGCGGAATTGACCGCATGCGTCGCCTCCCGTTCGCCGAAGGGGGGGAGGTGGCCGTCCAGGATGCCCAGCAGCGGGTGACGGGGAGGTTCGAGATTGTTCAGCAGCAACAGGGCGTTGGACTGTTTGCGCAAAGCGACGATCAGGGGTTCTACCGCCCCCAGCGCCTGTTCCACCAGGGTGCTCATGTCGCTGCCTTCCAGGGAGAGGCTCTCCGCGTAAAGGGCGGGCAGCAACCGCTCCCCCTCGATGGCCAGGATCACCACGTCGGGCCGGAAGGCGTACAGACCGCTCGACGGATCGATCAGTTCCTGGTGGTATTGGGCGAAGCCGGCACGGTACGGGAGGATGCGCAGGCCATTGGCCATGCCCAGGGCCAGCAGGGGATCCAGGATGAATTCGATGGAAAAGGAGGCCAACAGGGCCACCCGCAAAGGGATCAGGCCCAGTTCCCCTTCCGGCAGCGACTCCATCTGGCGGCGCACCATGCGCCAGCGCCCCCCGTCGGTGCTTTCGGCCAGGTAGGCCAGGGCGGCGTTGCGGGTGGCATGCGCTTCCCGGCGTTGCAGGCAGGAAAGGAAATGGTCACGCAGGTCAGAGGTCATAGCAGTACTCCCCTGCCATCGCCATGTCCATTAAGGCGTCTCGCACGTCGCGGGCGTTGAGCAGCAGCAGATCCCCGCTTCCCATCCGGAGATGACGCCACCCACCCCGGCGGGATCGCAGCATGGGCACGACGCGGGCGATCCTGCGACGGCGGGAGAGTTCCGGATCGAACAGGCGCGTGGTGGTGGTCACGGTCTCCCCCGATGCGTTGCGAAAGGCAAGGGTGAAGGTCTCCCTGGTAAAGGGCGAGCGTGGCAGGCGTGGCTCCAGAAGTTCCTCAACGGTATGGAAAAAAGTCATTGAAGCAATCCCAGCACCCAAGAATAGAATCTTGCCGTCGGCTTCCAGGAGTTTGGCATAGGGGGAGCCGCGTCCGCAAGGGGTGGCGCAGGCGGCGTGGTCGCGGGCGAACTCCGCAGCCCGACTGCCCCAGATGGCCGTGGCATGGGTGGGGTGGGGAGAGCGAATCACCCCTGGGGAGCGGCGGAACAGTTCGGTGAGCAGCCCGGAGCGGGAGGGGGTGCGGTTGAGGTCGAACGTGGCCCCGGAGCGGACCCACTCCAGGGCGCTGCCGGGAAAGGGGAGGGTGGGCATGAGCAGGACCCCCTCCTCGCCGACGCACTCTTGCAATACGGTCAGGATGTCGGAGAGTTTGCCGGTGAAGCACTCCAGGCGATCCAGCGCGGAGTGGACCAGCAGGGCATCGCCTGGCCGGATCCCCAGGTCGCGCAGCGTCTGGCGCAGATCGTCGGGGCCGAAGCCGTGGCGGCGGCGCAGCCAGGCCAGGCGCAGCCGTTTCCAGGTTCCCTTGAGGCGGTTTTTCCATGGGACGGGGATCATGGATCTCTTGTCGCGCTCTGGAGGAGCAGGGCGTCCAGGAGGTACTTGGTGGCCCAGTTGGGAAAACCGGCGGTCATGTATTCGCCGAGGAACATGGGGAACGATCCGGCCAGGGCGCCCTGCATGGGGGTGCAGGGGTAGTCGGTGACCTGCACGCCCTTGAGGAAATCGGTCAGGCGGTTGGCCGCGTCCAGGAACTGGCGATCTCCGAGGGCCTGATGGAGCCGGAAACAGACCACGGCGAGTTGCGCGTTGCCGGTCAGGCAGGAGCTGAAAGATGCCGGGGTCCAGTCGGCGTGGAAGCGGCCCGGCAGAAAGCCTTGTCGGGTGATGGCGCCGAGCATTGGCGTCATGCCGCGCGCCGCACTTGTCACCAGATCCTCGCGCCCGGCGGCCAGCCCCGTCTCCAGCAACCCTTGCAGGGTATAGCCGATGGTGTGGGTGAGGGGTGCATCCGGGCGGGTGAGGCAGTTGTGGGGGAACCAGCCGTTGGCGGTTTGCAGATTCATCGATGCCTGAGCGGCGTGCAGGGCGGCCTGGCAATAGCCACGTTCATTGATCAATTGACCGAAACGGTAGAGGCTCCAGGCGCACAGGCAGTTGTAGGTCTTGATGGGGGCGTGGGTCACGAAATCGCCGTGGGTGCGGAAGTGGCCGTCGTCGCCCTGATCGCGCAGCAGGAAATCGGCGGCCTTGCGGGCCGCATTTTGAATGATATTGTCCGCAGTGGTTTCCAGCAGGGTGCAAAAACCGTCCAGGACCATGCCGGTATTGAAGACCGCCGGGGTCTGCCGATCCGCTGCAACAACCGGTCCCCCTTGCACCGCGCCGCTGGGCATCTGCACGGCGGCCTCCCACCGGGCCATGGCGTGGGCCGCATCCCGAAAAGCGCCATCATTGGCATGCTCGGCATAATGAACCAATGACGAAATAATATAACCGGTCGTCTCCGGGTAGGAGGGCCGCCAGGGAGTGGCCTCGCTGGGAAAGCACCCCAGGGAAACCCCGTCGTCCGGGGTGGCGCGCCAGGCGGTGATCAGCCAGGTGGCGGCCAGGTCGGCATGATGGTCGCATGCGCCGGAGACCGGGTGGACGGTATGGGTAAAAAAATTCCAGTGATCGCGCCAGGCCAGATCGGAGAATTCGGGCAGGAGGCCGATGTTTTTCCAGCGGGTCAGGTGTTGGCGCAGGACCCAGTAATGGTGCTTCGCGGGTGCGGAGCGCCAGCGGCTGGCCAGGATGCCGGGGAGATGGGAGTAGGGTATCATGGGTGAAAAAATCAGGTCATGGTCTGACCGCCGGTGATGGGCAGGTCGATGCCGGTGAGAAAGCGGGCTTCCTCGCCGAGCAGGAAGCGAATGGCGCGGGCGATCTCTTCGGGTTCGGCCAGGCGGCGCAGGGGGGTACGCACGGCCTCGCCCTTGAAGATCCGTTCGCTGAGGTGTTCGGTGGCGGCGGTGCGCAGCAGCCCCGGCGAGACGGTGTTGACCCGGATCGCCTCTGCGGCCCACTCCACGGCCAGGGCCTTGGAAAACCCCTTGAGGGCGTATTTGGCGGCGACGTAATCGGCCATGCGTGGGGGCGGGGCGTCCCAGACCACCTGGGAGAGGACATTGACCACCGCGCCGCCGCTCTGGCGCAGATGGGGGTGGGCGGCCTGGCAGAGGTGCAGCACGGCCTTGAGTTGCAGCTCCAGGTGTTGCGTGAAATGGTCCCAGGTCAACTCCTCGATGGCGCGGTGGGTCAGTTCTCCCAGCGGGGCGTTGACCAGGCCGTCCAGGCGTCCGAAGCGGTCGAGGGTGGCGTGGATCAGCTGGTTCGCCGCTTCCGGGTCGCGCAGGTCGGCGCCGATGGCGCAAGCCGTGCCCCCCTGGTCGAGGATAAGCTGAGTGAGCCGTTCGGCGGCGGCAGTGTTCTGGTGATAGTGAACCGCCACGGCCAGGCCGCTTTCCGCCAGCAGGCGCGCGGTGGCGGAGCCGACCCCTCCAGAGGCCCCGACCACCAGCACCGCCTTGCGATCGGCGGCATGGGGCAGGGGAGTGGCAGCGGGGGCGTCGAGGAGGGGTTCCTCGTCGCGCACCTTGACGCGGGCCAGGCCGCTGACCACGACCTGATCTGCGGCGTTGCGGATTTCCGTGGTCAGCAGCAGGGTGCGGGTGGGCGGGTTGAGGCCGGAGACCCTGGCAATGGCCACGACGGGTTCTCCGGCCAACACCGGGCGGCGGAAGGCCAGCTCCTGGGAGAGATAGAGGGCGTGTTTGCCCGGTATGCGCATGCCCACCAGATTGGAAAAGAGTGTGGCCAGCAGCATGCCGTGGACCACCCGTCCGTCGAAGCCGGAGTGGCGCGCATAGGTTTCGTCCATATGCAACGGGCTGAAATCGCCGCTCAAGTCGGCGAAGCGGTCGAGGTCTTCCTGGCTGAAGACGCGCTCCACCCGGAAGGTGTCTCCCATCCGGATACTGGCAAAAGTGGATTCCGCAGGTTGGTGCATGTCCGTCCCAGGCGTGGTTGATTTGCGTTTCAGCCTATTTTATGCCACGCGCCCGGCTTTGCCAACCCTATTTCGCGGCATATCGATTGCGACCTGGAGAGTAACGTGTTATCTTCTTGTCCGTGGCTTGCGCCATGCTTGGAATTTAGATTTTTGCCAGCATCAATCTGAAAGTGATTGTAAAGGCGATTTACGCAACTCGTTTCAATTGTCGCGTGGCGCAATGGTAAAATATGGAAGAATTTGCTGATTTTATCGTCAAATCCTTTGCCGGTCTGGCTGGCAAGCTGGCCGGCGACGCTCTTGTGACAAGCAAAGCGGAGGAGTTGCGGCAAAGACTGGAGCGGGATGCGAAAACCCGCGAGGCCATTGCTTCCGGGCGGTCGATACGGGAGGAACTGTTCCTGGCCTGCAACCGCCATGCGCAGAATCGGCACCGGGCGGGGGTGAAGGGGCACGAGAAGCGGTTGCTGGAGTTGCTGGCCGATTCCGCCTTTCAGGAAGACCTGCATGCATGGGTGGCGCAAGGGTGGGATGAGGCCAGACAGCGTCTGGTGGCGGCCATGGAGCGGGTCCTGGAGGAGGAGGGGGCCACCAGTGACGAAAAAACGTTCTTGAAGGAGCATTTTTTCGTCACCCTGGAGCGGTTTCTGTTTGCCGATCCGATGTTGGCGCATTGGCGGCAGCAAAACGGCATCGACTCTCTGCGGCAGCGCGTGGACGAGGCGGCGGGACGTTTTTCGCCGGAGAGGGAACGGGTGGCGCTGGAGAATTACTGCAAAAAATCCCTGGCTGCCTGGGACATCATCGACCTGAGCAATATGCCCGAAGGGGATACGCACATTGCCACCACGAAAATCCTGTTGCGGAAACTCTACATGCCCCTGCGCATCCAGGTGGAAGCGGTGGAGCGGGTCGAGGAGGCGCGGGAGGCCAGGCGTCGGCGCGAGGCCGGTTATTCGGTTGGATCCGAGGAGAAACCGCAAAAATCGCCGGTTGGGGAGCGATTGCGAAGTGTCCGCCGGTTGGTGGTGTTGGGAGACCCCGGCGGCGGCAAGACGACCCTGCTGCGCTGGATGGCAACCGCCTATCTGCTGCGCTTCATGGGGGAGGAGGGGGCCTTTGCCGGGATGCCGGATATCAAAATCCTTGCCGGATCGGAAATGGATCGTGGTGCTCATCCGCTGCCGCGATCTGGGCCGTGAGGATCTCAGCCGCAGTTTCGGCGATTTCCTGACCCAGCATCTCAACAAGACGGAGTTGTTGCCAGAAGACGCCACGGTCATGCGCGGCATCATTCTGGAGCGCATCACCAGGGGCGAGGTGTTGCTGTTGATCGATGGACTGGATGAAATCAGCGACCCTGCCGTGCGCATGCTCTTCTGCAAGGAACTGGAGCGCATGGTGGCCCGCTATCCCGAAGTGTCCATGGTCGTCACCTCCCGGATCGTCGGCTATCGCAACATGCCTTATCGCATGGGGTCCGGTTTCGAACATGGCGTGATCGCCGAACTGGACCGTAAGGAGAAGGACGGCTTTGCCGAGCGTTGGGTGCGGGTGACCGAACAACATCTGACCGGGGCGGAACAGGCGTTGCGCGTCCAGGAGTTGCGCGACTCCCTGCACTCCAGCGACCGGATTGAGCGGCTCACCGGCAATCCCATGTTGCTGACCACCCTGGCCTTGGTGAAACGCAAGGTTGGCAAACTCCCCAGCCGCCGGACCAAATTGTATGACGAGGCCGTGGGGGTACTGCTGAACTGGAATCCGCGTTACTACCAGACGATTGAGGAGGAGGAGGCCGTTCCGCAGCTTGAATACGTGGCCTACGAGATGTGCCGCCTGGGGGTCCAGCGCCTGTCGGAGAACCAGTTGCTCGATTTGTTGGACGCGGTGCGCAACGACTATAAAAATCTCCGTGCCATCCACCGCCGCAAGCCAGAGGAGTTCCTCGAATTGTTGGAGGCTCGCTCCAGCATCCTCATCTCCGGGCCTGCCTGGGGGGATGAGCAAAAAAATGGCAAAACCGTATGGGAGTTTCGCCATTTGACCTTTCAGGAGTATCTCGCCGCCCGTGCCCTGCTGGATGGCCGTTATCCTAACCGAGACAAAAATCGTTCCCTGGCCGAACAAGTGGCGCCCTTGGCAGGTCAGGTCAAAATGCCAGATTGGTTTTTTCCAGGCGAATTCCAGGACTCCTGGAGCGAAGTGTTGCGGCTTCTGGTTACCGATTGCCGGGACGACGATGTTGATGATGTCATGCTTGCGATTCTCAACCCCTTGCAGGAGGATGAACCGGAACAAAAAGTTTTTTCACGTATAATTTTGGCGGCCAGATGCCTGACAGATGAGCCGAATGTGAGCGAGGAGGTTGCAAAACAGCTGCTTGAACGATTTGCCGCAAACTTGTCCAATAATAATGAATTTGATCATTTTTTATATACAGAAGATTTTGCAAAAAGTGAATGGGCTGAATTATTCGCTCAAGCAATGATTAATGAATATTGTCGTCGATCAGGTGATTCACGTTCGGCTCTAGGTTACAATTATGGATTAATGAAAGTAAGATCTTGGGAGATGTTAGGTAGTAACCTTCAAGAAACTTTAGCAGAGAGTATGATAAATTTACAATCAAATTCTCGCATCAAAGTAATTGAATCTGCTTTAGAGGTGGCGCAAATTTTGTTAAAAATTCCTGAAATTGAGGTTGATGAGCGACTTTCTGGATTCCTCCTGGATTTATTGCAACGCGATGGAGACCTGATTGTCCATCATGCTGCTGCTACTGCATTAATGTGGTTATTTACGTCTCGTGATGATCATAACGAAAAAGCAATCATGATGCCGAAAAATGACGCGATTATCAAAATATTACATATTTTAGAAAACATACAAAAAGATGAACCTGAAGTTAAAAGTTATTTAATTTATGCGTTAAACGCAAGCCAGGATCCAAAATTACTCCCAGTCTTTCAATCAAGGCTGGATGATCCATTTGCTATTGTCAGAATTGCCGCGATGGATGCAATCTACCGCTTGCGAGGTAAAAACTGGCGCGAAAATGAGCTCTTTGTAGACGAAACCAACACAGTTTATTGGGACCCTCACAAGCCAATCACGGAAAAACACATCCAAACAGTCGCCAAAGAGCTAAACCGCTCCAGCGAACAAATCCGTGCCGATTACCAAGCCTTGGCTGAGATTTATCATCTGAGATTCGCATGACGCGGGGGCGGGTCTGAGAGTGGGCATTGTCCTGCATCTGCCACGCGCCCATCTTTGCGACCTGTATTTTGACGCTGACTTCCGGTATGCTTATTGCGAGTTTGCCGGGCATCGTCTCGTTTCTTGCCGCAGGAGGCCCACGCCATGTTCGAAATTCCCGATCTCACCCGCATCAAACTGGATCTGCTCCGGGAGATTCCCCGTGTTTACGGCAGTCTGCTGGCGCGCCTCAACCGGGAAGGGGTGACGGAAAGCGATCTGCTCAACGATGCCAAGAGCGCCCAGTGGGGGGGGATTCTGGAGGATTATTACGATCGTTTCATCATGCATGCGGGATGAGTCCCACGCCCCGCTCCCGCCACATCCGCCGGTAAAGCCGCTCCAGATCCCGCGCGAACCCCGCCGAATCGAACAGGGGGTGGGTCGCGCGATTGGCTGTCAATTGCTCCCGGATGGCGCGCAACCGCTCCGGGTCGCGCGCCAGTTCCAGGGCCAGCAGGAAATACTCCTCCCAATCCCCGGTGATCAACTCCGGCAATCCCACGGCATGCAACAGACTCGCCCCCACCCGGCTGGCGAAGGTCTCGCCGATGCGCGTGACCAACGGCACGCCACACCACAAGGCATCGCTGCCCGTGGTGTGCGAGGTGTAGGGAAAGGTGTCCAGGGCCAGATCCATCAATGCCAGCCGGGCCAGATGCTCCGGCAACGGCAGCCTGGGCGCGAAGATCAGACGCTTTGGATCCACCCCCCGTGCGGCTGCCTCGCGCCGCAGATTGGCCATGGCCTCCGGGTTGGGCTGCAACAGCCACAAACAACCGCCAGGCACGGCCAACAGCAACCAGCACCAGATGTCGAAGGTCGCGGCGTTGTACTTGAAACTCTGATTGAAACTGCCAAAAACGAACCCTTGCTCCGGCAAGCCCGCCTGGGCGCGTGACGGCCTGGCGGCCACCTGACGCAGACGGGCGTTGGCCTGATAGCAGTGGGGAAGCAAGGCCAAACGCTCGGCGAAATGGGCCGCATGCTCTGGAGGGGTCACCCAAGGGTCGCCGATCAGGTACTCCACCAGCCTCGCGTCGCCAAGCGTCCCCGGATACCCCAGCCAACTCGCCCGCACCGGGGCCGGGCGACAGGCGAGAATCCCCAAACGCGCGCCACCGGTGAAACCCTGCAGGTCCACCAGGATGTGAATCCCGTCTTCTGCAATGCGGCGCGCCGCCTCCTGGTCGGTCAGGCCGTTCAGCTCCACAAACCGGTCACACCCGGCCCGGATGCGCTGGCGCACCGGATGACCGTCATCCCGGCCATGGGAATAGAGATGGATGACAAACCGGTTCCGGTCGTGCAACTCGATCAATTCCGCGATCAGGTGGGCCACCGGATGCTCCTTGATGTCGGCGGAAAGATAACCGATCCGCAACCGCTCCGGCTGGAATTCCGGCGCCACGGCAATCTCCCGGTATCGGGACACCAGCTTGCCGGAAAAGCGTTCCGCCAGGGCACGCTGTTCCATGGCCGTCACCGGCAGCGCCAGCGCGACGAACGGCACCATCTCCCCCGCTCCGGCACGCGCCAGGGTCAACATCCGTTCGCTGGCCTCCGGCATCTCCCGCCAGTCGCACACGATGGAAAGCAGATGCACCAGCGAGGCGTGGGCCTCCAGAAAATCGGGCCGGCAGGCGATGGCGCGTCGATGGCAGGCCATGGCCTCGTCGATCCGACCACGCGCATGCAGGATCAGCCCCAGATTCTGGTATGGCTCGGCCCGCTCCGGATCGAGGCGGATCGCCTCCCGATAGGCCGCTTCGGCCTCGTCGTGACGCTGCACCACATCCAGCAGAATGGCCAGATTGTTGTAGGCATCGGCATGACCGGGGTGGATGCGGATCGCCTCCCGGAAGGCCTGTTCCGCCTCCCCGTGGCGCTCCAGGAGGAACAGGCGGGTGCCCAGATCGAAACGCACCGTGGCATCCCCCGGTTTCAGACGCGCGATTTCCCGCAAGGCGGTCACGGCATCGGGGAGACGCCCTTGCGACTCCAGCAGTTGATACAGATTGGCGTGGATCTCCGGATCGTCGGGATCCAGGCGTGCGGCTTGGCGAAAGGCGGCCTCCGCCTCGTCCGGACGGCTCAGCCCTTGCAGGGCCAGCCCCAGATTGTTCCAGGGATCCGGCTGCTCCGGCACCAGGCCGAGCGCCCTGCGATAGCACGCCTCCGCCTCGGATGGATGATTTTGCGCCAGATGTTCATTGCCGCGCCGAAAAAGGGCCTGCCCCAGATGGCCCAGGGTCTCCGCGTCCCCCGGCATCCGTTGCGCGGCCTCTTCCAGGGCGGCGATGGCCTGGTCGTGACGCCCGGTTTGCAGCAGGATCGTCCCCAGGGCCTTCCAGCCGAAGCCCTCCCCTGGCAGGTCGGCGACCAGGCGTCTGGCCAGCAGCTCCGCTTCCGCAAAGCGCCCTTGCCCGAACAGGGCGATCAATTCGTCCGCGCGCATTTCAAAATCCCCCTTCCCGATGGAAAATCTCCAACAAGGTGTTCCACAAGCGGATCAGGGGGCGTTCCGGGCTGGAGGGGAAGGTCATCACCCCGCGCGTCACCTGCCCCACGGGGATTGGGGCGTCGGGGGTCAGATCCACCCGGTGGAACGATCCCTCGACGCGTTGTTTCTCCATGTGCTCGCCACGTACCGGCACCCCGCCGCCGTGCCGGGCGTCCAGTTCGGGATCGGGCAGGAGGCGGATTGGGGCCGGGTCCTTGCGCAGCACCCGGCCAGGCAGGGGAGCGGCGGCGGGGTCGTTCGGGTGGAAAATGGCCGTCATGCCGGGGGTGACGCCGGCCAGGTCGCGACCGGCCACGTATCCCTTGATCAGGGGCGTTTGCGGGTCGATGAGGGTCAACATCGCTTCCCCAGCCGCCACCCGGTCGCCAGGGGCGATCCCCTCGGCGCGTTCCACCACCGTGCCCGCGAAAGGAGCGGATACGCGCAGTTTTTCCAGTTCCCCGGCGACGAAACGCTGTTCCGCCAGGGCGGTGGTCAACTCCTGTTCCACCACCGCCGGGGCGCGCTCCCGGTTTTTGCCAGGCTCCGGCGCGTCCACGCCGAGGGCTTCCAGTTCCCAGCGCAGCAGGGTGATGGTCCGGGTCACGCTTTCCATGCGGTAGCGCAATTCGGGGTCGTCGAATTCGATCAGAGATTCGCCCAGGGTCACCTCCTGGCCGGTGCGTACCGGAAAACGAGTCACCAGGGCGGCGGTCGGGGCATGGATGACCGTGTGCGCCCCGGCTTGCAGAACCGCCGGGGCCACGACCCCCGGAAAGCGCGCGGGGGTCAGGGACCAGACCAGCAACGCCATGCCGGACGACAGGGTGATGACCAGGTTGCGGTTCCAGCGCAACCCCGCGCGCAATCGATGCCAGGCCATGATCTCCCTTCCCACGGGCCGCAGGATGAACCAGCCGATCTCCACCAGAAACAAAAACAGCCCCAACAGCTTGAAGAAAAAATGGTAGACCAGCAGGGCGATGCCGGCAAACAGAAAAAATCGGTAGCACCACACCACCCAGGCAAAGGCGATCAGGAACGCGGCCCGACCCGCTGGCGCCGGTTCCGGAGGGGGATGCCCCCAGCCGAACAGCCACTCGCGCAGCTTCCAGCGTCCCATGGCAAAGGCCCTTTCCTGCAAATTGGGCAGATCCAGGGCATCCGCGAGGAGAAAATAGCCGTCGAAGCGCATCAGAGGGTTGAGATTGACCGTCAAGGTGACGATCCAGGTGGAACTGGCCAGCAAAAAGGCCGCCCCGCGCATGGGGCCGTCCTCCAGGAAGCTCCACAGGCAGGCGGCCAGCCCCGCCAGGATCAGTTCCGCCGCCATGCCCGCGCCGCCCACGGCCAGGCGTTCCCGGCGGCTGGCCAGTTTCCACGCCTCGCTGGTCTCGGTATAAAAGACCGGCCACATCACCAGCAACGCCACCCCCATGGAGGGCACCCGGCAGCCGAAATGCCTGGCGGTCAGGGCGTGACCCAGTTCGTGCAGCATTTTTCCCGTCAGCAACGCCCCTCCCCAGGCCACCATCCCCAGCGGATCGAAGAAGTGGAGGAAGGTCGCCTGGAAGGCCTCCCATTGCCGGATCACCAGCCCCAGGCCGAGCACGGTAAGCGTCAGCACAACCCAGGCGAAGCCGCGCGTAAACAGCCATGGAATGCCGGGCAGGAGCCGTTGCAAGAACGGATCGGGATGCCACAAGGGGATGCGCAGGAACAGATAATGATGCAACAGCCATTTTGCCAGTTGCGGTCTGGCCCGTTTTTGCAATTCCAGAAATCGTTGCCGATCCCCCTCGGTTTGAGGGCGCAGCAGGTGATTGCGTTGCAGGTGATCGTGCAGCGCATCGACCTCTGCGGGGGTGACCCGCAGGGTGGTCTCCCGGTCGATGGCGTCGGCGATGGCCTGAGCCGAGTCCAGTTCCCAGCGTGACAGGATTTCGAACTCCGGCCACCCCAGCCGGAAAAAACGCCCTGCCGCCGGATCGTGCAACGTCCAGGTGGGAAAACCACCGTCGCCACGGGGACCGGGGTGGAGGGTCAACTCCTCGCGCAGGGGGGGGAGGGTGGGCACGGAGCACCGTCCAGGTAGCGAGGATCCGGGAACGGGATTGCCATCCGCCATGCTGCCGGTAGATTTAAGAATATTTATTTTCATGTGTTTAATATATTTTATTTTGTTATTACAGGCATCACTAGGCTTTTGAATCATTGAAATGTGTGTGTCTATACTTGTCTCGTGATCTCACGATCATGCAAATTGGTTGCAAGGTCAATCGGCCTTCATGGATAGCGATCCTTTCCGTGCAGTTGGGCCGCCAGAGCGTCTTTTGTCTCCAAGCGGTTTGCCCCGGATTGAAGACGGGTTGACATGCAGGAGCCTTTTTCATTAACCTCAAAGTGACAAAGAAATTTCCAGGGAAATTCTTAGGAACTCCCCTCTGGCGAACCATGATGGAGGCGGATGAATGGCTCAGCAGACGACAAATCCCATTCGGTGCAATCCTGTGAATATTGCAGAATGGTGCCAGATTGCAAGAGAACGAGGTACGGATGTGGAGATTCTTTGTAACAACAAAAGATATAACATGTCGTTTTATATAGCGGGTTACGTTATAGAGGCCTATTTAAAAGCATACCACATGACGAAAGGATGGCGTCCACCCATATCTGGACGAGTTGGGCATAATCTTTCGGAGTTATGGAAAAAGTCAGAGTTGCAATTCGGTTCTTCAGATGAAGATGTGGGGGTGGAAGAATTTATCCTACAAAAATGGTCAACTGATTTACGTTATTGTTCCGCAGATGTGTTGCCTGCCAACATTTCGATTGACAATATCGTGGTTGGGACGAAAAAATTGGCGCGGACCATTGCGAGCGCTGTCAAACGTTCAAAGAGATCCGGCAAATGAGCCACAAGGAAATCATCAATAAAGTCCGTGAGAATCTTCGAGAATGCAATATCACGGATCCGGATATTCGGCTGCAACCGGATCATTTCCAGCCAAATGAATGGAGGATTGCAGTTATTTCATCACAATTTTTAAATATTGATAATAATGATAGAGAAGAGATTGCATTAAAAAATTTAAATAATATAAAATTTCAATGGAAGGATTTTCTGACGCCAGAGGAAGCGGAATGGGCGGGACCGCTACCCAGTGCCGGGGACCCGGAGCATCTTCCCCTTTGGCCGGAAGTCCTCGCAGGCGAACCTGCGAGCGAATGGATCGATACCGCATTTCCCACGGACGCCGATGATGATTTATCCCCTCCTATCGTCGTTACCTTTTATTCCCTGCGAGGTGGGGTTGGTCGTTCCACGGCCATGGCTTATACGGCAAAATTGCTTGCGGCCAAAGGCCGCAAAGTGATCTGCGTTGATATGGACCTTGAAGCTCCTGGATTGACATCGCTTTTTGCTATCTCCGAAGAAAAAATCCGCTTACTGGAAGATGGAAAATCTCTAAGGGGGGTCATTGCATTGCTCGAAGAGTTGGATGCGGGTGGAAAACCTGATTTTGCCCAGCACCTGATCCCGGTCAATAAATACGACTCCCTGTTCCTGCTTCCTGCTGGCGTTCCGGGTGCGGAATATGCCAGGCAACTGCGCCTCATTACACCTGATTTTTGGTACAAGGAGGAACACAATCCTTTACAAGAGTTCTTTGAAGCGTTAGCGACGCGGCTTTTTTTCAAGCCAGACTTCATTCTTCTCGACGCTCGAACAGGACTCTCCGATATAAGTGGGCCTTTATTGTTTGGATTGTCAGATATGGCAATCATAACATTTTTTCCTCATCCCCAGGCGGAAAGAGGCACAAGATTGTTGACCCGTGGACTTCTTCGTGCAAAAGTCAAACGTTCCGGTCGTGATGGGAACCTCTCCCCTGTTCCCCGGTTCCTGGTGTCGCCTGTTCCGCAAAGCAATGCGCCTGAAGTCAAGAAGAGGTATCGGGATCGCGCCTTGGGATGGGTCGCATCCTGGATGAAGGCCGCACAACAAACCCGCCAGGACAAGGGATTGGAGGAGATTCTCGAGGAGGAAATCACCCATTTTGTGGAATACAGAGAAGATGTCGCGACATCGGATGCGATCCTTGAGTTCGATAATGAAAAATCTCCATATGATAAATTGGCGGAATGGATTGAGCGGTTGTTGCCGCAATATGGAGAACAGGTTGCCCAACATCAGGTCAAGGCTGGCAAGCAGCAGGTTCTCGACCAGTTGACGATCGCTCCGGGGACTGCGGAACATCAGGAGGATTTGCTCAAGCATTTCATTATCATTGATACCGTTACACGCGCGATGGATGAAAAGATCAATCTCGTCCGTGGTCGCAAAGGTACAGGAAAAACGGCGCTTTTCAGATGGTTAACCGAAAGCGAAGACTATAAATTAAAAGTAATTATCGTACATGCCCCGCAAGGACTTTCCAATAATCCATCCTGGATGATGAGTTACGATGGATTCAAGGAGGTCGAACGAATCCTTGCTGCGGCGGATGCGGAATGGAGGCATTTTTGGGGTTATTACTGTTGCATTGCCGTGCAACATTTTCTACATGAGCATGACCACTCCGTAAACGTTGCCGCACCCCTGCCGAGTAGCGTATCGGGTTTCTTGGATGCATTCGACCAAACACTGAAAAGGACGCGATTTGGTATTCGAATCGAGGAAGATATTAAACAATTGAATGAGCAACTGGCCTCGAATTCATCATGTATTTTGATCATGGATGGCCTGGATACAGGATTTGGCAGCACCGATGAAGACTTGATGCGACGCAAAAGGGCTGTTGAAGGCCTTTTTTCATTTTTCATGGAAATTTCTTCATCCCTGGATCGTTTGAAATTTAAAATATTTTTAAGAGAAGATGTTTGGCAAACCATCAACTTTCAAAATAAAAGTCATATGTTTGGTCGAACAGAGATTTTGAGATGGAAAGATCAAACGGATTATTTAAAAGTGATCATCAAACAAATTATGAATCATAGAGTGTTCGTCGATTTTCTTGCACGTTCCAAAGAAACAAAAAATCTGGCAAACATCCCTGACGATCAATGGAGTTCTGACGATATTAATAATGTCTGGAACCTCCTGGTGGGCGAGCGCATGAAGGGAGGAAATGCGACATTCACCCGAAATTGGATATGGACCCGCCTTGCCGACGGCAACGACGATCATACACCAAGATTTCTTCTGCAATTATTCTCTCATGCAATCAAATGGGAAAGGGATGAACAGAAGAAGAATAATTACGATAAAAGCATAATACGGCCGCGCAGCCTGATTGATTGCTTATCAAAAGTATCCAATGATGCGGTCTCGTCGCTGAAAGAAGAATTTCAGGAACTTGCGCCCTTGTTTTCTCAATTATCAAGCATCGGTTATACACCTATTCAGAAAAACGATCTACAGTCACAAGAAGATCTCATTGAGTTGGCCAGGGAGATCGGATTGCTGCACGTATATGAAACAGACACAATGGGTAATGCCGTGCGTTACAAAGTTCCGGACATTTATCGAATCGCGTTGGGAATGACTCGCAAAGGGCAGGCATGAGATGGTAGTCACGCATCCCAGCCTCACATCCCCGTTACCCGCCGGGCCATGGCCAGGGGACGTCTCAGCAGATAATACCAGAGAGATACCTCCTCTCCAAGGATCCGGGCCGCGCCGCGCACGCCCAGGGCGGGCAGGGGTTCTCCAGGGGGAAAATCGGCCTTGAGACGGTACGCCAGGATCCCATCCGGGAGAAGTTCGGCACGATAACTCGAATAACGTAACACAGCACGGAAGCGACGACCGGGTTCGGCGGCGCCGAACAGCTCGATGGGGGCGCCTTTAGGAAAACTCAGCGCGTCGGCCACGGGGAGATAAATCTCCAACTCCACCTTGGCAGGGTCGGCCAGCATCAGAATTTTTTCACCAATCGCCACTGGACGACCCAGCCAGTCGTTGGCATCGCCGAAAACCGCCACCCCGTCGCGGCTGGCGGTCACCCGCACCCGCTCCACCTGCTGACGCAAGAATTCCAGATCCGCCCCCTTCTGCTCCATGCGCCCTTTCAACAGTGCCTGGCGGGTGGCGTCACGGGGATTGCGCAACGCGGTCTGCACCGCCTGCCGGTACTCGGCCCGCGCCACCTCCAACTCGGTTCGGGTGACGGCCAGCCGGTTCGACAGCTTGCGGGCGTCGAGACTGAAGAGCGCCTGGCCGGCGCTCACCACCTGGTTGGGCGTGACGTGGAATTCGTCCACCACCCCCTCCAACGGGGCGCGCACCAGCACCGGATCACGGGGGATCACCTCTGCTGGGGCCACCACCGACTGCCGCACCGGCAACCACGACAAAAGCAAAACCAATGCAACCAACAACAAACGCCCTCTGCCGGGCAACCCCTCCCGCAAACGCCGCCAAAAGGATCTCCTGGCCCGCAACCCCCACCAGACCGGCGCAGAGGTGAGCAGCAATTGGGAAAACAGCACCTTCTCCCCCTCGCTCCAGGGTTCCTCGCGCGCCAGCAACAACCCCCCCAACGGACGACCGGCCTCCCCGGACAAGGCGATCGGCAGCCAAAGGGCGTGGCGCGGCAGCCACTCGTCCCATGCCTCGCCCAGGGAGGGTGGCAGATCTTTTGACTGTATGGAAACGGGATCCGTGTTTGTCTGCAAATGATTGCAAATTGCAGAAATCCAGCGCACGAAGGGGGTTTCCTGGTCGGGCAGCGGAATGCCGGACAACGCCTCCACCCGTCCGTTCGGGTCGGCGCGCCACAGAACGGCCTGCCGGTACGGCGCCAGATAGACCGTCTCGTTGACGAGGGAGTAATGAAACTCCTCCAGGGTGGTGGTGCCGGCGATGCGTTGCTGGAGATTGAGCAACGCACCCAGGATCGAATCGAGGGGTTGCCCGGCGGTGCTCATGGCGTGGCGGCGGGGCGCCCCCCTCCCAGCGTGACCCGTCCGCTCATGCCAGGGGTGAGTTCCGGAAAAACGCCCAGGATCTCGCCGTTGATCTTGACCTGCTGCCCCACCGCGTCGATCCTGGCGCCAATCGCGCGGATCGCCGCCGGATAGCTCTTGCCGGTCTCGTCGATGCGCACCAGGAACCGCTCCCGCGCGGCGAGCCGTTGCAGCCAACGGGAGGGAATGTTGAACAGCAGTTCCAACGTGCGGGGATCGTGAATTTCCAGCAATGCTTCCCCTGGCTTGACGTATTGATGTTCCCGCGCATTCAGGGTCACCACCCGGCCCGCGAAGGGGGCGAGGACCTGGCAGCCGCCGATTTCAGCGCGAATGATGGCTACCTCGGCCTGCGCCTTCTCCTCCTCGGCCTTGGCCACGACCATCTCCATGCGGCTGGTGACGTTGAGGTTGTCCAGCCTTTCCTGCACTTTGGCCTTGGCGCTCTCCGCCTGCAACGCCGCCTTGGCGCGGTTCAGGCGCGCTTGCAGGATTTCGCAGTTCAGGGAAACCAGCAGATCCCCCTTGGCGAAGGCATCCCCCTCGCGAAACGGAATCCGCAGAATGCGCGCCGCCATCTCCGAGGAAAGGGTGGTGAAATGACGCGCCACCAACTCCGCGCGCACCTCCATCTCCTCGACCGGCGCAGCGCCAGACGACTCCTCGCCCCAGGCCAAACCAGGCAACAGGGCCAGCAGGATTGCCATGTGGTATTTTCTCATGAAACGAGCATAGCATTATGGCTTGAATGTTGAAAGAGATTGGGGTTAATCTTGCCGTCGATGCTCCTGCCCGCCCCTTTTTGGTTGCGCCATGTCACTTGCCACCCATCGTCATCGACCGCTGCTGCTCTGGGGAAGCCTCGGATTGCTGCTGGCGGGCAGTCTGATCGCCGAGCAGTCCGGCGACAACGACATCCGCCCCACGGCCAGGGGAGCAGGGGATCTGCCGCCGGGATTCTCCAAAGGCTCCGCGGAAATCCGCCCCGGTGACGATCCGATGCGCAACCGGTGTCGATCCCGTGACGGCTCCCATGGCGTCAATGGCGCGCCACGTCTGTGGGATGCCCTCGGCGATTGTCCGGTGAATGGAGGTGGCGATGTCGAGCGCTAGATTCCTGCTGGCGACCCTGACCGTGCTCCTGGCGACGGCCCTTTTGCTGTACGCCTGGCGCCACGCCCCGGAAAGAAAAGAGGTGCTGGCCATCGGTCTGGGCGCCCCCCTGAGCGGCCCCTTCCGGGAGATCGGACACTCCATGCGCCGGGGCGCCGAACTGGCCGTCCAGCACATCAACCAGCGCGGCGAGTTGAAGAATTTCACCCTGGAACTGGTCCCCGCCGACGACAAGAGCGGCACCAACGTCAATGTCCAGGCCGAAAAGGCGGCCAGGGAACTCATGACCCGCTCCAACATCGTCGGCGTGGTGGGACATTACTTCAGCGTGCCCACCATCGACGCGGGCGATATCTACCGCATGCATTCCATCCCCTTCGTCACCCCCTCCGCCACCTTGCCGACCCTGACCGCCAACAACGACTGGGCCTTCGGCATCATGCCCGACGACTACTATCAGGCCCTGTTCCTGGCCAATTACGTGATCCACGGCCTCAACCGCAAAAAGATCGCTGTGATCCACTCCAGGGATCCCTACGGCAACTCCCTGAGCGAGTTCTTCGTCAAGGAGTTGCAGGTCAACAATCTCAAGCCCACCGTGTTCGTCGGTCTCGACAAGGAGAATTTCCAGCCGGAACGGCTCAAGGAGCATATCGATGCCCTGAACCAGTCCGAAATCGTCTTCCTGGCCATGAACTACGTCAACGCGGCCAAGGCGATCCAGTTCCTGCGCAAAAACAGCATGAATGCCGACTTCATCGGCGCCGAAAGCCTGGGTGGCGCTCATTTCCTCCAGGAGGCGGGGATCTACGCCGAGGATGTCTACGCCGTCACCCCCTACCTCCCCAGCCTGTTCGGCGAGGAGTCGAAACATTACCAGCACGACTACATCAAGGAGTTCCAACGCGAGCCGGACTGGGTCTCCACCTACTCCTACGAGGCGGTCAAGCTCCTGGCGCACGCTATCGGCCAGGTGGGCAAGGATGGCACGCGCATGCGCAACTTCATGCGCAAGATGATCTCCCATCAGGAGGCCCTGTCCGGCATCGCCGGAGACCTCCATTTCAACGAAACCGGCTCCAGCCGACGTCCTCTTTCGGTCGGGCAGGTCAAGCAGGGGCGTTTCATCCCGGCCCGTTTCCAGTTGACCCCTGTCAAGTACCAGGAACTGGCCAAGGCCAAGAGCGAAGAGGAGGGGGCCGACATCTTCACCATGGAGGGACGCTTCATGAAGCGGGCCACCGTGGTCTACACCGGCATTCACGTCGATGAGATCAAGGCCTTCAACCCGGTGGAAGGCTCCTTTGTCGCCGATTTCAATCTCTGGTTCCGCTGGGATCCGGGCAGGAACAAGAATCTCGATTTCGAGATGACTTACGGCAAGGTGTTGACCGCCAGCGTGCGGGAAAAATATTTCGATGACAAGACAAACAATAATTTCATCTCTTATGCCGTCTCCTCCCGCATGGTGGACGAATTCCCCCTGCACGAGTACCCCTTCGATCAGCAGGTCCTGAAAATCCGCATCAAGCCGAAACTCAAGACCAGCGAGGAGTTGATCCTGGTGACCGACATCGATGACGATACCCTCTTGCACCGGAAACTGGATTTCGGCTCCTGGAAGGATATCCGGCATTTTCATTTCACCAGTTCCAGGGAGTTCCTGTGGAGTTACCGCAATCCCAAGTACGACCGCAAGCTCTTCACCCTCGATCACTCCCAGTACAATTACCATGTCATCCTGGAGCGGAAGGTGGCGGCCTATGTGATCACCCTGCTGCCGCTGATGATCCTGGTGGCGTCGGCCTACGTGATCTTCACCATCGACTTCGAGTGGATCTCCTCCCGCTATACCGTGGGCATCACCACCATGTTGAGCGCCATGGCCTATCACAATGTCAACAAGCTGGGCGTGGGCTACCTGGTGCGGGGGGATCTCTTTTTCCTTTTTTCCTATGTCCTGTTCTTTTTCACCATCCTGGAGACCTCGGTGGTGGGATATTTTCGCAAGATCAAACGGGTGGAGATCGCGCAGCGGTTGGACATCATCTCCCTGATCCTCTACCCGATTCTGGTCGGCGTTGCATTGGTCTTTTTGCTGAGGTGATCGCATGTTCAAGAACATGAAGCTCGCAACCCATCTGATGCTGCTCCTCCTGGTCGTGGAGGCCGGGGCGTTGGCGGGCGGGGGCAACGCCTTGCGCGTGGTCCAGCATCTGGAAAACCGGATCGCCAGCCTCGACGGGCGGGATTTCCCCCTGAACCTGGCGGTCGCGGACGCGGCCCGGCAGCAGATGGATCAGGTGTTGCGCTTCAGCGAGGTGCTGCTCTACGCCCAGGTGGATGACCGGCAGAACTTCGAGATCGCCAACGACGGTTTCATTCATGCCGGCAAGCGGCTCGCCAACGTGCTGATCGAGGCGCGCCACATCACCCAGAAGGCGCTGGATACCCCCGGTTCGGACGAGGAACGCAACCATCTGGAACGCATCAAGGGGGTGATGGGGGATTTGGAGAAAATCCATGGCGGCTATGAGCACCTGGCCGGCACCATCATTCGCGGGCAGTTCAAGTACCGTTTCCTGACCAAGGCCGGGCTGATCACCGGAACCGCCACCCAGAGCCAGGGCGAAGCGGAGCGGGAGTATCGCGAGGAGCTGAACAAGACCATCTCCAGCCTGGATGACGAAACCAAACGGCTGGAAAACAAACTCAAGGAGGCCTATCACCTCACCAAGGAGTTGCTGCGCAACCTGAGCGAACAGGCCGGACAGGAGAGGAAAATGGCATGGATCCTCTTTCTGCTCTGTTCGGGCGTGGCGCTGGTGGCCGGAGTGGCCTTGCTCCTGGCCGTGAACCGCATCCATGGCCTCCGTTTCCGGGATCTGCAAAACGCCATCCGGCAGCGGGCGCTCCCCTTCGGCGAGAAGGCGGAATCCCTGCGCAAGACCGCGCAGCGGCTGGATCACTCGTTGAGCCATCAGGCGGAATCCAGCAGGCAACTGGCCGAAACGATGCAACATGCGCTAAGCGGCCTGGCCAACCTGGAGGGCCTCGCCGCCACGGCGGTCAGGGCGACCGTGGAGATCCAGGCGGTGATGGAGGGGAACGCCCACGGACTGACGGACGCGGATCGCGCGTTGCGGGAGTTCGGCGAGGCCGCGCGCCGTTCCATGGAGGAAGGAGAACACATCAACAAAAGCGTGGCGCAACTGGGCGGCCACGTCATGCGACTGAATCTGCTGGCCACCAGCGCCAGCGTGGAGGCCACCCGCGCCGAGGGCAAGCGCGGCTTTGCGATTTTTACCGATGAGATCAAGGAGATCTCGCAAAAGACACAGGGATGGATCGATGAGATCGGCGAACGTTCCGCTGGCCTGCTCAAGGATCTTGCGGCGAGCCGCTCCGCGATGGAGCGGGCCGGGGGGACCCTGCGGGAGATCGCCGCCGCCGCCACCCGTCTGCAAGGAGTCGCCGGGGAAAAGTTGCAAGCCTCGCGGCAACTGGGGGGGCTGGTGGAGTCGGTACACTCCGACACCAGCGGATTGCACGAGCTGTTTGCCGCCTACTCCCGACTGCTGCTTGACAACGCGGGCGCCTGCCGTCAATTCCGGGAGCAGACCGAGGCCATCGAGGCGCTTCTCCAGGAGATCGGCGCCCTGATGGAGGATCGCCGGACGCAGACGGAGCGCCGGAGCGGACCCCCGATGGAACCCTCCCTGCCCGTGCCCCGTGCGCCATTCACCGGGGGCGATCTCAAGGTGGAGGATGGCGTGCTGAAACTGGAGAAGAAAGGATAATGGCGACGATGCCGGTTACGGTGGTGGTATGCGTCAAGGAGCGCGTATCGGGGAGTTCCTGCGCCGGAAGTGGCGGGGTGGCACTGGCGGATGCCGTGGAACGGGAACTGGCGCGCCAGGAGCTGCCCATTGGCGTCAAGCGGATCTTCTGCCTGGGGCAGTGCGAGCAGGGTCCGAACCTGCGCATCGCGCCCGGCGGGGCCTTTTTCCGCCGCATGACCATGGCGCGGCTCGGCGAGGTGGTGGAAGCGGCGCGCGTCGCGTATGAACAGGCCAGGGATCAGGCGCCCTGAAGGCCGCGCAGCAGTTCGCTCCAGCGCTCGGTCTCGAAACGAACCGGTTCCGGGGCCGGGTCGATGTACAGACGGGTACGCAATCCCTCTTCTTCGTCCGCCTCCCAGTCGATGGTGTAGCCGTTGCCTTCGATCAGGCGGAACAGCTCCAACAGGGCGGCGAGCATCGCACGCTTCATGGTCGGGGCCTCCCGGTCGTAGAGCATCCGCAGCCACTCGTCGGCCTGGCCGTCGGCCAGCTTTTGCCACAGCAATGTCACCGGGGCGTCGTAGATGGTCCCTTCCCACTGATTTTCATAGGCGTCCCGATCCTGGCACTCCTCTTCGGGTTTGCCGATAATCAGCAGAATTTCCGCCTCCTCTTCCCCGGTCAGCAGATGGACCTCGCCGAAGGCGAAGGGATCTTCGTTCTTGTGGGTCTGAAACCATTTGCCGATTGCGCGGCACAGATCTTCGGTTCGCATGGGGGAGGACCTCGTTTCAGCGGAGCAGATGATAATAGCGCTGCATGAAGAGGCGCGCGCCATCGGCGTAATTCCAGGGACTGGTCAGCAGGTCGGCCAGCAGATCCTGGCGGTTGACGAGGCGGTGATCCCTGGCCTCCTGGTCCACGAAGCGCATGGGGCCATCGTAGGTCCCGGCGTAGACCGCCACGTTGTGGCGTTTCAGCCAGGGTTCTCCGCCGCGCACCCGGCTGATGGCCCCCTGCCAGGGGTCGTAGTCGATCATGCGGATCACCGCCTGAACGTTTGTGTCGATGGTACCGGATTGCAGCAGGCGGTGGTAATGGAGGTCGTCGCTGGCGATGACCACCTGTTCCACGCCGATCTCCTCGGCCATCTCCTTGCGGGCATTGGCGTCGAAATCCTCGCGGGTGAGATGGGGGTTTTCCGTCACCACATGGCCGCCCACCGCCTTGTCCCACATGAAGGGATTTTCCGGTTTGTCGCCGCGTTGCACCAGGTGGATCTGTCCGGAACGGGTCAGGAGGATGATGTGGACCACCGGCACGGCGAGATGGGCATCGCCGTGCCGCAAGGAGTGGTCCCGGATCTCCCGGAGCAGGGCGACCCGTTCTCCGGTCTTGACGTAATGGCCGTGGCTGTCGGTGGCGTGCAGCAATTCGCTCATGGGTGTCGCTCGGTTCTTGAGGGGTGTCACTTGGCGAGAGTATAGCGGAAAAGCCGATCACGCGCGAATGGGAAATCGCGTCAACCAAGGCAGAGTCTCGAGTGATCGGCAACACAATCCCATCCGTCCGGGTAAACGGTAATTTTTTATGGAACGCAATCGCAAAATGAGGATAACATGGATCGGATCAGTGGCGAGGGCCGCGCCTGTTCCGTCCTGGCCTGATATTTCCCATCGCGAGGGGGTCGTATGTCGGATCGCACCCGATTTTTGTTTCTCATGGCCATCATGGTGGGGGTTGCCTGTCTGATCGGCGGCATTGCGGTCTATTTTCTCTATCAGACCGCCCTGGAGCAGGAGGCGGTGCAGTTGCGGGAAAACGTGATGGGCCAGGCCCGCTTCATGGAGTCGGTGGCAAAGGTTGACGCGCAGCAAAGCCAGGAACTCTCCCGGCTCGCTGACCAGGATTTCGGCCCGATCACCCGATCCTGCCGCGACAATCCCCGCCGCGCCTCGCTGGACCAGATCCGTCACGCCCAGAGCCAATACCAGGGCATCGATGCGGGCAGCGAACGGCTTCTGGCCCAACGGGTCAACGACACCATCGTATTCCTTTGGAGCCATCGCGGCCAGACTTTCGACCAACCCGCGCCCATCCCCTGGGATTCCAACCTGGCAGAACCCATGCGCCGGGCGTTATCGGGTCAGTCCGGGTCCATGATCGGTGTCGATGATCATGGCCGGAAGATGTTGGCGGCCTATGAGCCGGTGGCGTTGTTGCATTTGGGATTGGTCGCCACGATCGACATCGCGGTGTTCCAAAGGCCCTTTCGGCAAGCAGGCGGGATGGTCATTGGTTTCGGCCTGGTGACGTTGGGCCTGGGCGCTGCGATCTTCTCCTGGACCGGCGGTCCCTTGTTGGCGCGCATCATTCAGAGCGAGCGGCGTTTTTCCACCTTGGTGGAGAACCTCGATGTGGGCATCTATCGCAACACCGGCGGTCCCCACGGGCGTTTTCTGGAGGCCAACCCGGCCATCGCCCGCATGTTCGGCTACGACAGCGTGGAGGCCTTTCGCGCCGTAGCCGTGACCGACCTTTACCAGTCGCCGGAAGAGCGCCGGATGTTCGTCGCCATGATGAAGCGGGATGGCGAGTGCCACGGTCAGGTGCTGAGGCTGAAGAAACGCGATGGCGCCCCCATCCTGGCGGCGGTCACCGCCAAGGTCAGTTTTGCCGAGGACGGTTCCATCCGGTGGATCGACGGGATGATCGAGGACATCACCGCCCAGAGGGAGGCCGAGGCCGCTCTGCGTCTCGCCAAGCAGGAGCTGGAGTTGCAGGTGGGGTGTGTCAATCGCATCCAGAACCTGTTCATCGAGGCGACCCCCTCGACCACGTTGTTCGGGGAACTCCTCGATGAACTGCTCAAGGCAACCCGCAGCGCCTATGGCTTCATCGCCAGCGTGGAAAACGACGGCGACGGACAACCTTTCCTGCAAAATCTGGCCATCACCAATATCGCCTGGGATGAAGCCACGCGACGCCATTATGACGAACACGCCCCTTCCGGCCTCCGCTTTCCCATCAAACAGGCCCTGTATGCCGCCCCATATACCACACGCGAGGTCGTCATCGCCAACGATCCGGCCAACGACCCGCGACGGGGCGGCTTGCCTCCCGGTCATCCCCCCCTGGAGGCGTTTCTCGGCATTCCTCTCTGGCGGGAAGAGAAGATCATCGGGGTTCTGGGGCTGGCCAACCGTCCCGGAGGTTATGATGCCGGTCTGGTCTCCTTGCTGGAGCCGGTTCTGTCAGCCACGGTCCGCATCCTGGAAAGCCATCGCCTGCTGGGACAGATACGGCTGAGCCAGGAGATTCTCGCCAACATGGCCGAAGGGGTGGCCCTGATCCGCAGCCGGGACGGGACCATCGTCCACGCCAACCCCAAGTTCGAGGCCCTGTTCGGTTATGCACCGGGCGCGTTGACCGATCGCAACATCGCGGTCATCAACAGCGATGGCCAGAGGGAAGGGGAGGTGCTCAACCGGCGGCGGGACGGCTCCACCCTGTGGTGCCAGGTCAAGGTCACCACCTTCCGGCATCACCAGCACGGTGACGTCTGGCTGACCATCCAGCAGGACATCACCGAGCGCAAGAAAGCAGAGACCCTGCGGCAAAAAAACGAGATGCGCCTGCGCAAGCTCCTGGATCTGGACCGGCAATTGCCGAACCTCGACGAAGCCGGCTTGTGCCGCCAGGCCTTGGAGATCGCCGTGGCGGTGACCGACAGCGGGATCGGCTACCTGCACCTGCTCAACGAGGATCAGGACACCATTCGTCTCATGGCCTGGAACGATACCGCGCTGGAGCAATGCCGCGCCGTCTACCACGGCCACTATCCCCTTGCCAAGGCGGGCATCTGGGCCGACTCCGCGCGGCTGCGGCGCACCGTGGTCCACAACGACTATCCCAACGAACGCAACCGCAAGGGGATTCCCGATGGCCACTTCCCGGTATCGCGGCACATGGGCACGCCGGTGATGATGGGAGACAGGGTCCACTTGATCCTCGGCGTGGGCAACAAGGAGACCCCCTACGACGATAACGACATCCTCCAGTTGCAAATGGCGGCCAAGGAGGTGCAGATGTTCCTGACCCGCTGGCAGGATCAGGAGACCATCCGCGCCGCGCTCGCCCAGGCCGAGGCCGCCAGCCGGGCCAAGGGGGATTTCCTGGCTGTCATGAGCCACGAAATCCGCACCCCGATGAACATTGTCATCGGTATGGGGGAACTCCTGCTGGAAACCCGGTTGGATGAGATGCAGCGCGGCTACGTCATCAAACTCCAGCAGGCGGGCGGCAACCTGCTGGAGTTGATCAACCAGATTCTCGACCTCTCGAAGATCGAGGCGGGTCGGATGCGGATTGTGGATGAGCCGATCCCGATCACGGGGTTGATCGACGAGGTGGTCGGTTTGCTGGAGGTCATTGCCCGCGACAAGGGAGTGGCATTGCGCGCCGGGGTGGATGGGGCCGTGCCGCCCTGGATCCTGGGAGACCGGTTGCGACTGAAGCAGGTGTTGTTCAACCTGATGGGCAACGCCATCAAGTTCACCGAGCATGGACATGTCCATGTGTCGGCGACGGTGGCGCCGGGCAGGCCGACCATGCTGCGCGTCATGGTGCAAGATACCGGTATCGGCATTGCCGCCGAGGAGATCGACGCCATCTTCGGGGCCTTTACCCAGGCGGACGCCAGCATCACGCGGCGTTATGGCGGCACCGGCCTGGGGCTGGCCCTGTGCCGCTCCCTGGTGGAGTTGATGGGGGGGCGCATCCAGGTGGAAAGCAAGGTTGGGGAAGGGAGTGCATTCCAGGTCATTCTGCCCCTCAAGGAAGCGCTCCCGCCCGTCACAATGGATGACGACAAGATCACGGAGTGCGCGAACCGGGACATCGCCTCTCCCTTGCGCATTCTGTTGGCCGAGGATGTCGAGGAGAATCAGTTCCTCATGAGCGCCTATCTCAGGGCCACGCCCTACCGGTTGACCTTCGTCAATAACGGCGGGGAGGCGGTGGCCAAGGTCCGGTCGGAGCCGTTCGACCTGGTTTTCATGGACGTGCAGATGCCCATCATGGACGGCTACACCGCCACCCGCGCCATCCGTCAGTGGGAACGGGAAACCAGTCGCCACCCCCTGCCCATCGTCGCCCTGACCTGTAATGCCCTGGAAGGGGAAGCAGAACGCAGCAGGCATGCCGGCTGTGACCTCTATTTGAGCAAGCCTGTCAAAAAACAACAATTAATGGAAGTGATTCAACAGATCGTCTCACCACGCGGCGGTCTTCGCATGTAACGGGCCGACACAGTGCGCATCAGCTTACAAAACGTTACGATTTCACCCCTGGCACACCACCGCCGGATATGTTCCAATCCCCGCACCATCGGATGATGCGTTTTACCACAATGGGAATATAATTATTATTGGCCGTCAACCATGGACAAGGATAAGAAACGTACGCTTCTGCTGTGGACCGGGGTATTGGTCCTGAACCTCCTGGTGGCGGGGTTGGCTTCGGTCAATCTGCGTGCCAGCTGGCTTTCGTATAACAGCAGCGCGGAAATCGCCACCCAGAATCTGGCACTGAGTCTGGAACGGGAAATCGCGGGCCTTTTCGTGAGCGTCGATATGACGTTGACGAGCATGCTGGATGAATTTTCCGCCAACGCGGGCAAGATGCCTACCTCGCAATGGAACGCCAGCATGCGGCGACGCCCCATTGCCTTGCCTGTGCCAGTCGATCTGGGAGCCGCCGACGTACAGGGCAGGGTGATTTGGGGGCAGGTGGCGGATCTGGGTGAGACAGAGGATTTGTCCTCGCAGGAGTGGTTTGCCGCGCAACAGGAGGACAAGGCGGATCGGTTGCAGATCTCGTTGTCCACGCCTTCACCGAAAACAGGACGAAGGTTGATTGTGCTTACCCGTCATCTGTGGGATGAGCAGGGCAACTTCGCTGGCGTTGTCGCCGCCACCGTGTCGATGTCAAAACTGGAAGAAAGATTTTCAAATGTGGAACTGGGAACCAATGGCTCGATCGCACTGCGTGACCGGCAACTGCGCCTGCTGTTGCGTTATCCCCCTCTGCCGGATGGGGGAAAAATCGGCTCCGCGCAAATCTCGGATGATTTCACCCAGGCCTTGGCCACCAACCGCAACCAGGGAACCTATCGCGCCCAAGCCACTTCCATCGATGGGATCAGGCGCATCCATGGCTACCGCTACAATCCGGATTACGCATTTTTCATCAATGTCGGGATTGTCGAGGCGGAGCATTTTGCTCCCTGGCACGCAGATTTTATTTATATAATTATTATATTAATAATTTTCATACTCATTACGGTGTTGTTGGCGATCTGGTTGCAGCGCAGCCTGCGGCAAGCTCAGGAAAACACCGAACGTTACCATGTGCTTTTCGAGACCGCGCCGGATGCGATTTTCCTTGCCGGCCTCGATGGCATCCTCCAGCACGCCAATAACGCCGCCTGCCGGTTGTTGGGACGTGGCTTGGAGGAAATCCGCGGTCTCCATCAATCCCGGCTCCATCCTCCCGGCATCGAACAAGAGGTGCGTGCCGTGTTTTGCGAGCACGCCAACCAGGCCATGGGTCTTGCCGGCAGAGGCCATGAATCGGCGGTCCAGCATGCGGATGGCCGGGTCATTCCCGTCGAAATCCTGGGGAGTGTGCACCACTGGGGCGGACGAACCGTGCTACAAGGGGTATTTCGGGACATCAGCGACCGCAAACAGGCCGAGGAAAAGATATGTCGCGCCAAGGATGTGGCCGAGGCAACCGTGGACGAACTGCTCCGTGCCAATGCGTTCCTGGAACAGATGTTCAACACGACTCATTTGGCCGTGGTATTTTTGGATCGGGAGTTCCATTTCATTCGCGTGAACCGCGCCTACGCCCAGGCATGCGGGTTGGAACCGGATGATTTTTTGGGCAAGAATCATTTCGATATCTTCCCTCATGCGGAGAACGAAGCCATTTTCCGGCAGGTGGTGGAGACCGGCGAGCCTTTCACCATTCTTGCCAAGCCCTTTGCCTATCCTGACCACCCGGAATGGGGCACGACCTATTGGGACTGGTCCCTCTATCCGATCCGGGGCGCCCAGGGAGCCGTGGCGTGGCTCATCTTCATGCTGCGGGACGTCACCGAGGACAAACGTGCCCAACTGGCGCTGGTGGAGGCCAAGGAACAGGCCGAGGCCGCCAATCGCGCCAAGAGTCAATTTCTGGCCGCCATGAGCCACGAAATCCGTACCCCGATGAACGTGGTCATCGGCATGGGGGATGTGCTCCTGGAAACCGATCTCAGCGAGGCGCAGCGTGGCTGTTTGCGCAAGCAGCAGGAGGCGGGCAACAACCTGTTGGACTTGATCAACCAGATCCTCGATTTCAGCAAGATCGAGGCCGCGAAGATGCAGATCGTCGCGGAACCGTTGCGGATCGAGGAGATTCTGCAAGAGGTTGTCGCACTGTTGCGGGTGGTGGCCACCGGCAAGGGGCTGGCGCTCCATTACCGGATCGGGGAGAGCGTGCCGCGCTGGGTGATGGGGGACCGGCTGCGTTTGAAGCAGCTGTTGATCAATCTGGCGGGCAATTCGGTCAAATTCACCGAACAGGGCGCGGTCAGTCTGGAAGTGGAGCGGCTGACCGATGCACCCGGCAGGCTCCTGTTGATGGTGCGGGACACCGGCATCGGCATCGACTCGAACTGCCTGTCTACCATTTTCAATGTCTTTACCCAGGCGGATTCCAGCGTTACCCGGCGTTATGGCGGCACGGGGCTTGGCTTGGCCATCTCCCGTTCCCTGGTGGAATTGATGGGGGGCACGATCGAGGTGGAAAGCAGGGTCGGAGCAGGGAGTTGTTTCCGGTTGGTCCTTCCCTTGCAGGCGGCACAACCACCGGAACCGGTCGACAAAGCGCCAGCCGATGGTGAGACCGTGCGGGCCGCCGCGATGGCACAGCGCATTTTGCTGGTGGAGGATGCCGAGGACAACCAGATCCTGATCCGCACGTTTCTGCAATCCACGCCGCACCGCCTGACGATCGCCAACAATGGCGAGGAGGCGTGCCAGCAGGTGCGGGAGTCGGAATTCGATCTCGTCCTGATGGATGTGCAGATGCCGATCATGGATGGCTATACCGCCACCCGACTGATCCGCGACTGGGAGCGCCGGACCGCACGGCGGCCCATGGTGATCGTCGCCCTCACCGCGCATGCCATCGAGGGGGAGGAGGAACGCAGCCGGGAAGCAGGCTGCGATTTGTACTACAGCAAGCCGATCAGGAAACAGCGCCTGTTGGGGGTGATTGAACGGATTGGGGCCAGGGTGATGACGGATGAACGCAGTGCGCTTGGAACGCCGGACGGTGCGAATCCAACCTCCGGAAGGGATTGAGTTGCTGCTCAATATTGCTCAAAACCATTGCAATCTCGATGTGTTGTTATTGAATCTCGGCGCGGGTGGCTGTGGGGTCGAGTTGCCCCGGGACGAAGCGCTGCCGGAGATCGGCATTGCCTCGGAATTGACGTTGCATTGGTGTATCGACCAGCGCATTCGTTTGCGAGGCGCCCTGTTGCGCATCCACCACCATCCCGGCCCTCTGCTGACCGGTCATCTGCACTTTGCCATGGACGATCCCCGCGCGCTCCAGGAGATCACCGCCCTGGTTTTCCGACTGGAACGGGTCCATCTGCGCGCCTTGGGCAACTGGTCGCACCCGGAGAATGCCTTTTTCGAGCCTCGAAAACCGCCTGCCAGGGGATATGCGCGCCGGTCCATCTGCCGTAGCTGTTGACAATCCGGACGTGGCGATTGGCCAATCCGGACGCTTAGTGAAACCTGGTGGCTCGGCCTTTTGCCTGGTTCATTCGTGTCAATGAACGGGCAGAGGCTTGATCTTCATGAAAGAGATCACGCGATTTTTGACTTCTTCCAGTTCGTTGACGTTTTTTTCAGGGCCAGGCGTCTCGACAAAGAGAGGTTCTTCTTGTTCGTTCTGCTTGTGGATTTTCATGGAACGGGCCTGAAATACCTTCTCGAACAGTTTTTTGGGTTGTTCCCTGAGGTCTTCCACAAGGGTGTCGAGATCATGGCGCGCATCCATCATCGCCAGAAGGTTGTGGAGTTTCCGGTGGATCTCCGGAGATGCGTTATGAAAGACGATCTTGTGGTGTTCCGGGTTGATGGCGAAGAACAGTTGGAGAAACATACCCATGGATGAGGGTGCGATCTGCTGGACTTTGGCCAGTTCGAAATGCAGGGTGGTTTCTCCGGCGTTGCCGAGGTTCTCGATCAACCTGGAAAAGGTTCGATAGGAACGGAAGGTGATTTTTTTGCCCTTGAACCGGACGATCCAATCGCGACCGGCGATATCGATGATCATGGATGCCTCATGGCGGTCAGTCGGTCATTGATGCAGGCACTGCCGTAAGGAGTGTAACACACTGAGAAGGTGTGATACAAATGATGATTTTTACGGCGGCATGGGTTGGTCCCAGGCGCCGCCAGTGGCGTCGTTCGCACATGCGAGACAGTTTTCCTTGCGCCCGCATGATTCACCAGCACAGACTCACAACATGGGAGGCTCACGTCATGGGTGAGGCTGGATAAGTGATACTCCAGACGCAAGGCGCAGCCGAACGGATATTATCAATAATTTTCCATCTCAGAATCATCAGGGTCGTCAATCACAACGTCCAAGTATTTATAAAATATGGGATTTATAATACAACTTTGTTCGCGAGATCGTAAAATTTTCCAGGCTTCTTTTTCAGGTGTGATGTGAGAAATCCAATCTCTAGGAAAGCCAAGCTCATCTAAAGCGTCATCTAAAGACTTTCCATTTCTATTGAAGTTGCTTTCTGTAAAATACCATTTTGGATCGACAATGTATTTAAATTTATCATAACAATCAAATATGATCAAAATTATTGATTTAAAATAATTTATACATGCCTGCTTTGCATTAATTAATTCACATCCATTATTGTCACCCATGTTTGGCACTAACAGTACATCTGATTGATCGTGATGCAATATCTGAGCAGCCAAATAAAGTTTAAGATACTCCAAAGGTACTTCATTATACGGATTTTCTCCTTTGTGAACGACAATATTCCTAATTTCAACAAAATATCTTGCTAATGGATCAAGATTAAGTTTTTCTCTGGCAATGGAGTACCACGTATCGAATCCATCAATCCCTTTCATGCTGGCCTGGAGAGCAAAGGTAACGCTTCTTGAGGCTGACACAAAAGCGCTGAAATAATATCTTACCTCAAAGTCATTTTTATTACACGCCTGGATTTTTTCAAGAAAAAACTCAGCTTCGTAAAGTTTATTTTCAACAACGCCAAATGAACAAGCCATGGTGATTCCTAAATACTAATGAGATAATTAGTGCAAATATATGCTGAATTCATACTAATTTCAGAGAGTTTCGAGACGGGAATTCTAGAATTCTATTGGGCTGACTTACTCCAGACGCAACGCGGCTTTCGCCGCGCGTGCCAGGAAGCCGGATCGACTCAAATGGTGCGCCTTGGCGTAATCATCGATGCGCCGGACCAGGGGTTCAGGCAGCAAGATATTCAACCGCAACGCCTTGGGACGAATCCGGGCAGTGTCGATATCGACCAGCATCCAAACTCCTCCCTGGTACTCCTCCAGGGGGGTCAGCAACTCCAAGGCAGTGGGAAAAGGGATCTCCATGGACTCCCCGTCAAAGTGGACTTCCGCCGCCTCCTGGACCATGGCGGGAATCTCCTCCCAGCGATCCGCAGCAGAAAAGCATCCTGGGAAATCGGGAATGGTCACGCCGTGCGCGTGGTCATGGTTCCCTGGATGCACATAAACGGGATACAACATGGTCACCTCCATTCACCGCCCCGGCTGCACCGCTCACTCCCCGCCGCGTCCCAGCCGGACCCGTACCGCCTCCTCCTGCTCCATCTCCTCCAGGCGGATGTCCATCTCGTGGATGGCCTCGTCCAGTTCCGGCAGGATCACATCCTCCAGGGCGCGGGCGCGGCGTTCGGTGCGCTGGTATTCGGCCAGCAGACGATGCAGATTGCCGGAAAGGGCGGCCAACTCCGTGGCCTGGGACAACAACCGGGCAAAGGTGTCCCGGCAGGCCCGCCGCTCCTGAGAGGGCAGCAGCGCCATGAACGCAGGAGAGAGGGGTTCTCCCGGCAAGAGGCGTGGCAACTCCACCAAAGGCACGCCGAAAAAAATACGGTCGGAACGCTCGACGACCGCTCCGGCAAGCTCACGGGCCGGGGCCACCTGCATGCCATGCAACCCATGCCGGGTCACGGCGGCACGCATGGCTTCCGACGCCTCCTGGTGCGCACGCAGATACCCCTCCTGCAACTCCTGAAAACGACCAGCCATCTTGATGATCTCCGAGGCCAGCAGCAACCGCTTTTCGTCCAGAAAACGATACCCCTCGCCCATCACCAAGCGTTCGTCCCGGGTCTCCAGCAACGCGCTGCGGGTGGGGGAGATCTCCATGGCGGTCAGCCGTCAGCAGCCGGCTTGCGCAGATAACGCTTGATCTGCTCGTCGGACAGGCGCGCCAGTTCGGTCTCCGGCAACCCCCGCAACAACTCCCAACCCACCGCCATGCTCTCCTCCAGGGTGCGCGCCCCGTCGGGCTGGGCGACGAAGCGGCTCTCGAACTGCTTGCCGAACTCCAGAAACAGCCGGTCGGTGGGGGTCAGCCCCTCGGCGCCCACCACCCCGGCCAGCAGCCGCACCCCCATGGTCCGGGCATAGGCCGCGTACAACTGATTGGCCAACGCCGGGTGATCGGGATGGGTGAAACCTTCTCCGATGCCGTCCTTCATCAGGCGCGACAGACTCGGCAGCACCCCGATGGGCGGATAGACCCCGGCCCGGTCCAGCTTGCGGTCCAGGGTGATCTGCCCCTCGGTGATGTAGCCGGTAAGATCCGGAATCGGGTGGGTGATGTCGTCCGCCGGCATGGTCAGAATGGGAATCTGCGTCACCGAACCGGGCCGCCCCTGAATGCGGCCCGCCCGCTCGTACAAGGTGGCCAGATCGGAATACATGTAGCCCGGATACCCCTTGCGGCTGGGAATCTCGCCGTGACTGGCCGAAACCTCGCGCAACGCCTCGCAGTAGTTGGTCATGTCGGTGATGATCACCAGCACATGTCGCCCCTCGACATAGGCCAGGTACTCGGCGGCGGTCAGGGCAAAGCGCGGGGTCAGCAACCGCTGCGCGCTGGAATCCGAGGCCAGATTCAGGAACAACGCCGTATGCCCCAGGGCGCCACCCGCCTCCAGACTCTTGCGGAAGGCCTCGGCCTGATCGTACGGCACCCCGATCCCGGCAAAGACGATGGCGAACGGTTCGCTTTTTCCGGAGCGCAGCCGGGCATGCAGGGCGATGTCCACGGCCAGGCGATTGTGCGGCAGGCCGCCTCCGGAAAAGATCGGCAGCTTCTGCCCCCGCACCAGACTGTCCAGGGTGTCGATGGCGGAGATCCCGGTTTCGATGAAATCCTCCGGCTTGGCACGCCGCATCGGGTTGATGATCGCCCCGTCGATGGAGACCCGCGTCCGGGCGGCCACCGGCGGCCCGCCATCCAGAACCCGGCCCACCCCGTCGAACACCCGGCCCAGAATCCCCGGCCCCAACGAAAAGGTCACCGGCTCCCCAACGAAGCGGATCCGGGTGCCGGCCAGGGTCAGACCGGAGGTGGACTCCAGGGTTTCGATGGTCATGAACGCTTCGTCCACCGCCGCCACCCGGCCCAGCCGGACGCGGCCATCGGCCCCGATCACTTCCACCGCCTCGTTGAGGCCCACCTCCACCCGCCGCCGCGCGAACACCAGCGGCCCCTCGATGCGGGTCACCGCATCCGCGCAAAAAAGATCCGCCTGCACGGTCATGATGGTTTCTCCTCTCCCGATGGGCCGGACAAGGCGCCGAAATCGGCCTCCAGCATCTGTTCCAGGGCGTCGAAGCGCTCATACTCCTCTTCCGCGATATCCTCGCCCATGCGCTGCAGGCGGCGCAGGATCGGCAGGGCGGCGATCCGCTCCACGGCGACCCCGCTCCCCACCGCCGCCTCGGCCCGCTCCATGAACCGGGTCAAAAGCCCCATCATGCGGATCTGCTTGCGCGGCGAGGCGTAGCGGTCCTTGACGGAAAAGGCCGATTGCCGCAGAAAGCCGTCGTTGATCAGTTCGGCGCACAGCAATGTCAGCCGCTGGCCGGGAGGCAGGGCATCCTTGCCGAGAATGCGTGCCATGCGCTCCAGACGGGTCTGCTCCTCCAGCAGGGTGAGAAAACGTCTGCGCTGCGCGGCCCAGGCCGGCGCGCCCTGTTTGCTCCACCACAGGGCCAGCACGTCGGCATCCTCCGAGTAGGAGGAGATCGGGTCAATGGCGGGATAGAACCGGGCCTGCGCCCGCTTGCGGTCCAAGGCCCAGAAGTTGCGCACATAGCGCTTGGTGTGGATCGTCACCGGCTCGGAAAAGTCGCTGGAGGGCGGACTCACCGCGCCCATCACCGTCAGTGAGCCGTTCTTGCCCGACAGCGTGGTCACCCGCGCCGCCCGTTCGTAGAACTCCGCCAGCCGGGTGCTCAGGTAGGCCGGATAGCCCCCTTCGCCCGGCAGTTCCCCCAGGCGGCCGGAGACCTCCCGCAGCGCCTCGGCCCAGCGGCTGGTGGAGTCGGCCATCAGGGCCACCCGCAACCCCTGGTCCCGGAAATATTCCGCCACCGTGATCCCGGTGTAGACGCTCGCTTCCCGCGCGGCCACCGGCATGTTGGAGGTGTTGGCGATCACCACCATCCGCTCCATCAGGGGGCGTCCGGTCTTGGGATCCTCCAGGCGCGGGAATTCGTCCAGCACTCCGGCCATTTCGTTGCCGCGCTCCCCGCAGCCGAGATAGATGATCACCTCGGCGTCGCACCACTTGGCGATGGTCTCCAGGAGCACGGTCTTGCCGGTGCCGAATCCCCCCGGCACCATCGCCTTGCCGCCCCGCGCCACCGGAAAGAGGCAGTCCAGAATCCGTTGCCCGGTCAACAGGGGGGGATCCACCGGCAACCGTTTCGCCACCGGACGCGGGACGCGCACCGGCCAGGAGTGGCTCATGGCCACCTGAAGGTTGCGGCCCTGGCCGTCGCGCAGGGTCAAGACCGGCTCGTCGTCCGCGTACTCTCCCCGTCCGGCCATCGTCACCACCTCGCCCGCCCGGTCGGGGGGCACCAGGCAGAGTTGCGCGGCATGGGCATCGGGAGCGAGACGGGCCTCGGCGAAGGGATCGCCACCCTTGAGAATCCGGCCCGGCTCCACCAGCGGCGTGAGATGAAAACGGCCCGCAGGCAGCAAAAACCGTCCGGGCAGCAGAAAGTCCCGCCCCTCGCCACTCAGGGAACGCAACAACCCGTCGAAGATGTTGCCCAGCAGTCCCGGACCCAGCCGCACCGACAAGGGGGCCTCCTGGCCTTGCACCGGGTCGCCGGGTTTCAGGCCGGTTCCGTCCTCGAAGAGTTGCACGGTGATCTCCTCGCCGTGCAGGCGGATCACCTCGCCCAGCACCCCCTTGGCGCCCACATGCACCGCCTCGTGGATCCGAAAGGGATCCCTGGTGACCGCCCGCAACACCGGGCCACTGATCCAGCGAATCGCTGCCTCGTTCATTTCGACGCTCCCTCCGGTTGCAACAGCGCCAACAGCATGGCGTCGATGGCCATGCGGTCGGCCATCAGACCCGTTGCGGTCCCATCCACCCAGGCCCCCTGGCAGGCGATGCGCAGGCCCGCCGTCATCCCGGCCTCCTCGCGCGCCTCTGGATCGGGTCCGCCGGCCTGCCGCAATTTTTCCCGCAGCGGATCGAGCGCCCCGCTCGCCAGTCCGGACGGATGCCACACCTCCCATTGCCCCGCCGGCAGGCATGCGAGGGCGCGTTCGGCAAGACCCGCGATCCATGCGCGCTGGCTCTCCGGGTTTCTCCATCGCTCCAGCAGGGCGTTTTCCAGCAGCAGGCGTCCTTTCCGCAGTTGACGGTTGGCCACGTTCATGGCATGGCCGCGCAGTTCGGTCTCCTGTCGGGTTTGCGTCGCTTGCAGGGCCTGGCGCGCCATGCGCCGTTCCGCGAGGATGGCCTCGTGCATGCGCGCCCTGGCCTGACGATGGGCATCGGCGATCAGGGCGTCGGCCTCGGTGCGGGCCTGCGCGAGGATGCGGTCCTGCTGTTGGCGTTTTTTTTCTTCCACCAGGGCGAGCATGGCCGCCAGAGTCGGTGAGGTGTTCATGCGGAGATCCCCATCCGGGCGCGCACCCGGTGCGTCAGGTCGAAGGCGGGGGCCGGGTCCGTCACTTCCGGGACCACCAGGGTCAGGGGTCGAAGCGAGACGAGCGCGCGCTCCAGCAGGGTCTGGGGCAGGCGATGCGCGCATGAGGTGGAGAGCAGCAGCAGTTCCGTGCCCCCGGACAGGTGGGCGAGGACCGTTGCCGCCTCTTCTCCCGGCGTGGGGGTGACGACCCGCGCTCCGGCCAGGCGCCAGCCCGCCGCGCTCGCCTCGTCGCCGATGAAGACCGGGGAGAGTACGCGGACGACGAGCCGGTCTTGACCCTGCGCGACGGCCAGGGCCGCAACCTTCAGGTGGCCATGAGC
>PDZX01000104.1 GCA_002753185.1 Magnetococcales bacterium WMHbin3
TGAAAATTCCATATTCAATGCCACTGCGCCTCAGGCTGCCCACCGCGCATCAGACCACCCACCGCGCTCAGTCCAACCCGGTTTTTGCGTCGGCAAGCGACGCAAAAAGCCTTAATTCGTTAAGCCATGGTTTAAGTTCGGTTTTTTTAGAACGAGACGAACACACTCCGATGTGATGCTGTCTACCACATTCAATTCAACCAACTTGTCCGCTAACAGATTCGTCGAGCGTTTTTTTAATCGAATTAAACAATTACGCCGTATCGCAACGCTCTATGAGAAACTTGATCGAAACTATGAATCCATGCTTCAGATTTTTTGTATGCTGATATGGTTAGCCTGAATGTCAACACGACCCAATCCCGGGTCATCTTTTCCAGCCATAAATACGGAAATAATCAATTTTTAAATATATCTTGATTTTTAAAATTATCATGGTACTTTGGTTCGCCATAGTCATCCTGTCGAGCGTTGACGATATCCAAACCGGTTGCGGTTTCTGCCCGTCACGACCCGCGGGGGCTCCATGAGATGAGCGCCCGCACGGCGGGCAACGCCACCACTCCGTGGCCATACCGAAACACTGAACGGCGAGAGGGGAATCCCGATGAAAGCATTTCATACCAGCATGACCCTGACAGGCGAGGTGGCGTGGCGCTCGGTCTCCAAGGACAGCGCCCGCTTCGGCCTCAAGCTGCTTACGGATGAGGTTCTGGAAATCCTGATTTCCAAAACCACCTATTACGAGGTGCTGCGCAATGTGGGGGATGCGTGGCGCGACCGGGTGGTGGAACCCGATTCTGGGGAGGTGAACAAGGCCCTGGGCAACCGGGATGAGAGCGGCGACCCGGAGCAATGGGATGCCGGCTACAAGGCGATCAAATACCTGCGCGAAGGAACCATGATATGCATGCTGGGCGTCACCAGCCTGGATGGCGAAAAGATCGTCCACGGCGCCCGCCGCGTGGTTCTGATGCATTCCAGGCCCAACCATTACAGTTGGGAAGAGACGCACTGGTGGTTGCAGCAGATCAACACCCTGGCCGAACAGTGGCTGGACGTCCTGTTCCGGGACCGCCGCGAACTCACCGAGAACGATTTTTCCGAGTTCTACCGCACCAATGTGGATCTTCTGGGGGGTGTCACCGCCAACACCACCCAGGAGAGCGCCACCTTGTCGCGCTTTCTCTATGGCCTCTCCTCGGCGTATCTGCTCACCGGCAATCAACGCGCCCTTTCGGCGGCCACCGCCTGCGCCCATTTTCTGGTCAATGCCTTTTCCAGCCCCAGCCATGACGGGGAATACATCTTCTGGAAATTCGGCCGGGTCAAGGATGGCCGCAGCACCAAGGAGGTCATCGGTTCGCTCAACGGCGACGACCAGGGTTCCTTCGCCCTCTACGAGCAGATCTACGCCCTGGCCGGTCTGACCCAGTACTACCGGGTCACCCAGGACACGGCGATCCTCAGCTACATCACCCGCACCATGGCCACTTTTCAGACTTTCTACCTGGATGTCAAAAGGGAAGGGGATTCGGCGTATACGGGCAAGGGAGGCTATTTCTCCCACCTGGATCCGGTCACCCTGCGTCCCGATTCCCCGTCGCTGAAGTTCGGCGACAACGACAACCGGGCCAAAAAAAACTGGAACTCCATCGGCGACCACATTCCCGCCTATCTGATCAACCTGCTGGTCTCCATCGATCCCCTGCCCAAGACCTCGGACCAGTCCCGGTTCTGGAAGGATCTGCGCGATCTGTGCCGGCACATGCTCGATGACTGCGTGATCAACATCCTCGACCACTTCGACCCCGACGTGGACGGCAGCAGGTTTGTCAACGAGCGCTTCGACAAGGATTGGAATCCGGATCACAGCTGGGGCTGGCAGAAGGACCGGGGAATCGTCGGCCACAACCTGAAAATCTCCTGGAACCTCACTCGTTGCGCGCACTACTTCATCAGCCGCGCCGCCGAGGCCACCCGGGAGGAGCATGAATCCACGGCGCAGAAATACAACAACCTGGCCAATCGCTGCTATGCCTTCGCCCGCAAGCTGGGCAACAACATGCGCGAGGTGGGGGTGGACCTGATCCGCGGCGGCATTTTCGACGCCCTGGAACGTCATCCCACCAATGGCATGGGAACGGAGTTCGCCTGGGGCAGCACCAAGGATTTCTGGCAGCAGGAGCAGGCGGTCCTGGCCTACTACATCATGCATGGGATCGATGGCGGCGAGGGTGGCCAGGACTATCTGCGGCTGGCGCGCTTCATGAGCGCCTTCTGGAACCTGTTCTTCATCGATCAGGACAACCGCAAGATCTACTTCCGCACCAACGAGGAGGGCGACCCGGTGATCGAAGGGCAGTACGGCATCCAGGGCGGCCACGCCATCGCCGGCTATCATGCCTTCGAACTCAACTATCTGGCCCACATCTACATCCGCACCTTCGTCGACCGGGAGGATGCCTACACCGAAAATTTCGTCCTCTATTACCGCCCGGTACGCACCAACGGCATCTCCACGCTCAACGTCATGCCGGATTTCTTCCGTCCCGGCGACCTGATGATCGCCGGCATCCAGATCGACGGGGTGGACCGCAAGGTGGAGGATCCCCACAAATTCCAGATCGACATCTCCGATATCCGGGAAGACAAGGTCATCCTGGTCGAGTACAAGCCCATCAGGGGCGGCAGGTTGAACGCGCCCGGCTGAAAGGGCGTACCCGGAAAACGGACGGGAGATTCGGGCAACGCCCACTTCAAGGAGAGGGACCGGAAGCCGCCGGCGGACGGAGCGCACGAGGGGTGCGCCTCCGAACCGCGGGCGGCGGTCCCCCCGGCCCGTGGCCTCAGGGCCACCCCATCGGAAAAGGATAAAACCATGAGCAACAAACCACTGACCGGAAGAAAAGTGGCGGTCATCGTCGAGCACAAGTTCATTCCGGAGGAAATCGCCGCCTACCGGGACTGCTTCACCCTGCTTGGGGCATCGGTGGATTTCATCTCCCGCCTCTATTATGGCGATTACAAGCCCGGCAGCCCCTATTGGCGCCAGGCGGTCTTTTACAGCGATGTCGATCCCACCGATATGGAGCCATGGCAATCGCCGGAACTCTGCCGGATGAACGACGACATGGACCCCACCAAGATCAATCTGGATGAATACGACGCCCTGATCCAATCGGCCAACTATACCAGCGTGCGCCTGCGTTATACCGAGGTCACCGATGCCGCCGATGCCCGTTCCTTCGTGCAATCGGCGCCCATGGTGCGCCTGTTCGCGGAGGCCATGAAACGCAAGGATCTCGTCAAGGGCGCCCTCTGCCATGGGCTTTGGACCCTGACCCCCCATCCGGAACTGCTCAAGGGCCGGCGCGTGACCTGCCACACGGTGGTCATGGCCGACATTCTCAACTGCGGCGCCGAGGTCGTTTTCGAGGAGAACGGCGACGGAAAACGCACTCCGGCCAGGGTGGTGGCCGATGGGGACCTGGTGACCGGATTTTCCAAGCACGAGGTGTTGCCCTTCATCGATGCCATTGCCGCCGGGATCATCGCCCGCCGCGGCGCCGCCTGATCATACCTCCAACCTTTCCTACGGAGCCTTCCCATGAGTGGAAAAGTTTTGATTGCCGTATCTGAACATGGATTCTGGGTCGAGGAGCTGCTGAAGCCGATGGATCATCTGAAAGCGGCCGGCATCGGATTCGACTTCGTCAGCGCCGCGGGCGGGAACGTTCCCTTTCCCGACGGAGCCAGCCTCGATTTCACCTACAAGGATCCCCCGCTGGGGCGTCCGGTCACCTCCCGGGAGATGGCCGACCGTGGCAAGGAGATGGACTGGGGCGCCCTCTTCAAGAACCGCCTCATTCTCAAGGAGTGGTTCCCGGTTCGGCCCTACCTGAGCTCGGACAACTATATCGGGGCCCTGGAGGCGTACTACAAAGCCCGCATCGCCGCCTGGAAGAAAATCGAGGGTTACGACGCCCTGCTGCTGGTCGGCGGGAGCGGCCCGGTGGTGGATATGGTCAACAACAACCGCCTGCACGACCTCATTCTTGGTTTCTACTACGCCGGCAAGCCCATCGCCGCCGAATGCTATACGGTCACCTGCCTCGCCTTCGCCCGGGAGCTGGATATCCGCGCCAGCATCCTGCGCGGCAAGCATGTGACCGGCCACACCATGGAGTATGACTACACCTCCGGCTGGTCGCTCATGGCCAACGGCGCCCTGTTCGAGTTCGGTTCTCCCCCGTATCCGCTTGAATACATCCTGCGCGATACGGTGGGACCCGAAGGCCAGTTTCATGGCAACGTCGGTCGTTTCACCTCGGTGATCGTCGATTATCCCTTCATCACCAGCCGGTCGGTGGCCTCATCGGACCTGTGTGGGGAAAAACTGGTCGACGTTCTGAAGAACGGTTTGCGCCGTTTCGGCTGGTAACCGGGCTCCCCGGAACCGGATCGCGGATCACTGCCGGACTCCCCGGCCGGCGCGGCCCCATCGGGCGGTTTGCGCCGGCTTGGTGATGGTCCGCGGTCCGGGCCGGGGGACCGGTGTGCTGGCATGGTCATCTGCATTCAAAGGGACGAACAATGGTAATCGACCAGGACCGGATGCGCTATTTTCTGGAACAACTGCAACGTGAAGACGGGGGCTATGCCGACACCTCCCTGAACTCCGAAAGTTCCGTGAATTCGACCAACAGTGTCGTCAAGGTACTGGGCCATGTGGGGTGGCCCGTTGCCAACGCGGAGAGGATCGGTGAATTCATCGACCGATGCCTGGACAAGGCGACCGGCGGTTTTGCCCAGGCCCCCGGCGCGGAGGCGAACGCCTTTGCCACCGCCTCCGCGTTGATCGTGCTGCACGGCATCGGCGACGCCGGGCGTTTTGCGCGTTATTGGGACCACGCCAGCGCGTTCATGAACGCGCTGGCCGACTCGCAATACGACCACTTCATGGTCATCTCCGCCTACGATGAGTGTGGGATCCGTGGCTCCAGCCCCTCCCGGTCCATCGCCTATTTCGAGGAGAAGGGGGAGATGGGGCGGTATGGCAACGATGTCGCGGAGGTCGCCATTGCGGTGGCCTCCCTGCTGCGCCTCGGACGGCCGGTGAAGGACCCGGAGTTTCAGACTGCCACCCTGCTGGCCGGACAATGCTCCGATGGCGGGTTCGGTCCCGATGGCGCCTCGGACCTTTTTACCGCCTATTGTGTTCTACGGGCGCTCGTTCTGCTGGCCGGCGAGCCCGGACTCGGCCGGTTGAGCGGTTATGTGGACAGGCTTGAGCGGACCGACGGTTATACCGTCAGGGCGGGTGAACCGTCTTCCGCCGGCGCCACCTACATGGCCCTGACCCTCCGGGGATGGATCGGCGCCTTGCAGAAAATCGCCGTGGAGCGCGCCCGGGCCGGCCAGGTTTCCGAACTGAAAACCTGGCTGGAGAAGGGCGGCGATCCCAATCTTTACGATACCGATGGCTGGACTCCCCTGCTCGCCGGGGCGGCCCACGGCCATGCCGGGGTCGTCGATCTGCTGCTCAACCATGGCCTGGACGTTCCCCGTGCCGACCCGGACATGAGCTTTCTGGCGGCGGATGCGCTTCCCCTCTACATGGCCGGACAGTCGGGCAATCTGGAAACCGTCAAGTTGCTGCTGGCCGCCCGGCCGGCGCACCTGCATGCCATCAGCCGGGTCAACGGACACACCGTCTTCCTCCAGGCGGCCTTTTACGGCAAATCCCAGCACCTCACCCTGGCCGCCTACCTGCTCGACAACTGCTGCGCCATTCTCGGCGTTGCCGAGGAGGAACGCGAGGCTCAGCAGAGAAAGCTGACCACCGCCACCAACGTGCGGGGTTATACCGGCCTGACCATGCAGGACCTCTGGCACAATCAGGCCATGGTCCAATTGTTGCGCCACTATCCGCAACCCTCCGATGCCCAGAAGGCCGCCTATCTCGATGCGCTTCTTCTGCGCATCGCCGGATCCCAGGCGCTGACTGAGCGCCTGATCGAACAACTGGCCGGCTGGCAGGGCAAAGCCGCCGCGGTCGCGGATGCGGATTATGTTGCCGATGGAACGATGATCCGGCAGGCTCTGGCCGCGGTGGACCGCATTATCGACCTGCCGGAGTTTGAGATCGACCGTTTGGGAAGCCCTCTGTATCAAACCCCGCTCATCTACGCCATCACCGGAGTGGATTCCACCCGCTCCGGGGCCGACATGCGCCATGCGCTGGTGAGACATCTGCTTGACCGTGGCGCCGACCCAAGAGTCATCGAAAAACATCCCATGGCCATCGGAGCCGTCATTCGCGCTTCGGTCCTGAACCAGTTTGGCCTGCTGCAACTCATCGCCGAATATCTGCCCGCCGTCGATTTGACCCGGGAGATGAATGCCAGTCCCGCGGCCAATGGGCTGACGGCCATGCACGATGCCGTGCATCGGGCCATGAGTTCTCCGCCGGAGGTCCTGCAAAGGCACCTGGATCAAATCGCCTGGATGCGCGATCACGGCGCCCGGATCGACATTCCCGACCATACCGGCCAGACCCAGGAGGCTTTGGCGCTTTCCGGGCTGAGCGATGATGCCTTCCCTCGTGAGAACGTCCTGGCCGTTCTCCAGGTCCTCGGGATCGATCCATCGTCAACCAAAGGGAGTCCAACAACCATGACACACGAGGAAGCGCGCGCCGCCATCGAACCATTCTACAACCTGTTCAGCGCCACCCAGCGCGACTGGGACAAGGGATTTGCCGTTCTTGCCGATGATTGGAAATCCTACTACGGCAATACGGATTATCGGAACAAGGAGGATACCAGGGTCTTTCTGAAGGGTTTCTTCCAGCAGATTCCGGACATCGAGGTCGTCATCAAACACATCAGCGTCGATGGCGATTTCATCTCGGTACGCAGCGAACTTACCGGAACCCCGGTGGCCGATTCGAACTTCTGGGGCAAGGCCACCGGCAAATCGTTCCGGATCATGACCATTGATTTCAATCGCGTCAGCGGCGGCAAACTGGTGGATCTTTACCATTCCGAAGACTGGCTGACCGCCCAGGATCAACTCAAGGCCTGAAACTGGTGGCATAACCGGAAGCAATGGGTTTGGAGGGGGGGACCGGCGGTAACTATTCAGTACCCCTCGTATTAAAAATCATCATGAGGGTCCGGGGTGGGGATTATTCCCCCCCGGTGGGGGTATTGGGGGCAAAGCCCCCAAGGTCTTGCTTTTCATGTTCAAGTGGGGATGTGGGGGCGCGAGCCCCCGCGGTTTTCCTGCTTGGTTGCGGCGACGCCGCGTTGTGATCATTTCCTGATAAAGTCGCATGGATGGATCCGGGGGGGAACCCGGCCCTACCCGGATCCCCGATCACTCCCGCATGTGACGCGAATAGAGCCGATAGGTATTTGTTGGACCATCCCCGACCATTGGGCAGCGGGAAGACCGAAAAGGAGCAAAACATGGCTACACAAGCAGTTACGTTCATCTATCTGCCGGGGGTTTATGGCGATGCCTTTCCCCACAGCAGCGCTACCCTGGAGGGGGGCTGGAATGGCCAGGGTTTCCACTCTGAGGACTGGTCGGTGACGCCCATGGAGAAGATTGCCACTCCGGATGGGGGGCGGGGATACCAAGCGGTGGTCCATCTGGACGACAGCCAGAAAGGGCAGATTTTCCACTGGGGGGTGCGGCTCCACCATGCCGATACCGGCGATGCCAGTTGGGCCATCGTCACCGAGGTCAATGACACCCTTTCCACGGCCCAGGAATGCCGTTTTCTTTTCGATGGCACGCCATCAACCCAGCGTTATTTCCTGACCATCCACCGTCATCTGGGCGCCAACAAGCGGCTCCTGGACAACGGCCAGTGGGGGGCGGTGTTCAGAACCTGGGCGCCCAACGCCCGGCAGGTGGACTTGGTGTTCGGTTGTTACTGGGATGCCAACGACTCCAAGCGCATACCGGCGGAACCGGGGACATCTCTGGACCGGAAGCGGATCGGCGGCGGCTATATCGCCGACGACGGCAACGGCATCCATCCGCAACTGGGGACGATCGCCATGAAACGCGATGTCTTCGGAATCTGGGAAACACCCGCGGATGATGATCGTTTGAAAAGCCTTTCACTCCTGGAACACCGGTTCTACATGTTCCGGGTGACCCGGGACGACGGTTCGGTGCTCATGCGCAGCGACATTTATTCCCGCTGCCAGTCCGGTTCCGGCAATCACGATCCCCAGGGGTCGCATTACGCCGGCCTGCTGAGTGAACTGGAAGGACGGGTGAGCTGCTCGGTCACGGTGGATCCCGAAAAGGTCGTGGGCCCCTTTGAAACCTCCTACTGGCCGGAACGGCGCGAAGATTTCGTGAGCGCCCAACAGTTCTGGGCCGACGAGTACGGTTCCAGAAGGTTGCCGGAACGGGTGGAGGATCTGATTCTCTATGAACTGCACCTGGGGGCCTTGGGATTTCATCATCAGGGGGGCGGCACCCTCAAGGATGCCATGGAACTGCTTGACCACATCGCCGGGCTCAACGTCAACGCCATCGAACTTCTTCCATTGCTGGAGTTCAATGGCGAGGCGGAAAACTGGGGTTATGCCACCTCCCACTATTTTGCCCTGGAGTTCAGCGGTGGCGGAAGGGATCAGTTCAAACATTTCATCAAGGCCTGCCACCAGCGCGGCATCGCGGTTGTCATGGATGTGGTCTATAACCATTTCGACCATCAGGCCGACCGCGCTGAACGTTACTTCGATTCGCCCCTGCCGGAACGCGATTTCTACTATTGGTATGAAGGCCGTTCCGAGGACTACCGCTACCTGCAACAATCGGGAAATGATTACTGGAAGGACAACTGGTACCGTGGCGGCTACATCGACAACATGTCCACCGGCGACTCGCCGGCCTTTCATCAGGACTTGGTGCGCAAACTGTTCATCAGCAGCGCCGTGGCCCTGATCAATGAGTTCCATGTGGATGGTTTCCGGGTGGATCAAACAACCTCCATGCACGCCTACAACAAGGTCCGGGCCACGGGTCGGGAAGCGGGCAATGTCAACATTTTCGGGGCCAAATTCCTGCGGGAGTTCGGTCGCACCCTGCGGCTGATCAAACCCGCCGTGCTGCTCATGGCCGAGGACCATTCCGAATGGGTGCAGGTCACCACTCCGGTGCAGTTCGGAGGCATGGGGTTTGACGCCCGCTGGTATTCGGAGTTCTATCACCACCTGAGCGGGGATACCAATTCCGGAGGCAAGGCGCAACTGCTGCGCAACGCCTCGCTCTCCGGTTCCGGAGGGGCCTTGCAGATGGATTGGTTTTCCGGCGCCTTGCAGGCCAGTAGCGCCCAAAAGGTGGTCTACAACGAGTCCCACGACGAGGCGGGCAACAGCGAAGGGCCATATCTGGATTCGGAATGGAAACCCGGCGGCGACTCCGGCAAGCAATACACCTCGGAACGTTCCATCAATGTGGCGGTCAACATGGCGCCCCTGTTCGGCGCCACCCGGGACTATGCCGAGGCTCGCTGCCGTTTTGCCTGGGGGGTGACGGTGCTTTCCGCCGGGACGCCCATGTTTCTCTTTGGTGAGGAGGTCGGCGCGGAAAAACGGTTCAAATACAATTCGGTTCTTCAGAACCGGGAGGATCTTCACGGCATGCGCCAGGGCAGTGGCAGGAACCTCTACCGTTTTTATTCCGACATCAATGCCCTGCGCCTGAACCATTCGGGCCTGCGCAGCCGCAACATCGGCATTCTGGCCACCAACAACCAGGGGCGGGTGATCGCTTTCCGGCGCTGGAACGACAACCAGTCGTTCCTGGTGCTGGCTTCCCTGGCCGATACCCCCTATGCATCCGGATACGTTGTCCAGGACGGAAGCATCGAAGCGGGGACGTGGCGCGAAATCTTCAACAGCGATTCCCGGTACTATGGCGGCCAGGATGTGGGCAACGGGGGAGCGGGGATCCACTGCGATCAAGGGCGCCTCAATGTGGTGATCCCCCACGCTGGTTTTGTCGTGCTGGCCCATGAGCGCAACCACGGTTCCTGAAGGGGTCGCGGTAGGAGCGCCGGTTGCCCGGCGCCCCCCCCCCACAGATCCCGGCGTGCGCTGCTAACACACCGGGCTCCTCCCTTGGATTCTGGCGTCAAGGCGATGGAGTGGCTGAGGATGTAGAATACGAATTGGCGGGAAAAAGCGATCCAGAATTCCCTTGAACCTGGTCCAGGGCATCCGGCTCCGTTGACTGCGCCGCCGCAACGCACGCGGCCAATACCAAGCCTGTCCCTCCTCAAAATCTCATGAACCTGGTCCAGGGCATCCGGCTCCGTTGACTGCGCCGCCGCAACGCACGCGGCCAATACCAAGCCTGTCCCTCCTCAAAATCTCATCCGTCCATAAAATTGGGCAGAACCGGCTGCCGTGCTGGGCTCGGATGAGGAATTCGGCGACTGAAAATGCCGTGGAAGGGGATGGGTAAAACGAATTAAGGCTTTTTGCGTCGCTTGCCGACGCAAAAACCGGGTTGGACTGAGCGCGGTGGGTGGTCTGATGCGCGGTGGGCAGCCTGAGGCGCAGTGGCATTGAATATGG
>PDZX01000017.1 GCA_002753185.1 Magnetococcales bacterium WMHbin3
GTTCATCAAGAATTCCCGCAAGAGCGGCATATCGGGCTGCAATCAAGCTATCGGTCTCCATCCGCTAAATTTATCAACACGAAAGGAAGAAGTCCATGTAATTTTTTAACGGCTCCTAAGTTGCACGCCAAGTTGCTTGTCGCTTGATCATCCTGGTAGAGGAATAAGCGTTCGGACAATTTCACGGACAACGCTTTCTCCCCCATTGTGAGCAGGAGATTTTGCGCCCGCAAACCGGTCTGACGCCGCTGGCCGGGCCAAACGGAGAGCAACAGGGACTCCGGCCAATCGGGCCAGTGGGGCGGACCGCCAACCAGCACGCGCCCGGCGACCAACGTCTTCTCCTCCTGGGGTTCGCTCCCTTCCAGAAAGTGGAACATACTCCCGACCAGCGGGAAGGCTAGAGGAAACTGAGTCACCTTCAGGCCAGCCTGTTTCAGAGCCATGGAGAAGCGATAAACAGCCAACCAATTGTGGGTTTCCTTAGCCATCTGCTGCCAAGCCTTCTCCAATTGACTCCGACGTTCCGCTTGACGGCTGGCCCGCCAAGCGGCCAACCCCTCATCGGTTAGCTGCCACCATTGCCGTTCCAGGGCCTTGGTGGCTGCTTCCTGCCAATTGGTCACATCCTCCATCTCCAGCAACCCATCGGCCAGGAAGGTTCCCGCCAGCCACAGGCCATTATCGGCATCTTTCAACAGGGCGTGAAGCACGGGGCGCAGTCTCTCAGGGCCGGGAACGGCCACAAGGGCGGCCCACAAGCGCAGGGTTTCCCACCAGTTGTCATGCTCCATCTTATCCTGGCAGGCCTTGATGCGCGGCCCCTCCCCCTCCACGGTGGCGTTCATATGCCAGGCGGAAAGAAATTCCTGAAAGCTCAGGTGGGTGAAAGAGAGGGTGTCGTCGCTCCGTTCGGTGAGTACCCCCGCCGGGCCGGCCAGCCAACTGAGAAAACCGTCCTTTTGAATGGCGCTCCACTTCTCTGGCAACAGGGTGGCCAGTTCGCTCCAGGGGCGAATCAGGGTGGCCCTGTCGGATTGTTGATAGCCCTTGTCCTGTACCCCGAAGGCCAGGGCAGCGGTCACCCGCATGCGCTTCTTCCCGGATCTGGGCCGCCAGCGGTGCGGCTCACCCCGCACACCACTGGCCTCCTTGCGATCTGGCAAGGCGGTTAGGAGATTTTCCAAACTCAACTGATAGAGCTTGTGGCGCTGGACCGGCAAGGGGCTGGAGCGGCTGATGAGCAGCATCATGGTCAGCAGCAGAGCGGTTCGGGAGAGTGCCAGGGCCTCCGGGGTCCGCTTCAGGGCATCCATGAACTCCTGGATGCGCCGCTCTCCCTCCGGCCCCTGCTCTCCGATGGCCTCCCGATAGAACCGATCCGTCAGCAGACGGATCTCGCCATCGTCGAGGGGTTGCACGTCCAGCACCTTGAAGCCATCGCTGTGGCTGGGCCGTCCCTCCCCATAAGGGCGGCTGCTCACCACCACCCGCACCCGTGGGTGGGCTTGCAGGAAAGGCAAAAGGTGGGCGCGGAAGTCGTTGCCCAGATCCCCCAGTTCGTCCCAGCCGTCCACCAGCAGCACCGGGATGGGTCCGGCTTGGCCGGTGAGATGGTGCCAAAAGGGCTGCCACCACCCCCCCAGCCCATATTCCTTGCACCAGACAGTAAAAAAACCCTCCAGGTTCCGTTTCTCCTGGGGCGCATTTCCCCAGTGGCGGGCCAGGGCGCGCAGTTCCAGCAGCACCGGAAACACGTTTGCTTGTTGCAAAAGATGGCGGAAGGTCCAACGCATCCAGGTGGTCTTGCCGCAGCCCGCCACCCCCCGAATCACCAGCCGGTCTTGCAAATGGGGGATCTCTTCGGGGGGATGGACCCGTCCCTGGTCCAGTTTCTCCGGGTTGTAGTCTTTCCCCAGGCGCAGGGGGACGTACATCCGCTCCAGATTGACCTCGATGGGTTTGCCGTAGGCCCCCCCGGCCTGGGCGGCTCCGGCGTGGCGCAGGTCCCAGCGATCATAGAGATATCCCAGGCGTTGACGGTATTCCTGCAAAAAAACCGTCACATCCTCGGAACGATTGGCGGGCGTCGCCTGTGCCCGCAAAGCCAGATGGAGGGGTTGTCGAAAGGGCGAACGCTCGTTGGGGTCGGGGGACCAGGCCCCCAACTCCGACTCCCCGGTCATGGGCCGGTTGGGATAATAGGCCAGGGCATTGGCAAGCAATTCACGGTTGCGGATGGTCATCAGCCGGCAGGTATTGGTTGCCCGTTCGACCCCCATGGACCCGGCCCCCAGAACGTGGGCCATGCCCATCTCCTGCCAGTTGATGGCCGTGACGTTGCTGTGCTCGTGCTGGTGGCCGTGAAGGATCAACCCCACCCGGCACTCCTCCACCAGCCGTTTGAGCTGCCGTTCCATCTCCCGATCCGGGCCGTGGTGCAGGGCCACGATGCGAAGGGGACAGTTGGCATCGTCCTCCCGCCACAAGGCCATGAGCCGGTTGATCTGCAGATGGTCCAAAGCCCCACGATGGTCCTGGTGAGACTCCTGGAAGCAGGAGTCCAAAGCCGCCACCGACACCCCCAGATTGGAAATATTCCACAACAAGGGACCGTGTTCGCCCTTTTCAACGATCATCCCGGCCTGCGACTCCCCCTGCAACTCACTGACAAACTTTGCATAAAACTGCAATTTCTTCTCCCGGATCCCCTCCCGGAACGCCTCTTCGGAAAATCCGTCCCCGGCCTCCAATTCCTCGGCGACGCTGCGGCACATTCCCCAGGAAACATCATGATTGCCAGGGAGCAGCAGCAGATTGGCGCTCTCCATGCCCAGGGAACCGGGCAGGGCGCGCAGAAATTTTTCCGCCAGTTCGTATTCCCTTGGTTTGGCGGCCTCGGCAATATCGCCGGTGATGATCACCAGCCTCACTTTTTCACCAGTCGGCAACATTTCTTGCACCGATTTGCCCAGCCGAATCGCCACCTTATCCGGATTGCGCTCGGCAAAACGGCTCTTCGGGCCGAAATGAAGGTCGGAAAGGTGCAATATGTGCATAGGATCGATCATGCCGCGACATCACTCCCTGGTGACCAGAAACTTCACAGCAAAATGGCGAGATTATAAATTTTCGAAAAGAATTCTAACTGGTAAAAAGAAAAAATCAAGCTTCTACTCCGGTTGTCGGCCAGGGGCAGCGGGGAACGCATCCGGTGGATCCATGATCGATACACGTCCATGGGTGACGCGAGGAATTCGCTTATCCTGTTGACACCATTCGATTATCCTGGTATCATTTTTTCTTTTCACCAAAAGAGGTTCCGGTCAACAGGGCACATCCGGCATGAAAATTCCAGAACACGGCATGATCTCACTGCGCGCCCGGCACCGCATGGTCCAGGAGCAGTTGGAGACCCAGGGGATCCAGGATCCGCGCGTTCTGGCGGCCATGCGGGAGATCCACCGGCATCTCTTCGTGGAAGAGGCCCTGGCCAGCCGCGCCTACAGCGACGAAAACCTCCCCATCGGCGCCGGCCAGACCCTCTCCCAACCCCTCACCGTGGCCCGCATGACGCAAGCCCTGCGGCTGACCGGCAACGAGGAGTGCCTGGAAATCGGCACCGGCTCCGGCTATCAGACCGCCATCCTGGCCCGCCTGTGCCGCAAGGTCTACACCATAGAACGCTTGACGGGGCTGGCGGATGCGTCCCGCAAACGGCTGCGCCTGCTCGGACTGCACAACATCGTCTGCCGCCAGGGGGACGGCTCGCTGGGCTGGCCGGAAGAACGCCCCTTCGACCGCATCCTGGTCACCGCCGGCACCCCGGTGACCCCGGAAAACCTCATCCGGCAACTGGGTCCCAACGGCATCCTGGTGGCCCCGGAAGGGAGCAAGAACGCACAAAACCTGATCCGCGTCACCCGCCAGGAGGACGGCTCCATCCGCAAGGAGACCCTGGATCCCTGCTGTTTCGTCCCCCTGATCGGCGCCCAGGGGTGGCAAAACGAGGCCCCATGAGGAAAAAACCGTGGCTGACCCTGCTGCTGCCGACGCTGTTGCTGGGGTGCGCGGGTCCCATCGGCGCCGCTCCTCCCGAAGCCGCGCCGGCGCGCGTCGCCGTGGGTCCCCCGCTGGCCGGCGATCTGGCGCCCAAACAACGCCAGATGCAACCCGCCAAGGGAGACCACTACGTGGTGCAACCCGGCGACACCCTGTGGGCCATCGCCACCGCCCATAACCTGGACCTCGAACTGCTGGCCGAATGGAACCGCATCGACAAACCGGAACAAATCAAGTTGGGCGACCGGCTGCGCATCACGCCACCCCCAACTCCCGCCAGGCCGGGCCGCCAACCCCCCAAAAAACCGATCCTCAAGACGGAACCCCCGGAGCCGGATACCCGCACCCCCCTCGCCAAGCCGGTCCCGCAAGCCCCTCTGCCCCGCGAGTGGCTGTGGCCCCACGAGGGCAGGATCATTACCCGCTTCGGCCCCCAGGGGCTGCAACGCTCCACCGGCATCGACCTGGAGGTGGCGCCAGGAGACGCGATCCTGGCCTCGGCGGACGGGGTGGTGGCCTACGCGGGAGGGGGGGCGCCGGGACTGGGGAACATCCTGCTGCTGCGGCACGGCGGACCCTACATGACCGCCTATGGCCATTTGCAGAAGTTTCTGGTCAAGCGGGGCGAAAGCGTCACCGCCGGCCAGGAGATCGCCAAGGCGGGTCAGAGTGGCATCACTCCCTCGCCGCGCCTTCATTTCGAAATTCGGCATGGCATCCGGCCGGTAAATCCGGTACTCTATCTGCCCATTCGTCATCCAACCGGGAAACCACCCTGACCACCATGCACCGGCCAAACTCCGCTCCGACCGCCCTGCTCATCGAGGAACACGGCTTTCTGACCACGCCGGGTGCGTGCGCTGCGACGCTGCCCCTGTCGGCGGCAACGGACATGCTCGCCACCTGGCGCCGCAAGCCGAAGACACGCCCCGCATTCCTGCGCCTGCCCCACCTCGACGAGGAACGGGAAAAGGCGCGACTGTGGTCGCGACGGTTCCGGGAACAATCCCGGCGCCTGATCGTGCTGGGAATCGGCGGCAGTTCCCTGGGGGGGAACATGCTGGTGGCCGCCCTGGCCCCGAATGGCTGGGCGGTGACCTTCTACGACAACATCTGCCCGGAATTCCTGGCCTCGTTGTACGATACCGACTGGGAGGACGTCACGGTTCTGGCGGTGAGCAAGTCCGGGGAGACCGCCGAAACCCTGGCGCAATTTCTCACGGTGTTGCCGGTCATGCGCGCGCGGCTCGGCCCCCGCTACCGGGCGCATGCCGCAGTGATCACCGAAAATCCCAACGGGGATCTGGCCGTCATTGCCCGCGACGCCGAAATCCCCATCATCGAGCATCCGGCGGTGGGAGGCCGCTTTTCCGCGCTCTCCGTGGTGGGGCTGCTCCCGGCGGTGTTCGCGGGGGCGGACATCGACTCGCTGCTGGCCGGGGCCTCGACCATGGCCGAGGAGTGCCTGCGCCCCCACCCCCAGGAAAACCCGGCCCTGCGCTACGCCCTGGCGCAAGCCGGCATGTTTCGCGCCGGGCGCAACCTGACCGTGATCATGGCCTATGGCCAACGACTGGAGAAGATCACCTCCTGGTTTCGGCAACTGTGGGCCGAAAGCCTGGGCAAGCGGGACCAGGCCGGTGGGCCGCAAGGGTTGACCCCGGTGGATGGACGCGGGGTCACGGACCAGCACTCCCAGTTGCAACTCTATCTGGATGGCCCGCCGGACAAACAGTTCACCCTGCTCCACGACCCCGGTCTGGCCACCATGGGCGCCACCATCCCTGGTGATTCCTTTCACCACTTGCCGGCGGTCGCGCCGCTGGCGGGGCGGACCATCGGCGAGCTGTTCGCCGCCGAGTTCCTCGGCACCCGGGACGCCCTGATCCATCGTGGCGCGCCGGTGCGGGTGCTGAGCCTCGCCGCCGCCGATCCCTATGCCTTGGGAGAAATGATCCTGCTGCTGGAGATGGAGACCGTCCTGGTGGCGGAGCTGTTGGGGGTCACCCCGTTCGATCAACCGGCGGTGGAGGACGGCAAGCGCCGCGCCCGCACCTATCTGCAATCCATGACCTGAAAGAGAACCCATGAGCCGAATTCTCACCCATCAGGAGCGCTCCGACGCGGTTCGCGCCCAATTGATGAAACTCGGTCTGCGCAACGCCGGGGCCATCCATGTCGATCTGTCGGCCCCGGAGCTGTACGAAATGGCCATCCGCCGCCACGAGGGGCACATCGGCCACGGCGGCGTGCTGGTGGTGGAAACCGGCCAGTACACCGGCCGCTCCGCCGAGGACAAATTCATCGTGGACGAACCCTCCAGCCGGGACATGGTGGCCTGGGGCCGGGTCAATCACCCCATCTCCGAAGAGAAATACGACCGGCTGCGCACACGGATCTGCGCCTACTTGCAGGACCGGGAACTGTTCATCCAGGATTGCCGCTCCGGGGCGGACCCCAAATATCAACGCCGCATCCGCATGATCTCCACGCAGGCGTGGCAATCGCTGTTCGCCCGCAACCTGTTCATCCATCCGCGCAATCCGGCGGAGGCGGTGACCTGGCCGGATTTCACGCTGATCAACGCTGGCGGATTCCAGGCCGTGCCCGAAGTGGACGGCACCCGCTCGGAGGCCTTCATTCTGCTCCATCTGGGCCGCCGGGAGGCCCTGATCGGCGGCACCGGCTATGCGGGGGAAAACAAGAAGGTGGTCTTCACCCTGATGAACTATCTGCTGCCGTTGCAAGGGGTTTTGCCGATGCATTGCAGCGCCAACCTGGGGGAACAGGACGACGTGGCGCTCTTCTTCGGACTGTCGGGCACCGGCAAGACCACGCTCTCCACCGACCCCCGCAGGCGCATGATCGGCGACGACGAACACGGCTGGTCGGAAACCGGGGTATTCAATCTGGAAGGGGGATGCTACGCCAAGGTGATCCGGCTCCATCCCCAGGCCGAACCGGATATCTGGAACTGCACCCGTACCTTCGGCACGGTGCTGGAAAACGTGATCCTCAACCCGGTGACCCGCCGGGTGGACCTGGACGACGCCTCGCTGACGGAAAACACCCGTGCGGCCTATCCCCTGCGCACCCTGCCGAAGATCCAGTTCGCCGGTCACGCGGGCCATCCTGCTCACGTCATCCTGCTGACCGCCGACGCCTTTGGCATCATGCCCCCGGTGGCCAGCCTGACCACCGAACAGACCATGTATCATTTCCTTTCCGGCTATACTGCCAAGGTGGCCGGCACCGAACGCGGGGTGACGGAACCGAAGGCCACCTTCTCGGCCTGTTTCGGGGAACCGTTCATGGTGATGGATCCGGTGGTCTACGCCAACCTGCTGGGCAAAAAACTGGCGGAGACCAGGGCCAAATGCTGGCTGGTCAACACCGGCTGGACCGGCGGGCCATACGGGAGCGGCTATCGCATGCCGATTCAGGAGACCCGCGCCATCATCGACCGGATCCTGAGCGGCGAACTGGATCATGTGGAAACCCGGCGCGACCCGGTGTTCGGATTTCACGTTCCCACTCATGTCCTCCATGTGGACCCGATGCGTCTCAATCCGCGCCAGACCTGGCACAACCCGGAGGAGTACGACATCATGGCCGCGCAACTGGCGGAACGGTTCCGGGTCAATTTCGACGAGAAATTCACCGACCGGGTGCCGGCCGCCATTCGTGGCGGCGGCCCGGCCGGGTGAATCAATCCTTGCGCCAGGGCATGATGGGCACCGTGGAGATGGAGTTCTTCGGCGACCCCTCGATGATCTTGTCGCTGTAGACCAGATAGACGAGGGTATTGCGTTTCTTGTCGTGGAAACGGACCACGTGGAGGGTCTTGAACAACAGCGAGGTGCTTTTGGCGAACACCTCCTCCCCCTCCTTGAGGGTCTCCTTGATGTTGACGGGGCCGATCTGACGGCAGGCGATGGAGGCATTGGAAGGGTCCTCGGCCAGGCCCAGCCCGCCGGAGACCCCGCCCTTCTTGGCGCGGCTCAGGTGGCAGGCCACGCCTTCGACCTTGGGATCGTCGAAGGCCTCGACGACGATCTTGTCATCGGGACCGAGCATCTTGAAGACCGTATCCACGGTGCCGATCACCTCGCACCAGGCGGTGGCGGGGAGCAATCCCATCAGCACGGGGAGCCAGGCAAGATTTTTTTTCGTCATTCTTCGCGTTCCTTGGAAGCAAGTGGGTTGAGGCCTCATGGCACGGGGCAATCGAGATTGTTGAAGGCATTGACCGCCTCCACCACGCCACGGGCCATTTTCTCCCTGGTTTCGGTTTCGAGCAAGCGCAACTCTTCGTCGCGGTGGACGATCACCCCGAATTCGATCAGGACCGCCGGCATGATGGTGTATTTGAGCACGACCAGATTGTCGAATTGGTAGACGCCCAGATTTTCGTCGAGCATCGTGTGCCGCCCGCCCGGCACTTTCTTCGAGTGGTGGTAGGCCGGGGTGAAACCGGCATCGAGAAAATTCCTGCCAACCAGTTTGGCGAATGCGAGGCTTTTGGAATACTGCATGTTCCCGGTGGAGACCAGCACCGAATAGCCGCGGAACATATCGGCATATTTTTGCGATTTTCCGTTGAACTCCCACGCTTTCAGGAAATTGGGCTGCACCGAATCGTGATGGATGGAGAGGAACAGATCGGCCATCTTTTCCTCGGCGATTTTGACCCTTTCCCGCAGGTTGGCGGGATTGACGATGGCGAAGGTGTGGAGGTAGCCGGCGCGGATCAGTTGATCCTTGATCATGGCGCCCATGACGAGATTGAATTCGAACTCCGGTTTGCCACGGGCGCTGATGGCGCCAGGGTCGAGGAGGCCATGACCCACATCGACGGCGATGACCAGCTCCTTGCAGGCGCACTCCTGGGCCGGCAGGGAGGTGGGCCAGGCGGCGATCAGGACGAGGAGCAGCGGCAACAGGATGAGATTCACTGTCCGGTTTTCACGGGCGCGAGGGGCACGAAACGGTCGCCGTCGATCCAGGGAGCGGCGTTTTCCCGATTCCTGGCTGCGGTTGGGGTATCGATGGCCTGCAGCCATTCCAGCATGCCCTTTCCCGGTTTGGCGGCTGGCGTGGGATCCCCTGCCATTTCCCGGCAAAGATCGACCATGCGTTTGGCGGCATGATCGCTGGAGGCCGCCGGGAGATGGCGGGTCAGACAGGTATCGAACTCGCCCCACGCCTCGGTCTCGTCGGATTTGGCGGGAAGAAAGCGTCGCCGGCACACCTCCTGGAGTCGATCGGCGGCGAATGCGCTTTTGGCTGGCGTGACAAGCGTCAACACGCAGTTCTGGTATTCCGGCGGAGTTGCGGCCCGCAGCGGGGCAGCGAGCCAAGCGGTCAACAGCGTCACAGGGATGAAAAAGGCGCTCGCGTGCATGAGTACCAACCGTCGTGAGGAAGCAGACAATAAAAACCCAGCATGATTTTTGCAAGCTTGATGCCAGCCAAACCCATGACACGGGCTGGCCGGTTTGCTATAAAAAGGCGCGTGTCACGCAAGCAGCGGCACACCATTCCCACAGGTCACGAGGAGAATTGCAATGCGCATGCTACCCTATTTGCGCGGCTGTCTGACGATCCTGACATTCTGGAGCGGGGCAGCGGTTGGCACCGAGCCGCTTCCAACCTTCACCAATTCCATCGACATGGAGTTCGCATGGATTCCGCCCGGTACTTTTCTGATGGGTTCGGATCGTGGCCGGGATCGGGATGCCACCCTGCACGAGACGCCGCGCCATCCGGTGTCGATCACCCGCGCGTTCTGGCTGGGCAGGCATGAGGTGACCCAGCGGCAATGGTCGGATGTGATGTTGTCCAACCCCAGCCATTTCAAGGGCGCGGATCTGCCGGTGGAGCAGGTGGGCTGGGAGGACGCGCAGGAGTTCGTCAAGCGGCTGAACGCCCGCGAGAACACCATGCTGTACCGTCTGCCCACGGAGGCGGAATGGGAGTACGCGGCGCGGGCCGGGTTCGAGACGGTGCGCTTTTTCGGCAACGACACCGAGTGGATGGAGCAGTACGCCTGGTACAGGGAGAACTCCGGCGGCCGCACCCATCCGGTGGGCCGGAAGTGGCCCAACCCCTGGGGTTTGCACGACATGCTCGGCAATGTGGCCGAGTGGGTTTCCGACTGGTACGGTCAGAGGTCTTATGCCTTGTCCCCCGGCAGCAATCCCAAGGGGCCGAAGGAGGGTTCGATGCGGATCATGCGAGGCGGGAGCTGGTTCGGGCCTGCCAGCGAGCTGCGCGCGGCGCACCGTCACGAGGAGCCGGGAAATCCGAGCCGCATCGTGGGGTTGCGGGTGGTAAAGGATGTTCGGTGAGACTGCCACGCGATTTCATGGAAGAATAAGGCTAAACGTACCATGATAAAAATATACAGTATTGTATTGATGTTCCTTTTCACCCTTGCCTTGCATGGCTGGGGATCGCTTGTATTGGCGTGGTGTCATGGCAGGGAGCGGCCCTTTCGATTCGCTTATCCGGTCGTCATGGGCATGGCGATTTGGATTTTCCTCGGTGCATTTTTGCAGATCATGAGGCTCGCCACCGGTTGGATGATCGATCTGATGGTGGTCGTGGGGTTGGGCATGGCTGTTTGGCTGACCCTTCTGCCGGCATACCGTGTGAAGGGGTTGGCAGGCCTTGCGCGTTTGCCGCTTCGTTCGAGGCGTCGGGATATTTGGAAGGAATTGTCATATAGTGTCATCGCCTGCACGGCTCTTTTTTTATTCATCTATTTGACGCCAGAGTTAAGCTTTAATTATGGAGATGATCTCGACACGTATTTCAATATTGTTGTTGGACTAATCAACTATGGCACCTTGACAGGGCAACCATTTCATAGTGTTGGCAACTCTGCGGTTGGTGGAATGGCATTCCTGCAAGGATTTTTTGCCGCGCATCTGCCCATTGCTTACGTTGGCACCTTGGATCACGTATTCGCCCCCATTTTGGGGTTGATTCTGCTCAAGGAGATTGCCGAAGAATTTGAGGTTCCGTCGCATTCCTTGCTGGGAGCGATGCTGCTGTTTCTGGTCATCAATCCACAGATCGTCAATGTCTCGGTTGTATACACGGGCGCGGTGGTGGTCATGGGCATGAGTCTGGCCGCGATACGATTGTTCACGACCTTGGAAACCGCCATATTACGGCAGCAGCTCTTGGCATCCGTGCCCGTGGCGCTTTTTGCGGGAGCATTGCTGCCACTTAAATTCACATTTGTTACATTCATTGTTATTTTCTTAATCATATCGATAATTATATTATTCAAGAGAAGCTTATCAGTCCGCGATGCCGCTCTAATCGTTTTTCTGGGGGCGGGTATCATGGTGATGGAGTCTCTGGCCTGGAGTATGCCGTTTCAAGACAAATTGGCGATACTGATGGGTGGGTCCGGGGTCGGGAGCAATGAGCCGAGCAACTCGCTCACTTTCAATCTTGTTCGATATACGGTATTTTTGTTTCAAAACAATCAATTATTTTACGGCGGGCAACCCATTTATTACACTTTAATTGTATTAATGCTTTTTGGCATTGTCATATGGAGTTGGTGGATTTTACGCCGGGACAATGGGCACCGTGGGGTTGCCGTGGTGCTGTTGGCGACATGCAGTGCCAGTTTTGCGAGCTATTTTCTCATGGGGCCAATTGCGGGACGAATCGATGATATGGGAACGGCAATCCGGTATGCAATCCCAAATCTGTTAGGGATTGCGCCTGTTGCAATTATTTTAGTTCAAATATTAACCAAAAATAAAATTAAAAATATTATAATAAATTGTATTTTGGTTATCATATGTATTTCTTTTGGCGATACCTTAATCAAAAGGATTGCAACATCAGTAAAATACAATCATTGCATATCCTTTCCAGTCGCATCGAATACGGAGTATCGCAAGGGGATTCAAACCGTTCTCGATGTCAGTTTCAAGGAAGAGATGCGGCGCATTCAGGCTCACGTACCACCAGGAAAAACCATTCTGGCGGTCACGCCATCAACGTTCCATTTGGATTTTGAACGTAATCCCATCAAAATTGCCGACACTGGGATCAATAATAAGAACATAACATCCGACAGCTCCACCGAGGATGTCAGGCAGTTATTCCTCAAGGCAGGCATTCATTCCCTGATTTTAAAATTCAGAGGTTTTGGTGTAAAGGATATTCAATATTTTAAAAGACTTATCAATTCTATCAATCCAGATACTCAAATTTGGTACACATCCATCATACGCATCTTAACAGCCATGATTGAACTCAATAAGCTTTTTGCACATAAAATTATTGGTGATTTTGTCGTCATTGATCTGACAACGCCCCTGTAAGAGCGCGTAATTGACCTGATTCACTGCCTGCTTGACAAAATACCCTTCCTTGACACGTCCTGGATAATGGCATGCGCGATGCGTTCCTTGGCTTGTATCTCATAGTGAATGGCATCCTTGTTGTAGACCTGCGCGACATCTGGCAAATCATGTAACACACCGGTGATATTGACGAAAGCGCCTTGATATTCATCTGCCAAGGTTTGATACATTTGCTCTATCTTGGCATAAAGTGGTTCAGTCTTGACGACATATGGACCTCCAAGGCGGGTGAACTGTCTTGCCACCCGATAGAGATTCATGGAGAAAAAGTTAATGTTAGGATAATAGAGATGCGGGGACGCATCATGCGGATAATATTTATCAAGTAATACAGGCTGCAGATAAGCCGCGAAGCGGATCTTGCGAATGGCCGTCACGCCATGAAAGTCAAGCAGGGAATCCCGGAACGATTTAACCAGGGTATCTTGCATCTTTTCGTCCAGCACGACGATGTTGGTCTCACCCAGCTTGCGGATATCGTCCAAGGAGGGTGGCGGTTGCAACTGTTTACGCATCAGGGAGAGGAACGTCTTCAGGGAATACGGGATGACCAGGGCGAGCTGATTGACGGAGAAATCGTACAATTGCATGGCCAGGACCGCCCCCAATTGGCGCAGTTGCGTGGCAGGTTCGTTCAACTTGCGCAGGTCGGTATCCAGATGCTGGTGGTAACCATGGTAGTGGCTGTACCAAATCTGAGCTTGCTGTGATCGATATTCCTGATAGCTAAAAATTCGAGTCCAGACATCGTTCGCGCCATCCAGGGTCAAGACAAGATCGGGTCTCTTGGCGCCGATCCGTTCCAACATGGGGAGAATCCAGTCGGTCAGATAGATGTATTCATTAAACGTCGTGTAGCCCATGTGACCGGCGTTCAGGACCACCAGTTCCTGCGCGATTTTCTCCTTCTGAGCATATTTTTTGAGATATTTCGGCCAATTGTCGCCGACTGTCGTGGAGCCGCCAAAGGTTACGATGAAAAATTTATTATGAGTATCATTAGCATCGCCACCATACCACTCCAAATTGTCGGTCACCCGGAAACCGAGCACGGGATCGAACGGAAAGGTGAGATAGCCGCCCGTGCGTTGCATGGGCAAGGAACGGGGAAACTCCTTGCGAATCTCCTCGGCACTCATGCGCAGTTGTGCCGGGAAGCGATCCATGAGGTGATAGGGTTCGTTGAAATGCTGCTGCTGCGGCTTGGCAACCGTCAGCAGCAGGATCACGGAGAAGGTTTCCAGAACGAGAAGGCCGAATCCGATACCGAACAGCCAAGGCGCCAGCCATTGGGCGGCACGCTTCAATAGGACCATCATGTGCTCTCCAGGCAATCAGATCAGGATGTCATGGCAGAAAAAATCGAGGTTTCGTGGGCCCGGTATAGCGGTTCGGGTCGCCATAATCGGCAAAACGATCCGTGAATTGGAAATAAGGCAAGGCAAAGAGCAGCTCGTTCATCACCACCCGAAAGAGATGAAAACGCAACGCCCAGTCCGCAGTGACTTCATAAGGCTCGGAAACGGAGACAATGGGATTGGCGACTTCGCTGACCAGACATTTCCTGACCCGCAGACTCTGATCCGTGGAGGTGACGAAAATGACCTTGTTCCAGTCGAACTCCTTGTGCGTCTTCATCATGTGCAACATATTATCATAATAAAGATCTCGTCCGAGTATTGCATCCTGAACGATGATATCCTGTTCCGGAACACCATAGAGCATAAGCTGCTCTTTCATGGCCTTGGCGATGGTTTTGCCGCCCGTTCCTTCGATTTCAACGCCGCCAAAGGCGATAATTTTGCCAACGCGCCCTTCCCGATAGAGTTGCAGACCCTTTTGCAGACGGATCAAACTGGAGATGCACATCATGCCGTTCTTGGTTGGAAAGGGAAAATTGGACGACATGACCACCACCGCTTCACCATGTTCTGGCAATGGGTCATTGGAGTAAGTCAGATGATGCATGAATGCATTCAACGGGGAAAAGAGAATCAAAATTAACATCAGGTTGGCGGACAGAGAGACGATAACGACTCTTCTGAATAAGGTGCGCATCCTCCAGGGTGGGGAAAAATTGAGCATATGGTCCTCGCTGGTCATTTATACCAAGAATCAGCCAACCGTCAATGAGTGGCCCGGTAATAGGAATAGAAGATGATGAGGGAATAGGTAATAACAAAAGTGTACAACCATTCCCTCATAATGGCGCCGATCCACCCCATGAGCTTGCCCGCAGGCGTGGATGAGTGTATAATTGTGATGCCTTTGAAGAACTGATAGAGCAGGGTAAGCAGCATGCCCACAGCGCCACAATACATGGCAATACGAAACAAATGCAACGGCGAGTCAATAGTATACCACCTGGTAATCAAATAAACCAAAAAATAAGCAACAATACCTCCAGCCACTCTAAGAGCAATTACATTCATCCTAATCTCCGGTTTTGTATTATACGAAAGAGTCTCGATACACTTCGGGCAACATGTCCACGGGCATCCCATGTGGCTCCACGCGGTGCACGACAGGGTCATAAAGAGCAAGTCAGCCGATTCCACATCCTCCGCCACGCATCATGGCATGCAAAAAGCCCGTCATGCCCTTGTAACACTCAGCCAACCTACTGAACATAGAGTGAACCCGCGCAACTTGTCAAGGTTTTCGTCGCATTGCCGTCCATGCGAGGGCCGGCAAAAGATGCCGGCCTTGCTCCTGATCATCGATCTGTCATAATCATTTTATACTTTGCTGTAAAATTTTTCATTTTCTCATGCACAGCGATTAAAAGATAACGCATCGCCCAATTCTTTCTATTGAGAAATACGCGTGAAATGACCTGCACGATCCTGCCGGCAATGTGGTGGTGCGGGATCCATTCGATATGGTTGTTCAAGAAATGCACCACATTTCCAGGAAGGACTCCAATGCATTGCATCAGATTGATATATTTTCCATAAATGATTCTATGTTCAGGCAAAAGCTGATAATCTTCAAAGAAAAACAGGCCATCATCGATTTTTTGCCTGTCTTGTTCTTTGATGTTTCCACACTCGATCGCGGAATCGATGATTTTGGTGCCTGGGAGATACTGGAGCCAATTGATGTTGACGTATGTTGGTCCCCAATCCGCATACCTGTCGATCGACTCCTTGATATGATCGAATGTCTCGCCTGGCAACCCGAAAATGTGATCAATGCCAATTTTGATCTCTCTTTCTTTTGCTGCCTGGATCATGCTGGCGATCTGCACATTGGACTCCTTTCGCTTGAGAAGGGTTTGCCGCATGTCATCACTGCCTGTCTGCACACCAACAGAAATAACTTTTGTATTTATATCTTTGAGTAAATCAAGAGAGCGATTATTTAATAGTAATGGATGAGTATCGCACTCCAGAGGCAGATTGATCTCCTTTTTGTAGAGTTTAGCGAATTCCTGCAGCCAACTTGGGCGTGCCGTGAATAACTCGTCAATAAAATGGATACATTTCACAGGATAGGCACGAGTCACGGCAACCAGTTCCTCAATGACATTGGCAGGGCTTCTGGCTCTGAGATGTTTTCTTTCTTCGTGATAGATCTCGTGCAGTGGTTCATTAGAACAAAATGTGCATTTGAAGGGGCAACCGCGCGAGGCGGATATTAGATATCTTGTGTAGCACAGGGAATTTTTACTAAAATAATCGCTCTTATCCGGAAATGGCAGATTATCAAGGTCATGAATGTATGGCCTTACCGGATTGCTGAAAACCAGGCCATTCTTGCGATAGCACAAATTCCTGACTTGGTGGAACCTTTTTTGCCCATTGAGTTCTTCGAGCAGTTCCACGATTGCCGCTTCGCCCTCGCCAATAATTGAAAAATCGACAGAGGGATTTGCCAATAATTTTTCTTTAACCAGTGTCGCGTGAGAACCGCCAAACAAAGTGATTATATTAGGATTTAAATTTTTAAGACGCCCTGCCACCTGCAGGTAGTAGGCAATATTGAAAGTATATACCGAAAATGCAACGACATCCGGATCGAGCGAAAGTATTTCCTTTATCCCTTTTTCCAACCGATCCGAATAATTTGGCCTCCTGATGAAAGCATCGCTGTATGTCGGTTCATAGATAACTTTTGCATTGAATCCATTGCGATTTAAAATGCTTTTTAAAATCTGAACACCTAAATTCTCCAACGAAAGATCATAAAAAACTATTTTTGATATCATGGCATATGGCACTCCACAAAGCTCGCGTTGGGCAGGCAATCCGGCGTCAAGGTATCGGTTGTCGGCAGACATAACTTTTCGGCTGACATGAGAGCATTTACGATGGGTTGATTATATGTTCTGACGTTTCACCGATTTTTTTGCCGCCAAAAAGCGGTCAAATACATCTTTGTTAATAGAAATAATTTTAAATTTATTATATCATACTAATATTACCGTGCCATCAGTCTATCGGATACAGCAATAAAAAAATTTAATCGATGCTTGGCTCACCAAGCAAAAAATTCAAAATTCTTATTTGAAATCAATAAAATATCCGTGAACATGGCTCACTTTTGGTGTATGCTTCATGGTGCAACCCGTTGAGAATACATCCAAAAGGAGCCATGTTCGATGTTCATTCTACGTCCTTTGCTCGCACCTTTCCAGTCCGCTTTTTCCAGAACCTCTCTGGGCCAGGAGCGCGCCTCTTGGTTTATCAAGACGCTTCTGGCGGTCATTGTGCCATGCTCATCCGCCATGACCTCGAATCTCCTGCGCTCCCTGCAAACCTTGTTTGGTTTGGATGTGACCCAGCGACGATTCTACATCTTCATGGCGTCGCCCAAACTTCCTGGCAACGTCTCTGGCTGATCCTTTGGCAAATGATCCCATCCCCCCTGACCAATGGTCGGCTGGTGCTGGCGTTGGACGACTTCATCAACCCAAAAACCGGCAAGAAAGTCTTCGGCTGTGCAACCTTCTTCGACCATGCCGCCAAAGCCAACCAATCCCAGTACCCATGGGCACAAAATGTGGTATGCCTGGGATTACTCAAGCAAATCAAGGAACGTTGGGCCTGTCTGCCCTTGGCGTCACGTTTCTACCTGCCCAAGACTTCCATCGACCAGAAAACCATCAACGCCACCAAGGGCAAGCAAACAGTGCCGTTCCAGAACAAACTCGACCAAGCTGTCGCCATGCTGGTGGAAGTAGCAAACTCCTTTACCAATGCCACCATCCTGGTCGTGTGTGACAACTGGTTCGGCAATGATGGCCTGCTGAATCCGGCACGCAAAGAACTCGGCTCCAGATTCCACATGCTCTCCAGGCTACGTTCCAACACCGTCGTTCACGCACAGCCGGAACCAAAAACGAAACCTCAGAGGGGACGACCTTCCAAGTACGGCATACGCCTCGGTTCCATCAGCGAGTTGGCCGCACGCTACCGGGATGAGGCCCAGGAATACTCTGTCCAGATCTACGGCAAACAACGAACTATCCTGGCGTACTCGTCCGTAGCCATGTTGCCATGTTGCCATGTTGCCATGTTGCCATGTTGCCATGTTGCCATGTTGCCATGTTGCCATGTTGCCATGTTGCCATGTTGCCATGTTGCCATGTTGCCATGTTGCCATGTTGCCATGTTGCCATGTTGCCATGTTGCCATGTTGCCATGTTGCCATGTTGCCATCTCTCAAGGGCATGGTTCGCATCGTTTGGGTCTATCGGCGATCCCAGTGGGTGGCCCTCTTCACCACCGATCATTCTTTAACCGTCGTCGATATCGTTCAACTCTATGCTGCCCGTTGGAAGATCAAGGCCAGCTTCAAGGAACTCAAGCAGGAAATCGGAAGCCGATGCAGCCAAACGCGCAATGCCCATGCCGTGACAAACCACATCAATTTCTGCATGATGGCCATGTCCCTGGTCTGGATCTACGCTGCCATGCTGGCCAACATGCCCCAGCGACGCCATGCCATCAAAGGACACGACAGTTTCGCATTCTCTGATGTCCGGCGCACTATCGCCGAAGCCATTCTGTCGGAAGATTTTGCACGGGTTTTCACTGTACCACAGAATCCTGTGCGAAAATGGCTGACAACAGCATTGCTCAACTTGGCCGCGTAATCCAAAACAACCAAAAAATGGTGAAGCCTCAGTATACGTTGACATAATCACGATGTCAAGGACATTTTTTTTGTTCTGGATCTGGTTTATTTTGCATACAAAGGCTTGATATCGAAACGCCAGAAATAAGTATATATAAGTAAACAACAACACTTGTCACAGCCAAAAGAATCTGATCAATTATTCTAAGTACAATTGAGATGGTTGCTGACACTTCCTTGTCGACTCCAAGAAACATCAAGACAACGATCCACCCCACTTCCAATATTCCCAAACTATTTGGAGTGATCGAAAACAATATTATTGCATGAATCACAGGATAGGCAATTATAAAGAGCAATGGATGGATATCGACATCCATTGCCTTAATGGTAAGATAGTATCTAATTATTGGAGCAAGGTAGACGGCAATTGAGTAGACTAGTATGAGTGCGAAATTTTTTTGATCGAGATATTGTGCCATTGATTCATATAGATCATTTTTATCGGCTATTTCCCTTGGCTTTATTGATATTCTTGCAATAGTCATCTGAATGTTTATTATGAAGGCTGAAATTGCAAGACACACATATGATCTTGCATTATACAAAATGACAAGAACGAACACGATACCGAGCAAACAAAATAGAATATTCAAAATAACTGGCTCTATGTTAAAAAGCAGGATCACACCCGGTAACAACAAGATGCCAGGAATGGCAAGGTTCAAAATTTGTTCAATAAAAACAATGATAGCTGCATTTTTCCATGTCGTATTGCCGCCATTTTTAATCATCAGGGCCTTGGTACCCATGGCGCCAATGTTGGGTATCAATAGACTGGAAATAAATGCGGCGAGATAGGAAAGGCGCAAAAAATGTTTCGGCCATGATATTTCCGGGAGGGAGGAGGATACAATCAATTCCCAACGAATCATGCCAACAAAAATAACTATAAAATGTAATAATGCAAAAATAAATAGATCAAAAATTTTGATTCTTTGAATATTAGTCAAGAAGGTGGTCCATGAGACATCGAGCGTATATAAACAGCCATAAATAATCAACACCCCAACAAACAATGCAATAATTTTTTTCATTTGGATCTGGTCAGCCCATCTGGTTGACTGTTTGAGGGGTTGAAGGCAACCAGCTCGATCAATCCTAGCAGGATGATGGCAACATTAGAAAAAATACGCATACTCACCACGAAGACAACAATGTCGCTGTCTGGCGAGCCGGATATCCCAAGCAAGGCATACCATCCCATCTCGCCCACCCCCAGTTGCCCCGGAATCATGGTAAGTATACCAATTAGCAAAGTAATCGAACTGGAGCAAAACAGAATAAAAAAGTCGATATTGAGGTTCATGAACCAGACGATCAAATAAAGCCGAACCGCGATCACGACATGACGTATTAATGCTGCCATAATACTATAAAATGCCGCTTGATCTGATAAAGTGAAATTCATATCAAACTTAATTTCATTGGCAGCACTTTTCCTGTAGGGAATACGATGAAATAAGGAAATAAGACAGGCGTAACCATGGCCGACCATTTGAAAAACTATTCTATGATATCGTGAAAATATTATAACGAGAAAGATTGTTGAGACACTGGCAAGCCAGATTGCCGTTTCGCGACTGCCAATTCTAAAAAAAATAATAATTGATGGAATTATATAAATGATAATTGATAACAAATTGGTTATCTGATCAATTAATACAGTATAAATACCCACCTGCATCGCCACATTATTGTGCTTTCTTAAACCAACACTTCGAATAAAAATATTGCTGACGGCTTGCGGTATAATCAATCCCGCAATATAACTTATAGAAATATGTCCATAAAGAGCACGCACAGAAATATTTTTGATTTCAGGATACAGACCGTGGATAATGATGGACCATTTGATGGCCGACAGAAGATACATCAGAAATGTAAAAAAAATCACTCCAAGTAATGTTTGCCATCCGCCTTCCCGCATATGTTCCAAGACATCATGCCAACTAAAATCCGCAATATGAAAAAAAATAACAACCAAACCAAGGCCAATACTGAGTGAAACCAGTTTTTTAACCATCAGTCACGCATCCCGTAAATCACGCGCCTCTCGAACCGCTCATGGGTTCTTGTGGTTCCTTGTGCATTTCCGGGTATAGCACAACCTGGTTTTGCGTCTCGTACTCAATCAGTGCTTCACGAAATTCCTCGATCTTCAAGTGTGCCTTGCCCTCCATTGCCGGATAATAGATATTCATGAAATCCTTGTCCTGCGTCAGAAAGCATGGCTGAAATCGGCTGAACGGGGTCTGTTTCAGTGCGCGTTCCCGAATGGAGGCCAGCGACTCCTCCATGACGTTGCCAAAATAGATATGCATGAGCGCACAATGGATCACATCCCCGTATGGCGTGAAATTGAGCACTTCCTTGGTGCCGGGACATCCCCCGCGCTTGCCCACGTGCACCGTTTCCGTGTCATGATGCAGATGGGCGAATCCATAAGGGGCGATGATATGACGAAATGCCTTGAAATCATCATCATCCAGCATCAGTGCCCGATCATCCTTGAAGTTGCCGACCGCCTTGGCGAAAATCAGATGCAACAGAATATGCTCTTCTTCCGCAAACTCGAGCAGTTTCAGCAATCCGTCCGTATAAAGATTCTTTTTGTGCACGACGGTATTAATGATCGGCTTGATCCCGTAGCGTTTGCACAATTCGATCCCCTTCATGGCACGGGCGAAGGAGTCCCGCTTGCGCCGGAAAAGATCGTGCAACTCCGGCACCCCATTGTCGATGCTGAAGGCGACCACCGTCACTCCCAACTCGGCACACCGCCTGGCCCGCGGTTCGTCGAACAGATAGCCATTGGTGGTGATGTTGATGTGATTCCATCTGGGTTTGCATGCCTCAATTATCTTGTCCCAATTCTTTTTGACAAACGGCTCTCCACCTTCGATGCCAAAGGCCGTCGCACCCAGTTTCATCGCCTCCTTGACCACCCGTCGGTAATCCTCCACATCCATCTCCCTGCGTGTACTGCGCTCCTGTAACTCCTTGCACAGGCAGTGGCTGCAATCGAAATTGCAATGGAACGTGGGACAGAATTCGCAGCCACGCAGAATGTGCTTGTCGATCTTCAGGATGGCATAGATCTTCGCAAGGATCATGTTGCGCGCCAGACGCACCAGAAACAGCGGTTTGCTGAAGTGCAGGCCATATTTGAACAGCTTGTGATAGATCCGCGCCTTCTTCAACCAGGGGGGAGTCTGGCGGATGACGCGAATTTCCTTCAATTGACTTTGCCTTTCCGACTCTGCCAAAATCTCGCGAACACGTTGGGCCTCGACCGGGTCGGGATAAAGGGAGTCGATCATCCCTTCGATCTGCGTATCCTCAGGAGGCTGTGGTCCACATTTCTGCGTGCTGTTGCGTTCTGCCAACATGTCAATCCCTTGGATATCCATTGATGATTTTATGGTTGTTCCTGGCAATGACCTTGCGGAGCAGGCCAGGCGCAAAATAGCTGAGTTGTTGACCTATAAAATCCTTGAATGTGCTCAAATTTACTTCGCTCTTGTTCTGTTCGATGGCGCTCAGAATCGTGTTCGCGACAAATGCCGGATCCCGTCCATGCTCGCCCGTGGGCTTCGTATAGCCTGGTATGCGATCATCCACCTGCGTGTTTTTCCAATAGTTCGAACGAAAACTGCCAGGCCTGATCAGCAACGTCCTTACGGGTTTGCCTGTCAATTCGATCTGCAGACTCTCGTGGACGGCGCCCAGGGCGGATTTGGATGCCGCATATGGCGAAACGCCGGGAAAGGCGTGATACATGATGGAACTCATGATGTTGCCGATCACCCCCTTGCCCTGGCGTAACATGTCGGGCAGGACGCATTGCATCAAGGCAACCGGCGCCAAAAAATTGGCGCGCATGCTTCGTTCGTAAAGTTCCACGGGGATGTTCTGCACGAAGCCCGCCACCTGGTAACCCACATTGTTGATCAGAATGGTGGGGGCCTTGCCGACATCCTGCTTGATTTGCGCATACAGGGTCGGAATCCGCTCCACCATTTCCAGGTCCAGTTCATAGGGATATGGTGTGCCTCCGCGTTGCGCCACCTCCTTGGCCACATCCCCGAGCCGGTCGGGCGAACGGGCCAGCATGATCACGCCGGCCTTGCGCGCTGCCGCCTCCAGCGCCAGGGCGCGACCAAGGCCGGAAGTGGTGCCTGTCACTAATAAAACTTCATCTTGCCAGGGATACATCTCGACCCCGCCTCAGTTGTGATTAAATATAACCGCGCAAACGGAAATAGACGATCGCCAGAAATTCCCGCGTGATTTCCCGGAACAGCAAAGGGCGTTCCGCCATGGTGTAGGCATGGTATTGATAGGGTTCCGTAGCCACAACCCGTCCTTTCACGTCCATTTTATCCAGAATCTTGCGCACCCGGTAGGTGTGATAGGAGGATGTCACGAAAATCGCCTGATCGAAATCGAAACGGTGTTTGAACTCCGTCACCAGATGGCGCAGATCGTTGTAGGTGTTCATGGTCTGATCGTCCACTAATATCGCCTGCTCCGGAACCCCATGTGAAAGCCACTCCTCCCGCATGGCCTGGCAGGTTGACATGGGATATCCTTCATGACGATATCCTCCCGCGCAGATGAGGAACGGCGCATAACCTTCCCGATAGAGTTGCAGCCCCTTTTTGACACGGGACAGTGAGTTCATCCCCGGTTGTCCGTTGCGGTACATCTCGCATGGCAACACCACGATGGCCTGACTGGCACGCGGGGCCTCGCTGAAATTCAGCACATGGTAAAGCCCCTCCGCTATCGGGGTGACCAGAACCATTATTACAAACATATTGATGCCAAGGCTGCCAATCAATAGATATTTTTTAATATTATTGTAATTTTTCAAGTACATATCTATTTACAGTCACCTTGAAGGCATTTTGGATTTCCAGTTTGTATTTGGGCTTCAGATATACGAGAAACACCAGCAAATCCCACAGAAAACGCAACCCTTTGAGCTGCAGCCCGCGGGTGAGGTACTTGCGAATCTGATACCGGCGCATCCGGCCGTAGAGGGCGTGAATCTCTTGCAGCGTGGCATGTTTGGACCTGATCACGGGAGTTGAATACATCACCTGTGAACGTTCCAGTTGCTCTTTCTCGATCAGGTTTTCCTTGACGCACAGATCCTTGATTTCCGTTCCTGGCAGGGGCATGAGAATGGAAAACATGATGGTGTCCGCATCGATCTTGCGCGCCAGTTCCAGACTGGCTTCCATCATTTCGATGGTCTCAAAGGGCGCGCCAATGATGAATTGACAGGAGAGCAGCAACCCGGAGCGTTTGATGATGTCAACCGCCCTGTCGATTTGCTCCCGGCTCATGCGGCGTTTGTAGACGTCGTTGCGAATGGCGTCATCGGCGGCTTCGATGCCCATGCCCACCTGGTAACAACCCGCATCCTTCAGCGCCCGAATGACCTCTTCGGTGACCAGATTGGCGCGCACACTGCACGTGAAACGAATCTTGCGATGATATCCCCGCGCAATGTATTGGCGACAGAATTCGAGGGTCCATTTGCGGTTCAGAATGAAAATATCGTCAATGAAATAAATGTATTTGAATCCACGTGACGCGTAACGGTCAATGGCGGTTTGCACCTCATCCAGGACGCTCTCCACGCTGCGTTGGCGCACGTACTTGCCGGTCATGGTTTTCTTGAGAATGTGATTGCTGCAATAGGTGCACGAATAGGGGCAGCCGCGACCGGACATCAGAGTCAGATGATTGTTATTGAATAAAAAATAGGTCTCGAGATCGTATTGACTCCAGTCCGGAAAGGGGAGGATATCCAGATTCTCCAGCAAGGGTCGGGCGGCATTCCTGACCACCGTGCCGTGCTCCTTGAACCAGATGCCGGCTATGCCATGGCAATTCAACCCCTGGTCGAGTATTTCACGCAGCGCGAACTCTCCTTCTCCTGTGCAAATGATGTCCACCTCCGGATGGCGAATCACATCTTCCGGGTCGAGAATGACATGGACGCCTCCGAAAATAATGGGGAGATTCCAGGTCTGCTTGATGAAACGTGCGATGCGAAGGGATTGCAGAACATCGAACGTCATCACGGAAAAACCAACCAGATCATAGTGATGACCATCGAGACGCACGTGCAGTTGGTGCTGCCAGTTCTCCTTGTGAAAGGTCAAATCCACAATCTCCGCGCGATGAGAACTGCACTCATTGATGAATGTGGCAAGCGCGGCCATGTTCAGGTTGGGTGATCCCACCCGACCTTCGATATTGGGGACAATCAGTAATATGTTCATGCAATTTCAATCTTGCGTGCCTGCGCGACGTTCGAAAAGTAGCAGCCTGGACGTGTCCATGATCAATGGCTGATTCCTGATGACGGAAAAGCCATGCCGATCAAAACAATCAATAAAATCACGCATACGATAATTATATTCCCATACGATCTTGTCCCCGCGAACGAGATACGTGACCGAAAAAAGCAGCCGCCCCAGAAACGTGTCGTGATTGGGCTGCATGATGAGTACGTATCGAGTGCTCAGGCGCATCAAATGGCGGGCAAACGGTTCAAAATCGAGAAAGTGTTCCAGCATTCCTTCGCTGGCCACCAGGTCGTATTGCCGGGTCTCCTCCTCCACCTTGCACACCTTGGCGTTGAAGCCCTTCCTTTTGCAGGCGGCTATGGAGTGCAAGGAGACATCAATGCCCATGTAATCCAATTTGGCTGCGTGAAACAAACCGAGCAGATGGCCCCAGCCACATCCGGTATCCAGTGCGGATTTGATCCCTTTCTGATGTTGCAGAAAATCGATCGCATCCTGCAGGGCGCGCATGCGGATCGGTACGAAAATGCGCCCGACAAAGGTCAGTTTCTGCTCTTCGGACCAGTGTTCATCCCAAACCTCGTAAAGCTTTTCGGCGCCATGGGGAGCATTTTCGTTCATGATTCTGACTCACTGCATCGGAGGTGAAATGGTCGGTCGCGCGGTTCCGGTCGGGTAATCCCGCAACTCTTCAAAGACCTCTTCCGCCCGTATGGGATAGGATTCGGCGTTGTAGGTCTTGGAGAGGTAGCGTGAAATGAAGGTTCGATCCTCGGCAGGGGGGCAACCGTTGAAATTTTTCTTGAAATAATGAATATGGCGCGCCTTGACCAGAATATCCTCCAGGGCCTCTTTTCTGACATTGCCCAGGGAGATGTGGATCGTGTTGCAAGGCAGGACATCGCCGTAAGCGGTGATGGCGATCACCTCATCGATGGCGGGACAGCCCCCGCAACGATTGCCATAATTATCTCGTTTCAGGAACGGATACTGTTTGTGCAGCTCCAGCATGCGTTGCACATCGTATTCCGAAATGAGCGCATCCTCTTGGCCTTGCAGTGCCCCCAGGGGAACGGCGGCCTTGAATGCCACCCGAATCCGGTGCTCGATGGCATATTCCACCAGTTTCTGAAAATTATCCGTGCGGGTGAAATCCCGATGAATGAACATGGTGAAATGATAGGCCATGCCCAATTTTTCGCAGATGGCCATGGTATTCATGACACTCGCATGGACACCGGTTTGTCCCCGTTGTTCGTCATGTTCCTTGGGATTCCAACTGTCCAGGGAAACATTGATCTTGTCGATGCCCAGTTCCATGTAGCGGCGCACCTGTGCCTCCGTAATGCCCCATCCATTGCTGGCCAATGTGATGTAGGTCCTTTCCGGCCGGCAGGCCTTGACCAGTTCCTCGAATTCATGGGAGAGACGGCTCTCTCCGCTCACGAAGTCGAACGAGAGTGCGCCGAGGCGCAAACACTCTGCAATTACCTGTTTTTTTTCTTCCAACGTCAGCATGGGGTCGCCTGAGTTGTTGAAATTTTTTTCATAACAATGTTTACAACTTAAATTACATTTGTAGTGGGTATGAAATAAAACAGAACGAATCGGCCTCCGAAGATCTGATGGGGCGAACAGCACGCGCAATGCATAACGTAGCAAAAATAAAGGTTTATTTTTGATCAGCCCTGGTGTGACCAAAATCAGCCTGTTATTGAGTTTTTGTAAAAATAATGGTATCTGCATGCAACTTCTCCTGCTACCCTGATTTTACGACTTCTGCTGCGGCCTCGGTTCCCAAACCGGATCGTGCCGGTCAACGTCATTGTGCCCGACTACCGGGCTGGCGTCCCCATGGCGGTACGCGAGGCCTTGCGAATCGCCTCCCGCCAGTCGCCGATCGTGTACCCCAACTCGGTACAGGCCTTTTGTGAGGTGTAATACATCTTGCGCGACACCACATCCCCGGTGTCCCGGTTGACCGGCGGAACCCGTCCCAAAGCACCAAACACCACTTCCACTCCCCAACCCATCACTGGAAGCAGGAATCCAGGCAAGGGTATCTGCGGCGCCTTGCCGCCCGTGGCCCTGGCGATCTCCTCGAAATAATCCTTGAAAAGCACATTGTGTCCGCCCAGCAAATAACGCTGGCCGCTACGCCCCTTTTGCCCGCACAGGTAAAGTCCGTTCACCAGATCGTCCACATCGGCCAGACAGACCCCTCCGGGCGGATACAGTTTCATCCGTCCCTGGGAGATGGCCACGAAATTGTTTTTCTGTGTTGGCTTCATGGCATGTCCGCCAACGACATTTCCCGGACAGGCGATCACGATGTTCGCGCCCTGGGATACCTCCTGGAGCACCAACTGATCCGCCTGATACTTGGAGGAGCCATAAGGATCGTGCTGCCGGTTGAATGGCAGGGTTTCGTCCGCGACCTGTCCGCGACCAGGACTGCCCACCGCAGCAATCGAGCTGACATGCACCAGCCTTACCCCACGCTTGCGCGCCAGACGGGCGATCCGTTGCGCGCCGTCCACATTGATGGCCTGGCGCTGCGCCTCGTCCCTTGGCAGGGGCGAGGTGCAGGCCGCCAGGTTGAAGACCACATCACTTTGGGCAATGCATTGATTCAGACGCGCTTCGTCGCCGATCTCCCCAACCTCCGAATGGAACGGTATGGAGGCTAGATTTTCCAGCGACGAGGAGGCGCGATGATAAACCGTCACCTCCTCGCCGCGTCTGGCGAGATAGATCGCGAGGTTGCTGCCGATGAACCCGTTTCCGCCGATCAGCAAGTTACGCATTGCCCTCAAGCCCTCTGTCCCGATCAATTGTTCCGCAACTCGGGATAGACGACTTTGTTGTTCTTCTCTTCGTAGATGCGCAGGTCATCGCGGAACTCCTGCACCGTGAAGTGCGGCTTTTTCTGGAGCAGCGGATAGTAGACGTTCATGAAGTCGCGGTCATCCGCGAGGAAGCAGGCGTGATAATCGCCGAACGGAGTCGTTTTGAACGCCTGCTCGCGGATCTCCTTCAGCGGCTTCTCCATCACGTTGCCAAGATAGATGTGCATGTTGGCGCAGTTGAGCACGTCCCCGTAGGGGGTCATGTTGATCATCTCCTTGGTGCCCGGGCAACCGAACTGTTTGCCGTAGTTGTAGTTCAGGTGCCGTTGCACCCAGGTGTACGGATCGATGACCTTATGGTAATTGGCGATATCCTCATCGGACATCATGACATCCTTGTCCTTGAAGTTGCCGACCCCCTTGGCGAACAGGGTGTTGATCAGCAGTTGCTCGCGCTCGCTGAATTCCAAAAGCTCACGCCAGTGATCCGTGTAGAGGTTTTCTCTGTAGACCACGGTGTTGATGATCACCTTGATGCCGTACTTGCGGCAAAGCTTGATGCCTTCCATCACCTTCTGGAAGCTGCCGTAGCGCATGCGGAAGAGGTCGTGCAGTTCGGGAATGCCGCTATCCAGGCTGAAATTGATGGTATCCACGCCCAGCTCGGCGCATTTCTTGGCCTTGGCCTCGTCGAACAGGAAGCCGTTGGTCGAAATGACGATATGGTTGTAGTGGGACTGGCAGGCCTCCAGAATTTCCGCCCAGTACTGCGAGACGAAGGGTTCGCCCCCTTCCAGGCCGAAGGTGACCGCGCCCAGATCCATGGCCTCCTGGGTTACCCGTTTGTAATCCGGCGGCTCCATCTCGCGGCGGGTTTTGCTCTCGTCCAATCGGATGCACAGGCAGTGCTGGCAACGGAAGTTGCAGCGATAGGTCCCGGCGTACTCGATGCCGCGCAGAATGTATTTCTTGATGCCGAATGTATTGTAGATCTTGCCCATCAGAACATTGCGGGCCAGCCGGAACGGATAGAAGGGTTTTTTCCAGTGAATGCCGTAGCGGAAGCGCAACCGCCACAGGTTGATGAACTTCTTGACGGGATCCACCGAACGCACATGCTTGACCTCGCGCCGGTTCGTCTGTTCGATCGCCTCGTCGAGCAGCTTGTTGACCTTGACCTGCTGGGCCGGATCCTTGAATACATGCTTGATGTTGGCGCGCATAGTCTCCAGCACGCTCGGGTTGTCAATCTTGGTTTCCTCGAATTTTTCCGGTATCAAATTTTCCATAAGTCACTCTCTATCGTATCCTGATGGTTCTTGCTAAAAAGCCCCCGCCACGCAAAAAAAATTGGCCACCAGCCAACGCGCGCATTGCGAAATTCCGGTCCCAAGGATATTGCCAATGGCATCGGGCAAAGAAAGCCGGATGCCGGATGGAACCCCCAGGATGGCCGCAGTCCCCAAGACGGTGCGGTGCTCGCGCATGTGCATCGTTATGGCGGTGCGTTCTATCTCACATGTTTGACCTTAACGAAAGCATCTTAAACCCATTCCAGATTTCCGCAAGGCTTTTATCAAAAATATTTTCCAAAATTTTCGAGCACTTGGCACCAAAAATGCTTGACACACAAAGGCGCTACCCCAGGTCACGCCATCCACATCAATGCATTGCAGGTTGCATGACTTGGGACGCTCATGCCATGCCCACTTTGAAAGGTTGTCAACTTAATTTTTCAAAAGGAAAATTTGATAATGGTCGCGGTCTCTGCCCGAAGTGCCGCCCCCTGCCAATAATGCAACTCACACCAAAACATTAATGCAAAACTTGCCACAAAACTGCGCATGGCGGCAGGCTGCCGCACCGCCGCCGCCAACCCACTTTCAATGCACCTGCTGCATAATCCCATGATTGGGGATGTCCAGATATTTGGCATTCATCAGCATGAATGGCTGAATGAACGGCCCCACCAGGAACAGGAACAATACCGTCGTCACCCCCATGGGTCCACCCAACACCCAGCCGGTCGAGAACAACACAATCTCCAGGGTCATCTTGGCGCGGAAGAACGAGTGGCCCCACTTCTCGATCATGGTAATGGCCACCAGGTCCATGATGCGAATGCCAATGCCACTCATGATGATCAACGAGGAGGCGTACGCGCAGATCAACAGCGAGATCACATCCAGGCCCACGGCGCTCAGGTTGAGGGTATATCCCCATACATCCACATCGATGACCGGCATCGCCTCGATCGTGTATTGCTCCACATGCAGGGCGTTCCAGAAGTCCAACAAAAAGCCCACCGCCGAGGTGCTCACGAACGGCGTCATCGGCGGCAGCTTCCGGTTCCACAGCATCCACCAGGTGAGAAAAAAGATCGCCAGCAGCGAGGAACAGACACCCAGTCCGACGCCCAGATGCTTGTTCATCCCGATCACCAGCACATCCAGCGGATCCGTCCCCAGTTCGGCGTCAATGAACCCCTTGGCGCCAAAGGAGAACATGATCAGGCCGACACAGTAATAGATCAATTGATAACGGTATATCGTCATCTCCTGATTAAAATATTGCTTGAGCAGATCGTGCATACCAAAAACAACCCCCTTGTGTGTGGCGACAACAGAAATTGGAATGGCAACAGAGAGGAATTTTTACTTTTTCTTGATAAGCCGAATTTGTATCACATTAACACAAAAAAAACCGAAATGTCCATCATAAAATGCACATTTCACGCACTGGCTTCCGAAGAGAAAATATGCACATTACATGCCAATAACATCCACGCCCCGTCCTAATCTGACAATCCATGGTTAATGCAACCCTTGCAACCCGATGAAGCTTGAGGCATCCTGGAGGGTGGAAGGCGCCAGGCGCGCTCGACTTTGTTCAGGCAACGACCCCCTTGCAAGGAATCCGATACCCATGGCCGATACCGACGATTTGCGCGATACCCACGAATACCACCTCGATACCCCGCAACGGGCAACGCCGTTCCCCCTCAAAGGGTGCGACTCCCTGGACTGGGGGATGAAGAACCGGCTTTCGAAAATCTTCTCCCCGCAAACCGGCCGCACCGTGATGCTGGCGGTGGACCACGGCTACTTCATGGGGCCCACCACCGGCCTGGAACGCATCGATGTCACCATCAACCCCCTGCTGCCCTACGCCGACACCCTGATGTGTACCCGTGGCGTGCTGCGCGCCCTCACCCCGGCCACCTTCACCAAGGGAGTCTCCCTGCGCGCCAGCGGCGGACTGGGCATCCTCAAGGAACTCTCCGACGAACGGATCGCGGTGGACATCGAGGACGCCCTGCGCCTGAACGTGGCGGCCATGGCGGTCCAGGTCTTCATCGGCGGCGAGTTCGAAACCCAGTCCATCCACAACATGACCCGCCTGGTGGACCAGGGGCTGCGCTACGGACTGCCGGTCCTGGGGGTCACGGCGGTGGGCAAGGAGCTGGTTCGAGACGCCAAGTACATGCGTCTGGCCACCCGCATCTGCGCGGAACTGGGCGCCACCTTCGTCAAGACCTACTACGTGGCCAAGGGGTTCGAAACCGTCACCGCCGCCTGCCCGGTGCCCATCGTCATTGCAGGAGGCAAGAAACTGCCCGAACAAGACGCCTTGACCATGGCCTACAATGCCATCCAGCAAGGGGCGGCGGGCGTGGACATGGGCCGCAACATCTTCCAGTCCGAGGCCCCGGCCGCCATGATCCAGGCGGTGGGCAAGGTGGTCCACGAAGGCTTCACCCCCCAACAGGCCTACGCGTTCTATCAGGACCACAAGCAATGAACAATCGCTGGTCGGACGTGGAGGCCGCCCGCTGGCGGGACGACCTGGAAATCCGCACCTATGCCAGCCGCCTGCTCGGCGCGGAAAAGGGACTGGTGTTGCACGGCGGCGGCAACACCTCGGTCAAGGGGAGCATCCGCGACCTGCTGGGCAATACGGTCCCGGCCATCTTCGTCAAGGCATCGGGGTGGGACCTGGCCACCATCGAACCGGCCGGCCATTCGGCCCTCGACCTGGAGGCGTTGCGCAAACTGATCGCCCTGCCCCACCTGGACGACGCGGCCATGGTCAACGCGTTGCGCACCCGCCTCTTCCAGGCCGACGCGGCCACCCCCTCCATCGAGGCGTTGCTGCACGTTTTTTTACCACATAAATTCATCGACCACACCCACGCCGACGCCATTTTGGCCCTCACCAACCAAGAAAACGGGGAAAAGCTGGTCCGCGAGGCCCTGGGGGAGAACATCGCGATTCTGCCCTATGTCCACCCCGGTTTCGCCCTGGCCAAGGCGGTGGTGGATCTGCATGACCGCACGCCGGGGTGCCGCGCCATGGTGTTGATGCATCACGGCCTGATCACCTGGGGCGCCACCGCCAGGGAATCCTATGCGGCCACCATCGATCTGGTCTCCCGCGCCGATGCGTTCATCGCCCAGCGTTCCCGCGCCCCCAAGGCCCTGCGCCGTGTCACCACCGTCGCCGCAGCCCGCGAGCGCTACCTGACGCTGGCCCCGCTGTTGCGCGGCAAGCTGGCCATCCCCACCGGCAACGCGGATCATCCCTGGCAGCGGTTCGTCCTCTCCCCGGTCATGACCCGCGAGGCCATGAACCTGGTCGATTCCGAACAGGGACGGGAGCTGATCCTCACCCCGCCCCTCACCACCGATCACCTGATCCGCACCAAGGCACTGCCTCTTTGGATCGATGACCTGGACGCCATCGGCCCGGCGGTGGAAGGGTATCGCCAGGCCTACCAGGAGATGTTCGCGCGCCACGCCGATCCCAGGCAACGTCTCACGCCCCACGACTCCTCCCCCCGCGTGATCCTGCTGCCCGGGGTCGGGGCGGTGTGCGTGGGACGCGATGCCACGGAAGCCGAACTGGTAAAAGACATATTCCTGCAAACCGTGCAGGTCAAGAATCAGGTCGCGGCCATGGGGGGCAGCTACCAGGGCCTGGGCGAGGCGGATCTGTTCGCCATGGAGTACTATCCCCTGCAATTGGCGAAGCTGGCCAACCGCAAGGAATCGCCCCTCTCCCGGACGGTCGCCCTGGTCACCGGAGCGGCCGGGGCCATCGGCTCCGGGATCTGCCGGGAGCTGTTGCGCAACGGCTGTCATGTGGCGGCCTCCGATCTGCCCGGCGAGGCGTTGAACTCCCTCTTTGTCCAGTGCAACGATGACCATCCGGGACGCGTCCTGGCGGTGGGCATGGATGTCACCTCCCCGGAGGCGGTGGCCGCCGGGTTTGCCCAGGTGGTGGAAAAATGGGGCGGGGTGGACCTGGTGATCCCCAACGCCGGCCTGGCCCATGTCGCCTCCCTGGAGGAGCTGAAGCCGGCCATGTTCCAGAAATTGCAGAAAGTGAACGTGGATGGCACCCTGCTGGTCCTGGCCGAGGCGGCGCGTCTGTTTCGCAAGCAGGGGACCGGCGGGGACGTGGTGATGATCTCCACCAAGAACGTCTTCGCTCCGGGCGCCCGTTTCGGGGCCTACAGCGCCACCAAGGCGGCGGCCCACCAACTGGCGCGCATCGCCAGCCTGGAATTGGCCGAAATCGGCGTGCGGGTCAACATGGTGGCCCCGGACGGGGTCTTTTCCGACGGGGAACGTCCTTCCGGGCTGTGGGCCGAGGTGGGACCGGATCGCATGAAGGCGCGCGGCCTGGATGCCGACGGGCTTCAGGAATACTATCGCAATCGCAATCTCCTCAAGGCCCGCATCACCGCCACGCACGTGGGCCGGGCGGTGCTCTACTTCGCCACGCGCCAGACCCCCACCACCGGGGCCACGCTGCCGGTGGATGGTGGTCTGCCGGACGCCACTCCCCGATGAGCGCGGCATGCTCCCCCGTCACCCCAAAGCCAGGGCATTGCTGGAAAGCGGCCTGTTCAACGATCTGACCCGCTTCGCGGAGCTGGAGTCCCGTCTGCTGGCCATTCCGGACCCGGAGTGGCGGCAGGCGGCCTTCGCGCTGCTGGCCGAGGGGGTCTTGAGCGCCCGCTCCCCGCATCGGGCCGTGGAGGTATGGCACGCGGGCCATGTGCCCATGGAGGCGCGGAAACGCTGGAGCCTGCCGGAAGCCTTGCCGGACGCGGACGGATGCTTTCGTTCCCTGGAAGGGGAGGTGCATGTTTTTCACCTGTTGCTGGTCGAGGAGCGGGAGAAAATCGGCTCGGAGGGGACGGCCCGTTTCGCCGGCCTGGCGGCGCAAACCCTGCAGCCCCTGCTGTTCACCAACGCCGACCGCCTGCCCGTTGCCTGGAAGCGTTCCCCCCCATTCCAGTGCATCCGGGGGGTGGACCTGGATCGTCTGGAGCCGCGTTTCTTCCAGCAATTCCGGCGTTGGCTGCAAGGGGCCGGGGCGGCGGTGGAGCGTCCGCTCATCCCGCCGCATCATGCCGCCGCGTTGGAGAAGATCCAGGCCCTTCTGACAGCCGGGGATCAGGCCGCCTTGACCCTCTCTCCCGGCAACGAACCGGAGCTGTTGGCCTTGCGCCTCATTCAGCGGCTGGGGGGGCGCCGAACCGTGCTGATGCTGGTTCCGGATGGCGAAACGCTCTTGCACGTGGTGCGCGCCTGGCGTGCCCACGCCGGGTGGGGGGATCTGGCGGTGTTGCAGTTGGCTGGCGAAGGAGAGCTGACCCATCCGGAACCCGATTTTCCCGTCACCCGTCATCCGGACGGGGTGCGCCGGTTCTTGAGTTGGTCCCATGCCGGAATACGGGTGGTTCTGGCCAGCAGGGCAGCCGTACCGTTATTGCGTCGCGCTTTGCCCGGTTTTCCGCAGCCCGATCTGCTCATCGGTTTGGAGACCCTCGACGACCTGCTCCCCGCCGGCAAGCGCTGTTTTCTCCAATCCCCTGGCGCCCGGCCCGCCGGGGAGATCCTGCCCCTGCCCCGCCCCTGGCAACTGCTGCTGTTGCCGGTTTCCGCAGCCTCCCTCGATGGTGTGATCGCGGAAATTTTCGCCTGGGTTGCCCAACAGGAGTCGATTCAGCGCGTTCATCTGTTCGTGCCCGATGGCGCGGAAGTATCGCCACCGGACTCCTGGGAGTGGCTGCGTCCCACCCGCGATCAACTAAAAGATAGGATTGCCCTGGATTTTTTTTCAATAATTTTTTTGCAGGCCAAGCGGGGGGTGATGGTACATGCCGCAACGGCACCGCCGTTTTGCCCAGCAGCCGACCTGGTCATCCTGACGGCCCCGCCCAAGGCCGGGCAACTCGGCGCGCTGCTCACCCCCATTCTGACACCCGCAACCGGTCCCGGCAGTCTGTTGATCCCGGTGGTGCTGGAGGAGGATGGCTTCGGAGAAAACAGGCTGTTGCAGGAGACCTTGCGGGGCTTGCTGGAGCTGGACACGGCCTTTTCCGAAACGGTTCGTGCCGTCATGGAGGGGTGGGGCCGGGAGGAGCGTCGCGACGACGAGCCGTTGACCAGACGGTTGCGGGTCCTCTCCCCCGCCTGGGAGAGGCCGATTCTGGAGGCGTGCCTGGCGCATCTGGGGGACCCCTGGGACCGACGGTTCGGCGAGTTGCAGGCCTATCGGCGGCAACACGGGGATTGCGCGGTGCCCGTGGTCTTGCCGGAGCGGCCGGAACTGGCGGAATGGGCGGCGCGGCTGCGCAAGGCCGGACCCGATCCCTTGCCCATGGCGCGGCTGGCGCGGCTCGAGGAGATCGGCTTCGTCTGGGACCTGGAGGCCCATGCCTGGGACCAGGAGTGCAAGCGGCTGGAGCGGTTTGCCGCCATTCATGGCCATGCCCGCATCCCGGAGCATTACGACAAGGATCCGCGCCTGTCGGAGTGGTGCAACCGGCAACGGCAGATGTGGCGCAGGGAGCGGCTCGCCCCGGAGCGGATCGCCCGCTTGCATGCCATTCGTTTCGTCTGGGATCTGGAGGAGGCGGCCTGGGAGGATGCCTTTTCCCAGTTTTTGCAATTCAAGAAGTGGCGGGGGCATGGCAAGTTGCCCAACCACCATCCAGAGGATGTGGCCTTGGGAAAATGGGCGGAGCGTCAGCGCCGGGAATGGTCACTGCAAAAACTGCAACCGGCGCGGCAGGAGCGCCTGGCAGAGGCGGGTTTCGTCTGGGACCTGGAGGCGGCGGCCTGGGAGGCGTTTTTTCTCCAGTTGCAAAACCATCATGAGCGGCATGGTCATGGCCGGGTGCCCAAGGAGTGGCCGGAAGATCCTGCGTTGGCGGTGTGGGCCGAGGAGCAGCGGCGCTTGCGCGAGCGGGGGACGTTATCCGATGATCGGCGGGCACGCATGGATGCGCTGGGTTTCGTCTGGGATCTGGAGGCATGGGAGCGGGAGGAGCGTTTTGCCGAACTGGCGCGCTATCGGGAACGGCATGGTCATGTGGAGGTGGTGGAGCCGTGTCCGGAGTTCCCGTTGTTGCCCGCCTGGGTGCATGCCCAGCGGCGCGGATGGTTGAAGGGGAGTTTGCCGCCGGGGTGGGTAGAGCGTCTGGATGGCGTGGGATTTGTCTGGGACCCGGTGGAGAAGCGATGGAACGACGGCTTCGCGGCCTTGAACGCATTTCTGACCGGGCAGGGACATTTTCATATTCCCAGTGAGTGGCCCCCCTTCCCGGAGCTGCCGGAGTGGGTCAAGACGCAACGCGCCGCCAGGGAAAAGGGGCGCATGCCTGCGGACAAGCTGGCCCGTCTGCAGGCGATCGGGTTTGTCTGGGATGCGCGGGAGGCGGCCTGGGAGGAGCGTTATCTGGCCCTGGCGCGGTTTCGCGAGCGGCGCAATCACTGTCTGGTGCCCGCGCAATGGAGCGGTGATCCGGAGTTGGCGCGCTGGGTGGAGCTGCAGCGTCGGGAGTATCGGCATGGCAGGCTGCCGGAGGAGAAAATCGCCCGGCTGGAGGCGTTGGGTTTCCTGTGGGATGCCAAGGTGATCTTCTGGGAGGAGATGTATGCCGCGCTCACCGAATATCGTGAGCAGCATGGGGATTGTCTGGTGCCGGAGGGGTATGCCGTGCAGTCGCAGTTGGCGTGGTGGGTGGCGGCGCAGCGCAAGGCGCGGGTGGCCGGGCAGTTGGAGGAGGATCGCATGCGTCGTCTGGATGCGATCGGTTTCGTTTGGGATGCCCAGGAGGCCGACTGGCGGGAGTCGTTGCGTGCCTTGGAGGGGTTTCGGGAGCGTTTCGGTCACTGCGTGGTTCCCGCCGATTGGCCGGAGGATCCGCGTCTGGCCTCCTGGGTGGTCACGCAGCGCAATGCCCGTCTCAAGGGTCATCTGACCCGCGAGCACGAGACGGCCCTGACCGCTTTGGGAATGATCTGGGATCCCAGGGAGGCGGTGGCCGAGGAGATGATGCAGCAACTGATCGCCTTCCGCACCGCGCACGGTCATTGCGAGGTGCCGTTGGATCAGCCGGACCACTCCCGACTGGGTTTGTGGTTGCAATTCCAACGTCAGGCGCGCAAGGACGGGACTCTGGATGCCACCCGCCTGCAACGCCTGACCGCGATCGGGGTGGAGTGGAAATAACGCCATGCGAGATACGCCTCCACGGGAGAGACGGACTCTCCCGCAGAGGCGGACAGCATGTCAACCGTGATACTTGTAAGGCACCCAGGTCTGCTCGTCGATGGGGGGACGCACGTAGCCGGAGGACTTCTTGCGCGGCGGCAGCTTCAGCGGATCCTTGAGGGTCAGCAGATCCTCGTAGGGAATCTGACTCAGCAGGTGGCTGATGCAGTTGAGACGGGCATGGGTCTTGATGTCCGCATCCACCACATACCAGGGGTTCTGCTTGGTGTCGGTGTAGGAGAACATGGCATCCTTGGCGCGGGAGTATTCTTCCCAGCGCATGCGGGACTCCAGGTCCATGGGGCTGACCTTCCACTGCTTGGTGGGATCCTTGGTGCGGCTCAAGAAACGCTTTTCCTGCTCCTTGTCGCTCACCGAGAACCAGTACTTGATGAGAATGATGCCGGAACGAACCAACATGCGCTCGAATTCCGGGCAGGAACGCAGGAATTCACGATATTCGTCATCGGTACAAAACCCCATCACCCGCTCCACCCCGGCGCGGTTGTACCAGCTGCGGTCGAACAGGCACATCTCGCCCGCACCGGGCAGATGGGGCACATAGCGCTGGAAGTACCACTGGGTCTTCTCCCGCTCGGTGGGAGTCCCCAGGGCCACCACCCTGGCGATGCGGGGGCTTAGGGGTTCGGTGATCCGCTTGATCACCCCACCCTTGCCTGCGGCATCCCGTCCCTCGAACAGGACCACCACCTTCAATCCCTTGACCTTGACCCACTCCTGCAGCTTGACCAGTTCGACATGCAGTCTGGCCAGTTCCTTGAGATAGTCGGCCTCGCTTATCTTGGCGACCTTGCTTTCCTTTTTCACTTTGCCTTCTCCATCGGAAGAGGCTTCCGCCTCCTTGTCGTTTTTGACCTTGGCGGCCTTGGGTGGTTTGGCCTCCTTGGCTTCGGGGGCCGCGAGTTCCTCGGTTGGTGCGTTTTCTTGATCCGTCATGCTGATCTCCTCTGCAAAATTGGAACATTTTCTCATTAATCAGAGATGGCCTGTATATCATCAATATCCATGCATCGCCAGACACAATCTATCCCGCCCCCTCCCTCGCGCACCGCTCGATGGCCTCGATCCGTTGCAAAACGGGCGGATGGGAGTAGTGGAGAAACACATGGAACGGATGCGGCGTCAGGTGGGTCAGGTTGTTGGCGGCCAGCTTCTTCAAGGCTGCGGCCAAGGCGCCCGGATCGGTCAGGGTGGTGGCCGCGAAATGGTCGGCGGCGTATTCGTAACGGCGGGTCAGGGATTTCATCGCCGGACCCAGCAGCAGATCCAGCGGCACGACCAGCAGCATGAAGAAGATCAGTCCGCCGTGCAGGGTGAGATGCTCCATGTAAAAGGCCTTGTGCAGGTCGGGCATCCCCATGGCGATCGCCAGAATCTGGGACATGATCCCCAGATAGAGCACGGCGAAGAGCGTCATTTTGGGGATGTGGCGCAGGCGGGCATGGCCCACCTCGTGAGCGAGCACCGCCACCACCTCCGGCACGCTATGTCTGGCGACCATGGTGTCGAACAGCACGATCCGCCGCCGCGCGCCGAAGCCGGTCACGAAGGCGTTGACCTTGGTGGAGCGGCGCGAACCATCCATCTCGTAGACATTGGACGCGGGAAAACCGACACCGCGCAGATAATCCAGAATGGCTCCACGCAACGGTCCCTCCGGCAGGGGCACGAACCGGTTGAACAGGGGCATCAGCCAGGTGGGCGCGAGGTACTGAACGAAGACCAGAAACACGGTCGCCGTTCCCCAGCAGGCCAGCCAGGCCCATTGCCCCGCGTACTGAAAGAAATACAGCACCGCGATCAGAAAGGGACCGCCCAGCACCAGGGAAAGCAAAAAGCTCTTGGCCTTGTCGCCGACGAAGGTGGCGATACTGGTCCGGTTGAAGCCGTGCCGCGCCTCCACCAGAAAGGTGCCGATGATCTTGAAAGGCAGGGCGATCAGCTTGGCCAGGAGAAACAACACGCCGATGTAGATCGCCCCGGAACCGAGTATCCCCAGTTTCCAGGCGCCGATCACCCGCTCCAGCCAGGGAAAGCCGCCCATGAACCACCAGACCAGCAACATCGCCAGTTTGAACCCGGAGGCGGTCAGATCCAGGATGGTCCGGTCCCGGATATAGGCCCTGGCCCGGTCCCAGGCCGCCTGGTCGATCACGTCGGCGAACCGTTCCGGCGGATGCGCGGCGAGGGCGCGCAGGTTGAGCGCGCCGGCGGTCACGTCCAGTCCGAAGCTCGTCAGCATGGCGAGCAGAATCAAAAGACCCAGCATGGTCATGGGCAAACCCCCAACCCTTGCGCGAGGAATTGACACTTGTGCCGCAAGGAGGGATCATCTCTCATTCTTTCACGAGCCACAAGGAGCGGACAGTGACTTTCCAAGAACTCATTCTATCCTTGCACCGATACTGGTCGAACCGGGGGTGCGCCATTTTGCAGCCCTACGACATGGAGATGGGCGCCGGGACCTTTCATCCGGCCACGTTTCTGCGTTCCCTGGGGCCGGAACCCTGGAACGTCGCCTATGTGCAGCCCTCGCGCCGGCCCAAGGATGGCCGTTACGGCGAAAACCCCAACCGGTTGCAGCGTTACTATCAGTTTCAAGTCATATTAAAACCTTCTCCGGACGACATCCAGGAGATCTATCTGGATTCGCTCTCCGCCATCGGCATCGATCCGGCGGCCCACGACATCCGCTTCGTGGAGGACGACTGGGAGTCTCCCACCCTGGGGGCCTGGGGCCTGGGCTGGGAGGTGTGGCTCGACGGCATGGAGGTGACCCAGTTCACCTATTTCCAGCAGGTGGGCGGACTGGATCTGCCCCTGGTCTCCGGCGAACTGACTTACGGGTTGGAGCGTCTGGCCATGTACATTCAGGGGGTGGAGAACGTCTACGACCTGATCTGGACGCCCGGCGTCACCTACGGGGATGTCCACCGGCAGGAGGAGGCCGATTTTTCCCATTATAATTTCAGCGGGGCCAACGTGGAGCAGTTGTTTTCCCTGTTTTCCACCTTCGAGGCCGAGGCATTGGCCCTGGTGGAGCGCAAGCTGCCCGGTCCGGCCTACGATCAGGTGATCCGCGCCTCCGCCGCCTTCAACCTGCTGGACGCCAGGGGGGCCATCAGCGTCACCGAGCGCGCCCGCTACATCGGTCGGGTGCGCAATCTGGCCAAGGTCTCCGCCGAGGCGTTCGCGGCGCAGCGGGAGGCATTGGGTCATCCGCTCATCAAGCAACAACCGGGAGAAGCGGCATGAGCGCGCTGTTGTGGGAGATCGGCTGCGAGGAGATCCCCTCGCGCATGCTGCCGGAGGCGGTGGCGCAACTGGAGACCGCCGTGCCGGAGGCCCTGCGCCAGGCCGGATTGTGGGACGACGCCAGCGTGGTCGAATGGTGTCATGGCACGCCCAGGCGCCTGGTCATCGCCATCGCCGGGTTGCGCGAGCGGCAGATCGACCGGGTTGAAGAGCGGCGCGGCCCCCCCCTGGAACGGGCCTTCGATGCCCAGGGCAATCCCACCCCCGCCGCCGAGGGGTTCGCCAGGGTGTGCGGGGTGAGGGTGGCCGATCTGGAGCGGCTCGATACCCCCAAGGGGAGCTATCTGGCCTGCACGCTGCGCGCTCCGGGGGCTGAGGCGCGGCTCCTGCTGCCCGATCTGCTGGCCGGGATCCTGACCCGTTTTCCCTGGCCCAAGTCGATGCGCTGGGGGAGCGGACAGATGCGTTTCGTGCGTCCCGTGCGCTGGATGGTGGCGCTGCTGGATGGGGAAATCATTCCCGTGACCACAGTGGACGGCCTGGTGGCCGCCGACGCCACCCGTGGTCATCGTTTCATGGCGCCGGGTCCTTGCGTGGTACGCAACGCCGGGGCGTATCTCGCGGCAATTGCGCGTGGCCGGATCATGCTCTCCCTGGATGAGCGCAAGCGGACCATCTGGAGCGGGGTGGAGCGGCTGGCCGCACAGGCAGGGGGCCGCGCCAATCCGGATGAGGGGTTGTTGACCGAAAATGCCGGTCTGACCGAGTGGCCGGTGCCCATGCTGGGTCGTTTCGATCCCAAATACCTGGAGATCCCGCCGGAGGTCCTGACCACCTCCATGAAGCATCATCAGAAATATTTCCCGGTGCGGGGCCTGGACGGCAAACTGTTGCCGAATTTCGTGGCCGTGGCCAATCTGGAGGTGGCCGATCCGTCGGTGCTGGTGAAGGGTTACGAGCGGGTGTTGCGCGCCCGGCTGGAGGACGCCGCCTTCTACTGGCGCGAGGACCGGCGCACCCCTCTGCCGGAACGTTTTTCCGCCTTGAGGACGGTGGTGTTTCAGGCCAAATTGGGCACCTTGCACCAGAAGGCGGAGCGCATGGCCAGGCTGGCCGGTCATCTGGCCGAACGGGTTGGCGAGTCGTCCGAATTGGCGGTCAGGGCCGCCACCCTGGCCAAGTGTGACCTGGTGACCGGAATGGTGGGCGAGTTTCCGGAGTTGCAGGGGATCATGGGGGGCTATTATGCCCTGCATGCCGGGGAGGATCCTGGGGTGGCGCAGGCCATTCGGGACCATTACCGGCCTCAGGGTCCGTCGGACGCCTTGCCCGATACCCTTTTGGGAAGGATCGTCTCCATGGCCGACAAGCTGGACACCCTGACCGGATGTTTCGCCATTGGCCTGGCGCCCACCGGGACCAAGGATCCTTTCGCCTTGCGGCGTGCCGCTTTGGGGGTGATTCGCATGGTTCTGGACGGCGAGGGGCTGCGTCTGCCCCTGTTGGAGACCGTGCGGGTCGCGCATGACGCCTATGCGCCAGGGGTGTTGGAGCAGGATGCCGGGAGTGTCGGCGCGGCGATTTTGGATTTCTTCTATGGCCGGCTCAAGGTCTATTTGCGGCAAAGTTTCGATCATGATCTGGTCGATGCCGTGCAAGTGATGGAAAATGACGATTTGCGGGATGTGGTGGACCGGGTGCGCGCGTTGGCCGGATTCAAGCGGTCGGATCCGTTCGCCTCCCTGGTGGCCGCCAACAAGCGGATCGTCAACATCCTGGACAAGGCGCCGTTGGCGGATCGTCAGGCAGAGGTGGAACAGGGCGCATTGACCCATCCGGCGGAACAGGGCTTGTGGGCCGAGTTGACCCGCTGCTCCGGCCAGGCCGCATCGTTTGTCGAGGCGCGGGATTATGGCGCGGCCCTGGCCACCCTGGCCACCTTGCGCGAATCCATCGATCGTTTCTTCGACGAGTTGCTGGTGATGGATCCCGACACCGCCACGCGCCGCAATCGTCTGGCCTTGCTGCGCATGATCCGGGAGAGTTTTGGCCGGGTCGCGGATGTCAGCCGGCTGGAGTTGCCGGCATGACCCATGCGTCGTCGGATTCCCTCTATCACCGCTTCTTCGCTCACCCGGAGATGGTCGCCGACCTGCTGCGCGGATTTCTGGAACCGGCCATGCTGGCGGAACTCGATCTGGACCACCTGAAACGCCACAACACGTGGTTCAAGAAGCGCCCGGACAGCCAGGCAGCACCCGGACGGCCCACTGGTGAAACAGTTGTTCCGCGAATTGTTGCTGGCCGGATTGGATCGCCTCGATGTGGATCCCTTGCCAGCCATCCCCGACGATCTTCAGGAGGTGGTGATCATGTTGGCGGCGCGTGTCGAGAAGTGGGCACAGGATTACAAGCAACAAGGCCTACAAGAAGGCAAGGCCGAAATATTGCTCCAACTGCTCCAAGAGCGCTTCGGCCTGGTGCCGGAGGCCGTTCGAAAAAAGGTGACGTCCGCCAATCCGGACGACATCAATGCCTGGGCGCGCAAAATCTTCAGGGCCGACTCGTTGCAGGCGCTCTTTCAATGAGCGTTATCACGAGAGGATGCGCAAATTGACGTTCCTGTGCGTTGCGGATGGGTTGCGCGCCTGGCCACTCAATGCAGGGTCTTCAGATAGGCGATGAGGTCCTTGCGGTTGCCCTGACTTTTGATGCCGTCGAAGGCCAGGGGATGGTCCTTGGATTGTTGCGCCATTTTGGTGCGCGGGATGAAGGAAGCCGGATCGGAGAGCCAGCGGTCGAGATGGGCCTCGTCCCAGAGGAAAGGGGACTCCTCGGCCAGTTTCCGGAAGGCCGGACTGAAGGGATAATCCACCACCCCGGCGGGCCGGTTGACGATTTCCCACAAATAGGGTCCCTTGTCGTGCTTGCGGCTCGCCGTCATGTCGTGACAGACGCCACAGTTGTTCTCCGCCAGACGCTTGCCCATTTCCGGGTCACCGCTCCAGCGCTGGAAGGCCATGCCCCCCAACAAGGCCAGCAACGCCACCATGATCAAGGAGAGGACATGTCCGATCTTCATTGTCCGTTGACCTCGGAATCCATGCCGGATTGATACCTCAAATAGTGATTCCTGCCCGCCTTCTTGACGGCATAAAGGGCAAGATCGGCCTTTTTCAGCAATTGATCGGGTTGGTCGCCATGCTCCGGAAACAGGCTGATACCGATACTGCATCCGATCCGGCACTCATTGTCACGCAGATGAAAGGGAATTTGCAAGCCGTCGATGATTTTTTGCGCGACGAAGCCGATGGTTTCCGGCGGCAGTTGGTCGTCGGAGAGGATGACGGTGAATTCGTCCCCCCCCAGACGCGCCACGACGTCGCTTTCCCGCAGACAACCGCGAATGCGCTGCGCGGCCTCGGTCAACAGCAGGTCGCCGATGTCGTGACCGAAGCCGTCGTTCACCGCCTTGAAGCGGTCCAGGTCCATGAACATCACGGCCAGAGCACCGTTGCGCCGGCGGGCGCGCGCCAGGGCCTGCTGCAGGAAGACCTGGAACAGACGCCGGTTGGGCAGGCCGGTCAAAGGATCATAATGGGCCAGCCGCTCCAGACTCTGTTGCGCCTGCATCTGCTCGGTGACATCGATCCCGGTGGCGATGAGGTTCTTCAGACGGCCATCCGCCTGGAGCAGATAGGTGAGGGTCCACGAGATGACGCGCGGTTCCTCTCCGACGCCGAACCAGCGACAGACAAAGGCCACCGTGGCGGGATCCGCGACGGTGGCGAGGATGGTCTCCCTGACCTTGGCCTCATCCTCCTCCGGAGTCCACGCCGGATCCCAGAACGGCCTGTCGCGGGTCTCCTCCTGGGTGTGCCCGGTCAGAAACTCGCAGGCGGCATTGAACAGAACGATCGAGCCGTGCGGATCGAGAACCGCCACCAGGGCGGAGGTGGTCTCCAGGATGGCGGCGATGAACTGCCGCTCCTCGTGCAGGGCCTGTTCGGTGCGGCGATGGCGGATGATCCCGGCCAGGGTGTTGGCCAGGGTGGCCAGCAGGGCATCCTCCTCCGGGGTGCGGACATGGCCGCTGGCCACGTAGAGATTGAGTACCCCCAGCAATTTGTCCTGGTAGAGGATCGGGGTGCAGTAATGGCCATGGGGGCGAATGCCGTCGAAGGAGACCGTGTGGTCGGCGTCCAGATCATTCTTGAAGACGATCTCGCGCCGTTCGGCCGCCAGGCCGCACAGGCACTGTCCCAGCTTCAGGCTGCCGCAGGCCGCCAGCAGCGGCCTGGCCAGATTGCGCTGGGCGGCCAGCTCCAGGCGTTGGGTTTGCGCGTTCCACAGGTGGATGGACCCCTTGTACTCCACGGCCAGCCAGGGAATGGTGAGAATGATGTCCAGGGCCACCGTCAACTGCTTCTGGAGCGGCAGCGGCTCCAGCGAGGTCTCCAGCAGGGCGCTGATGGCCAGCCTGGACTGTACGGCCTTCAGGTCGCGCTTGACCTCCAGGGCCAGATCCTGTTGCACCTGGATTCGCTCCATGTGGCTGCGGATCCTGGCCCGGATGATCGTGGGGCGGTAGGGCTTGGAGATGTAGTCCACTGCGCCGAGGGACATGCCGTATGCCACGTCCTCGGAGTCGCTCTTGGCGGTGACGAAGATGATCGCGATATCGCGGGTGGCGGAGTGGCGCTTGAGCCGCTGACAGACCGCATAACCGTCCATCACCGGCATCATGACATCCAGAAGGATCATGTCCGGCATCCAGGCGGCTACCTTGTTCAGGGCTTCCTGACCATTGGCGGCGATCCGGAGTTGGAATTCCTCTGACAGCAACTCCTGCAAAATGTTGATGTTGATCGGTTCATCATCGACGATGAGGATCTTTTTGCGGGAATCGTTCATCGAGCCGGCACCCATTCTGGTACGGTGGTCAACGAAACAAGGCGGGGCATGATCGCCCCGCCTTGCAAGGTCACTGTACCGGGCTGGCGGATCAGCCGAACGTGTCGGCCATGATGCTCTGATACCAGCTTTCGTTGTACAGCGCTTCCTGCTTGCGTACGAAATCCTGGGCCTTGCCATCGGAAACGCCGCCAGCAACTTCGACAATTTTTCCTTCGTGCAATTTGTATACCCCAGCCACAGAAATGCCATACTCCGGGCTGATCAGACTGTAGCAGGTATTGACATAGGAGGGAATCCCCACCGGCTTGCCGTTGAGCTGATTCACCACCGCCGCCGCACACACCTTGGCCTCCGAATTGGCGGCATAGCCCGACTTGGGCAGGCCCGGCGCCACGCAGGCGTCGCCGATCACATGGATGTCCTTGTGGATCTTGGACTCGAAGGTCTCCAGACTGACCGGGCAGAACCCCTTGTCATCGGTCAGTCCGGCCTTTTCGGCAATCGCCCCGGCCTTGTTCGGCGGGATGATGTTGATGCAGGAACTCTTGAATTCCGCCATGTCGGTATAGACCGTCATGGCCTTGGCATCCACGCGGGTGATCTTGCCGCCCTGTGCGGCCGGGATCCATTCGATGAGGCTGTTCGGGGTTTCGTAGCCGTACAGTTTCTGCCATCCACCGGTGAACAGGCCCTGCTTGGAGAACTTGTCCTTGAAATCGAGGATGATCACCTTGGACTTGGGCTTGTTCTTCTGGAGATAGTGCGCCACCAGGCTGGCCCGTTCGTAGGGGCCGGGCGGGCAACGATAGGGATCCGGCGGGGCCACCATGATGAAGGGTTCGCCATCCGGCAGGGCGGCCAGTTGGCTGGCCAGTTGCGTGGTCTGCGGGCCGGCGAACCAGGCATGGACGATCTTTTTCTGGGCCTCGGCATCGTACCCCTCGATGTCCTTGAAGCCGATGCCGGGAGAGACGATCAGCTTGTCGTACTCGAAGCTCTTGCCGCCGGCCGTGCCCACGGTCTTCTTGGCCGGGTCGATGGCGTTCACCTGGTCGATCACCACGTTCACGCCGTGCTTCTTGAGTCCGTCGTAACCCCACTTCTGCACCTCCAGCTTGCGGAAGCCGGCGATGATCCAGTTGGAGAGCGGACCGGAGTAGTAATCCTTGTTCTGTTCGATGAGGGTGACCTGGATGTTGGGATCCGACATGCGGATGTACTTGGCGGCAATGGAGCCGCCGTAGCCGCCGCCGATCACCACCACCCGCTTGGGGGCCGACCAGCCGCGCCGGGCGGGCAGGGTAACCATCCCCAACGCAGCGATGCCGCCGGTCAGTTTGACAAATCCTCTACGCGTGATATTCGACATAGTCATGGCCTCCTTGGACCCGGCTGATCACTTCTTGCTGGCGTAAAAATGGGCGACATCTTCCAGTTCCTGCAGCGAGAGCTTCTCGATGGCCCTCTGCATCTTTTCCGGCTGCGGGATGGTTAGATGCTGATTTTTGAAATCCTGCATCTTGATCAGGAGATAATCCACCCATTGCCCGGCCATGCGCGGGGTATCCTCGTCCTGGGTCAGCCCGTCGTCCTCGTGGCACTTGCTACACTTTTGCGCATCCACCAGTTTCTTGCCCTTCTTGGCCTTCGCGGCGTCCACCTTGGTGGCCATCACGGAGTTGGCATGGCTGACCGAGTCACCCCACTTGGCCTTGGCGAGATGGTCGGAGATCCGTTTGGTCTCCTCTTCCGTGTATCCCTTGGCAATGCGGCCCATGATGGTGGACGGACGCTTGCCGCTCTTGAAGTCGGCCATGATCTTCTGCAGATAGGTGGTCGGCATGCCGGCGATGGTGGGCATGCTGGGTCCGGCCGAAACGCCATTGGTGCCATGGCAGCCGGCACAGGTGTTGGCCAGTATGGCGCCATCCGCGGGCGGCGCGGCGATGGCGGCAGCCTTGGCGGCCTCCTTGGCGGCCTTTTCGGCGTCCGCCGCCGAGGGTGCGTCAGCCGCCTGGGCGACAACCGCAAAGGTCGTCCCGGCCAGCAACCCACCTGCGACGATCAACATGTGGAGCTTTTTCAGTTGCATGGTTTCCTCCGCTTGATTTTGTAATTGGCAAACAGCATTCGCATTGGAGATGGCCGTCAGAACTCTCCCTTGGCAGCACCAGCCATCAGTTTCTTGATCACGTCACGAATCCGCAAGGCCTCCTTTCTCAATTCGGGTGGCAGTTGTCTCCCGCCATGAATCATCATGTCCAGGTTCATCGAATGGAGCCACAATTTGCCGTTCTTGTCCCGCACCAGCGCGATGCGGCAGGGCATGAACGCGGTATAGGCGTCCCGATATTCCGCCATCATCTTGCCCACGCTCGCGTCGCAGAACGACAGGAATTCGATGTGCCGGTACGGTTGGCCGGTAATGGCCTCCACCTGCTTGTAGAATTTGGCTTCGCCCACGAACAGGAAATTGTTGGCCGACGCCAGGCTCTTCAGGGATTCCTTGACATCTTCCGGGCTGAGGTCCGGATTTTCCACCGGAACCGACCAGGTCATGGCCTCGCCGGGATCCAGGGTGGTCAGCAGCCGACCGGCGAAATCCGTGTACATCTCCCGCCAGCCGGGATCCATTTGCGCCAGGATCGGGGACATCTTCGCGTACCCGTATCCCCCTCCCAGGAGCACCACCAGGCCAAGCACGGCCAGAATATTTCTGATTAGCCCCATCTGTAACCTCCGTTACGGTTGAGTGACGTGACAAACTGTTGCGTAGAGAGGATGAAACGCGAGCGTGGCTTCTGTCAACCTTTTAATTTAATGCCCATTAATTGTTTGTTTATAATATTATAATATTCTAATATTTTTATAATTGTTGTTCAGCCTGTATAGAACAATTTTTAAGTGTTATTTTTACTGTTAAAAATTATTTTTAAAAACAATAAACTAATAGAAAAATAGCCGAATAATGCCAAGGAGATCTCCCATGCAGGTTGCCGCAGAAGGCGGCCATGGGGTTGAGAATGATTTTATTGTACATATTTTTCACGCTAATAAAAAGGGGAAAAAATTTTTTTAACATGATGTTAATGTACACTTCACCCATACCAGGGCTGCGCGACACGCCCCAAAAAGGCCGGGACAATGGGCGCACCGCGCAGGAAAGGGACAAGGGCAGAGCCGATGGCCGGGTAGAGCGAAACCTGTTGCAGCGCGTCGGCGTCCAGCCAGCAGAGCCTGCTGGCCTTGACCTGGTCGGGATTGAGTCTGGGGGAGGTGTTCTGGCAGGCGAGACGAAAGGCGAGGTGCAGGGTATGTTTGTCTCCGGCGAGGGTCTCGGCGGAAAAAAGCAGCTCGCCCGGTTGGACGGCGAGGTCGAGTTCCTCGGCGAACTCACGGACCAGGCAGTCGAGGATGGCCTCGCCTGGCTCGAGATTGCCACCTGGCAGGTTATGGCGGTCGTGACCTTCGTACTGGTAGAGGAGCGTCAGCAGGCGATGTTCGCGCACCAGCAACCCGCAGGGGCGGATGGTGGTCCGGATCATGTCCGGGGGGTGCCGGCGGCCTTGCGTTGGGCCAGTTCGGCCAGTGCCTGGGGTTGCAGGGGGATCTTCCGGTCGCCGAACAGCACGGTCTTGAGCCAGTCGCAGGCGAAGTCGATCATGGCCTCGTCGTCTTCCACGAGGCGGGTCAGGGTCTCCTGGTCCACGGTGTAACGCTGCAGGAAGGAGGATTCGAAAACGAAACGGCGGAAGGCGTCCGGGTTGGTGGAGGCCATGTAGAAGAATTCGGACATCTGCACCGAGGTGGAGACCCCGTCGCCGGCGGAGCGGCGCTTGAGGATCAGCTCCATCCAGCCCTGATTGCGTGCATCATACCCGTCCGAACCCTGGTCCGCGCGCCACTCGCCGATGGTCCAGGAGCGGCTCTCCTGGTGGCCATGACAAAAGGATTCCTTGATGAGATAAAAAAATTCATCGGTGGCGCTGGCGTTCTCTTCGCGCATGAGGGCCAGGCCGATGGGGTAGTAGCGGCAGGCCACCGGGCGGTCGGAGTAGACCGAGCACCCTTCGGGGGTATTGAAGGGACATTTGCCCGTCTCTTCGTGCATGCGCATGAGGGGAACCGGGAGTTGGCCCTTGGCGAGGGTGTAGGGGGTGGCGTATTCGAAGAGGAAGGCCTCGGCGGTGAGGTTCAGGCGCCGGCGCAGGCGCAGGATGTCGTAGGGGGTGAGGATGATCTCGATTTGGGAGCAGCAGGCGTTGAAGCAATCGATCTCCGGATGGCAACGGAAGCAGAAGCGATCCGTCGTCCCCATCTTGACGGGGTGCAGGATGTTGCGCACCTCGCGGGGCATGTCCCGCATGGCCTGATCCAGACCCAGGGCCTGATCGCGCTCGAAATGGGAGGAAGGATTATCCGACATCGAAGAACCTCATGAGGATGGGGGGGGATCGCTCCCCCCCCAATGGCATTGCATTACTTGGCGACCAGGTCCTTGTGGGCGCGCTTGAACACGGACCACTCACCGGTGGTCGGTTCGATGCGGCTGTTGACGAAGCACTTCCAGTTCTCTTCGTCCACGAAGTTGTAGTCCATATTGTAGTAGAAACCGGGATAACGGGTCTCCTTGCGGAACAACATGTGACGCAGATGCGCCTCGCCGGCGAAGATGCGGTGATAGTTCTCCCAGGCGCGCATCAGCTCGTGCAGATCGCGGGCCATCATCTTCTCGGAGTCCTTCTTCAGCTCCGTCAGCTTGCGGACGGCGATCTCCATCATGGTGACGTTGGTGGTGTACATGGTGCCAACACCCGCCACGTACTCGTCCATGATCTTCTGCAAGCGGGCCTGCAACATGCGCGGGGTGATGTAGTGGGGATTGACCTCCTCCATGGTGCTGTAATCCTTGTGCTCCATGTAGGTGCGCACCGGCTTGTAGATCTCCTCGGCCAGCTCGGCGGCGTTCTTGCCCAGCGACGGCTTGAAATCCTTGTGATCCAGCGTCCAGGCCAACACCGACTTGATGGCGATGCGACCCTCGGCATGGGAACCGGAGGAGAACTTGTGACCGGAAGCCCCAACACCGTCACCAGCCGTGAACAGACCCTTCACGGTGGTCATGCGGTTGTAGTTCTTCTGACCCTGGGGCGGATCCTCGCCCGGCTTCGGCGGATGCTCGCCCCACTGCCATTCCGGCGGGGCCAGATCCGACGGACCCGTGGTCCAGATGCCGCAGCAGCCGGAGTGCGAACCCAGGAAGTACGGCTCGGTCGGCATCAGCTCGGAGGGGGTGTGCTCCGGCTCGATGTTCTCGCCGGCCCACACGCCGGCCTGCCCGATGCACATGTCGAGGAAATCCTCCCAGGCTTCGGCTTCCAGATGCTTGATCTTCTTCTTGGCCTCCTTGGGACCGAACTCCTCCTCGTAGGAGGCGGCCAGGGCCTGCAGGGCCACGTCCGTGCGCATCATGATCGGACCACGGCCCTCGCGCATCTCCTTCATCATCAGGTGATTGCGCAGGCAGGTGGCGGGGATCTTGGCCAGCCCGTAGGGGGGATAGTCCTTGAGCAGCTCCTTGTTGGTATCCATGTAGACTTCGTTGCGGCCATTGGTGGCCTTGGCCTTGAAGAGCAGGAACCAGGCGCCCACCGGGCCGTAACCGTCCTTGAAGCGGGCCGGCACGAAACGGTTTTCCATCATGGTCAGCTCGGCGCCCACCTGGGCGGCCATGGCATAGGTGGAGCCGGCGTTCCACACCGGATACCAGGTACGGCCCATGCCCTCGGCCACGGAGCGGGGACGGAAGACGTTCACCGCACCGCCGGCCACCAGCAGGATGGCGTTGGCGCGATAGATGTAGATCTTGTCTTCACGATTGGAAAAACCCACCGCGCCGGCGATGCGGTTCTCTTCGTTGGTGTCCAGCAGCAGCTTGACGATGAAGATACGCTCCTGGATGTTGTCCATGCCCAGGGTCTTCTTGGCCGCCTCGGCGACGATGGTCTTGTAGCTCTCGCCGTTGATCATGATCTGCCACTTGCCGGAGCGCACCGGCTTGCCGCCCTGCTCCAGGCTCTTTTCCTCGTCGCCGGGCTGCTTCCAGATCGGCAGGCCCCACTCCTCGAACAGATGGACCGAGTTGTCCACGTGACGGCCCACGTCGCAGCACAGGTCGTCGCGGGTGACGCCCATCAGGTCGTTGGCCACCATGCGGGCGTAGTCCGCCGGATCCTGGCCGCCCAGATAGGTGTTGATGGCCGACAGGCCCTGGGCCACGGCGCCGCTGCGCTCCATGGAGGCCTTGTCCACCAGACGGATGCGGGTGCCGGCGGGCGCCCAGCGCATCACTTCATAAGCCGCGCCGCAGGCGGCCATGCCACCACCGATGATCAGGATATCGGTGTCGATTTCGACGATATCGGGATTCCCAAAGCTTCCCATGTTACGGATTCTCCTATGCAATCAGGTCAGTATTCTTGTTTGTGGTCAACAGCAGCCGGTCACGCGCCCACGACGGGCAGATCGGCCTGCAGCTGATTGAAGAACCCGGGATCGTTCAACTTGGAGAAGTCCGGGGTGGGCTTGCCGGCATAGGGATCGATGGATCCTTCCGCCGTGGTGCGGATCGGGAACTTGAACCGCTTGACGTTGCCGTTGCGGAACTGAATCGTCCACATGATGGAGTCGGAACCACGCAGCGGAATGACCGCACCGCCCATGGGCACGATGTCGGCATAGGCGCGCACTTCGATGGCCTGCTGCGGGCAGATCTTGACGCAGGAGTAGCACTCCCAGCACTGATCCGGTTCCTGGTTGTAGCCCTTCATGCGGGCTTTATCCAACTTCATCAGGTCGTTGGGGCAGATGTACATGCAGGCGGTCCGGTCCTGACCCTTGCAGCCGTCGCACTTGGCTTGGATGACAAAACTTGGCATAAAACTCTCCCGTCTCAAAATTGGGTGGATAATGAAACTACATCACTTTCCTGCTTGACTCAGACAATCAGGCTGACGATCAGCAAAGCCACGATATTGGTGATCTTGATCATGGGATTGACCGCAGGACCAGCCGTATCCTTGTAGGGGTCGCCCACCGTGTCGCCGGTAACCGCCGCCTTGTGGGCATCGGAACCCTTGCCACCGTGATTCCCCATCTCGATGTACTTCTTGGCGTTATCCCAGGCGCCGCCACCCGTGGTCATCGAGATGGCCACGAAGATGCCGGTGATGATGGTACCCATCAGCACGCCACCCAGGGCCTGCGGTCCCAGCAGGAAACCGACCAGCAGGGGACCCAGCACCGGCAACAGGGAGGGCAGGATCATTTCGGAAATGGCGGCCTTGGTCAACATGTCCACCGCCTTGGAATAGTCGGGCTTGCCGGTCCCTTCCATGATGCCGGGGATCTCACGGAACTGACGGCGCACCTCGATCACCACGCTGCCGGCCGCGCGTCCCACCGCTTCCATGCCCATGGCCGCGAACAGATAGGGCATCAGACCGCCGATGAACAGACCCACGATCACCATGTGGTCCGAAAGATTGAAGCTGATGCCATGGATGTATTTGTCCAGGGCATGGGTGTAGTCCGCGAAGAGCACCAGGGCGGCCAGACCGGCGGAACCGATGGCATACCCCTTGGTCACCGCCTTGGTGGTGTTGCCCACGGCGTCCAGGGGATCGGTGATGTCGCGAATCTCGGAGGGCAGATCGGCCATCTCGGCGATGCCGCCGGCGTTGTCGGTGATGGGGCCATAGGCATCCAGCGCCACGATGATACCGGTCATGGAGAGCATGGAGGTGGCGGCCACGGCGATGCCGTACAGTCCGGCCAGGTCATAGGCGGCCACGATGCTGGCGCACACCGCGAGCACCGGAGCGGCCGTCGCCTTCATGGAGAGTCCCAGTCCGGCGATCACGTTGGTGCCATGGCCGGTCTCGGAGGCCTTGGCCACATCACGTACCGGGCTGAACTCGGTGGCGGTGTAGTATTCGGTGATCATCACCATCGCCGCGGTCAGCACCAGGCCGATCAGCGCCGCGCCATACAGCGCCGTGATGCTGTGTTGCCCGTTGCCGCTCATGATCCACTTGGTAATGGGATAATAGACCACCGCCGCGATGGCGCCGGAGACGATCAGGCCACGATAGAGGGCGGTCATGATCTTCCTGCCCTCGAGGTACTTGACGAAATAGACGCCGATGATCGAGGCGATGATGGAGGCGCCGCCCAGAACCAGAGGATAGACCACCGCGTTGCCGAACTTCGGCAGCAGCAGGGCGCCCAGCAGCATGGTGGCCACCACGGTCACCACATAGGTCTCGAACAGGTCGGCGGCCATGCCAGCGCAGTCGCCCACGTTGTCGCCCACGTTGTCGGCGATCACCGCCGGGTTGCGCGGGTCATCCTCCGGGATGCCGGCCTCGACCTTGCCCACCAGGTCGGCGCCCACGTCCGCGCCCTTGGTGAAGATGCCGCCGCCAAGCCGCGCGAAGATCGAAATCAGGGAACCGCCGAAGGCCACGCCCACCAGCGGGTGCATGATCTGCGCCATGCTCTCCCCGGCGCCAGCACTCTTGAGCAGCATCAAGAAGAAGATCGCCACGCCCAGCAGGCCAAGCCCAACCACCAGCATGCCGGTGATGGCGCCACCCCGGAAGGCAACCTGCAACGCCGCATCCATGCCTTTCTTGGCGGCTTCCGCCGTGCGCACGTTAGCCTTGACGGAGATCCCCATGCCGATGAAGCCAGTGGCCCCGGACAACAACGCGCCCACCACAAAACCGAGGGCCGTGGCCATATCCAGGAACAGGGCCATCAACATGAACAGCACGCCACCCACATAGGCGATCGTGGTATACTGGCGCCGCATGTAGGCACGCGCGCCCTCCTCCACGGCTCCGGAAATCTGCTGCATCCGCTCCGAACCCGCCGGAAGTTCCAGAATCCACGCGCGTGACAACCATCCGTACACCACCGCCCCCAGTCCACACAATATGGACAGGTACAACGCCTTCATCGACATATCCATCGGCCCGAACCCTTTCTCCAAGAGATAGTTTCTGCAGATCCGCCCCGTGCGGATCACCTGGTATTCACATGTCCATTCAACCGATGATGGCGCAGAGCGCGCCAAACACCGTATTCATTTCCTGCATGCCATCCACGGTCTCGATGCCGCCCTTGCCGCGATAGAAATTCAACACCGGAGCGGTCTGCGCGTGATAAACCGACAGACGGTTGCGCACCGTCTCCTCGGTGTCGTCGGCGCGAGTCACCAGGGCGCCGCCGCAGTGATCGCACGCCTCCGGGGAGGCGGGTTTCTTGAATTGGATGTGATACCCTTCGCCACATTTGCCGCAGGTCCGGCGTCCGGTGATGCGCGCCACCAAAGCCTCGTCATCGGCCGTGATGTCGATGACGTGGTCGATGTGCAGATTCCGTTCGCGCAGCATGCCGTCCAGGGCCTCCGCCTGGGCCACGGTACGGGGAAACCCGTCCAGAATGAACCCGTTGGCGCAATCCGCCTCGGCAATACGATCGCCGATGATCCCGACCACGATGGCGTCGGTCACCAGTCCGCCGCTCTCCATGGCGGCCTTGGCCTGCAACCCAACCGGCGTGCCGGCCTTCACCGCGGCGCGCAGCATGTCGCCGGTGGAAAGTTGAGGAATGGCGTATTTTTCCGCGATTCTGCGTGCTTGCGTGCCCTTTCCGGCACCGGGGGGACCCATGAAGATCAGGTTCATGCACAACTCCTAAGGATGCGAGCGGGTGGGAATGGTGTGTCGGAAGATTTAATAAAAAAAACCTTATCAAGCCTAATTCAATTTTGTGTCTCAAAAATTATTCTATGATATTCTCCCCGCGATGTCCACGGAAAATCGCTTCACCCGTAAAAAAAAAACGCGCCACCAGCATCAGCCACCAGGGTGCTCCCGCGCATGGGGGCGCAGGCGGGCCAACACCTCCCCGTCCACCCCGGACGGAACAGGGGCCACTCCCGCCAACCAGTCCAGCAGGTCCACGTCCGGGTGGTGCAACAACGCCTCCAGACGCATGCAATCGTCATCGCTCAGGGTGGTCAATTCGGCTTCCAGAAAGCGGGCCATCAGCCGTTCCATTTCGGCCATGGAACGGCGGCCCGCATGATAGATCAGTTTGCGCTGCGCGGGGGTTGCGGGGAGGGGAAGCCGCGGCAGCATGGTCTCATTCTCCGTCGAACACGACCAGTTCCAGGTGCCAGTCCCGCCCCGAAACGGCCTCACCCTCCCAGGGGGGCTTGCCGTAAAAAAGGGCGCCATCGGTACAGACATGATGATAATTGGCGTGATGCAGATTGGTCTTGCGGAAGTCGGTCTCCCGCAGGTCCGTGGAGACGAAGCGTGCCCCTTCCAGGGAGGATTCCCGCAGACTCCCTCTGGAGAGGTCGGCGCTGGTGAAATCCACCCGTTCCAGATTGCACTGCAAAAACTGGGTCTTGACCAGACGGGCGTTGCGAAAATCCGTGTCGGGCATCTCGCAGATCAGAAAGGATCCCGCCGTCATGTCGGCCCCGGCAAAGGTGACCGCCTCCATCACGCTCTTCTGGAACAGGGCATGCCCCAGTTTGGCGTGCTTGAACGAGACGCGGGTCATGCGGCATTCGATGGCATGCATATGGTCGAGCATGCAGCCATCCAGTGTCACGTCGGTCAGGGAACCCCCGGAAAAATTGATCCCGGAGAGGTCCATGCCCGACAGATCGATCCCTTCCAAATCCGCGAAAGTCAAATCCGCGTCCACCAGCGAGCCGTCTTGTCCGCAGGCGTCGATCAGGGAAGTAAGGTCGGTAAAGCGTTGCATTTTATTCAAGCGGAACGATTCGAAAAGATCATTAAGGGGCACCAGCCAAAGGCAATTTAACACGCACCAGACCTGCCCGCCAGAGGAAATCCGGCAAGATCGTGAAATTTCCCGCAGCGCCTGCGATCAGGCCCGCAACCCCTCGACATACTCCCGCAAAACCCGCAGACATCCCGCGTCAAGAGTCGGACTCTGGACATTCTTGGCCAGGCCGATACAGCCCTCCACGTCAGCGCGCACCTGACCGGCGACGACGGCCTGCCGCAACCCGATGGACATCTCCTGTGCCAGGTTGTTCAACGGACACCCCAGCCTCACCACCTCCACGCCCCACTCCCGGACCGCCTGGTCCATGACGTGCAACAACCCATCGACGCAATGTTTTCCCGCTTGACAAACGACACGGAGTGTGATAGTCATCATCCCATGAACCGCTACCTCTCCCTACTCGCGACCCGACTGCCCCTGCTACGACTGCCGTGGCCAGGCGTTGACTCGTGGTCCAGGGAAAACGAACGGTAAGAGGCTGTCCGGGGAAAGCCCCGATCATCCCGATCCTTTTCAAGGCCATGAGTCGCAAGACTCGTGGCCTTTTTTTTCGTGCCTCCCGGCACCTCTCACCCAAGGGAGCAACCAGGATGAATCCACAGCGTGACCTGCCACAACCCCAACGACTGCCATACGGCCGCCAGCAAATGGCCCGATTGGGCATTGGCGGCCGTGGTTGGCACTCGACCCATTGCGTTCACCGACCTCCAGGGAGTTTACAGCGATGTTGAATACCGCCCGCATTGCCGACAAATACCGTCCGGCCCCCCCCATGGTTCTTCCTGCCCGGCGTTGGCCGGATCAGGTCATCCGCAAGCCCCCCATCTGGTGCGCCATCGATCTGCGCGATGGCAACCAGAGCCTGCCCGTCCCCATGAACGCGGCACAAAAACGCCAACTGTTCCGGACACTCGTGACCTGCGGCATCCGGGAGATCGAGGTAGGGTTCCCGTCGGCATCCCAACCCGAATTCGACTTCGTGCGCAGTCTCGTCCAGGAGCGGGCGGTTGCCGATGACGTGACGCTCATGGTCCTCGCCCCGGCCCGCCAGGAGCACATCCAGCGCGCCTGCGCGGCCCTGCACGGGGCACGGACGGCCATTCTCCATCTCTATCTCTCCACCAACCCGGCGCAACGGCGGCTGGTGTTTGGACTGGATCGCGCCGGGGTGATCCGCATGGCGGTGCAAGGGGCCAAATGGGCGATGGAGGAGACCGCACGCCACCCCGAAACCCAATGGACGCTCCAGTTCTCCCCGGAGAGCTTCTCCGCCACCGAACCGGAATTCGCCCTCGCGGTCTGCGAGGCGGTCTGCGAGATTTGGCGGCCCACCCCGGAAAACAAGGTGATCCTCAACCTCCCCGCTACCGTGGAGGTGGCCACCCCCAATCGCTACGCGGATCAGATCGAGTGGTTCGGCGATCATCTGACCTGCCGGGAGGCGGTGATGCTCTCGGTCCATCCCCACAACGACCGGGGCACCGCCGTGGCCGCCGCCGAACTGGCCCTCATGGCGGGCGCGCAGCGGGTGGAAGGCGCCCTGTTCGGCAATGGCGAGCGCACCGGCAACGTGGATCTGATCACCCTGGCCCTCAATCTCCACACCCAGGGGGTGGATCCGGGATTGCGTTTTGCCGATATCGACGCCGTGACGCGGGAATACGAACGTTGCACCGGCATGCGGGTGCCCCCGCGCCATCCGTATGCCGGAAGCCTGATCTTCACCGCATTTTCCGGCTCCCATCAGGACGCCATCCGCAAAGGGTTGGCCGCCTGGAAGGAAACGGGCGGCATCTGGGAAGTACCCTATCTGCCATTGGATCCGGCGGACCTGGGACGCAGCCGCGAGACGGTGATCCGCGTCAACTCCCAATCCGGCAAGGGGGGAGCGGCCTTCGTGGTGGAACGGGCCACCGGGATGACCCTGCCCCGTGCGCTGCAAGTGGAATTCGCCCTCCTGGTGCAGCGCGCCTGCGAGGCGAGCGGACGGGAATTGATCCCGGAGGAGGTGATCGATCTCTTCCAGGCCACCTATCAACCCCCCGCCGCCAAGGCGATGCTGCGCAAATGGCGCATGCGCGAGATCGCCCCCGGACGTACCCGCATGGCATTGCGGCTGCTCTGGCGGGGCGCCGACTGGAAAGGGGAAGGCGAGGGCAACGGCCCGGTGGACGCCGCCATCCGGGGGATGCCGGGCGAGTGGCGACTGCTCCATTACGAGGAACACGCCCTGACGCCCGATGCGTCGGCACGGGCGGCGGCTTTCGTGGAACTGGCCGACAGCGCCGGTGGCCGCGCGTTCGGAGTCGGCTGCGACGCCAATATCGTCACCGCCTCGCTCCTGGCCATCCTGGCCGCAGTTCACCGCATCGCGCCATAAAAAGGCAAAAAAAAAGGCGTCCCTTCTTCACTGTGGAGGAAGGGACGCCTCGACTGCCCGGAAATTACGGACGGAACAGATCCACGACCTTGTTCAGGTCATAGTCGGCATGTCCGCCGACCAGCTTGACGATGGCATCCAGACGCTCATCCATGGTGTCGCGCTGCACCTGGTACAAAAGACCCATGGGACGATGACCTTCCGTGTCGCCACGCGCCAGTTCCATGGCAGCGGCGAGGTTGGTCACGTCGTGACCCTCCGGAATCTCCCTCATCAGGTCACGATAGTACTGGATCGTGTCGATGTGGTTGTAACTGGTACACTGGGAGTAGATGTTGACATAGGAAAATCCCTTGTGCTCCATGGCGCCCTTGATGAGGTCCGCGCATACCTTGGGCTTGCCGGCGAATGCCTGCCCGACGTAGGTGGCCCCGTAGGTGAGCATGTAGAGCAACGGATTCATCGGATCGTCCGGTCCGCCATAGGGAGTGGTGTAGGCCTTCAACTCCCGGCGCGAGGTGGGGGAGTACTGCCCCTTGGTCAGGCCGTAGATGCCGTTGTCGAACAGGATGTAGGTCAGATTGATGTTGCGGCGGGCCATGTGGGGCATGTGGCCGCCACCAATGGCGAAACCGTCGCCGTCACCGCCGGTGATCACCACCATCTGGTCGGGGCGGGCGAGCTGGGCGCCGGTGGCCACCGGTCCGGCCCGGCCGTGCAGGGTGTGCATCTTGTAGGAGTTGAGAAAATACGGCGTGCGGGAGGAACAACCGATGCCCGACACGTTGATCAGGTTGGTGGTGTCCACGCCGCAGTCGGCGAGGGCGCGCAGGATGGCGTTCAGGATGCCGTGATGGCCACAACCGGGACACCAGACGACATTCACGTCGGACTTGTACTCCTTGGGCGAGAGTTCTTTCTTGTGCAGGGCTGCGGTAGACATCAAAGGATCTCCTTCACTTTATCGACGATCATCGAGGGGTTGAACGGCAACCCGCCGCAGATGGTGTGGGAAATGGGCCTGAGGGAAGTCTCGGCCCGGATGAAATGGGCGAGTTGTCCCTGGAAGTTCACTTCCGGCACGAGGATCTTCTTGCAGGTCTTGCCAAAGGCCTCGTATTCCTGGATGGGCATGGGCCACATCAGCTTGGGATAGAACCCCTTGACCTTGAGTCCCTCGGCGCGCAGACGGGCCACGGCCTCGCGGGCGACGCCGATGGTGCTGCCCCAGGTGATGATGCCCACGTCGGCATCGCCGTCGCCGTCCACTTCCGTGGGCTTGTAGGTGGTGGCCAGGATCTGGATCTTGTCGTGGCGTTTGCGCTGCATGGCCTCGTGGTTGGCGGGAACCCACGAAGGCGCGCCATTGGCCCCGTGCTCCAGGCCGGTGGCGATGTACTCGCCCCCCGGTGTACCGGGATCGGTGATCGGCGAGATCAAGTCATCGGTCATGATATAGCGCAGGAACTTTCCTTCGCCGTTCCACCGCTTGCGATAGACATGCTTGTAGTCCTCCGGCCTGGGGGTGGGGACGGTCTGGGTGGAAAAGGCCAACGAACCGTCGGAGAGCAGCAGAACCGGACACTGGAACTGCTCCGCCAGATTGAGGGCATCCACGGTCATGTCGATGCAGTCCTTGACGTCCTCCACCGACAGCACGATGCGCGGGGCATCGCCGTGGGCGCCGTGAATGGCCAGGAAGAGATCGGACTGTTCGTGCTTGGTGGGCAAACCCGTGGAGGGACCGCCCCGCTGCACATCCACCACCAGACAGGGGATTTCGCCCATGAAGGCCATGCCCAACAGTTCACTCATCAGCGCCAGGCCCGGCCCGGAGGTCGCGGTCATCGACTTCTTGCCGGCATAGGAGGCGCCCAGCACCTGACCAATGGAGGCGATTTCGTCCTCGGCCTGCACCAGGGTGCCCGCCCGCTTGGGCAGGTGGGTGGCGACGAACTTGGCGATCTCGGTGGCCGGGGTGATGGGATAGGCGGAAAAGAACTCCAGCCCGCCCATAATGGCGCCCATGCCCACGGCGTCGTTGCCCGCGATGATGATGACATCCTTTTTGCCCTGGGCATCGGCCATGCGCCAGGAATCGACCTTTTTGTGGGCCAGCCCCAACTCCTTGCCCTTATCGAAGGCCTTGAGGTTAAAATTGAGGATTTCTTCACCTTTTTTCTTGAATTTCTTGGTGAGAACTTCCTTCAGGGTGGCTTCGTTGAGGTTGAACAAAACGGACAAGGCGCCCATGGCCACCATGTTCTTGGAGCGATAGGAGCCAAGCTCCTTGGCGGCCACGGACATGGGAATCTGGTAGACCGTCACCCCTTCCGGGATGGTGTCGATTTCCAGGTCGCCGCCGGGGGCGTCGTAGACCAGGCAGGTGCCGGGCTTGAGGAGATGCTTGTTGACTTCGTAGGCTTCGCCGTTGAAGGCGCACAGCACGTCGAAGCTGTCACCCTGGTTGTAGACCCGATCGGAGCTGACGCGGATCTGGTACATGCAGTAACCGCCCCGGACCTCGGCGGGGAAGGTCTTGAAGGTGTAGACCTCCAGTCCCGCGCGGGCACAGGCCGCGGCGATGAAGTCACCGGTGGAGACGACGCCCTCGCCCCCTTCCCCGGCGACCCGGATGATCATGTCATTGTCTTTTGCCATTGAAGAGTTCCTTTTTTGCTTGTGTTAATAAAGCCGATTCACCACCCTAGCCGTTGAGCGCCCGTTTGACAACGATGCCCATTTCGGCTGGAGAGCGAGCGATATGGACGCCGGCCTGCTCGAGGGCGGCGAACTTTTCGGCGGCAGTGCCCTTGCCGCCAGAAATGATGGCTCCGGCATGGCCCATGCGCTTGCCCTTGGGGGCGGTGGCCCCGGCGATGAAAGCAGTAACCGGCTTGGTCATGTGCGCCTTGATCCAGGCGGCGGCCTCCTCCTCGGCGGTGCCGCCGATTTCGCCGATCATGATCACGGCCTCGGTTTGCGGGTCGTTCTGGAACATGGAGAGGCAGTCGATGAAGTTGGTCCCGTTGATGGGGTCACCACCCAGCCCGACGCAGGTGCTCTGTCCCAGTCCGACGGCGGAGGTCTGGGCCACGGCCTCGTAGGTGAGGGTTCCGGAGCGGGAGACCACGCCCACATTGCCGACCTTGTGAATGTGGCCGGGCATGATGCCGATCTTGCAGGCCCCAGGGGTGATCACGCCGGGGCAGTTGGGTCCCACCAGCCGGGTGTTGCGTCCGGACAGGAACCGCTTGACCTTGACCATGTCCAGCACCGGGATCCCCTCGGTGATGCAGACCACCAGGCGCACGCCGGCGTCGGCGGCTTCCATGATGGCGTCCGCCGCGAACGGCGGGGGGACGAAGATGACCGAGGCGTCGGCGCCGGTCTCCTTGACCGCGTCCGCCACGGTGTTGAAGACCGGACGGTCCAGATGCCGGGTGCCGCCCTTGCCGGGGGTGACCCCGCCGACCAGTTGGGTGCCGTAGGCGATGGCCTGTTCGGAGTGGAAGGTGCCGTTGGCCCCGGTGAAGCCCTGGCAAATCACCCGTGTATTCTTGTCAACCAGAATGCTCATGGATCAGCTCTCCTTCATTGAATGGCGGCCACCACCTTGGTGGCGGCGTCGTCGAGATCGTCGGCGGCAATGATGGCAAGACCGGATTGCCGGAGGATCTCCTTGCCCCGATCCACATTGGTTCCTTCCAGCCGCACCACCAGGGGGACCTTGACGTCGATCTGGCGCGCGGCGGCCACCACGCCCTCGGCGATGACATCGCAGCGCATGATGCCACCGAAGATGTTGATCAGCACCCCCTTGACGCTCGGGTCGGACAGGATCAGTTGCAACGCCGCGGTCACCGCCTCGGTGGTGGCCCCGCCGCCCACATCCAGGAAGTTGGCCGGGCTGCCGCCCTTGAGCTTGATGATGTCCATGGTGGCCATGGCCAGGCCGGCGCCGTTGACCATGCAGCCGATGCTGCCATCCAGGCTGATGTAGTTGAGGTCGTGCTTGGAGGCCTCCACCTCGCGAGGGTTCTCCTCGTCGAGGTCGCGCAGTTCCAGGATGTCCTTGTGGCGATAGAGGGCGTTGCTGTCGAAATTCATCTTGGCGTCCAGGGCCATCACGTCCCCTTCGTCGGTGACGACCAGAGGATTGATTTCGGCCAGGGAGGCGTCGCAACTGACGAAGGCGTTATAGAGGGCGGTCATGAACTGCACCCCCTTGTTCACCTGCGGGCCGACCAGGCCCAGGCCGAAGGCGAGGTTGCGCGCCTGGTAGGCCTGAAAACCCACCGCCGGATCGATGGCCTCCTTGAGGATCTTTTCCGGGGTGCGGGCGGCCACTTCCTCGATCTCCATGCCCCCTTCGGTGGAGGCCATCATGGTGACGCGGCCATTGGCGCGGTCGATCACCATGCCGAGATAGAGTTCACGGGCGATCTTGCACCCTTCCTCGATGTAGACCCGTTTCACTTCCTTGCCCTGCGGGCCGGTCTGTTTGGTGACCAGGGTCATGCCGAGCATGCGTTTGGCCTCTTCGCGCGCCTCGTCGATGCTCTTGACCACCTTGACGCCGCCGCCCTTGCCGCGTCCGCCTGCGTGGATCTGGGCCTTGACCACGAAAACCGGGGATCCCAGTTCCATGGCCGCCGCTTCCGCCTCGGCCGGGGTGTAGGCCACCAGCCCGCGCGGGACCTTCACTCCGAAACCGGCTAAAATCTTCTTTGCTTGATATTCGTGAATGTTCATGCTCTATCTCACCAGTGTGCTCCAACGGTCAAAGTCGAACGAGCGAGGGACGAAACGCATCCCCCAACCAAGGCAAACAACAGCCGATGCAACCCTATCAATAATGCGGCACCCTGCCATAACCGGGCAACAGCCTGGGAGCGATGCGTTCCCTGGGGACACTCATGGCCGCCAACTCCTCCAGGAAGGGTTCGAGGTGGCCGATGCCGGGATTGCGCGCCTCGCCGCTCGATGCGGCGAAGCGGGCGGCGGCGACTCCGGCGCGGCGTCCGAAGACCAGGATCTCCAGAAGGGCGTTGCCCATCAGGCGGTTGTGGCCATGGATACCGCCGGTCACCTCGCCGCAGGCGTAGAGTCCGGGCATATCGGTCTTGCCGTCCTGCCAGATGACCACCCCGCCGTTCTGGTAGTGGAGGGTGGGGTAGGCCAGCAAGGGGACCTGGCGGATATCCAGGCCCATGCGCAGGTACTCCTTGAAACGGCCCGGAAACTCCCGTTCGATGGTGCCGCGCCCATGAATGTAATCGATCATGGGGATATCCAGCCACACGCCGGTTTCGCCGCCGGGCAGGCGGACGCCGTTGGCGAACTCGCCGCACTCGCGGATGATGGCGGCGGTGGTGACATCGCGCGGTTCCAGGCTGAAGACGAACTCGTCCCCGTGCCGGTTGAGGATCTGCGCGCCCAGGCCGCGAAACTTTTCGGTGAGCAGCAGGCCGGCCAGTTTTTCCGGGTAGACCACTCCAGTGGGATGATACTGGCAATCCTTGAGATCACGCAATGGCAGACCCGCGCGATAGGCCATCACCAGGCCATCGGCGGTGGCGCCGTAGTGGTTGGAGGTGGGGAATCCCTGAAGATGGAGCCGTCCGAAACCGCCGGTGGCCAAAATCACGGCCTTGGCGTGGACCACGCGCAGCGTGCCGGAGGGGATCTCCTCCAGGATGGCCCCGGCGGCGCGTCCGTTGTCGTCGGTGAGGAGTTCCACCGCCGGGTGGAAGGGTTGCACGGTGATGGTGTCCAGGCAGGCGGCGCGGTCAGCGAGCACGCGCATCATTTCGAGTCCGGTGACGTCGCCGGAGGCGTGCAGGCGTTTGCGGGAGGTCCCGCCGCCGTGGCGGACCTTCATGCGGCCGGTGGGATACTTGTCGAAGAGCATGCCCAGATCCTCGAGCCAGCGCAAAACGCCGGGGCCATCCATGACCAGGGTCTCCACCAGAGCGGGATCGCTGGTGAAATGGCCGCCGCCCATCACGTCGAGGAAGTGCTGGGCCGGGGAGTCGCATTCGTGGTCGGCGACCTGCATGCCGCCTTCGGCCATGACGGTATTGGAGTCGCCGAGACGCAATTTGGTGGTCATCATGACGCGGGCGCCGGCCTCGGCGGCGGTGATGGCCGCCGCGCACCCCGCCCCGCCGCCGCCGATCACCAGGATATCGGTGGCCATGTCCGGAGGCGGGAGGGTGGCGCGCTCCTCGCAGAGGCTGGCGATTTTGGGTCGTGGCCACGCCTCCAGGAGGTTGGCGAGTTCCGTGGGGACGATGAGATCCCTGGAGGCCCCCATGGCGAGGGGCCGGTGACCGTCCTCCCGGAAGTCGGGATGGTATTCGCGGATCAGGGCGCGGCGGTCGGAAAGGGAGAACCGTTCGAAGGTTTCGCCACGCTGGCGTTTGGCCAGACGGGTCTCGCGGGTGGTACGCACCTTTTTCGCGGAGTCGCGCAGGAAATCGGGCAGAATGGTCACAGCATGCACCTGTCGTCCGGGAGCCAGGTACCGGGTGGGGCGTCGTCCGGTTCCATTTCGCGGCGTTGGTAGAGCGCCTGGAATTTTTCCGCGTCCAGGAGGCGCAGACGGCGCATGATGGGGGCGTAGTGGCCGGAATCGATCTTTTCGCGCATTTTTTCCAGGTGTTCGGCCTTGGGTTCCATGTGGCGGCCGTACCAGCGACGCGCGGCCAGGGCGGCGTTGGGTTGGGAGATGCTGGAAGGGCAGCGCGCCACGCACAACTGGCAGCCGATGCAGGTGAAGGATTCGCGGGCGGCGGCCTTGAGGTCGCCCTGCTTGATCATGCCGACGTAGCCCATGACATCGATTTTCATGGGGCAGACCCGGACGCACTCCTTGCACATGATGCAATTGTTGACTTCCGGGTAGAGATGCAACACATGGAAGGCGGCGGTTTCGTCCTCAGCGAGTTCCAGGTCATGGCGGACCTTGCGTTGCGGGACATACGGCAGAGGGAGGATCTCCATGCCGTTCTGGACGATCTCCTGGCACATCAGGCCGGCGGAGAGGTCATGGGAGCGGGAGGGGACGCGGAAGAGCACCGAGCAGGCGCCGCAGACGCCGCCACGGCAGCCCACGCCCCGCACCAGGCGCACGCCCGCCGCCTCCAGGGCGGTCAGGATGGTTCGGCCCGCCGGGACTTCCAGCCGGTGTTCGTCATAGTGGATGATGATGCTGGCGGGCGTTTTGGTTGGTCTGGCCAAGATTCGACATTCTCCAAGGGGTCACGTCGTCGGGAAACGCTCTTGCGCTCCCGGACAAAAACGCAAGCATGCCATGATCCTTGGCCCGGATCAAGGCGGGGAACGAGTCTGAGGATGGGACAGGATCAATTAACAGATCCAGGGCGCGGGCAAGGACCGTGATTTCTCCTTCTCGGGGACATGATGGATCGTCCCCGGAGCGCCCTGGCTTGGCGGGGCATCGTAGGCGGTGACGTTGAGATGATCATCACGACCGATCAGGACATCCCAATGATATGCCACCCCTGGGATATCCGGTTTCGCCCAGCCGTTGCCATGCCTGTCGATCCAGGCTGGTTTTCCCATTCTGGTGTCCCGTACCCGTGTCCTTTTTTGCTCCCAAAGATCAGGAGGGCAATACGGGTGGGTGGCTTGCCGCCCGGATCCCGGCAGGCGCCAGTCCAGCCGGGTGGTCCACTCCTCCTGCAAATTCCGCTCGTGATGAACGCAGGGCACTCTCCGGATATCCTGTCCCGCCGGTTGGACATAGAGCATCCAACGGATGATCTCATCCAGCGTGCAATGCCCAGTGGCATGAATGACGAGGTTGCGACCCTCCAATCTGCGCGTCAGCATCACCACCCGATCACCGGTCGCGAGGGCGGTGACCACGGCATTGGCCATGACCTGCGCCCAATTCCCCCCATCGAACAACGAAAGATCGAACATCTGGTCAAATCCCTGACACCAGACACGTCCTGGACTTGTATGTACCATCTTTGCAGCTTTTTGCAATCGCCGCAACTCATAGACAACCTTCCTGCTCTGGGAAGCCTCCAACTGCCGCAGCAACTTTTGAAAATCATTCACCCAGAGTAATTGAATCCTTGCATCCCTGCACATTTTACCCACCCAAAGCAGATCTTTCTGCATCGCGTCGTCGTCACGGGGCAGCAGAAAGGCCGGATCCAACAGAGCGATCACGGCACGGCCTCCTCTTCCGGCTCCTCTCCCTCGACCATGGTCACTCCAGGCCCCGCGCCAATAAAACCACCCACTTTGTCCAGCTTTGCATTATAAATTTCATCTTCTGCGTCGCTGGCCTCATCCATGAATTCCGCCGGCCAGTGGTCTCCCAACCACCCATCGGCGGTCAAACGACTCTCCTCCACACATGAGCAACCTTGTTCATCCTGCGAGACGCTCAGCACCACCACATTCTTCAACAACCATTTTTCCAGAGGGCTGCCAGATGGGGCGCGGGCGGCCAAACCACGCAGACGGCGCACCAGATGGTCGCTGTGGGTCTCGATGAGCAACTGCCGATTGGCCATGGCCAGACTGACAAAATAATCGGCCAGACGGCTCGCCGCCTTCGGATGGAGATGGGCCTCAGGCTCCTCCATGAGAATATGACTTATTGTTTCGCATTGCCGATTGTAATGACGAAGACTAACATTGCTTAACTTATTAACAAATCGTAACGGATCGGCAAACAGGCCCAATACGATCACAGGCAACAGATAACCCAATCCGCGACCAACGTGAACCAGATTGGCATTGCCGAACATGAGCTGAAACCCCATGCCCATCACCTCCTTCACCTGCAAGGGCGCATCAATGGCAAGTGCCCGCATGATGGCATTGATCGCCTCGCCCATTGGTCTGCCCGACACGCTCCATCCGTCTTGCGAGGCAATCCGATCCGGAAGCAAAAAATGGACGATCTCACTCTGTTTGCGATGCAGCATCTGCGCCGCGAACTCACCACTGATGCCGATTTCCATGGGATCGGTGGTGGCTGGACGGTACATGCCCTGCGGTGCGGAACGATGCGATCCAAGATAAAATAAATATTTTATTATTTGCTTTAAATGTTCTAAAGGTTGCTCAAAGATAATTAAATAAGCATTATGCCAAGCCCTCTCAGCAAGACGTGGCCCCACACGGCTGCGATCAATGCGTAAATAGGGAATAAAATGATCCAATTCGACCTGAATACGACTGGATTGCTGCCCCAACCATTCACAATACCAGGCATCACCGTCCGGCAAAATGCGCAATAAAAGGGGATCCCGATGACGCCTTTCCCGGATTTCGATCTCCAACCCGGCCAGCAATGCGGTACCGTTCGCATCAAGGGTGTGGATGCGCAGTTCCGATGTGGTGAAAAGGGTATCGGGCAGGTTCTCCAACCAAGGCACGCCCGAATAGGTTGCCAGATGGACGCGATCCGGGTTGCGCGCTTTGTTGAGCGCAGCCTCGACATCCACTCGACTCTCCCATTCCAGGGCAATCGTCGGCCCGGTCACCGCGTCACCAGCTTCCGGCCAACCGTGGGTCAACTCCCGAAGATGGAACGCCTCCACCACCCCGTCCAACTTCAGAGGCAGATAACTCCTTGGATCACTCAAGGTCTGTTTAAGCAGCAACAGGCTTTGAATTAAAGTACTTTTGCCAGAGTTGTTCCGGCCCACAACGATCGTCAGCGGCGCGAATGGGATCCGGGTCTTGTCCCGAAACGATTTCATGTTTTCAATCGTGATGGATTTCAATCTGGCCTGACTCATGATATCCCTTATTTGCAAAAAACCCCAATCCTCCAAGAGGCCGCATCGTTCGAGCAAGCATGCCACAATCCGCGACCCGGATCAAGGCGAGGAACGATCAGGAAACGGAATCAAATATTAACATTTTCTTGTATTCGCCACTTTGCAGTCTGCTCAGGGCCTGTCAACGTCCGGAATCACTGCAAAGACTTTTCGGTCTGCCGACTCTCCCGCAGCAGCAGAAGTTGCGCATGGGTCAACAGATCATCCAGGTGCGTGGTGATGATGGCGATGGTGATCGGCATTTGCAGGGTCTGGTAATCGTGCACGGCGATGTTGCGAAATCCGACCATGGGTTTGAGGCGCGCGGCCAGTTCCATGGGGATCCATCCACCCCTGGCCAGCAGGTCGAATACCTCCCTGGCGCCCTGGGGCACGCCCAAACGTTCCCGGCGGATGAGATGCTGCCCCATGTCCAAAGCCGCTTCGCAGGCGCGCTGGATGTTGAGGATGGCGGCATCCTGACGCGTAAGATCCTGGGCAAAGGTCGCTGCGTCCTTGTGGTACTCTTCGCGGGCACGGGCCACGCAACGTTCGATGATGGCGGCCTTGTTGATCAGCACATCATCGGCCATGGATGGTTCCCTCCTGCTGGATGATGGCCATGAGCGGGGCGCGGACTTCGTCCAGGGCGGTCTTGGCGCTCAGGATGAAGCTTTCGTACAGATCGGCCCGATGATCTCCAGACCAGAGCCGTTCGCCGGTGGTGACGATGCGGTATTGCATCACGGTGCTGGCGGCGCGCAGGTCCAGCAGATCCACCGGACAGCCGACGAGATCCGCCACGGCTCCGGCCAGATGCCACAGGGCCACGGGGTCGGTCTTGCCATCGACCAGAACGGCCAGATCCAGATCGCTTTCCGATCCGGCGCCGCCGCTGACGCGACTGCCGAACGCATACAGGGCCTGCAAGCCCGGCAGATGGTCCCGCACCCGCCGAACGATCGCCTCCCGGTTCATGCGGCCTCCTTTGCCAATGGATCAACCATGGCCCGGATCGCCGCCAACGACCCGGTTTCTGCCGGCATGCTTGGCCTGGTAAAGGAACTGGTCCGCCATCTCCAGCAGAGCGGCGGGGGCGAGGTCGGCGGTCGGCGTCAGGGTGGCCAGGCCGATGCTGACCGTGACGCATGACGCAACCAGTGAAGAAACATGCGGAATGGCCGCAGCGCGCATGGCCTCCACGATGCCTTGCGCCAGTTCCATGGCGCCTCGGGCAGGGATGTCCGGGACCAGACAGACGAACTCCTCGCCTCCCAGACGCGCGGCCAGATCCGTGGCGCGCATCAACCGTCCGGACAGCACGGCGGCCACCTGCTTCAGGCACTCGTCACCCGCCTGATGGCCATAAGTATCATTATACAGCTTGAAATGATCGACATCCGCCATAATCAGAGAAAGGGAATTGCCGAAACGCTGCGCCCGGTTCCACTCCCGCGCCAGGACCGCGTCGAAATGACGCCGATTGGCGATCCCGGTCAAGCCATCCGTCATGGAGATGGCCTCGAGACGATCCTGATACGCCTTGAGACGCAGATGGACCCGCACCCTGGCGCGCACGATGGCCGGACGCACCGGTTTGGTGATGTAATCCACCCCGCCGATGGCCAAACCGAGCGCCTCGTCCTCCTCCTCGCCCAGCATGGTGACGAAGATGATCGGGATGTGACGCGTGGCAGGTTCCGCCTTGAGCCGCTGGCACACCTCGTGACCGCTCATGCCCGGCATGCGGATATCGAGCAGAATCAGATCCGGCAAATGCCGGCACGCCAACTCCACCGCCTCCTGGCCCTGTTTGGCGAACAGGACGGTGTAATCACTCCGCAAAATCTCCGTCAGCATGCGAATATTTTCCACCTGGTCGTCCACCACCAGGAGGGTCTGGCCTGTCACTTCCGCTTCCATTGTCCTCCACTCCCTCGTTTTCCCGGATCACCTGCGCCAGAAGTTCTCCGGCACGGGCGATCTCCAGATCCGCGACGGCCCCAGACAGCGCCTGCCACGTCGCGGCGGCAATCCCCTCCGGCCTGGTCTGTCCCCACTGTTCGAACCATCGCACCGCGCGGATGTCATGCCTGGCCAGCAAGGCGGCCACCTGCCGCAACTCCTCGGAAGCCACGCGCGGCCCGCTGACCGACGCTTCCCCCGCGTCCGGGGCACTCTCCTCTTGCAAAACAAGGTGCATGGCTTCCCTGGTGGTGTCAAGGGCACGGCTGACCTGCTCCAGCAGGGCGTCGTCCACCGCCTCCCCGCCTTGCACGCACCCTTTTTCCACGCTCCGCATGGCCAGCGCCAGATCGTGCGCCCCCAGATTGGCGGCGGAACCGCTCACGGTATGGGAGATGTGACGGATACGCTCCCGATCCCCGCAGGCCGCGGCTTCCCGCAGGCGCGCGGCGCACTCCCCGTGGGCGCGCAGAAAGGTATCCAACAACGTCGCATAAATGTCACGCTTGCCACCGAGACGACGCACGGTCTCCGCCACCGCCAGACCAGGCGGATCCGGACGCTCATCGGCAGGTGCGTCGCGCTCCGGCGACCGGATCGGTGACGCGGAGGGCAACCAACGCGCCAGGATGGCGTACAGGTCATCCAGATCGATGGGTTTGGCCAGATGATCGTTCATGCCGACGGACAGGCAACGCTCCCGTTCTCCGGACAGGGCATTGGCGGTCATGGCAACGATGGGCAACCGCTCCATGCCGGGCAGGGCGCGCAGCCTGCGCGTGGCTTCATAACCGTCCATCTCCGGCATGTTCAGATCCATAAAAATCAGATCGATGCCCCCTCCCGCCATCATCCTGGCAAGCGCCTGCCCACCATCTGCGGCCTCTTCCACGCGCATGCCCGCCTGTTCGAGAATCTCCCTGGCCACCTGCCGATTGGTCTCCTGATCATCGACCACCAGAATGGTCGCCCCGGCCACGGATGCGAGCCGGCACTCCCCGTCGTTCGCCTCGTCGCACGCCCCACCGGGCGGCAACGGATGGCCGAGGGCACGCATGAGGGCATCGAACAGCCGGGAGGAGGTGACGGGTTTTTCCAACACCTGCGCGATGCCGGCCTCCCGCGCCTCCCGTTCCAGGAGTTCCTCCCGGAAGGCAGTGATCATGATGATGATCGGTGGCGTGACCGAACCATACACCTGGCGGATCCGTCGCGCCGCCTCGATGCCGTCCATGCCGGGCATGCGCCAGTCCAGCAGCAGCAGCGAGACCGGCGCATGCCGTCCGCCTCTGACTTCCTCCATGACCTGGACGGCCTCCAGACCATCGCCACGCTCTTCGACACTCAAGGACATCGCCTCGATCATCGACCGGATCACCGTTCTGGAGGCGGGATGGTCGTCCACCACCAGGATGGAGCCATCGCGCAGCGCGTCCGGCAGCATGACCCGTTTTGCCGGCTTCTCTCCCGTCAGCCCCAGGGTGACCGTGAAACGAAAGCAACTGCCCTGCCCCGGCGCGCTCTCCACCGTGATGGCGCCACCCATCAACGCCACCAGGTGCTTGCAGATGGCCAGTCCGAGTCCGGTGCCGCCATAGCGGCGGGTGGTGGAGAGATTGGCCTGCTCGAAGGGTGTGAACAGGCGTTGCTGCTCTTCTTGCGTCATCCCGATACCGGTATCCCGCACCGAAAATTCGAGAGACACCTCCTTGCCCCGGCGGCTCTCCCGACGGGCGCTGATGATCACCTCCCCTTCCCTGGTGAACTTGACGGCATTGTCCGCCAGATTGGTCAGCACCTGGGTGAGACGCACCGGATCGCCGAGCAGACCACGTGGCACGTCGCGCGGGATGTCGATGAGGAGTTCGATGGCGCGATCCCCCACCCGGGCGGCCAGGGTGTGCACCAGATCGTCGATCAGCTTGTCCAGATGGAAGGGGTGGCGCTCGATGGTCAGCTTGCCGGCCTCCACCTTGGAAAAATCCAGGATATCGTTGATGATGTTCAACAGGGAAACGGCGCCTGAATGGATCTTGTGCAGGTAATCACGCTGCTGGCCGGTCAGTTGGGTACGCAGCGCCAGGTGGCTCATGCCGATGATGATGTTCATGGGCGTGCGGATCTCGTGGCTCATGTTGGCCAGGAACTGGCTCTTGACGGCGTTGGCCTGATCCGCCTTTTCCTTGGCTTGCGTCAACTCGCCCATGATGTGCTGAATACGGTCGGCCATGTGATTGAACGCCCTGCCCAGTGCGCCGATCTCACTGGCATCGGTGATCCGGGCGCGCACCGACCAGTCGTTGCCCGCCAGATGCCCGGCCACCCCCTCCAGATGACGCAAGGGGCGGGTCAAACGGTATGCCGTCGCGGCGGTCAACAGCAAAATGAGCACGCCGCCGATCAGACCGATCAGGCTCACCGCGATCACCTCCCGGTTCAATTGGGAATACAGTTCTTCCTTGTCCATCTTGACCACCATCCCCCAGCCCCAACCGTCGTCCATCCGCAAATGCCGGATCACGGCCAGAATGGGATGTCCCCGATAATCGACCGATTCCAGAATCCCTTCGTGGCCCTGGGCGGCCAGCAGGGACGGGGTGCGCTCCACCCGGTGATGAAACATCCTGGCCATGCCGCCATCCTCCAATGCATGCCGCAATGGGGTGAGCAGCCGAACCTCGTCATCCACCAGCAGCACCTCGCCACTCGCGCCCATGTGCTCGCGGATGGTGATGAAGGGTTTCGCGATTTCTTCCAGGGAGATGGTCACCACCAGGAGCGCGATGGGGGGGGCACCCCCGGTTTGCACGAGATGGGAGAGCATGAACAGCGGCCAACCCTCGGCGTCCACACCGAAGATCCGGCTGATCATGGATTCACGCGACGCGAAGTGCGCCCGAATGACGGCAGGGGAAAAGCCCGGCAAGATCATCGGATTGCCGTGTACCTGCAAGGAATGGAGCAGCGAGCCGTCGGTCAGATCGATCAGATCCATGCGGCGCGCGCCGGGGAAGACGAAGACCCCGCCCTTCATGTTTTCCCGGACGGCCTGCAACGCGCTGTCGGTCCTCCCGGCGTCCCGATCGGACAAGAGTCTGGTCACGGCCTGGACAAAACCGGCTTCTTGCGCCAACTCGCTCAGGGCATGCCGGTTTTCCTCCATGCGGTCCATGACGCGCAGCTTGCGCAGATCAGCAATCAGGTTGAGGCGGTCGAGGGCTTCGGATTTCAGGTGGTCCAGCCGGCCAACATAGTCGAGCGCCGGAACGCCCCAGACCATGCCGGTCAGCACCAGAAAGAGAATGGCCAGATAGAGCAACCCGAAATGCAGGACCATGCGCGCAATCATGGCGTCTCTCTCGTATCGGTGGTCAGGGGGGGATAGCGGAACTCGCCGAGACGATAACGCGACGGTTGTCGTTGAATCGTCATGACATCATCCTGCAACAGACACTCCGCGAGGTCCTCCCTGCGGGTGCCGGCCGGCACGGCCCCCTTTTTGACCAGCCACTCCAGTGAGCCGGCCCATAACGGATCCCTTTGCAACGCCTCGGCGGTCACCAGCGGGGAATAGGCGTGATATTGCCAGCCGATGCGGAAGGAGCGGTCGAGATCGTCGAGGGTCAGTTCCCAATCGGCGTCGAGGATGGGTCCTGTCGCCTCCCTGACCCAGCGCATGGCCTGTCGCGCATTGGTCGCGGAGGCCTCCAGCCAGTCCAGGGCGCGGATCTGGGCGGCGATGATCAGGCGCACCCGTTCCGGGTGGCGTGCGTGAAATGCGGAGGAAAAAAGGAGATAGGCCGGAAAAAAGGCCCGATGGATGATCTTGGCGCCATCCTGACGGATGGCCACCGAAGGAATCGGTTCCCAGGCCGAGAAGGCGTCGATGCGCCCGGCGCGCAAGGCGTCCGGCAGCTGTCCGACCGCCATTTCCTGGAGCCGGATCGACGCCTCGGGCAGATCGACGCTCTTGAAGAGATGGAGCAGGCCATAATGGGCATTCGTGCCGGCAGCAATACCAAGCGTTTTTCCTTGCAGGTCCGTGACAGCGCTCCATTTGCGGGCCACCACGGCGGAAAAATCGAAGGCCACCAGGGAGGCGATGCGCGCGCTCCGATCGGCGCAAGCCATCAGGGCGACCGAGCGTCCGCCGACCCCGCCCGCCAGGCCCGCTGTTCCGGCGGCCAATCCCTTGCGGATATCATCGCCGTTGGCATGGACATGAAAGTGGAGTTCCCCGCCGGTTTTGGCCATCTCTTCCGCCAGCACCCCATCCCGCCGCAGTGCTTCCAGGATCATGCCCGACGGGATGCGCAGCGGTTGGGTGCCCAGGTTCACCACGCCATCCTCGGACAAGGCGGCCTCGGTGCCCCAGGCGGGGGGGCTGATGCACAGCATGCCACACAAAAGCAAGCGAACGATTGCTTTTATTGACAGACGCTCCGGAGCCTGTCGCAGAATGAGGACAACCGCCGCATGATGTGGTAGACTATCCGCCATTGATCACGTTGGATGCGGGAGGTGGAAATGGCAGGATTTTTTTTGGAAC
>PDZX01000105.1 GCA_002753185.1 Magnetococcales bacterium WMHbin3
CCGAAACGGAGTGTCCACCCCCTGATGAGAAAAATCGGAATGGCAAAAGGGGCAGGCTCAAACGCAGCAAATCGAGAAATCTCCTGGAAAGGCTGCGTAAACACGAACATGGCGCCTTGCTGTTTCTGGATGATCCCAAGGTTCCATTCTCGAACAACCAAGCCGAAAACGACATCCGGATGACCAAGGTCCATCAAAAAATCTCCGGCTGCTTTCGCTCTCCAGAAGGAGCTGCCATCTTTTGCAGGGTGCGCAGCTTTCTGGTCACTTGCCAAAAAAACGGCATCTCAGGGATGCAGGCGCTGAGAGACCTGTTCCAAGGGAAATGGCCGGATTTTATGAAAATGCCATGATCGATGCCCATCGCCATCATACGGTGGCGGTGGGGTAGGCTGAATAGTTACAGATCACCGATATCTACGCCACGTTGATCGACTACGACGTCACGGCACAAGCCACCAGGCGGTTCTTTGCCACGGTACAGAACAAACTGCATTGGGCCATTCATGGGCAAACGGCGGCTGAAGTCATCTTTTGTCGCGCCGATGCCGACAAGGATCACATGGGGCTGACCTCCTGGAAGGATGCGCCCAGCGGGAAAATTCAAAAATTCGATGTGGCGGTCGCCAAGAACTACCTGACCGAAAACGAGATGGCCCAACTGCAAAGGCTGGTGTCGGCCTATCTGGACTTGGCGGAAGACATGGCCCTCCGGCGGATTCCGATGACAATGCAGGATTGGGAGCTGCGCATGAACCGGTTCATCGAGGCGACAGACCGGGAAGTTCTGCAGGATGCGGGCAAGGTGACAGCCGAAATCGCCAAAGCGCATGCTGAAACTGAGTTCGAAAAATTCCGTATCGTTCAAGACAGGCTGTTCGAGAGCGATTTTGACCGGGTGATCAAGCAGATTGAGGCGGGTGAACCGGCACACGGATAAAGCCTCCTTTTGCCGCCACCTTGCCTACCGCTCCCGGAAGGCCTTGTTCACCGACGAATAGATGGGTTTGAGCATGTACTCCATGAGCGTCTTGGAGCCGGTGTGGATGTCGGCCTGCACCGACATGCCGGGCAACACCTCGTTTTGCTTGGCATCGTTGCCCACATAGGAGTGCTCCAGCCGGATGATGCCCTTGTAATAGGGATTGTTCGGATCGGCCTGATCCTTGAAGGTGGTGGCGGAAATCGATTCCAGCACCCCGTCGATCCCGCCGTAACGGGCGAAGTCGTAAGTGGTCACCTTGACCGTCACCCGCTGGCCCGGCTTGACGTGCCCGATGTCCCTGGTCGAAATATGGTTCTCGACCCGGCGCGTGGCGTCCACCGGGACCAGTTCGGTCAACAGCCCGCCCGGCGGGACCACGCCCCGCAGAGTCTCCATCTGGAGATTCTTGACCACCCCCCGCACCGGGGCGCGCACCTCCAGGCGTTCCACCCGGTTGCGCTGCCGCAGCATCCCCTCCTTCACCTGGTTCAACTCGGCGGCAATGGCGCCGAGTTCCTTGAGGGCATCCTGTCGCAGCTCGTCATCCAGGGAGACCAACTGCTTGAGCGCCTCCTCCAGATCCTTGCCGGCCCCTTCCAGATCGCCGATGGTGCGGGTCAAATCCCCTTCCACGCGGCTGCGGTCCCGGACACTGGCCAGGGCGGAGAGCCGGGACATCACCCCCTTGGCCACCCCCGCCTGACGCATGGTGACCTCCTCGTCGAAATAACGCAGTTGTTGTTCCAGCACGCTCCGCTGTGAGGAGAGGGCGACAATCCTGGTCCGGCGCTGATCGATCTTGGCCTTCAACACCTCCTGACGACTCGCCCGGAAGGCGCGTTGCGCGGCCAGCAACAGCTTCTGGTCGCGGGTCAGATGAAGGAACTCCTCCGGCACCTTGGCGAAATCCGGCTCCCGTTCCTCCAGGAACGCCTGGTTGCGGGCCACCTGCGCATCCAGGGCGGCGGCCCGTGCCCGCATCTGGTTGAGTTCCGCCATGGCGGTTTCCGGGGCCATCCGGAACAATACCTGTCCCTCCTCGGCCAGGTCCCCCTCCTTGACCCGGATCTCCTTGACGATGCCTCCCTCCAGATGCTGGATGAGTTGCACCGGGCCGGCGGGCATCACCTGTCCCACGGACGAGGCCATCTCCTCCATGACCGAAAAGGAGGCCCAGACCACGAACACCACCACCACCGTGGCCATGGAGATCAGGGTCAGGCGGATCAGGCTGGACAGGCCAGACTCTTCCAGCACCACGGATTGAGCCAGATAGCGGCGCTGCTTGTTGCCGAGCTTGATGTTTTTCACCAGTTCCTTGTCCGGTTTCATCACATCGGCGATTTTTTCCGGTTTCAGGGATTTTTCTCCACCGACAACCGAAACGGGATCGACGACCGGCACGACGGGCGGTGGTGGCGGCGGTGGTGGCGGTGGTGGCACCACCACCTTCTGGCCAATGACAAACGAGGCGCTCACCTTGCGCGGTGACTCCTCGGTTTTGGTGACGACCGCAGCCGTGGCTGGCTCAGGCGGGGCCGGAGTCGGTGCGGGTGCGGGCGGATCCGTCCTGGGCGGCCTGCCGATGGCAAGCGACATGGCCTTGGCGCGCGGCGCGACCGGCTTCGTGGTCTGATTTTCGTCAGGGGCGCTCATACAATGCCTCCCGGAATCTGCCGCAGGACATCATCCGGCTTGCCGGAAAGACGCAAATACCCCTGTTCGAAATAGAAGACCTGATCCGCCAGCCGGATGTGACTGGGACGGTGCGTGACGATAAAAATGGTCCTCTTGCCACGCAACTCCCCCACCACCCGGATGAAGGCCTGGTCATCCTCCCACCCCAGACTATTGGCGGGTTCATCGAACAGCATGATCTTGGACGGCTTGAGATAGGCACGCGCCAGGGAGAGCTTCTGCACCATGCTCGATGGCAACTGGGCCGACTTCTGGTCGCCGAGCCGGGTCCAGAACTGATTGGGCAACGCCATGATTTCATCATACACCTGCGCCTTGCGACACGCCTCATGAAGATCCTCGTCCGAGGCCGTGGCATGGGCCAGACGCAGATTCTGGGCCACCGTTCCATAAAAGAGGTGACAGGACTGCGGGACATACGCCACGGCATGACGCAATTCAATCACATTCATCTGGCGCATATCCAGGCCGTCGATGCGGATGCTCCCCGCCTGGGGGGAATAAAGGCCGGCGATGAGCTTGATGATCGTCGATTTCCCGGAACCGTTGGGACCGATCACCGCCACGACCTGCCCTGGCTGCACCTCGAAATTGACCCCCATCAGGGCCGGTTCGGCCTCCGGGACGTAACGGATGCTGACCCGCACGAAGGCAATCTGCCCCCGGAAGCTCTTGATCGGCTCGATGGCGGCATACTCCTCCCGTTCCGGGGTGACGTTCATGAGGCTGTTGATCTGATTGATGCTGGAATGAACCTGCTCCAGACGGGTCATGGCGACGAAGGCGCTCTGAATGGGGGCCAACACCCGCCAGACCAGAATCATCGAAGCCACCAACCCCCCGGTGGTCATGTCGCCGGACATCACGCGAAACACCCCCAGTCCGATGACCGTCACGCCGGAACCGACGATCAGCAACGTGGCGATGGAGTTGACCAGGGCATTGATGATGGCGGTGCGAAAATTGGCCATGGCGGCCTGGGAGGACAAGGTCCGGAACCGCTCCAGCCAGATCTCCTCCATGCCGCTGTACTTGATCGCCCGCATGCGGCCCAGGCTTTCCACCACGAACTCCTGTTTCTTGCTGCTCGCCCGGCGGGAACGGGTCTCCTCCCTGGCCACCATGGGCGTCATCACCAGCCACAACAACACGAACAGGAACATGGTCACGATGGGAATCACCGCCAGCACGCCACCGAGAATGCCGATCACCGCGAAAAACACCACGGAAAACGGCAACTCGAAAAAGACCATCATCATGGGACCGGTGAAAAACTCCCGCACCGAGTCGAAGTCCTTGATGCGCGCCACCTGGGCGCCGGTCGGGGCACGCTCGGTGAAACTGGGGGTCAGGGAGAGGATCCGCATGAAGATGGCGTTGCTGACGATGCTGTCCATGCGCGCCCCGACGTACATCAGCATCTTGGAGCGGACCTTGCGCAGGATCCAGTCGAACAGCATCACGCAGGAGATCCCCAGGAGCAGATGGCTCAAGGTCTCCATGGATTGGCTACCCACCACCCGATCGTAAACCGCCATGACGAACAGAGGCGGCGCGATCTGCATGAGCGTAATGAAAAACGTCACGAGAAGAATATACACCAGCAACTTGCGAAACCGCTCCGCCACCATGCCGAACCAACCCAGCCGTTTTTGCTGGGCGGTTCGTTCCTCCAGATCCATGGCCTCGAAAAAATAGGCGGTCCCGGCCAGTGGGGTGGCCGGGATGCGCTCCACGTCGCCGCTGACGCCGTTGAAGACGATGACACCGTCCTGCTTGCGCTTCAGGAGGACCATGGCGGCCTCGCGATCCGGGACGAACAGGCAGGGCATCAGACGCGGGTCGATCTCGTCGAGGTCGAACCGGCCCGGACGGCTGGCGTAGGTCATGTTGGCCATCATGTTGCGAAGGCCCGTCAGGTCCAGGGACTCGGCGAAGTGCGGCAGGGCCTCGGCGATATGACGCATATCGCCATGGTAACCCAGGGACATCAGCAAGGGGATCATGCAGGCCCCGAAGTCGGAGAGCCGCGCGAACTCGGCCAACAGCCCGGTGACAGGCTGGCGGGGACGCAACAGCACGCGGATGGCCTCCAGTTCCGGATCCCCGGTCATCGCTTGCCCTCCGGGGGGGGCGCGGGGGCCGGTTTGACGAAGGGCGCCCTGGGGGGTTTCAGGGTGAGGGCGCCGTTCTTGAGTTCGTATACCCGATCCGCCAGCCGCTCCAGGGAGGGACGATGGGTGACCATGATCAACGTCACCTTGCCGTGCATCGTCTCCAGGACCGCCTTGAGCTTGTCGTCGCCGCTGCTGTCGATGGCGGTGTTGGCCTCGTCGAACAGCACGATGCGTGGCGCGGAGACCAGGGCGCGGGCGATGGTGATGCGCTGTTTGATGCCTCTGGGGATGGTTTCGTCGGCGCCGTCGTCGATGATGGTCTCGTACCCCTTGGGGAGCTTGGAGACGAAATCCTCCAACTCCAGGCGGCCTGCCGTCTCCATGGCCAGGTCCGCCCACTCCGGACGGAACATGTGGATGTTTTCCAGGATAGTCCCCTTGAACAGCATGCCCACCTGGGGCATGTAGGCCACCTGGAAGTGCAGGGTGCCGGGATCGTACAAGGAGAGGTCGTACTCATCGAGAAAGACCTCTCCTTCGGTGGGGCGCAGCGCCCCCATCATCAGCCACAACAGGGTGGTCTTGCCGCTGGCGCCCTGAATGGCGATGGTCTCGCCGGGATTGACCTCCAGGCTGACGTTGTCGATCACCTTGCGTGGCGGCGATGGGGGCTTGTTGTCCCGGTCGCGCTGATCCGACCGGTCCACGGGATAGGCGAAGCTGACATTCTTCAACACCACCTTGCCGCGCAACTCCGGGACCGGCGGGGTGCCAGGGGGAACGGCGGGTTTCATCTCGAAGATGGCGTTCAACCGCTTGCGGGCCACCCGGATGGTCTGAAACCGCGCCCAGATGCCCACCGCCTTCTGCAAGGGCTGGATGGAGCGTCCGGCCAGCATGCTGCAGGCCGACAGGCCACCGATGGTCAATTCGTGGTTGATGACCAGGATGCTGCCGAAGGCCACCACGCCCACGGTGGTCAACTGGGAGAAGAAGGCGCCGATGGTCTGGGCGTCGGCCCCCTCCATGCCCACCCGTTGCGCCCCTACGGCGCAGCTCTCCTGCAAGCGCTCATAGCGTCGGAGCATCATCGCCTCCATGGCCATGGACTTGACCGCGTGAATCCCGGCCAGGACCTCGATGATGAAATTGATGCGGATGTCGTCGGACTTCATGCGGTCGGCCACCGCCTGATGCAACCGGGACCCGATGTAGAGGGTGAACAGGAGAAACAGGAGGAACAAAATCACCGGAACCAGCACCAGCCAACCGGCCAGATGATAGATCAGAACCAGAAAGACCACGACGAACGGCAGATCGAGGATCACCAGCACGGCGTTGCCGGAATAGAAGTCCTTGATCACGTTCAGTGAGTTCAGCCGTTCCAGATGGACGCCGGAGCCGACCCGCTCGAAATCGGCCAGATTGACCGACAGCAGACGCTGCATGGCGCCCACCCCGGCGTTGTGCTCGAAACGGGCGCCGAGCCAGGCGCCGATGTAGGATCGGCCCATTTTCAAGAGCGCATCCAGCAAGGTCGCCAGCGACACCCCGGCCAACAGCAGCGCCAGGGTGCTGACCGCCTCGTATTGGAGAATCCGGTCATAGACTTGCAACAAGGTCAACGGCAACACCAGGGAAAGGATGTTGAGCATCAGGGAGACCAGCAGCAAATCCCAAATCGAATCCGCCACCAGGGAAAAGGGGGTCAATTGCTCAGGCCAGCCGTCCCTGGAAAAAAACGAATCTTTCTTGGCCATCGAACACTCCCCAACCAGAACCGATATACAACCATTTATCGGCGAAAATCGTTCATGAGGCAAGCGGGATTGTCTCGATTATAAGGCACACTCCTTGCTGAATCTCCGTTAAGAGAATCACAAAGCCAATGGAACCCTTCTGTCGCGAAGGCTTCACGATAAGGTAAAATACTCTTGAAACAACGAGTTACATGGAAAAATGCGCGCTTGAGCCAGGCAGTGATGCTGTTGGCGGCCATGTCATTTTTTTTGCCTTTTCCGGCCCGCGCCATCACTCTGACTGATGCCGTGAACGAGGCCATGCACTCCAATCCCAAGGTGCGCGCTGCGGCCCAGGAAAGTGAAGAGACCCGGCAACGCATCCGGCAGGCCTACGCCGGCTTTCTGCCCACCATCGACATCACCACCGGCAAGGGCCGGGAGTGGATCAACTCCCCCTACACCCGCTCCTCGGAGGGCGGCGCCCTGGCCATGACCCGTGGCGAGGCCGGGATGAGCATCAATCAGCCGATCTTCGACGGATTCAATACCCTCAACAAGTTGAGCCAGACCCAGGCGCAGATGCAATCGAACGAGCACTCCCATCGGGAGGAGATCGAAAACGTGACCCTGGCGGTGGCCGAGGTCTATGTCGATACGCAAAAGCAGCGTTCCCTGCTGACGCTGGCGCGCGAGGCCCTGAACATCCACTCGGACCTGCTGATCAAGACCCGGCAGACGGCGCAACTGGGGATCAACGCGGAGATGGATGTCCGCCAGGCGGAGAGCAGGCTCTCCCTGATCGCCTCGGAACTGGCCGCCACCGAAGGGGCGCTGCGGACTGCGGAGAGCCGGTTCTCCACGCTGGTGGGCTTTCCTCCGGGGGCGCTGGCCCAGGCCACGGTTCCCAGGCATCGTCTGCCCACCTCGCGGGCCGAGGCCATGGAGGTGGCCATGCGGCTCAATCCGATGCTGCTGTCGGCCAACGCCGACCTGGACGCCACCCGCGCCGAGGGCAAGGTCAACGCCGCCTCGCTGTGGCCGAAGATCAGCCTGGACATGTCGGTCTCCGAGAGCAACAACGCCGGGGGCACGCGCAGCTATACCCAGGACGCCACGGCCATGGTGAATCTGCGCTACAACTTTTTCCGTGGCGGGGCGGATCTGGCCAAGTTTCAGGAGACGTCCCATAAATCATTGCGGTTCCGGGAAAAACTGGAGCAGGCGCGGCGCACCGTGGAAGAGAAGGTGAATGCGGCCTGGAACGCATTGCTGGCCTCCCGCGCCCGGATGCAGAGTTTGGAGCGGCATGTGGACACCACCCATGCCGTCAACCGGGATCACAAGGAAAAATTCCGTCTGGGCCTGCAAACCATGCTCGATCTGCTCAATTCGGAGAACGAACTCCAGGCCTCCAAGCGGCTGTTGGTGCAGGAGCAGTTCCAGTTCATGACGGAGTCCTACCGTCTGCTGGCGGCCATGGGCCAGCTCAACGAGGTGTTGACCAAACCGGAGAGTCCGGCGCCCGCGCCACAGGAGGAGCCGCCCCCGGTTGCGGAGGCGCGGCCTCCCGTTCCGGAGGCGCGTGACACCCAGGTTTCCCAGGTCCAGGAGGAAACCATGAACCTGCTGGCCGAATCCCTGTTGAACACCCCGGTCGCCCGGCCGCAACCCCCGGCGGCGGCAGCAGAGCAACCGCCCGCCCCTCTCCCGCAACCGCGCCCCAAACCGGCCCAAGCTGAGGAGGTGACCGATCTCGAACAGATTTCCCTGCTCGATTTCGTGCATCTCATGAGCGACGACGAGACCACGCCCGAAGCCAAAACGCCGCCTGCGGACCTGCGGCAATTCGCGATCCTGCTCGGTTCCTTTCAGGAGGAGGCCGCCGCCCTGGAGTTGATCAGCCAGTTGCAGGACAAGGATTACGACCTCACGCTGCAGGAAAGCCAGGAAGGCGCGCTGACCTGGCATCAGGTGCGCATCGGGCGTTTCGACACGGAACAGGCGGCGCGCGCCGCCTTGCGGGAGTTCACCGAACGGGAGGGACGGCCTGGTTACATCGTCCCGCTGACCAGACAGGGGTATCACTCCGCCGCGTCCGGCCAGGCAAGCACGACAAAGGCCCCCCGTGTTCCGCCAGCCGAGGGTTACGCGGTGCAGGTGGCGGCCTTTCTGGCCCCGGAAGCCACGGAAAAGATGCTCAACGATCTGGCTGCCAATAATAATTATCATCTCTACGTCTGCGAAAAGAAGGACGCCAAGGGCCGGACGTGGCAGTTGGTCTGGATTGGCCGTTTCGAGAATCGGGAAGAGGCGCAGACCTTGGCGCAGGAGTATTTTCTGCATCACAAGCAGCCGGCGGTGGTCATCGAGGTGCCGTCGGCGACCCCGAACGCGCCCTTGCGGATTTTATCGATCGGACCACTGGCATAGCGACGGGAGGCGGCCTAAGGATCACATCGACGGCCACTACTGTCCGGTCTCATAGTCAAACAAGTTGGTTGATCCGCACCCCCTGGCCATGATGCGACCACCAGGGGGTGGTGTTTGTTGGGGGGCGAGATGGATGATGCAGCAGCATGTCGGGCGCTTTGGTGCGCGGTGCGGGTATCACCTGGCCGGGGCAGGCAATCCCTGACCGGGGGGAGGTGCCTGTGGGGTCGGGGCAGGCATGCGCATCTCCTGGACAACCGGTACTTGTGGCGGCGGTTGGTTGGGACGCATCACCGCGAACATGGCACCGATGATCAACGCGGTCTGTGCCGCGAACATACCCGCCGTCCATTTGATGGTGTCGGCCTTGGCGGCTTCGATCTTGGCGTCCACATTGGCGATGTCCCGTTGGAGATCCGCCTTGACGATTTCGATATCCCGCTTGAGTTCCGCCTTCGCGGCTTCGATCTTTACGTCCAACTCCTTGATATCACGCTGCAATTCCGCCTTGACGGTTTCGATATCCCGCTTGAGTTCCGCCTTGGTGGTTTCGATCTTGACGTCCACATTGGCGATGTCTCGCTTGATTTCCAAGACCTTGGTATCCAAGTTGGCCACATCTGCCTTGGTGGAGAGCTGGTAACCCAAAATTTCCGTGAGCATGCGCACTTGGGTTTCGGCCTGTTCTTCCGTAAAGCCGGTGGCCACCATTTGCTTCACGAAATGATGGGTGTCGAAGGCAATGGCTGGCGATAGGCTCATGTGGGCTTCCTCCTGAAAGGCGGTATGCAGCTACAGAAATACTTTATCCGATTCGGGTCGATCCCGTCCATAGGGATCATGATCCCGGCCTGTAGGTGGGCGACTGTCCCCAGATTCGTCCAAGGTCTTCTTTCATGTAGTAGGCCGTCGCCAAGGATCGGTTGGCTTCCAACGCATCTTGCAGCCGTTCTACCTCATTGCGTTCGTCATTCAGATTGCAAGGCCT
>PDZX01000106.1 GCA_002753185.1 Magnetococcales bacterium WMHbin3
GGTCGTCGTTGTCCTTGTTGACCGCCAGATAAAGCGCCCGGGTCATGCCGGACAGGTGCATGTAGACCTGCATCTGGGCATGGTGCTGCGGCTTGGCCTTTTGCACGCCGTGTTTGCGCAGATCGGCGAACGAAGAGGCGTTGTGAGTTTTGAACTCGCAGACGTGCCAGGTCTTCGGCGCTTCCGGGATCCCCAAGGCCATGGCATCCAGAGAACCGCCGAAATGGCCGTGACACGCCTCCACCCGCCACTGACGACCGGTCTGGGGATCCACGTCCAGGACCGTGGCGCCGATGCGCCGGAGATTGCGGATGAAGCGGGCCTCCTCCAACTGGCCGGTCTCGAACAGTCGCAGCATGCGGCCAGCAAACGGGGCACGGGTGGCCCACCGAAAATCCAGCCACAGGGATCGCTCGCACTCCCTGCCGATGATTGAGGCTCCCAGGTGAGGCCGGAGGCCGTCTCCGGCATCCGCCTCGTAAGCGGCCAGGATCGCCTCGACCGTCGGCGGGTTTGGTTTGGGAAGAGGCGCCATCACGCACCTCCGTTGCTTTTGAGCAGATGAATGGCCTGGTCCATGACCGTGCGCCATTGGTCATCGGTGAAATGGTCTCGCACGATGCGGATGATGCACTCCTTGAGTTTGGCTTTGGTCTCTTCCGGTCCGTCGGGCAGACGCCGCAGATGCTCCTGCATGCGGGCAAGCTCCTCCCGTTTGTGGCGTAAAGCCGAACGCGCCCTGGCGAACCACGCCGGATCCATCAACTGGCCTCTGGCCTGCCGGTTCAAATCCGCCACGGCGATCTGATCGCGGATGGCGGCGATGTCGGTTTGCAACTGAATGATGCGGTCGCGGCACTCTGGCCGGGTGGCGGGCAATGAGGTCTTGTCCCGCCGCTCTTGATCCTGCAAGATGGCAGTGTCCATGGGTCTTCTCCTAAAAAGTGGTCTCGTGGATGGGGCGACGCCGTCACGTTTGCTGGCAGGCTGGGTGACGACGTGCGCCCCTCGCTTTCATCCCATCCGCCGCCAAGGGCCGACTCCGTTGCCGGTCGGCGCCTGGACGGGCGGTTGTGCCGGTGGAGTCTGCTCCGGCTGTAGCGCTGGAGTGGCCTGCGGTGGTGTCGGTTGTTGGTAGACCGGCGCTGGTGCCGCCTGCGGTTGCTGGTAGACCGGCGCTGGTGCCGCCTGCGGTTGCTGATAAACCTGGGGCTGCACCGCCTGCTGCGGCTGGTAGACCGGCGCTGATGCCGCCTGCGATGGTTGAATCCTCGGTGCGGCGGCGTACCCCTGACCGGGGCGCTGGAACTGGGCGATCGAGGTGGTCGCGGGTTTGTAACCCTTGACCTCGTTGTAGCCGTCCTTGCCCACAGTCACCTTCACCATCAGTGGCTTGAAATGCAGTTCCTCCGAGTCGCTCACCTGCATCCGGCCCACGGCGTGGCAGATGGCCGACAAGGTGCGCTGGGCGATCTCTTCCGCCTGACGGTTGGGGTTGATCAGATTCAGCCGGTCGAACAGCTTTCGGCCAGCCATGGGACCGTCCAGCACATCCATCTCCATCCAGAGGTATTGGCCACTGCCGGCTTTGGTCACCCGCATCTCGCTGTTGATGATCTGCACCCGGTAGTCGCCGGGCGGCAGGGTCTCCTGCGGCTGAGAGGGATCCACCTGCGAGGCGTCGAAAGTTCCTCCGAGTTGTGCCATGATTCATTCTCCTGTTATTGCGGTTGAGTTTGACCCGTGAGATGCGCCTGGAGAGTGGACCACTCCATGGACATCTCCGGGGGAAGGCCGTAGCGGTTCTTGGCCAGGAAGGCGGGCCGCTCCTGGGTGAAAAGAACCCGCTCTCCGGTGCCGACTGCGCGATTGACGCGCTGGCCGAAGCCGACATCCGCCTTGGTGGTGGCGATCCGATAATTGGAAAACAGCACGCAGTCGCTGTGTTCCTGCACCAGGGCCGCCGCCTTTTGATGGAGCTTCACGTCGTAGCGGTCGAAGGGTTCATGTTCCGGTGAATCAAACCGGCGGATGGTGGCGTGAGCGATCTGGATCACCACCATGTTGCGCTCCGAACGCAGCCGGTTCAGACGGTCCAGATAAAGCCGCCAGAGATCCAGGGCGGCGACGTAGCCTTTTCCATAACCCATGTCTTCGATGCTGTTGACCCGGTTGATCCGGCACACCTCGTTCCAGATCAGGGGTTCCAGCCAGTCCACCGAATCCATGACCACGGACTCGAAGTCGTGCTGCTCGCCGAGCAGGCTGTCCAATGCCTCCAGCACCTCGCCGAAGGTGCGGGAAATCGGAAAACTGGTGACCTGCAACAGTCCCAGGCCATCCTCGGTCAGGATGAAGACCGGTTTGGGCGAACAGGCCGCGAGCGTGCTTTTGCCGACACCGGCCACGCCATAGACCAGAATCCGGGGCGGCAGAAGCACCTGCTGCCGGTTGAGGGATGCGAGAGAGATGGCCATCAGCGACCTCCCCGACCCGCAGGCCGCTCGATCTTGAAGGTCGGTTTGCCCACCTTGAGGGTGCGTGCCGCCTCGAAAAATTTCCTGAGTGACGTGGGCCAAGCGTTATAACGGCTCTCCAGCACCCGGTAGGAGACCTCGACATAGTCGGCGGGATTATCCCCTTCTGTCTGGATCTGCCCGACCAGTTTGGCCAGTTTTTCCTGATCCCACTCCGGCTTCTTGGGCAGGTCGGTGATGACGACGAAGGGACCGTCGTCGAAGCGGATGATGCCGGTGGGCTTGTTGTTTTCGTTCCGGACCAGGGCGGCACGGTCGCCGTAGCGGTGGGCAATGGCTTCGTCCAGGCTCGCCTTGATCGTCTTGGCGCGATTCAGATGCGCCTCGGCCTGCTGCAGCAGGTCGGCCAGCAACTCGATACCGAGGGCGGCCACATGGGCAGTGGGTTGTTCCGGCAGATCGTGAATGGTAAGGGTGGTGTTCATGCCAAACCTCCTGATTGTGCAAAATGTTGAGATTGGGAACGGTCGTTGCGCCGCTGTTCGGCCTCGTAATGCTCGATGTCGTCCTGGCGGTAAACGACCCGACCGCCGATTTTGAGAAAGGGCGGACCTTCGTTGAGGGATCGCCAACGCTCCAGGGTGCGGTGGGAGATGTTCCATCGCCGTGCGAGTTGAATCTGGTTGAGATGCTGAGTGGTCATGTCCTCCTCCAAGAGGTTGTGGGAAGTTGATGGGGAGGAAGATACCAACCCCCAGGGGAGGAGGAACTACCCACGAAAGGGAGGAGCCAGGGGAGGAATGCACGAAAACGGAAAAAAATGACCCTGCAGGTGGAATGGAAATTTTGATTCGGTGGCTTTCAGGAAGCCTGGACACGCATGCCGACGCACAAAAACAAACGGGGGGAGCGTCAGCAACGCTCCCCCCGGTCAGTGACCCCGAAACAGGATGAACAATCAGATCAATAACCAGCAAAATCCTTCGCCGTAGCCAATCAATTCCTTCCAATCGGGGTGTCGGTGGAACAACTTGGTGATCTGGGTGGCGTTGGAATCGACGGAATCCAACACCTCCTGGGTTCTGACCCTGGACTCTCCGCGTTGCCAGGCGTTGATCAAGACACTGATTACCTGCTTCTGTTTGTCGCCCCGGAATAGAAAATTGCGCCCGTTGACTGTTATTGAACTGTAGTCATTGCTGTAGTGTAACGGTCCCTCCCGTTCATGAACGGCGGTACCGGACAGCAACCTTGCAACAGCATCCAGGTCAATGCGAGCATGCTCTTCTCCAGGCGGGAAGCAATCATGCAAACACATCACCCGATGATTGCCAGGAAAACGGGCGTTGCGGACTGTCCATCGCGATGTGGTGAGCAGGACGCCAGCCGGTTCTCCGCTGCGCTCCTGAAGGGCATCGACCACCTGATCATAGCCACTGGCAAATCCAAGACGGCGGGTGAAAAACAGTGCGCAGCGTCGTTTCCCGATCCATGGATTGCCAAGATGCCACAGCCGGTCATGACTCAGCGCTTTGGGCGAAAGCGGAATGGAGAGGCCGAACTGTTCCCCGATCCAACCCATCAGCCATTCCAGGTCCAGATCCCAGGTGAGCATGTCCTCCTTCGGCACCGGCACCCAGCCCCGAGCGTCCACGCTGAAATAACGAAACCCTCTGGAGGTGGCATCCCATTCCGCCTCCACATAATGGCCTTCATGATTGGACCGATCCGGCACCATGATCTGCTGAGGGCCCGGACGCAACGCGCCCAGGCGGATGGCTTCGGCACCTTCCTTGGGAAAATAGTCGCTCATCTTTTCCCCGCCGGTGCGGGGGGTGGCCCCTTCGCACAGTTGGGCGAGCAACTCCATGGTCTCTTTGGAAATCTTCTGTCCCATGGTCATACCTCCCGCACCAGGCCCCAGAGGGGGAGATACTTTTCGCACACGAGACGTTCCTTTTCCGTCTTGCTCTTCAGGTTGCAACCGTTCGGCAGGGAGAGCTTGACAGGCACGGTCTTGCCGCGCCCGAAACCTGCGTCCGGATAGAACCGAACCGACAAGATTGCCTTCTGGATGCGAAACCCGGTGGTCAACGGGTTGTGCTCCCGGAACCACTCGAAAAGCCTTTCGTAAAGGCTGCGACCGGTCTGACGATCCGCATCGAACGTGATCTGTTCCGCGCCATCCAGCATGGGTTGCAGGGTCAGAGAGATCACCTCCACCCCCTTGACGCCATCTTCCGGATCCGTGGCAAAGGCATGCGGGCTCATCAACGGTCGCAAGTCGAACTCCCGCAAAGGAACCCGTGTGCTGGCGATCTCCTGGCGCAACAGCGTATTGGCAAAGGCGCGGGCCATCTCCTCCCGGCTGGCCCGGTCCTGGGCAATGACCTCGATGACCCCGGAGTCGGCTTCGTAGGTGAGGGAGAATTCGTGGACAGGGCGCAGATGCCGCCGGGCCAAATCGCCGTTCTCGAATTCCAGGATGCTATCCGGAAGCCCCTCCCGATAGACCACCACCTGTACCAACCGGCTTTTGCCGCCCTTGTGTTTGGGTCGGATGCGTTCGTAGACCTCCACCTTGACCTGGGGAGAGCGGAACCAATTCTTGATCCACTCGCCGAACTCCCGGCGATGCTCCGGATCGGCGCTGACCGCCACCCTCTTCGGCCCTACAAACCCGTCCCAGGTCCGGCCCAGACGATACCGGTCGGCATGGCGGATCTCCACGGCCCGCCGGAAAGATTCGGGTTCATGAAGGTGAAGCCAGATGCCGCGCGCGATGGCACTCTCCTGTTCGACAAATCCCTTCCGGTCGATCACGACCGATTGCATGGCCTCCTGGCCCAGATCGTCGGCCATCTCCACGAATCGTTCGGCATCCGTTCCCATCCTCCCAAGAAGGTCGTCATCCAACTGGCCGATTTCTTCCAGGATTTTCTGCGTCCTGGCCCGCGCCGACCCGCCTGGGATTGAATCGAGCGTCTTCAATTGTACCCCATGGCTACCGAAACAGGCCGCAAGCATGGAGTCCGAGAGATGGCGGACGACCTTGGCGATGGCCGGGTTCACGGGCAGAGTGCCCCCCGCCGACATCACTTCAGACAGATCATGAACAATAGCTTGCAGATTCATTTCGGCCTCCATTCAAAGAAGATCAATTCAATTGCTTATCCGCAAAAGAACGTATCATGAAGGCATGGCAAGGTCAATCCGATTTTTTCAAATGTAAGCGGATAAACATATTCAAACGGAGGCGAAATCTGCCGATGAGTGGTCGGTTATGGCGTTGAGTTTGAGCAGGCGGACCCGGGCGGCATCGCCGGAAACCGCGAATTGCTCTTTGATGTGTTGGATCAGGGCCTGGACAGGTTTGGTTTCCAAATCGATGGGATCGACCAGATGGTTGGATTGCCAGACATCCTCGACCAGGGGACGAAGACGGCTGATCGGCATGAGCAGTGCTCCGCTGACATAACCGGCCTGCCACTCCATCCAGTCATCGTGTGTGGCCTCCAGAATCGTCTCCCGCTTGCAGATCGCCTTGTTTTTCCAGTCGTCCCGACCAAACAGACGATCCACGAAAAATTTTTCATCCCACAACTGGCGATGGAAATAGAGGTGGCCGAACTCATGGGCCAGGGTGGTGCGGAGGCGTTTCTCCCGCCTGGCGTCACTGGCCAGTCGGTCGGAGATCAGCACCGTTGGCCTGCGATCCGGGAAAAAGGCCGTCATCCCCTCCACGTCATCACCAAAATCCGACAAGTCGGCGTAGGAGTCCAGATCGTCCGCGAACTCTTCGATCAGATTCTGCAGATCCTCGGTGGTGATGGGGAATCGCTCCACCCCATGACGACGCCGCAAAAAGGAACGCATGAGTCCGTCGCATTCCAGATCCAACTCTGCCTGGGTATAGAATGGACGTTGCCCGAACCGGCCCGTGTTGTCGCGCACCATCCACACGGCGACACCCCCGTCAACCGTTGGTCAGGTTGCGACGAAAATTGGCGAAGCTCTCCATGATCTGTTCCCGATTGGTGGCCTGCTCCCGGAGATCGTCCGGGATCTTCCCGGCAAGAACGAACAGATAGCCCTCGTCCTCTCCAAGCACCGAAGCGAATTGGCGGATCAGGTGGTCGGAGGTCGGATTGCGACGGTCATGTTCGATATCGTTCAAATACTGGGGCGAAATGGGACCGCCGTCGTCGTCCTTGTGGATCATGGCGGCCAGATCCTTCTGATTGATTCTTTTGGCCTTGCGGGCCAGAATGATGGCCCGACCGAATGTGACAGGTTTCTCTGGCATGAATGTTCCTTTCCGATTCATACGCATGTTCGCGGATACGTGGAACTTATTATCACACTCCGGTGCATTGAGGAAAGAAAAAAATGATCGTCCCGTCATGAACGCCGTGAGGGTCGTTGCGATCATCAGACCGGTTTACGCTCTGTTGCGCACTACCATATTTGTTTTCCTTCCGTTACCACATCTCATTGTTTCTGCTGTTCATTACCGATTTTGCCATCTATCCTCGATCCTCGAATGGAGCATCGAACTGCCGCCTTCGAGGAGACCGAGGAAAAAATGATCACCACCACCCACCCAGATCACATGACCGCCGAAGAGCGCCTTGCCGAAGTCGCTTCCATCCTGGCCGCAGGCATCAAGCGCCTGAAAGAAAAACAAAAAATAGAGAAAATTCCTGTTGATAAGTCGCTAGACCAATGCCCTTATGGTCGAAAAACAACCAGAGGAGAAAGGGCATGAACGATATCAACATGATCAAACAGGTGGCGGCCCTGCCGGGTATGACCATCGTGGACCTGAAAAAAATGTGGGCGGATCTGCACACCACGGAACCGCCACCCTACAACCGGGTGTTCCTGGTAAAGCGGCTGGCCTACCGGCTCCAAGAGTTGTCCCTGGGCGGACTGTCCGCGCCGACGGAAAAACGCATGGAGCGGATCGTGGAGGAGGAAGCGCTGCCGCCGCAGGAGAGAAAACGCCCGCCAGGGGAGAAACTCCTGCCGGGCACGCAGTTGATCCGGGAATGGAAGGGGGTCGAACACCGTTGCACGGTGCTGGAGGATGGGTTCGAGTACCAAGGCAGGAAATTCAACAGCCTGTCGGCGCTTGCGAACTTCATCACCGGCACGAAATGGAACGGGCACGTCTTTTTCGCGCTTAAAAAACAAGGAGATAAGTGATGATCGCCAAGAAGCCGACGACACCGAAAATACGCTGCGCGATCTATACGCGCAAGTCCACGGAAGATGGTCTGGACATGGAGTTCAACACCCTCGACGCTCAGAGGGAGTCGTGCGAGGCCTACATCGTCAGCCAGAAGTCGGAAGGGTGGTTCCTGGTGCCGGATCGCTACGACGATGGCGGTTTTTCCGGGGGCAACCTGGACCGGCCCGCGCTGCAACGCCTGCTGGCTGATATTGAAGCAGGCAAAATAAATGTTATTATTGTCTACAAAATCGACCGGCTGACCCGTTCGCTGATGGACTTTGCCAAGCTGGTGGAGGTCTTCGACAAACGACAGGTGACATTCGCCAGTGTCACTCAAGCCTTCAACACAACCACCTCCATGGGGCGCCTGACGCTCAACATCCTTCTCTCGTTTGCGCAGTTCGAGCGCGAAGTCTCGGCGGAAAGGATCCGGGACAAATTTGCGGCCTCCAAGAAAAAGGGGATGTGGATGGGTGGGCATCCGCCATTGGGATATGATGTAAAGGATCGCAAGTTGGTGGTCAATCCAGGCGAGGCGGAAACGGTGCGCTGGATCTTTCAAAGGTTTGCGGAGATCGGTTCCGCCGTTCAGATCGTCCGCGAACTGGGGGAAAAAGGCACGGTCGGCAAGAACGGCAATCGCATGGACAGGCCGTATGTCTACCGGGTACTCAAGAACCGGTATTTCATCGGTGAAGTGCCGCATCATGGCTCGGTGTATCCCGGCGAGCACGAGGCGATTATCGACCGGGCGCTTTGGGATCAGGTTCACGCCATCATGGAGGGCAACAACCATTATCAAGCGGATCGGATCAAGATGCAAACACCCGCCCTGTTGAAGGGGATCATCCGGTGCCGTCACTGCGACCGGATCATGCGGCCCAGTTTCACCCGCAAGCAAGGCAAGCTGTATCGATACTACGTCTGCCACGGTGCGGACAAGCACGGACGGGAGACCTGCCCCTTGCGCTCGGTGGCCGCCGGAGAGATCGAGGCCGTGGCCCTCGCCCAGGTGCGCACCATGTTGCGCGCGCCGGAGATGGTGGTCAAGACCTGGCAATCCGAGGATGGACTCAACGAACGGGATGTGGTCGAGGCCCTGCGCAAGCTGGATCCGGTCTGGGAGGAGTTGTTCCCGGTCGAACAGCAACGGCTGGTGGGCCTGCTCATCTCCAGGCTGGACGTGGCAAAGGCCGGGGTGGAGGTGCATCTGCGCGCCACGGGTCTGAACACCTTGGCCAGGGAACTCAACGACTTTCGGAGCGAACAGGAGCAAGCAAGATGAAAACGACCATGAGCAAGGACGGCAGCACGATCATCGTCAGCATTCCCATGCTGATGAAGAAGCGGGGAGGGCGCACGCTGATCATTGCACCCCCCGGCATGGGCGAGGCACCGCCGCCACGGGAGGAGACATTGGCAAAACTGGTGGCCAGGGCGCACCATTGGTTGCGGTTGTTGGAGGCAAAGCGGTTCGCCTCCGTTCGGGAACTGGCCGCCCACGAGAATCTCGACGCCTCCTATATCGCCAAGATCCTGCGCCTGACCTTGCTGGCGCCGGATATCATCGAGGCCATCCTGGACGGGCGGCAGCCGGATGTTCTGAGTTGGGCAGAATTGAGAAAACCGTTCCCGATGCTGTGGGAGGAGCAGAGGGCATTGTGGAAATTTCCGGCGGTGGCGTGATGCCTTGGCAGTCAGGATCGGACAGTTTTTATTCCTTGAGTTATCGGAAGGAGCGAGGTAAGGTCCGGGCAGGTCTCAACCTCTTGCCCGGAAACCTTGCCATGGATAATCAACACGCCCTGACCTTGCAACAGATCGACACCATCAACCTGAGTCTCGACAAAACCCTGGCCGTGGCGCGCATGGTGGCCGAGTGTGGCACCGCCGCCCGGCCAGCCCAGGAAGACACGCCACCCGCCGCATCCTTGTTCACGGTGATGCAGGTGATCGTCGATGAACTGGAAAAGATCGATGAGGTGATGAAGTCCCTCGCTCACGAATGAATAGAGGGATCATTGGGGATCGATTTTTTTAATTGTTCCAGAAGCCGGACCTTGCCAGCATCGTCCATGGCTCCCAGGTACAACAGAATCACGGCCAGGGTGTCGTCAGGCTCGTAGAAGAATGATGGCGACACGTTCAGTTCTGCCGCGATCTCCTTCACGATAGCGAAGGCCGGCGCCCGGGTGCCCCGCTCGTAGCGAT
>PDZX01000107.1 GCA_002753185.1 Magnetococcales bacterium WMHbin3
GTTTGCTAATATTCAGTTGACTCGGGACAGTTTTCATGGCGAATGGAACTATGTGATCTCGCCATACGACGCATCAAAGAAGTCCATGTAATTTTTTAACGGCTCCTTACCAGGCGTGTTGGCCCCGACCTGGGTGATGTCCAAAGTGAGCCACTCCTCGGCGGCCATGGCGAGGGTGATGGAGGTGGACGGCATGCGGAACGCGCCGTCGGTGATGGAACCGCTCAACGCGAAGAGGCCATTCTTGCGGAGGGTGAAGAGGATGTCGCTGCCAGTGCCGGCAACGCCGACCCAGGCGTCCATGGAGGCGAAGGTGAGGGGTTGCGGGGCGTACCAGCGCGCGTTGCCCGCAAGCACGGCCAGCGTTCCATTGGTGGCAACGATCAGACCCCGGTTGGCGCTGCGCTGGATGGCAGACGACGCGGCAACGCAGAACACCTTGACCGATCCGGCGGGCCAGTCAACAGCAGCCCCGTTGTTGGAGGAAGAGAAGATGATGTCTCGCGAGAGCGTTCCGTTGACAGCGTTGAACACGCCTTCGCCCACCTCCCACCGGGTGCCGGACTCGGCGCAGTACTGGAGCCGGGCGCCATCCGCAAAGGCAGTGGCAAAGCTTTGAAAGCCGATGGACGCGCCGGTCAGGGTGTAGAGACCGGCACCCTCGACGGTGGCATTTTCCTTGACCCGGTCCGCAAAGACGAGCATCTCATTCGCTCCATACCTGGATGAGGGGTTCACCTGCCGGGGCTACCGCTGTCTGGCCACCGACGACGATGCCGGCAGAGGTGATCGATCTTGCGCCCGTCGCAATGGTTCCTGGCGGTACTCCGACCCCGGCATGCGGATTGGTGCCTGCCGCAACGGGCGTTTGCGTCACGCCAACGCCTGTGCGCTGATCGATGCCGACGAAGATGGTCTGGGCGGGCGTGCCGGTGGCCACTCTGCCACGGACGCTGTTGAACCCTCCGAACCGGATGGGGGGCACGAAGACGGAAGAGCCGATGCTCATACCTTCCTCACCGCGAACATCTTTTGGGAGTTGTTGGACTGGAGGGTGATGTAGTCCACGCCGCCCTTTTTGATGATGTCGAGATTGGCGGCCACGCCAGCCGGGATCGCCCAGATGTCGCAGATGGAGGAGAGTTCCCCATACGGTCCCGGCATGTTGGCGGTGTTGATCCAGGTTATCGGGAACATGGGGATCTGCGAACCGCCCTGTTCATCGGGAATTTTCTGGTCCACTGTGGCCAGGGCAGTGAACATGGCGCTGACCGATCCCATGGGGCCGGCCTGCCCGGTGAACGAGGCATTGGTGCCGGTAAGCGTGGCCTGGGAACGGGTCATGATCCGGGGAGACCATGCGCCAAGGCCGGTGGAGGCCAAATCGCCAAAACTGCAGAAATAATAAGGCGGCCAGCCTGCGGTGACCGTATCCCAGGCGCATTGGCGGGTGCGTTCGAAACAGCCGGATGGCCCGGAATTTGTGCTGCTCCCCCACAGCCCGGAATAGAGGCTGGCCAGCAGCAGGAACCGGGCAGTGGAGAAAAGATAGATGCTCCCTGCCACCGTGGTGGAAACCCGCTGCTGGTAGCCGACCACATCGGAGTTGAAAGCCAGGTTGGTGCCCGTGTGGGTGGAGGAGTTCCAGGTCTCGTAAACTTTGGTGATGACGTATCCGGCGGTGTTGGTATCGATCACGACGTATTTGAAGGTTGCCGGATCGTCGGCCAGGGGCGCCTTGAGGGCCTTGGCATTGGTCCCGGCGGATGCGTCATGCAGGGTCCATCCGGAGGGGGTGACGGACTCGATGGAGGTGAAGGGCTTGTTGCAACTTGCCGAGAGGTTGTTGACGTTGGTCTCGCCGGTGAGGATGGCGATCAGATCGGACAGGATGTTGGCGGCGGTCGCCCCGGCCAGATAGCTGTACTTGGAGTTCATTTTGGTTATCCCTTGCGAATGGCAAAAGTCTTTGATGAAGATGCCGCCTGGAGACAGATAAAATCGAGACCGCCCTTTTGCAGCACGTCGAGATTGGTGGCCACGCCCTGGGGCAAGGCCCAGATTTCGCAAAGAGAGGAGATCTCGCCGTATGGTTCGGGCATGACCGAGTAGTTGAGGAAGGTGATCGGATAGAAGGGTGTGACGTACCCGCCGGTCTCATCTGGCACCCGCTGATCGATCCCGTTCAACTGGGAAAACATCTTGAAGACCGATAACTGGGAATTGGAACCATCTGAGCCGAACGGGCCGGTGAAGCCGTACAAGGGAGCAGCCGACCCGGCAAGCGGGTTGCGCGCCCGGTCCATGTAGCGGGGAGCATAGGCTGAAAGACCGTTGCTGGTGGTCGCGAGGTCGCCCAGGTTGCAAAAGAGAAACGGCGGCCAACCGGCGGCTGGAGTGTCCCATCCACACTGGCGGGTTCGCTCGAAACAGCCGGACGGCCCGGAGTTGGTGGGACTGCCCCACAGGCCGTTGCACATCCCGGCCAGCAGCAAAAATCGGGCACTGGAGAAGATGTGGATGGTCCCGACCGTGTTGGTCGACACCCGCTGGTTGCTGCTGACCAGATCCGAAGCGTAGCACAGGTTGGTTCCGGTGTGGGTGGTGGCGTTGTGGTCTTCGAAAACTTTTATCAGAACCGCCCCTGCCGTGTTGGTGTTGATCTCGACGTATTTGAACTTGGTGGCGTCATCGGCCAGGGGTGCCTTGATCACCTTGGCGTTGGTTCCGGCGGCCCCGTCGTGCAAAATCCAGCCGGAGGGAATCACGGACTCGATGCTGGTGAAACTTTTGTTGCAACTGGCGGAAAGATTGGCGACCAGGGTCTCTCCGGTCAGGATCGCCACGAGGTCATCGAGGAGATCGGATGCGAAAGCCCCGGCCAGATATTGGTAGATGGCGCGCATCGGTCACTCCATGCGGGCGACGAACAGTTTGGTGGAGTTCATCACCGGGATGCACCAAAAGTCGGCGCCATTTTTCTGGATGGTGGATTGGGGAGTCGCCACGCCCTGCGGGATCAACCAGACGTCGCACAGGGCAGAGATTTCGCCGAAGGGGGCGGGCATGCAGGTGCTGTTCACCAGGGTCAGTGGAAAAAACGGCACCGTGAAGCCGGATCCGGCATCGGGCATCTTCTGGTCCGCGCCGTTGAGCCACTGAAAGACCCATGACGGGGTGCCGAGCGTGCCGGCCAGGACGTTGAGGGTGGCGGCAGAACCGGTAATGGTGTTGCGGTTCTTGTCGATCAGGGTGGTGGCATAGGCGTTTGCCCCGTAGGTGCTGGCAGTGATGTCGCCAAGATTGAGGAACACGAACGGCGGGATCCCGTTGGCAGGGGTGTCCCAGGGGCAGAAGCGGGTGCGCTCGAAACAGCCGCATGGCCCGTTGTTGGTCGGGCTGCCCCAGTTGCCGTTGACGTTGCTGCACAGCATCACGAACCGGGCGCTGGCAAAGATATAGATCGTGCCGGAGAGTTGCAGTTTGCCTGCCGAGGTTTGCGACATGCGCTGGCTGGAGTTGTTGGCATCCGAGCCATACGCCTTGTTGCTCCCGACGTGGTTGACCGCGTCCCAACTCTCCCAGACGTTGGTCTGCAACGACCCGGAGCCGCCGTTGTCGGCAATGATGGCCACATATTTGAAGCGGGAGGCATCGTCGGCCAGGGGTGCCTTGATCACCTTGGTCACGGTCCCGGCGGCGGCATCGTGCAGGGTCCATCCGGCTGTGATGGTGGCCGTGATGGAGGTTGCACCCTTGTTGCAGGTGGCAGAGAGGTTGTTGACGTTGCTCTCACCGGTCAGGATGGCGATCATGTCGTCCAGCACCCCTTGCTGGGTGCCGCCGGCGCTGTAATTGTAGGTTGCGAACATTTTTTTCACCAGTTGTCAGGCCGGATAGGTGCCCAGCACTTCGAGCGTGTTTTTTTTGAGAACCTGGGCGTTGTAGAGATTGGTGTAGCCCCAGCCCTTGCGCGTTTTTCTCGCCTTCATGAAGGGCAGGCTCCCGGTCAGGGGGAACGAGGCCACCGGCACCGGGATGCGCCAGCCAAGGAGGGTCGCCATGCCGTTCTTGACCGTGCAGGAATGCAGAATCCGCACGACCAGCCCGCCGCAATCCGGGTTGCGATCAAAATTTCCAAGCGAGAAAATGACCTCCCGGCCTGTCGACACCCCCAGATCCCGGAAGCGTTTTTTCAGAGAGGGGCAATCTTCCAGCGTGAAAAGATCGGTGGTGTTGAGCGTTTCCATGATCCCGTACTGGTTCTGTCCATCCGTTATCCCCGGACCTTCGGTGATGGTGGGCAGGATGTGCTGCCGGTTCAATGACCGGATGCCCAGGTTCTTGATGGCTGGCTCTGAAGCGTAGCCGTAGATGGACCACCGGTAGACCCAGGGATAGACCCCGGAGCGCTCCGTCAGGTGCCAACTGTCCGACCACCAGCCACGCTCGCCCGACCATCCGTCCCAGCTCCAGACCTGTGCGGGCCAGTCGTCCGGATAGGTCCAGCCGGACTGCCAGGGGACCAGCAGATTGTTGGTGGAGGCGGCGTTCAGCGATGGCACCGGGTGGTTGTCGGCGCCGCCACCCAGGGTGCCGTTCAGGGCGGCCACGGCGTACAGGGTGCCCAGATGCCAGTACCCGGACATGGCGTCGAGCTTCCAGTTCAGGACCAGTTTGGAGAGATAACTCACGCAAAAGAGCGGGGTCAGCGCATCCTCCTGCGGCAGACCCGCGCCAACGATCTGCTGGAACGGCCCGGCTCTCATCAAGGGGAGGGTCATGGGTTGAGCATCCTGAGTTTCATGATGCGTTTGGTCTCCTCGTCTTGTGCCTCGAAATAGGTGATTTTTTCCACCTCCACGAAGATGGAGGGGTCGGTCTCGTCCAGATAGATTTTTTCGGTGGCGGTCTCTCTGGTGCCATCGATTTCGGTCAGGCTGTCGCTTTCTTCGTCCAGGCCGGGCAGCCCGGTGATGGTGACGCCGGGACATCCCTTGGGCCAGAACTCCCGCCTGAAGGAGGTCAGGACCGCCGCGCTGTCGGAGATGACCAGCACCTGCACCGGGGGAATCTGGGCCGTGGTGACATCACCCCGCGCCCAGGCGGTCTGCATGGCCTCGAACACCCCGGGTTCGGCCATATCCCACCCATTGCCATAACTGACGGTGACGATGGTGTATCCCGGATGGTACTCGACGACCAGAAAGCCGAAGGCCTCTTCCTGGGTGAAAAACGCCCCGGCATCCTGATCGTAGACCGGGGCGGGAATGCGGTCGCCAGCCCGGTTGAAAAACGTGCTGCGATGCATGATGGTCGCACTGGGGCGGTCATAGTTGTAGCGCAACGTTTTGCGGGTCTCACCGGACCATAACAGGGTCTCTTTGATGGCGCTCCCTCGTCTGCCGGTGGTGCTGGCCGTGCCCGTGCCGGCCTCCGACGTTCTCGTTTCCAGCGTCCCTTTCCAGTTGGCCGGCCTGGCGAGGCCGAATTGGGTATCGCGGGCATTGGCGGTCGGGTTGACGGTGGCCTTCTTCCACGCGGGTTTGCTGACCGTCAAGCTGCCTGAGCTGTTGTCGACAAAGACCTTGAGCGAGGCTGCGGTCGCCTGCGAGCAATAGATCTTGATGCGCCTGCTCCCAGGCTCCACCACCTCCAGGATCGGCGGGATGCCGGTTTTGGCCCCTTGCCAGACCGCGATCTCCCAGGAGATGATCTTGACGGTGAGGTCGGGCGAGAAGGCCACCTTGACGGGAGAATCGCCCACCAGGCCGGTATCCTCCACCACGACATCCAGGACGCCCGACTGGTCGCGTGTACCGAAGTTGACCTGGATGTCTGCGGAAACCTGTCCCATCCTATTCACTCTCCCCTGATATCCCGATGATCACCTTGTTGCCCGACAGCGAGGGGGTGTTGGGCGGAATGATGCGCTTTTCCCAGACGGGGAAGGCCGCCGGGTGGGTCTTGAAGCGCAGCACATCCCCGTTGGCCCATGTCCCGGAGAACAGCGCCGAGGCAAGCGTGAAATAGGGCGCGGACCAGGCTGGATTGTTGGGCGCGAAGTCGGCATGGATGGTCCCGCCACCGACCGATCCGGCGGTATCCCCGACGCAGGTGAAAGTGGTGGCGTTGCTGAAAGTAATCGTCCATGTCTGCTCGCACCCGCCGATGGAACTCACCATCCTCTGATCGGTCAGCAGAGTAGGAATGGCTCCTGAGCCGTTCCAGCCGCCATATTTTCCGGCTGCTGAAAGGATCTGCCAGTCGCTCGTGGTACCGAAAATATCCCCGGCCTCGATCACCGACGACACCCGGGTGTTGGAGGCGGCGTAGACGTTTTCGATCACCGCGTCGGGGCGTAGAATGACCGTGGCGGTGGAGCCGCTCCAGACCACGGGGGTGCTGGAGATGCGCAAGAACTCCTCGGTGCCGGTCAGGTCGTCCAGAGAGGTCTTGTTCGAGATGCGAATCAGGCCGTTTGAGCGAAAGATCGCATCCGCGCCGTTTTCGGTGTTCAACACCAGGGTCGCCCCGCCCGCGCCCCGCTGGTCCGGGAGGTCGGCATCCAGGGTTGCGCTCCCGTAATGATCATGCGCCACACCGGCGACATCCGCCTGCGTGTCCGTCTGCGTCCCGGCAAAGATCAACACCCGGTCGGCGCCAGGAGTCGGGGTGTCCACGAAGATCCGCGCATCGACCAATTTCAGGTTGTCGGCATTGGCGATCTTGATGAAGACTTTTCGATATTTTGTGGAGCCGTTTTTGCGCTCGCTGGCCGGGACATCGGGCCAGACGTTGTTCTTGACCCCAGAAGCTGCCTCCACATCGGACATGCGGCCCCCGTTGCCGTCGGAGTCGCTGACGATCTGGGGCTTCATATACTGGATATCGCTGTTGGAAATGGTCATGTCATAACCTGCATCAATTTGATGAGACCGTTGAAAAACGAACAGTGAGGCCGGATGGGAGTGAACGATATGGCCGGTTGCTCCTGGTGCCGGAACATCACCTGAAATACCTCATCCTCCCAAACCAGATCGAAAACGCCGCCCGGTTGGCTGGCCAGGGCGTAAATCGCCACCACCTGTGCCAGGGTGAGCCAGGTGACATCGTCTTCCGCCGCAATGTCAATGGGACGGCCACCGGTCAATGGGGCGTTCCACACGACATGGCCGCCACCCAGGGTGCGGGCCGTTTCCTGGGCCACGGGTGACCAGTCGTAGCGGTTTTTCCACTGGAGGGAGTCGGGCAGCAGGATGGAGTCGAGTTGTTTCATCCCAGCCCCCGTTGCACTTCTTGCAGCATGTTCACCAGCCTGCGCAGTTCCTGACGGGGTGCGGTGATGGAACCGCGCGGCTGGCCATTCATGGTCAGATCGAGCCTCATCACTCCCTCAACCTGTGGCGCAATTGCCCCGCCACCGGCAAGGGCCATGGGCGGAATCGTCGGGATTACCAGATTGCGCACCACGCCGCCCATCTCGAAACGCGGGATGGAGGGCATCTTGAAGACCAGACCGCCATGCCTGAACTGCGGCAGGCGCATTTGGTTCATGGCGTGGAGACGGTCCAGCCCGTATTTGCGCACGGCAAACCGGTTGAGCACGAACTCGCCTGCCTCCAGCAAGGCCGGGATCTGGTCACCGCCTCCCCAACCGGGCAACAACCCGCCACGGGCAAAGCCAGGACTCTGATCGGGCGCGGCGCTTCTTCGCTCGACGTAGTTGACGGTCACGGTTTTTTGCTCCGGGATGCCGGCGATACGGGCGATCAGGGTGTCTATCGAGAGCAGCGCGGCATCGACCTCGGCGGAAAACGTCACCCTGGGCACCTCCGGGACGGTCGCCTTGAACTCCCGGAATTTGGCCATCAGCCCGTCGATGGCACCGGTGGCCGAAATCGTGTCGAAGGTGGCCTTGACCTCCGGTTGCCAGCCCGCGAATTCGCTCTTGAACCGCTCGAAGACACGGGCGACAAGATCGAGACTTCGCTGTGCCTTGTCGGTTTCACCGGCCAGAACATCCTTGCCCACGGAGTCGAGCGCGCTTGCGCCACCCTGGAGTTCGGCCTTGATGGTCACCACCCGCTCTTTTTTCTCCAAAAGGTCATCGATCTCCTTCCCGGCGTCGCGAATTTTGTCGAGGTTGGCGGTGATGATCAGGGTGTGATCCTTGGCCAGTGCGGCGTCCACCTCTTTCAAGGTCTCCCGCAGTCTATCCAGTTTGTCGGTGGCCGATTCTGTGGCTTTTTGCAGGGCGTCGGCTGCTTGGGTGTGGGCGGACTCCTCGCCCTTGAAAGACTGGTTCTCGATCTTCGCGGCATCCTGGATCTGCCCGATGGCGCGGGCCAGGGCCTCCTTCGAGCCGATGACCACCTTGTCGCCACGACTCACCGCATCGGAGGTCGATTCGGCCAGGGCGATCATCTTGTCGGCGTGTTTGCGGGCCATCTCGAAATTCCCGGCCTGCAATGCCGCCTCGGCCTGGGACTTCTCGGCGGCGATGCGCTGCTGCCGGGAGCGGTAGACCTGCACCGGATCCATCCCTTTCTCGGTCAGATTGGCCAGCCGGTCAGAGACCGAGGCATTGAAGTCACGCCGTTCCCCGGCCAGCTGGATGGCGGCGTCCCGGTGGCGTTTTTCCTCCTGGATCAAGCGGTCGATGTTCTGGCGATAGGCGGCGGCGGTTTTCTCCAGCACGCTGCGCTGGGATTGCAACCGCTCCTCGTCCACCCTGGCGGCATCGATCCCCAGCCGTTTGGCGTTGTCGAATTTGGTCTGGAACTCCTTTTTCGACAGGGCCATGGCCTGCGTCAGATAGCGATTGGCCTCTGCCAGTTTGGCCTCGGTCTCCTCGATGGCCATGGCCTTGACGGATTGCAGCAGGGTGCGCTGGGAGACATTGGCCCCCATGGTCTGGAGTCTCTCCCGGCGCATGGCGAACTGATCGTCCAGAGAACGGGTGACGGCTTCAAACGCGGAGAGGGCGGCATCGGCCAGGGACTTGTACGATTTGGTCTCGTCGTCCACCGCATCCTTGAGCTTGCCACGATGCAAGAGCAAAGTTTCGTGGTATTTTCCCAGTTGCAGATCGGCTGCGCCGATGGCATCCACCAGACCCTTTCTGGCAGCGGCCACCGGGCCGGAGATGGCGATGGAAAACTGCTTCAGGGTGTCACCGAGGGTTCCCATCTTGCCGGTGGTCGAAGCCGCTGCATCGCTCACGCCCCGGAAGAGAGTCAGAATTTGTTCTCTGGTTCCCGGATCGGCATGGATGCCATCCAACGCCTTGCCCAAGCCGTCCACGGAGATGCCGGCCTTGCGAGCCTCCTGCATCGTCTTGTTGAGCGCGGCGGCGATTTCGTCGTGGGTGCGGCGCAGTTCGCTGCCGGCGACCTTGTTCTTCTCCAGGGTACCGTTCAGGCGGTCCATCTGCTGCCAGTTCTTCTGGGCAGGGGTTTGCACCTCCCCGGTGGCTCCATACCGCTTCGCCATGCTCTCATGAAAGGCGTTCAGCTCCTTGCGCGCGGCCCGCATCGCCTGGATTTGTGTCTCCAACTGCGATGCCAGATCGAAGGCGTCCCTGGTTTTGAGCTGACTGATGAAATGATTCAACTTGTCGGAATTGTTTTGGGCGGCATCGCCCACTTTGGCCATGATGCGGCCCTGGGCGTCCAGAGAGAGATTGGCTTCCGGCAAGAGACCGGCCAGCTTCTCTTCGGCGTCGGTGTGTTCCTGGGTGCCTTCCCGGGTGGTGGCCAGGGTAGCTTTCAGCTCCTCCAGGGTCTTGATTTTCTCACCGGTTGCCTCCCTGGTCTTCTTGATGGCGGCCAGGCTTTCCAAGAGCGGCGGAACACCGGATGCCGTGGCCTGGGAGAAGGCATAGGCCGCGACACTGGCGGCGGTCAGCACGGCGC
>PDZX01000108.1 GCA_002753185.1 Magnetococcales bacterium WMHbin3
CTTTCGATGGGGATCTCCCCGCAGCGCAATCCAACCGGGTAACCGCCGCCGTTCCATTTTTCGTGGTGGGTCAGGGCGATCCGTTGCGCGGTGATCAGGGGTTCGTCGTGATAGCCGGCCAGGATGTTGCCGCCGATGGTGGTATGGGTCTTGATGACCGCGAACTCCTCCGGGGTCAGCCGTCCGGGCTTGAGCAGGATCGCGTCGGGAACGCCGATCTTGCCCACGTCGTGCATCGGGGTGGCGTTGAGGATCACGTCGCAGTGGTCCGCCGTCAAACCCATTTGTTGGGCGATGCAGGCGGCGAACTGGCCCATGCGGATCACGTGCTGACCGGTTTCGTTGTCCCGGTATTCGGCGGCGCGGCCCAGACAGCGGATCACCTCCAGGCGGGTTTCGTGCAACTGGCGGGTCCGCTCGATGATCTTTTCCTCCATGCGTTTGTAGAGCAGGCGGACCGTCAGCATGTTGCGGATACGCGACAACACCTCCGAGGGATTGAAGGGCTTGTTGAGAAAATCCTGCGCCCCGTGGGCCAGGGCCTCCAGACGGGTGGACTCCTCGGTATTGGCGGTGATGACCAGAATGGGCAGATAGGCTTCCCGTTCGCTCCGTTCCAGGATCTTCATCACCTCGATGCCGCTCAGGTGGGGCATTTCCAGGTCCAGCAGCATCAGGTCGAACCGTTGCGACCGCCAGGTCCGCTCCACCTCGCGGGGGTCTTCCAGGGTGACGACGTTGATGTAGCCGTGCTGACGCAGCAGCCCCTTGAGCACGATCAGATTCAGTTTCTGGTCGTCAACGATCAGGATGCGGGCCTGATTGCGTTCGGAATCCAGGCTGGAATCGATCGGATTGGACATGGTATAAGGACTCCGGAGACGCTAGACTGGGTTGGATGGTCCAATATAATCGACACCCAACCGGGTATTCAAGTTTTTCCATAGGGACCACTGACGGGGAGGGGCCATGCTGGACAAGCAACGCACGGAGTGGCTGGCGGGACTGCGGGACGATGTGGCCGGATTCATGGCGTCGTTGCGCATTCCAGGGGCGCCGGGCCGGTATCTCCCTTGCCGGCGGGGGGCCACGGAGACGGGCCGCCGGGCGGGTCTGGGGTTTTCCTGTTTCGCTGCCAAGATTCATTTCACCATCGGCACATGGGAGAGGCTTCCCGCCGGGGAGCGCCGGGAGTGGCTGGATGGCATCCGTGCCTATCAGATGGACCAGCCCGCCCCCTGGCTGCCCGCCGTGCCGGGCGGCTTCGCGGACGTGCCTTTGTTGGAGGGCATCGTCCCTCCCTGGGAGAGCGGTTGGCGCAGGCTGGCCCGCATGCTGACCGGAGGAACGGCTCCCACTCCGGTGACGGATGCCATGCTGGCCGAGACCAAGCAGGCCATCGCCACTCTGGCCCAATTCGATACGGCGCCGTGGCGGACGTTTCGCGGTTATCCCGGCACGCCTCGCGCCCTGGAAAACCGCTTGCGGGGGTTCGACTGGACGCGGCCATGGAGTGCCGGGGCCAAGAGCGCCCTGCTCGCGGTCTTCCTGAAGACCGCCGGAGAGGAGAGTCTGGCCAACGTGTTGGCCGCTTTTCTGGACACCATGGCGGATGCGGCCACCGGCGGCTATTGCCGTGCCGGTCATTCTCCCGAACGTGGTCAGATGATCAATGGCGCCATGAAGGTGCTCAATGCCCTGGATTGGCTGGGCAGGCCGATCCACCATCCGGAGGCGTTGCTGGATACCTGTCTCACGCAGGGACCGCCGCCAGCGGGATGTCATGTGGTGGACTGGGTGTACGTGGCCCATCGTTGTCTCATGCAGACCGATCATCGCCGCAAGGAGGCGCGGCGGCAATGCCTGGAGATCCTCTCCCTGATCCGGACCCATCAGGCCGCAGATCGGGGATTTTCCTATGAGCCGGGACGGGCGCAGAACGGTTATTATGGCGCGGTCATCTCGCGCGGGCTGGACGAGGGGGATCTGCACGGCACCTGTCTTTTGACCTGGGCCATTGCCATGATCCTGGAGATTCTCGATGGGGATCGGTTCGGTTGGAGGGTTATTCGGCCATGAAGGAGGTGCGGCTTGTCTTGTTTTTCACGTATGGGATGTCCCTGACGCAATGGGAGAAGGGTGGACTCTTCGAGCGGGAGGTGGCCTTGTATCGCCAACTGCGGCCTCATCTGGGGGGGATCACGTTCGTCACCCATGGCGACCGGCGCGATCTGGCGTTCGCCGAGCGCCTGCCGGGGATCGACATCGTCTGCAACCGCTGGAATCTCCCCCCGGCCTGGTATCGCCGCCATCTGACCTGGATGCCGGCGCGCTGGAAAGCGGGCAACGTGGTGTTCAAAAGCAATCAGGTCAAGGGTGCGGATTGGGGATTGTCCGTGGCCCGGCATGCCGGTCGTCCCTTTATCGCCCGTTGCGGTTATCTGCTCTCCGATTATATCAATTGGCGGAATGGCGCCACATCGAACGAGGCGTGCCAGGCCAGCGCACAAGAAAAGGCGATCTTCGGCGATGCCGACCGGGTGGTGGTCACCACAGTGGCCCAGCAACGGATCGCCGTGGAGGAACACGGTCTGGCGGTGGACAAGATCCGGGTGATTCCCAATTACGTGGACACGGAGCAGTTTTCGCCTGCCTCCTCCCCTGCCCCGCCCAACCGGCTGATCAGCGTCGGCAGGCTGGAGCCGCAAAAGAATCTGCTGGCACTGGTGGAGGCGCTGGCGGGTTTGAATGTCGAGTTGTGGCTGGTGGGCGAAGGGAGCCTGCGGGAACCGATCCGGCAACTGGCCGATTCCCTGCGGGTGCCGGTGCGTCTGTTCGGCGTGGTGCCCCATGCCCGGCTGCCCGAACTGTTCCGTCAATGTACCCTGATGCTCCTGCCCTCCTTGTGGGAGGGGCATCCCAAGACCCTGCTGGAGGCCATGGCCTGCGGCATGCCGGTCATTGCTGGCAGGATTCCCGCCTTGCACGGCGTGGTGACCCATCGGGAGAACGGTTTCCTGTGCGGACTGACCCCGGAGGAGATCCGGGCTGCGGTCCTGGAAGTGCTGGGGGATGCCGGGCTGCGTGCGCATATGGGTGGGACGGCCCGCCGCGAGGCCCTGGAGCATTTGTCGCTCCCCGTGATCGTGGAACGGGAGTTGGCCTTGTTGCGCGAGTTGTCCGACCGATGAGCGGGATTCCGGTAACGGTTTTGACTGCGGTCTACAATGGGGCGGAGTATCTGGACGCCGCCATCGGCAGCATTCTGGCGCAGCGTTTCACCGATTTCGAATTTCTGCTCATCGACGATGGTTCCACCGATGCGACCCCCGATCTGCTGGCCGCCTGGGCGCGCCGGGACAGTCGGATTGTCGTGGTGCGCAACCAGGACAATCTGGGGCTGACCCGCTCCCTGAACCTGGGCATTGCCATGGCGCGCGGGGAGTGGATCGCCCGCCAGGATGCGGACGACATCTCCATGCCGGAGCGGCTGGCCAAACAGATGGCCTTCCTGACGGTCCATCCGGAGGTGGGGCTGCTGGGTACCGGGATGGTGGTGCTCGATGCGCGGGGCCACGCCGCCCCCGTGCCACGCCTTGCTCCGGAGGAGCACACGGAGATTTGCTGGGCCTTGTTGACCGACAATCCATTTTTCCACACGGCGGTGATCTTCCGCCGGGAGTTGGCGGTGCGGCACCCTTATGACGAAACCTGGCGTTATGGACAGGATCTCGATCTTTGGGGACGTTTGCTGACGGTCACCAGGGGGGCCAATCTCGCGGAACCCCTGGTCGGATCCCGGCGTCATGCCGGCAGGGTGAGCGAGGTACACGGTTCACGGCAGCAGGAAGCCGGTGTATGCATTGCGCAACGCCGTTTCGAGCTTCTGATGCCGGGGCATGCCTGGTCCATGCGGGAGGTATTCGACGTCCGCCGGATGTTGCGCTCGGAGTGGCCTGCGCCGGACGACTCCCGGCGGACGCTGGAGCTGGCGTTGGAGTTGTTCGCCGCCTTCCGCAGACAGGAGGGGATGGATCCTCACAAAGCGGCACGGTTGCATGAAAAACTGCTGAGGCGTCTCTGGCGGTCGGCGCTTGCCCTGCTGCCCGACCGGGAGGGTTGGCGGGCGGCCGGGACCTTGTGGCGTCACGGTGGCCGGCATGCCATGGTGGCTTTCCGGCAAGAGGTCGCGCGTGCCGTGCGCGGACGGCTCACGGCACGCGCGACCGGAGGGGAAGGGATCACTTGACCCGGGGCGCCAGGTGTTCGAAATGGCCGAACTGGTCCCAGGGTGCCTTGTCATCCGATTCGTGGATTTCCGGGGCGGCGGCGGTCGTGGCGGGCGCGACCCTGGAGGGAGGCGGATTCTGGCAGAACTTCTTGGACTCTTCCTCGCTTTTGCCCAACGCCTGTGTCTCCACCAGCATGCAGACCTGATACTGTTTGTCCGGCTGGTTCCAGGTCGCCACGCAACCGTTTATGGTGGCGGTGGGATCGATCTTGGGGTCGTTGCCCATTTTGGCCTGCCAGCAGGCCGACGCCAAGTCTTGTTTCATGACGGACACGCCGGTCTTGTAGGGGTCCTTGGCATTCTGCACTGCGTACCAGATGTAGCTCGGATGATTGGCCCCCAGCACCGGGACCTTGGCCCCGGAGTCCGACAGGGTGATCGTGCCGGTATCCAGCACTTTCAGGGAGAGTTGATAATAGCTCTTCAGCCAATCCCGCACCGGGGCGCCGTAGGCCACCATGGGCCGGGGGGCGGTGGGGGTCTTGCCCTTCAGCAGGCGCAGGGGGAGCATGGCGTTGACGTAATCCTTGTAATAACCATAGGTGCCAGAAAGAGCACTGCCGGCATCGGACGGGGCGGCGATGGGTGCGATGTCGATGATCGCCTCGTAGAGGGCCACATCTTCGGCCTTCACCCCGTTTTGCACCAGGAGGTCCTCCCAGCGTTTGGAGGTCTTGGAATTGAGGTAGTCCTGGACCTGTTCCAGGGAGTAATCCGGCGGAAAATGGAGCAGTTGCACGCTTTTCTGGTTGTACATCGCCAGGCCCACCGGCAGGAAGAAGCGCCAGTTGTACGCCCACTTCTTATCGGCGAGCAGGCGGTTGGAGGCTTCGTAGGCCTTGTCGCCATCGAGGAAGAAGCTCTGCATCACCGGGGCATAGCCCTCTGGCAGGGGATCGCCGCTGTAATGGGCCACCAGCACGTCGTGGTCGGCGTTGGAGCACTCCTGGGTGGCGCTCACGGTGACTTGCGTATTTATAAAATTGTCGCGTTGCAAGCTTTGCGTCAAATATTTTGTCACCGTTGTTTCCAGGGTTTCATCTATGAAACAGACATTATTACAATTATTTGGATAGGAGAACAAATTCTCCACCCGTTTGCGCGGCCCCAACAGGATCTCCTGGTCGGCCCACAGCGGGGTGATCGTGCTGGCCAGCAGCAGCCCGCACAGCCCTGCCATCGATGAGATGCGCTTCTTCATGGGGGAATTTCCCTTTTTTTGGAGGTGGGATGAGATAACCAGAAAACACGATATCAAAAATTGGGAAAAATGCAATGATTGTTGGAAAGAGGGTGATGACGGCTCCGCTGGTCCCATCGGCGGAGCCGGCCATCACCCATGAGGCAGGCGAACGGCTCAGACCTCCCGTTTCAGGATGGCATTGGCATGGGACGGAAATCCCTCATACTGTGCGAAGCGCAAGGCAGTATCCTTGATATCATTGTACCCTTGTTTTGTCAGCCAGCCGAGGGAGGAGCGCTTGAGAAAATCGAACACCGTGACGCAAGAGTAGGTCTTGGCGAAGCCGCCGGTGGGCAGGATGGCGTTGACCCCCAGGGAGAAATTGCCGATGGTGATCGGGGTGTGGTGGCCCAGCAGGATCTCGCCGGCGTTGACGATGCCGTTGGCCACGAAGAGGGGATCGGCGGTCATCACCTCCAGGTGTTCCGGGGCGAATTCGTTGGTGAAGGCGATGGAGTCCTCCAGGCTGCGGGTGAGGACGATGCCGCCGTAGTTGCTCAGGACATGGGTGCAGTAACTCTTGCGTGGCTCCGGCAAGTCGGCGATCAGGGCGGGGAGCCGTTCCCGCACCGCCAGGGCCAGTTCCCTGTCGTGGGTGACCAGCATGGCCGTGGAGTCGGTGCCGTGTTCCGCCTCGATGAGCAGGTCGATGGCGGCGTTGTGGGGGTTGGCGGTCTCGTCGCACAGGATGATCGACTCGCTGGGTCCGGCCGGGGCGCCTCCGTCGATCTTGCTGGTGAGCAGCCGCTTGGCGCAGGCGACGTAGCTGCTGCCGGGTCCGCTGGTCTTGACCACCTTGGGCACGGTTTGGGTGCCGTAGGCCATGGCCGCGATGGCCTGGGCGCCGCCGGTCTTGTAGACCTCGCGGATGCCGCACAGTTCGGCGGCGAACAGGGTGGCGTCGTCCACCCCGCCTCCAGGGGCCGGGGGGGTGCAGACGATGATGCGGCCCACCCCGGCGATCTTGGCCGGCAGACCCAGCATCAGCATCACCGACGGGAACGATCCCTTGCCGCGCGGGACATAGAGGCCCACCGAGGGAATGGGCGAAATTTTTTCACCCGCCATGATTCCGGGCTGGATCTCCTTGAACCACATCGCATCGGGCATCTGCGCCTCGTGAAACGCGCGGATGTTGTCGGCCGACTTGCGGATCACCTCCTGCACATCGGCGGGCAGGTTGCGGCGTGCCTGGGCGAACTCCTCCTCGCTGGCCTTCAATTGGGAGATTTCCATGGTCACCTTGTCGAATTTCGCGTTGAAATCGACCAGCGCCGCGTCTCCTTCGTGCTTGACCCGTTCGATGATGGGGGTCACCACCGGAATCAGGTTTTCGATATCGGTTTCGGAACGGGTCAACAGATTGCGCACCTGAACGCCATCCATTTCATCCAGGACAAACAAATTGATCGTCATACCGCCTCTCCATAAGCCAGCTTGATGTTTATTGCGACCCATTGATATATTGCAAAAATAAATATGTATTTATATAATTATTTTTTGCAGGCAACACAAAAAATTATTGCAATTCCCTGTTTTTTTCTCGATCATCATCCCTTGTCGTCATATTGACCAAGGCATGGGCCATTCGCGCATTCTGGAGGGACACATAATGAAAGATCTCAAATTGGGTGTCAAGCTTGGGCTTGGCTTCGGCATCGTGTTGCTGCTGACCGTCCTGGTGGCGTTCATCAGCTGGCGGAGCATGGGGCATGTGGAAGGCCGTGTCGGCAACGTTGCGGACATCCAGTCCATCAACGACCAGGCCAAGGAGGCCTTGCGGGCGGAACGCAACTTCCTGGGCACCAAGGATTTCGGCATCCGGGAAAAGGGCCTCAAGGCCGTGGAAGAGGCCAAGAAACAGGCCGGCGACGCCCGCGACAACAAGTTCAAGGATCCGGCCAACAAAAAACAGATGGACGATGTCATCGCTGCTGCGGATCACTATGGCAAGGCGTTCACCGGATACATCGATCTGGAACGACAGGTCGGCGAGACCATCGGGCGCATCCGTGCCTCTTCCGAGGTGGTGAACAAGGAAATCGGCGATATGGTCGAAAACCAGCTCGGCAAATACAAGGAACAGCTCGGGACGCTGGCCCACGGGGTGGATGCCGCCAAGGGCAAGGAGACGCAGGCGTCTCTGGCGGATCGCATGGAGAAGATCGACGGCGTCCAAGACGCCCTGGCCACCTATATGGATGGACGCATCGGCGAAAAGGAGATCATCGTCTCGCGGGGCAAGGACGAAAAACAGATGCAACGGGCGCGGGAACAGAGCGCCAAGGCCCGCAAGGTCTTCGAGACTCTGCTGCCGACCTTCAGGGCTGCGGCCAACATCGAACAGTGCAAAAAAATAATCGCCGCCATCGACGCCTATCAGAAGGACCTGGAAGGGATGATCCAGGCCATCGGCAAACAGGCCGCCATGGAGAACGAAATGATCCAGGCCCGTCGCAAGGTGGATGAGATCGGCGAGGGGGCCAAAAAGGATCAGGACACCAAGATGGATGAGGAAATCACCTCGGCCAACGGCATGGTCCTGGGCGGCAGCGGCCTGGCGCTGGTGTTGGGCATTCTGGTGACCATCGTCATCACCCGCGTGATCGTCGGCGCCCTGACCAAGGGGGTGGTATTCGCGCAGGCCATCGCCGGGGGCGACCTGACCGCCACCATCGACCTGGAGCAGAAGGACGAACTGGGTCAGTTGGCCAGCGCGCTCAAGGGAATGGCGGAAAAACTCAGGGAAGTGATCGGCGAGGTCAGCAGCGCAGCGCAACAGGTCTCCATCGGCAGCAACGAAATCTCCAACACGGCGCAGAGCCTCTCCCAGGGCGCCACCGAACAGGCCGCTTCCATCGAGGAGACCTCCTCGGCCATGGAGGAGATGAGCAGCAACATTCAACAAAACAGCGACAACGCCAGCACCACCCAGAACATCTCTCAAAAGGCGTCCAAGGACGCCGAGGAAGGGGGCCAGGCGGTGATGCAGGCGGTACACGCCATGAAAGAAATCGCCTCCAAGATCGGCATCATCGAGGAGATCGCCCGTCAGACCAATCTGCTGGCGTTGAACGCGGCCATCGAGGCGGCGCGGGCCGGCGAACACGGCAAGGGCTTCGCGGTGGTGGCCGCCGAGGTGAGAAAACTGGCGGAGCGCAGCCAGACCGCCGCCGGGGAGATCAGCCACCTGTCGGCCACCAGCGTGGGCGTGGCGGAACGGGCCGGCGGCATCATCAACAAGCTGGTCCCCGACATCCAGAAGACCGCCGAGTTGATCCAGGAGATCGCCGCCGGCAGCCAGGAGCAGAATCAGGGGGCGTCGCAGATCAATCAGGCGATCCAACAGTTGGATCAGGTGATCCAGCAGAATGCGGGCACCTCCGAGGAGATGGCCGCCACCGCCGAGCAGTTGAGCGCGCAGGCCGACCTGATGGCCCAATCCATCTCCTTCTTCAACATCGGGCACTCCGGCCCGGGCGCGGCGACCAAAAGCCGGGCGCCCGCCCGCAAGCCCGTTGCCAAGGCACTGACGCATCATGCCGCCAAACCGGCCTCCCCTGCCAAGGCGCTCCCCGCTCCGGCGGGCAAATCGGGCGACGGGGTGAACCTCAACATGGGTGGCAGCCATTCGGACGAGGAGTTCGAAACCTTTTAAACCGCATCCAGCTTGAAATCTGCGGCTCCTTGGAATCGGCAGTTTTCAAATGATTCAGGGTCCAGGGGGGATTATCCCCCTGGCGGGATCCAAGGGCAAAGTTTTTTGACTTTTCCTTTAGGGCAACTCTTTTCAAAATTAAGGTTTTACAATTTTCTGGTTGTTTTGATCGACGTGGACGCATGCGCCATGGCCGTGGCGAACGCATAGCTGGACCATCCAGAGGAGGGAAAACCGTTCATCGAGCACTCGTTGCGGTTTCGTCTGACGCTGGGTCCAATGCCTGAGATGCGGCGTTTCATGGAGGTTTTTTCTCGCCATTTGGGGAAATCGGTGGCGTAGTATCTTAGCGCGTAACTATTCAGCCCACCCCACCGCCACCGTATGATGGCGGTAGGCTCGATCATGGCATTTTCATAAAATCCGGCCATTTCCCTTGGAACAGGTCTCTCAACGCCTGCATCCCTGAGATGCCGTTTTTTTGGCATGTGACCAGAAAGCTGCGCACCCTGCAAAA
>PDZX01000109.1 GCA_002753185.1 Magnetococcales bacterium WMHbin3
AGGACTCCTGCCATGGCGGCTGGATTGACAGACCATCGGTGGACGATGAAAGAGCTGCTCAGCTACAAAGTTCACCCACAGCGTAAAATATTAATCATACACGGTTAGGTGTGGTGGTACCGCATTTCCCATGACAGGACTATTTGCTCACACTCCCCACCTGCTCCCCCCAGCGCAATTTCTCCCGCAGCACGGCGTAGTGGTTGCGATCCGGGGCGTGCAGGACCCGCAAGGGATGCCGGGAACGCCACACCACGATGCGATCGCCGTCCGCCAGGGGAAAACCGGCCTGCCCGTCCAGGGTCAGCAGCCGCTCCGGTCCGTGCTTGGCCAGAGTGATCTTCACCTTGCCGTTGCCGGGAACCACGATGGGACGGTTGGTCAGGGTGTGGGGACAGATGGGCACCAGCAGGATCGCGTTCAACGCCGGATGGATGATCGGACCACCGGCGGACAGGGCATAGGCCGTGGAACCGGTGGGGGTCGAGACGATCAGGCCGTCGGCGCGTCCGGAAAAGACGAACTGATCGTCCATGGCCACCTCGAACTCCATCATGCGCGCCAACTCCCCCTTGTGGACCACCACGTCGTTGAGCACCCGGCAGACCAGGGGCACCTTGCCCTCCCGCTCCACCTGCACCGAAAGCCGCATGCGCGATTCGACACGATACTCCCCGCGCAACGCCCGCGCCAACGCCGCGAACATCTCGTCCCGCGAGGTGTCGGTGAGAAAGCCCAATCGCCCCATGTTGATCCCCAGCAACGGGACATCCACCTCCTCCATGGCACGCGCCGCCGCGATGAAGGTCCCATCCCCGCCCACCACAACCACCAGGTCCTGGCCGTGGGGCACCAACTCTTGCGGCAGCCGCGCGGCGCACCGCGTGGGAATGCCGGCCAACTCCGCGATTTCGCTGACCACCGTGACCCCGCGCCCCTGTTGCGCGAACCACTCCGCCAACAGTCGGGTGGCCTCCAGGGCGCGCGGATCGGACAATTTGGTGATGATTCCAATGTTTTGCATGGGCATTCGATCCGATAGGCTGTCATTCCCCCTTGCCGGGTCTTGCCCGACAAGCCGGCTTCATCATACACTGACCACGAACCACGCAAAGGGCAAATACGCAAACGAAAGGAGAAATGCATGGAGCCTTTGCAGGATGTGCAGTCGCAATGGGACGACCGGCGCCTGGCCATCGACAAGGTGGGGGTCAAGGATATCCGCTATCCCATCGTTGTGAAGGATCGCAGCCGGGGCACGCAACGCACGGTGGCCTCGATCAACATGTACGTCAACCTTCCCCATCACTTCAAGGGGACGCACATGTCCCGCTTCCTGGAGGTGCTCGCCGAACACGACGAGGCGATCTCCATCGAGAGCATGCCCGACCTGCTGGGAAAAATCCGCGAGCGTCTCTCGGCGGAAGAGGCCCACATCGAACTGGAATTTCCCTATTTCGTGCGCAAGTCCGCGCCGGTTTCCGGGGCCACCGCCCTGATGGATTACCGGGTGCGTTTCTTCGGCACCCTCCAGGACGGACGCTACCGGATGATCCTGGAGGTGATGGTCCCGGTGACCACCCTGTGCCCCTGCTCGAAGGAGATCTCCCAGCGCGGCGCCCACAATCAGCGCTCCCATGTCACGGTGCGCTTGCGTTTCCGTCGCTTCGTCTGGGTCGAGGAGATCATCGAGAGGGTGGAAAAAAATGCATCCTGTCAACTGTATCCCATTTTAAAGCGACCCGATGAGAAGTATGTTACGGAAATGGCATACGACAATCCCAGGTTCGTGGAGGACATGGTCCGCTCCGTGGCCGCCGATCTGGAACAGGATCCCCGCATCGCCTGGTTTTCCGTGGCGGCGGAAAATTTCGAATCCATTCACAACCATTCGGCCTTCGCCTTCATCGACAGCGCGACAAGCCAAAGAGCCACTTGACACCATGAAATTCTCCAAGATTCTGATCCCGACGCTCAAGGAGCCACCCACCGAGGCGCATACCGCCTCCCATCGCCTGATGCTGCGCGCCGGCATGATCCGGCCCCTGGGGGCGGGCATCTACACCTGGCTGCCTCTGGGCCTGCGGGTCCTGCGCAAGGTGGAGGCCATCGTCCGCGAGGAGATGGACGCCGCCGGCGCCCAGGAGGTGCTGATGCCCGCCGTGCAGCCCGCCGAACTGTGGCGGGAGTCGGGCCGCTGGGACCACTACGGCAAGGAACTCCTGCGGCTGACCGACCGCCACGATCGGGAGTTCTGTTTCGGCCCGACCCACGAAGAGGTGATCACCGATCTGGCGCGCCGGGAACTCAAATCCTACCGGCAACTCCCGATCAACTTCTACCAGATTCAGACCAAATTCCGCGACGAAATCCGCCCCCGCTTCGGCATCATGCGCGGCCGGGAGTTCCTGATGAAGGACGCCTACTCCTTCGACATGGACGAGGCGAGCCTGGAGGAGAGCTACCGGGCCATGTACGAGGCCTACAACCGCATTTTCCGGCGTTGCGGCCTGCGCTTCCGTCCGGTGGAAGCGGACACCGGGACTATCGGCGGATCGTTTTCCCATGAATTCCATGTATTGGCCGCCTCCGGCGAGGACGGGATCGCCTCCTGTTCCCAGTGCGATTACGCGGCCAACCTGGAAAAGGCCTCCAGCGCCCCCCTGCCCCCCCTGGATTTCAGCGACCTCCCCATGCGCCGCGTGGAGACCCCCGGCAAAAAGACCATCCAGGCGGTGAGCGAATTCCTGGGCATGCGGGTGGAGGCATTGGTAAAATCCCTGGTGGTGGAGACCCCGAACGGGCCGTTCCTGCTGCTGCTGCGCGGGGATCACGAATTGAACCCGATCAAGGCGGCTGCGGCGTTGGGGGTTGCCCAGGTGGTGATTCCCGACCCGGCGCGGGGCGCGGAGTTGACCGGCGGGATTCCCATCGGCTTCCTGGGTCCGGTGGGGACGACGCTGCCGGTGGTGGCGGATGAGGCGCTGGCCGGGTTGAACGGCTTTGCCTGCGGGGCCAACGCGGCGGATGCGCACCTTACCGGCGTGCGCTGGGAACGGGATCTGCCGAAGCCCCGTTACGCGGATCTGCGCACGGTCCTCGCCGGCGATCCCTGTCCCCGTTGCAACGGGGGGCAACTCTCCCTGGATCGGGGCATCGAGGTGGGCCATGTCTTCAAGCTGGGGGACAAGTATTCCAAATCCATGGGCATCGTGGTATTGGATCAGGAGGGCCGGGAGCGGACACCCATCATGGGGTGTTACGGCATCGGGGTTTCCCGCATCGTGGCGGCCGCCATCGAGCAGAATCACGACGCCAACGGGATCATCTGGCCGGTGGCCCTGGCCCCCTTCGAGGTGGAGATCCTGCTGGCCAACCCCAACGAACCGGAAGCGGTTCGCACCGCCGAAACCCTCTACCGGGAGCTGCGCGCCAGGGGTTTGGCGGTCCTTTTGGACGATCGGGACGATCGGCTGGGGATCAAGTTCAAGGATGCCGATCTGCTGGGGTGTCCGGTACGGCTGGTGGCCGGGGGACGCGCCCTGAAAGAGGGCAAGGTGGAAATTCAGACCCGCCGGGGCGGTGATGCGGTGCAGGCGCCGCTGGCCGAGGCGGTCGCGGTGACGCTGGCACGACTGGAGGGGTGCGATGGACGCGACGGTCAAGAAATGTCTGCATGAATTGGGACAAACCATCACCGAGGCGTTGCAGGAGATCGCCGAGACCATGCTCTTCGTGGAGATCGAGCCGGGTCCCATCTCCACCGAAAGGTGCGACATACCCCCGGAGCATTGCGCCGTCATCGACTTTGGCGACGGGATTCAAGGATGTTTCGTGCTGGTGGCCAGCGAACGGGCGGCCCTCAAGCTGGCTGGCGCCCTGATGGGCGAGGAACGGGGGGAGATGGACCCGGAGATGGGGGACTCCTTCGGCGAGGTGGCCAACATGATCGCGGGGGGACTGGTGTCGCGTGTGGAGGGCAAGTACGGCTCGGTCTCCATGACCCCCCCCGAACGGGTCGAGGGTCACCATCCCCTGGAGGCGGAGCAGGAGTGGCGGCGTATCCATCTCGGGTTCGCCCTGGATGGCGTGCCGTTTTGCGCCGAGTTCTTCATCGACGGGGAGTGCATGCAAAAGAAGGCCTCGGCTTGAGATGAGCCTGCCGGACCCATGGGAGCGGGCCGCGCGGAGGATCGCGGACGCGGATGGCCTGCTGGTGACCGCCGGGGCCGGGATGGGGGTGGATTCCGGGTTGCCGGACTTTCGCGGCGAGAGGGGTTTCTGGCGCGCCTATCCGGCCATCGCCAGGCTGGGACTCTCCTTTCCCCAGATGGCCAACCCCTCCTGGTTCCGGAAGGATCCGCGACTGGCCTGGGCCTTTTACGGTCATCGACTCTCTCTCTACCGCGCCACGCCCCCCCACGCCGGTTTTGGCATGCTGCTGGAGATGGGCGCCGGTCTGCCCTGTGGCTGTCATGTACTCACCTCGAACGTGGACGGTCATTTTCAGCAATCCGGCTTCGATCCGGAGCGGATCGAGGAGTGTCACGGATCGATTCACCATCTGCAATGCACCCTCCCCTGTTGCGAGGAGATCTGGGAGGCGTCCGCGACCGACATCGAGATCGATGAAAAAACCTTTCGCGCCGTGGGAGACCTCCCCACCTGTCCCCGTTGTGGCGCCCTGGCCCGACCGAACATCCTGATGTTCGGGGACGACTCCTGGATCGAGTCGCGCACCGGACGGCAAACCGCTCTGTTACGCCACTGGATTGGGCATCTGGCCGCAGAAAAGCGACCTCTGGTGATCGTGGAGATCGGCGCCGGACATGCGGTCCCCACCATCCGGCAAAGCTCGGAGTACTACGCCGCCCGGCTCCAGGCCACCTTGATCCGCATCAATCCACGGGATCACGAGGTACACGGACCACCACACATCGCCCTGCCCATGGGGGGATTGGCGGGGATCGAGGGGATCCGGCAGGCTTGGGGCAAGGCCCTTGCCCGGCCAGCGTGAGGGGAGATGTGAAGTCCATCTTCTCAGAACCGTCCTTGGTTGCGCGCCTGGCGGATCAGGGAAACGACCTTCGGACGCGCTCCAACGGCACGCTCGACGTTGAGCCCTTGTCGAAAAATTTCGGGAAAATGGTATATCTTCTCGCTTTCGTTAAAAAAGACAATGCCGTTCTCCTCGAGAAGTTCAATCTGTTCCTTTCCGATACCCCTGGAAGCGAGTTCTTCGAAACGACAAGGCGACATCAAGATACCCTGCGACTGTGCCGAGTCGCTGCCCTTGATTTTCCCGAACACCTCCTTGAGTGGAATATTCTCTTCTCCTATTTCATCCACTTTTTTCCTGCTGCATTCCGGAATGGCACCTCTCATGGCCGCAGGGGCAAGGATGCGGTCCGGTGATTTGGTATTGCCTACGGATTCCCTGGCAGCCACACTGAGAAAGCGCACAACGTCCCTGGCCTGAATCCGTCCCCGGAGATCGGACAGAACGGACAGAACCCAATTGTTGGCAACGGCCTCATTGCTTTCATCACCGCCCAGTTTATACCCCCAGAGAGGTTTCAAGCGGGTCAGACGCTCAGCTTCCGACAGAGTGACGAACCCCTGATCCCAACGCCCCTCGGTAGCCCTGGCTTTGTCACTCACCCAGGCAGCCAGTTCCAAAGCCTCCTTCCATGTCCAACGCAGGGCGTAACTCTTGAACCGGTCGGTGAATTGGGTGCGATTTTGTGGAATCGCATACATGACCATGTCCTGCCGAACAAAAACGATCAGCCCCAGAGGTGTGCCAGGAAGGGTACGCAGCCAGTTCGGGAGTTCCTGAAGCAAGGCGCGCAGGGCGGTTTGCTGCCTGGGATTTGTCGCAAATTGCGTAAACGTTTCTTCAAGACCATCAATGATAGCGATGATTTGTTTATTGCCAACACGCAGTCGTTCCAGCAATTGTTCATGGGGTTGTGACGACTGATCGGGATCGAAAAGGGACTTGGCAATCGCATTGGACCAGAAGTCTCTCCACTCATAAACATCATCCGTGACAAGAGTGGACAACTCACGATTTAAGTCAAATAATGTCCTCTTCTGAACACTAAAATCTTTACGAGACCTTTCCTGAATCTCGCTCATCTCCTGGAAATCCGCGTTTTTGCTCCACAGCACAGGCAAAATGGGCGCCAATATGGTGCAATTGTTTTTGCTGGTTTGTTTGACAAATGCAGCCCAATGGCCACTGCGGGCAATATTGAGGTAGGAATAAGTCTTTCCGGCTCCCTTGGCACCCACGGAAATAACGACAGGAAGTCTTGCTGTATGATCATTTACTAAATTGGCAAGCGGAAGGATCGGAAGAAAGTCAACATCCTTGATGGCTCCCTCGGAGGTGCCTTCGGCCGTTACCAACTTGTCGGCAAAATCACGAAGACGCGCTCTCCTTTCATCCAACGTCCCGACAGGATTGGTTTCCGGGATGGATTCACTGCTTTTCGGCTTGCTGGTCGCGGGCAGCCAAAGCTGGAGCGTCTCCCAAATTTTATCGGGTATGAGAGATTCGCGGATCTTCTCCGTGACATCGTCCCATTCATTGGGAAGCGATGCCAAAGGCTCATTGTACGGGAGACAAAGTCTGACGACCCCTTCTTCGGCGCTTGTCTCCGGCACGGATTGCTTTTCATTGTTTATATCATTCGAAAACTCCTGCTCCAGGGTCTTGTCGATGCTCTCCAGAATGGCCTTCAGCCGTTCATTGTCTGCGGATTCGCCCTTCTTGGGCATCATGGTGGCGGGCAGTTGATTGAGGATCAGGGCCGGAAGATTGCCCATGGGCCATCCATTGATCCGCCAGGCATGACCGATTGCCTGCAACAAAAAACGGGTGCCACGGATGGACTGTCCCGAAACATTGGCCACCAGAATGCGCTTGACCCTGGGATCAAACACCAGTGGGGCCGACAACTCGGAGAGTCCGGCCCGCAAATCGACAATCACCAGATCGACACCCAATTCCTTGCCCAGGCGGGAAAGGATGTCGCTCAGAAAAAATGGGGGGTGTACGGTACTGGCCACCAGATGTTCCGGACGAATTTCCAGGGAGACGCTCTCTTGCAGATCGCGAAAACAGGGCAGGACATAAACATCCCCCAACCGTTGCTTGGCAACGCCAATTTTGGCGCTTGCCAGGGCATTGGCGCCCGAGGGATCCGGGTCGGCATGGAGCATGGTCAGCAGGTCGGCCATGGCGAAATCGGAGTCGGGTTTTCTCGCATCGAAAAGGAAGCTGATGCCCGGCGCCTCGAAGTCGGCATCCACCAGCAAGACTTTTTTGTCGTGTACGGTATAAGCCATGGTGGCGGCCAAGGCGCACAGGGTGCGTCCCACCCCCCCCTTGAAGGAATGGAAGGCCAGGATCGGCGGATGATCCCCTGGAAAGGCTGGAGGCGGCTCTTCGATATCACGAGAAAAGCATGCGGTTCTCGGGGGGGTGAAACGGGGATAAAAGGGAACCTTCCCCCACTCCTTGACATCCTCTTCATCGAGTTCTTCCACCACCACCGGAAGACGGGAAAGGGCTTCGCCCTGGGCCTCCAGGAGAATGGCGGGGCCTTGTTTGCCATCCCAACGCTGATCGAAAAGCCTGGACAACCATTTCCAGACCGCTTCCAACTCCGTATGGGGTGCCACGCCCACGAGCAGACGATCCCAAAATGTTTTGGCAAAGACCACTCCCTCCGGGGGGGATATCGTGTTTCCTGCCTCTGATGGCCGGGAGGCCCTCCAAAGCTTCCGCGCCACATCCACCCAGGTGAGGAGCAATTCGGGTGTACTCATGGTTGCCTCCTCTTGTCGGCAATAAAACGGTTGACCTGCCGCAACCACTCGATGATCTTTCGCTCATTCTCCTGATCGATGGGAATGCCGTATCGCCACGCCGCATGGACATCACACATCGGTTGATGTTTTTTCAAGCCCGACCCCAATTGCAGATGAAGATCGGCAGGGGCCGGCTTCACCTCCGCTGCCGCAGGGGAGAGTTCCCTGAAGATGGCGGTGAGGTCGTGGCTGTGAAACAGGCCTTTGTCCGGACACTTGGGTGATCTATTTTTTTCGAGGAGAAGGTGCTTGAGTCCACATTCCACAGCATAGAAAAGGAGAATATAAGCCGATGCTGTAGGCAATCCTTGCAATCGGTCGGTTCCGCCGTGGGTCTTCCATGCCCGAACCAGATCGATATCATGGCAATGATCAAGACGAATCATAAGGTTGCATCCTTGGCGACATCGGTTGTGTGCCGTATCGAACAGGCCGTCATGCGGCCTCCTGATGAAAAATCCGATCCAGCAAGGCATCGAAGGCCGCTTTGGCCTGTGCCAGGGCGGTAATTTGTTGGGATTGGATGGACTCGATGTTTGAGATTTTCGTTGCGAATTTTCGTTGCAAGTGTTCAGGGGGAATCGGAACAATTAATTCCTTAAATCGTCCCTTAGAAAGTTTTTTCATACTATCGCTTGTTCCTATTGCAAGTTTTGAAATAGAAGATAGAATTGCCTTTGTTTGAAACAACGCCCATACATACTCAATATTTATACGACAATGATCTGGAAAAATAATACGCCAAATAAGATCGGATAACAGAATACCATCCTGAACTGATCGCACAATGGCAACAGAACCAACTAATCCTGAAGTATTTGAACGTGTAATCAAGACATCACCAACCTTCACAAGTTGGACATAAGAAGGAATATAATCTTTTGGAGCAGGTTTATTTTCTACTTCTTTGAACACCCCTCCTGTCACAGCACTCAATTTTAAAATACGAAAGGGTGATGCACCTTCCTCACCAGCCTTTGGACTATGACCACCTTCAAATCCGACGATTTCATCGCCCAATCGAGACAACTCCCACTCCTTCGGATTGGTCGCCGGGTCGCCGAACATCTCCAGGAACAAAGCGGGGATGAGTTCGGCGGTCTTCTTTTGCGCCTCCCGCCGCAGACGCACGATCCCCTCGGCGCGGGAAAGAAGATCGACGAGGCGACGTTGTTCGGGGAGAGGGGGGAGTAGTGTAGGAAAGCCCATAACCACCGCCATGTCAGTTCGCGGCATACGTGACCCTGTATTTTTTGACGTCGCGATTTCAGCCAGATTCTGTCTCCTCAGAGCGTACAGAGATACTCTCTTGCAACTCCTGGTTTTGGTCGTAAGGAGCCGTTAAAAAATTACATGGACTTCTTTGATGCGTCGTATGGCGAGATCACATAGTTCCATTCGCCATGAAAACTGTCCCGAGTCAACTGAATATTAGCAAACTCA
>PDZX01000110.1 GCA_002753185.1 Magnetococcales bacterium WMHbin3
AAAAATTAATGAATTGTTGTATTTTGGCTGATTATTCTGACTCAATTTGTCTTAATTTTGCACCCAAGAGCGTGTTTGAGGATGGGTGATGTCAAAAAAATCGGCTTTTTCTGCCAGGCACTATGTATATGTTTTATGTTTTTTTACGTTTTCTTCGCTAGTATTGTTTAAAAAAGTGTTATACATCACATCAATTTATAAACAAATTATTATAGGGATTATTATTGGGCATATAGTTACCTTGATATCATTAGAAATTTCACTGTTGGCGGTACGTTTTCCGGCAATTAATTCTCATATATATTCTTTCAATAAAGACCCAATTCGTCATTTTATTTTTATAAATTTTAGATCTTTTATTCTTGGAGGCTGGTTGCTTTTTCCTCTGTGCAACTACCTGACAACACGTCTTGCCGGATCAAAGATGATTGTCTTGCTTACGGGATTCGAAGACGCATCTTTCATTAAATCGGCACAGAGTGGCAAAACGGATCAACAGACTTGAATTATTGGTTGTAAATGGTTGAATGGGGTGCGCGGGATTGATGGATCTTCTTTAATAGTATTGTTTCCTTTGTGTGATTACTTGACAACTAAAATTAACTCATCAAAGTTATTCGTTTCGTTCGCAGGGATCGAAGACCTATCCTCTACAAAATCGACACAGACAGGAAAAACGGATCAACAAGCATAAGCCACGGATATGTGCTATGGTGCCTTCCTAGACGCATGGGTCTGAAAATGATTCAACCTCGCTGGCCCCTGCGCTCCTCCTGCGGGGCGTGGTCGCCAAGGGGGATCGGGGGAAAAACGTTGTGCAACTGGCCAACATCGATCGGTTTTTCCGGCAGGATTGCCGGCTCGATCGTGGCAACCGTCCGGGACAGGGAGATTGTCGAGCATGATCGATACCCACTGCCATCTCGATCTCCCCGTGTTCGATCATGACCGGGACGCGGTATGGGCCAGGGCGCTTGGGGCCGGGGTGCGGCAATGCGTCATCCCGGCCATCCGGCTGGGCGGTTTCGCCAATGTGGTGGCCATGGCCGGGCCGCAATTCCCCATCGCCCTGGGACTGCACCCCTGGTATCTGGACGACCATCCCGCCGACGCCGTGTCCCGCCTGGAAGGGTGGGTGGCCCGATACCGACCGGTGGCGATTGGCGAGATGGGACTGGATCACAAGATCCCTTCCGAAAGCCACGCCGCGCAACTGACCCTCTTCATCGATCAGTTGCTGTTGGCCAAACGTCACGCGTTGCCACTGCTTCTGCATGTCCGGGGGGCGCACGACACGGTTTGTTCCCTGCTGCGAAAACACGCCTTCTCATGCGGTGGGATCGTCCACGCCTTCAATGGCAGCCTGCAACAGGCCCATGCCTATCTCGATCTGGGGTTTTGTCTTGGGTTTGGCGGGGTGGTCACCCATGATCGCGCCAGGCGGGTGCGCACGGTGGCCGCCGCCTTGCCGGACGACGCCCTGGTCCTGGAAACCGATGCCCCGGACCTCCCTCCCGCCGGCCATGCCGGAGAACGCAACGAACCGGCTCACCTGGCCATCGTGGTCGCGGCCCTGGCCGGCTTGCGCGGAGTGGATGCGGGGTGTATCATCGAACAAACTACGAAGAATGCTATAAACGTCTTGCAACTGCCGAAAGGTTACCCATGACATTATTGGGCCTCTCCACGCGCACGGAAATTCTCGTCGGGGCGGAGGGCGTCGCACGCCTGCGCCGGGCACACGTCCTGTTGGCGGGCCTGGGAGGCGTGGGCGGCTTCGCGGCGGAGGCGCTGGGCCGCGCGGGCATCGGCCATCTCACCCTGGTGGACCACGACGTGGTCGCCCCTACCGATCTCAACCGGCAACTGGCGGCCACCGGCGATACCATGGAACAAAAAAAACTCACGGTCATCGGGCAGCGGCTGGCCGCCATCAACCCGCACTGCCGGCTGGAGCTCGTGGACCAGTTCCTCACCCCGTCGTCGATCCCGGAACTCCTGGACGCGACCCGGCCCGACTGGGTGATCGACGCCATCGACAGCCTCAACTCCAAGGTGGGCCTGCTGGCCATGGCGCGGGACCGGGAACTGCCCATCGCCAGCAGCATGGGGGCGGGGGGGCGTCTCGATCCCACCCGGCTGGTGGTGGGCGATCTGATGGATTCGACCATCTGTCCCCTGGCGCGGGAGGTGCGCCGGCGTCTGCACCGGCGCGGCTACGCACGCGGCATCGTCGCGGTCTGGTCCACCGAAACGCCCGCACCCCCCCTGGCGCCGGAACCCACCCCCAGGGGCAGGCCCCGCGCGGTCAATGGCACCATCAGTTACCTGCCGGCCCTGTTCGGCATGACCCTGGCCGGGATCGTCATTCGCGATCTTTTGTCATCGGCAATTCGGGAGGTGGAGCGATCATGAAGCAACGGTGGCAGGCGGGAGACGAAACCCTGGCCTCGGCGTTGGCGGTGGTGCGTCCGGGCGAGGGGCGGCGGTTGATCGGCATGGCGGTCGCGGCCCTGCCGCGAGTGCGTGACAAGCTCTCTTGCGGGCGCATGGTGATCGTGGGCGGGACCACCACCCGGCATGTGGTGACGGCCCTGCTCGGCGAGGATCCGGGCCGGGACGCCTTCGCCGTGGGGTGGATCCGTGACGGGGCGCTGGGCGAAACGCCCAGGGAGGGGCGTGGTCCGGGTCCCTTTCTCTTCGAGGGGGGCGAGGTGACCCGTGGCTGGCCGGGATCGCTGCTGGAGCGGTTCGAGGCCGGGGATATCTACGTCAAGGGGGCCAACGCCCTGGATCCGGCGGGCAACGCCATGGTGCTGATGGCCTCGCCCAGCGGCGGAACCATCGGCGTCGCCTTGGCGATCCTGATGGCCAGGGGCGGGGAGTTGATCGTGCCGGTCTCCCTGGCCAAGCGGATTCCCTCGGTTCCGGCGGCCTGCGGGCTGCTGGGACAAGGGAGGGTGACCCGCGTGATGGGAGCGCCGGTCGGCGGCATGCCGATCCTGGCCGGATCGGCGACCATCATCACCGAGGTGGAGGCGGTGAACATCCTGTACGAGGAGGTGCATGCCACCCTGGTGGCCGCCGGCGGCGTGGACGACTGCGAGGGAGCCATGGTGCTGGCCTTGCGGGGCGAGCCGTCCGCCGTGGACAAGGTGATGAATCTGCTGGCATCCATGCGGCGCGATCCGTTGCGCGACAGCGCGGATTCCGCCTGAGGGACAGGCGCGCATGTTCGATCCGGAGCAGACCAGAGCCGCGCGCCAGGATATGGTCGCCGGGCAGTTGGTGCCACGGGGCATCCGCGACCCGCGTGTCTTGCGGGCCATGGCCGCGATCCCCCGCGAGCGGTTCGTGCCGGATGCGCTGGCCGCAGATGCCTACCGGGACGGACCACTCCCCCTGGGGTGTGGTCAGACCATTTCCCAGCCCTACATGGTGGCGGTGATGGCCGAGGAGTTGCAACTCACCGGCACGGAGACCGTGCTGGAGGTCGGGGCCGGTTCCGGATACGGGGCCGCGATCCTGTCGTGTCTGGCCCGCCGGGTGATCGCCGTGGAGCGGATTCCCGAACTCCTCGACCAGGCGATCGGGCGCTGGAACGCCCTGGGTCTCGACAACATCACCGGGATTCTGGGCGATGGCACCCTGGGCGCGCCGGAATACGCCCCGTTCGACGGCATTTCCGTCACCGCCGCCGCCCCAGGCGTCCCCCGGTCGCTTTTCGAGCAGTTGCGCGTGGCAACCGGACGCATGACCATTCCCGTCGGCGAGCGTTTCTTGCAGCATCTCTGCCTGGTGCGCCGGAAAGCCGATGGCGCGATGGCCATGGAGACCCGTTTCGGTTGTGTCTTCGTGCCACTGGTGGGGCGCGAGGGGTGGGCGGAACCGCCTGCCGCGTCAGGCTGGTGATCCTCAGAAGCGGATCTCGAAGTGGACGGTCTCGCCGTCGGTGCTGGTCCGGACGGGAAAATCGCTTTTTTTCAGCACGGCCTGCATGGGGAGGTTCTCCATGAGGGTTTCGGCGGTCAGGCCGGCCACCCCGGCGTTGCGGGCCACGCTGGCCAGATGGCGCATCATGAAGGTGCCGATCCCTTGTCCCTGCCAGTCGTCCCGCACCAGGAAGGCGACCTCGGCCAGGTTGGTGGCATCGTCCACGTTGTAGCCGCCGATGGCCACCACCTCCTCCTGGCTGCCGCCGCTGACGGTTCCCACCACCACCACGTCCCGGCGCTGATCGATGAAGGTGAAGTTCTTCAGGCGGTTGAAGGGAAACCGCTTGACGTGACTCATGTAGCGGCGGTAAACCGTCCCCTCGGAGAGGGAATAGAGCATCGACCGCACCGCCTGCCAATCCGTGGGGCGGGAGGAGCGGAACTGGATCATGCGTCCGCTTTCCAACAGCATCGAGGTGCGCAGTTCCCGCCCCCCCACCCAGATGTGGCCATCCACGTCACCGACTTCCGGACGCACGTAACCCCATTTGACCGCCCGTTTGATCAATGCCGCCCGAAAATTGGGGTGGGCGATGCCGATCAGGGCCAGCGCCCGTTCCTGGATGGTCTTGCCGAACAGGTAGGCCATGCCGTACTCGCTGACCACATAGTGGACCATGCCGCGATTCAGGGCCACGCCAGCGCCGGGAGCGAGGCGGGCGACGATGCGCGATACCTTGCCGCCGCGCGCGGTGGCGGGGAGGACGATGATCGCCCGGCCCTGGGCGCAGGCCGCCGCGCCCGCGTTGAAGGCGGCAATCCCCCCCAGTCCGGAATAGAGCTTCACTCCAAGCGAGTCCACGCATACCTGTCCGGTCAGATCGATCTGCAGGGCGCTGTTGATCGCCATCAGGCGTGGCAGGCGGGCCAGCACGCGCGGGTCGTTGACGTGTTCGGTGCGCCGGAAGGAAAAGAGGGGATTGGCGTGGACCGTATCGTACAGCTTGCGGCTGCCCAGGGCGAAGCTGGTGACCACCGGGCCGCTGAGCGCCCCGGAGGCCAGGGGCGCCAGGATGGTGTCGGAGATCATCTCGCCATGCACGGCGAGGTTTTTTTTCCCGGTCAGAAAGCGGATCATCGACTGGGCCACCCGACCGATGCCCATCTGGATGGTGGCCCCGTCGGGGACCAGGGCGGCGACGTTGCGACCAATGCGCGCCAGTGTTTCATCCGGTTCGGGCGTGGGGGTTTCCGGCAAAGGGGTCGCGGCGGGAACCAGCAGATCGATGTCCCAGACCGCCAAGGAGGTGTCCCCATGGGTGACGGGCATGTGGGGATTGATCTGGGCGATGACCAGTTGGGCGCTTTCGATGGCGGCGCGCACCACATCCACGGCGATTCCCAGGTTGACATGGCCGTCGGCATCGGGCGGGGCGGCGGAGATCAGGGCCACGTTGAGGGGCATGCGTCCGCTGCCGAAAAGGCGGGGGATGTCGCCGAGGTGAATGGGAGTATGGTCGGCCAGGCCCTGGCGGACCATCTCGCGCACGTTGTCGGCGACAAAGAAGGTGTTGAGGGTGAAGACCTCGGCCAACTCCCTGGTGCAAAACGGGGCCTCGCCCGCCACGAACAGGGTGACGATCTCGATGTCCGCCAGTCTGGAGCGCTGTTCGATCAAGGCGCGTACCAGGGCAGTGGGCGCCCCGGCGCCGGTAGAAAGAAAAATGCGCTGTCCCGGCTTGATGCGGCGCACCGCCGCCTCCGGGGTGACGATGGCGTGGGCATGGCGGGTCTGCCAGTCGGGATCCGGGGTGCCGAGGGGGCGGGTCATGGCGGTTTGCCTCCGGCTTGCAGGAGGATGGCGCATGTGGCGACCACCGGGGGCAGACCGGTCCTCCGGATGACGAGGGGATCGATTGCGATCCGCTCGATCTCCGGGAAGTCGCCGGCCAGTTGTCCCAGGCGTTGCAGGATCTCCGCCAGGTCTCTGGCATCGTTCTCCCGCACGGAGGCGGGGGTTGCGGCGCGGGCCAGGGCCAGGGCCTCCTCCTCGGTGACCGGGGCGAGTTGACAGGCGCCATTTTCCAGGATCAGGAGGGGACCGAGGGTGGCGTCGCGGCGCATGGTCACACGGATGGGGCGGCCCTGGCCGCTGGCCTGTTCCACGAACACCCCTTCCACCCGGCCCTCTGGAAGCAGGCGCATGAAACGCAGGGTGAGCAGGTCGAAGGCATCCCGCACCGCCTGGGGATCGGCCAGACGGTCGTGGCGCAAGGGCATGTCGTGGACCAGATGTCCATCCGGGGTGAGGAGGTGCAGGGTGACCGGGTAGCCCAACCGTTCGGCGATTTCCAGCGCCCTTTCCTCGCTGGTGGCGATTTCGCCTTCGGGCACGGCGAGGCCGTAGGACTGGAGCACGGGTTTGGCTTCCGCGTCGTTCAGCGGGTGAGGTTCGGCCTGGCGCGGGTGGCGTTGCAGGAGTCGCGCGGCCCGGGTGGCATTGACGGGCAGGGGGGTGATGACCCTGGCCGGGCGTTGCCGTCCGCGCGTGAACGCCTCCAGGCTGGCCAAAACGGCGGCGGCCCGTTCCGGGGTGGGATAGGCGGCGATGCCGGTTCGATCCGCTTCCCGCATGGCCGCGTCGTGCTCCTCGGCGCCCATCCGAACCGTCAGGTGAGGGATCTCCGGTCGAATGGTTTCGGCGGGGTCCTGCCGCTGGGGCGGCGCGACGATCGTCAGCAGGGCATCGCCCTGGGTATCGTCGGCTGCTGTCAGGCCGTGTCGTTCCAGGGTGGCGGCGGTTTGCCGGCCCCAGGTGTCGCTGCCGGTTCGGATGGTGACCCGGTTGCCGGCGGGCAGGGGGTTGTGGGCGCAGGCGAGCAGGAGATCCCACCACTCCTGAATCCCGCAGGCGCGCAGGACCCCCATGCGGTCGCAGGCGGCGTGGATCACCTCCCGGTCGTGGCCGGTTGTCGGGGGCAGCAGCACCACGGGTTTGTGTTGCGCCGCCTCGCTGGCGGCCTTGAGAAAGCCGGCGCCGATTCGCTGCAACTGGCAGGCGATGACCGTGGTTTCGGGGTCGTGGGCGAAATAAGTGAGGCACTGGGCGTCGCTGAGTCCGGCCCCGTTGCCCGTGCCGATCATCTTGGCGAGTCCCAGGTTGCGGGAGGCCATCCATGCCAGGGTGGCGATGCACAGTGCGCCGGAGTCGGCCAGCAGCGAGATCCCTCCCGGCGGGGGGAGCACCGGGGCCAGGGAGGCGTTGACTCCCGCCTGACGATGGATCACGCCCGGAGAGGCGGGTCCCAGCAGCAGCATGCCCCGTTCCTTGCAGAGTCTGACCAGGGCGGCTTCCCGTGCTCTTCCCGCATCATTTTCCTCGGCGAACCCCTTGCTGGTCACCACCAGTGCTCTGCAGCCGCGCGCGGCGGCCTGCCTGGCCTGTTCCACCACCAGGGGGGCGGGCAGGGCCAGCACCGCCAGATCCAAGCCGCGCGGGATGGCGTTCCAGTTCGTCAGGGTCGGTTGGCCCAGGATCTCCTCGCCGCTGGGATGGATGAGATACCGTTTGCCCGCGAATTCTTCGGCAAGAATGTTTGCAAGAAAAACATGCCCGAATTTTCCCGTTTGCCGGGAGGCCCCCACGATCGCCATGGAGCGGGGGGAGAGGAGGGGGGCGAGGGTGGCGTTGCCTGACATCATGGTTGGCGCCTGTCTCTGGGCGGGTTGGTGATCTTGAACTCTACACGAGGAGATAATGAGTTGGCAAGCAGAATATAGGCTTGCCAGTGAGGCGGATTGCGGTTATATTGGTGTTCGCAGATCCATATCACGGTTCAATGACAGCACTTGGAGAAAAAAATGAGCAAAGAAGGCGGCATGATTCCGGAGAGTTACATAGAGGGTATCGGCGACATCAGTTTCCATCTCGGCATGGTGCGGATGAACCTGGTGAGCCTTTCGCATACGGAAAAGGACGACAAGGGCAATCCCCTGCCAGAGACCCGGCAGCACCTGGTGATGTCGTTGCGCGGCTTTCTGCTCTCCCTTGGGGCCATGCAAAGCATGGCGGACAAACTGACCGAGGCGGGCGTCCTGCAACGCCGCAATCCGGCGGATGCGGCGGCGGATCCCGGCAGGGCGCGGATTGCCAACTGACGAAACGACGCGCCGATTGCCGCTCACCAGCTCCGAGGCGTGAAGTCGGAGGCATTGGCCATGCGCAGCGTGTCACCGGCCTGTTCGATCACGAACAGACCCTGGCTGATGGCAAAACGGCTGACATTCTCCTCGATCACCATGGCTGCGACCGCGCCAAAAACACGGCAATCGGCGTATCTGGGTAAAAACTCCTTGAACACGGACAGACGCTCCAGATGTTCCCGAACGTCGTCAACCGTGAGCTTGCTCTTGACCTCCACCAGGGCGACCGCGTCGCCGTTGACCACGAACAGGTCGATCTCGATGTGACGCCCGCCCGGCAGATCGGCCTCCACCCGCCTGCTGACCTGATGCACCGGGATCCCCCATTCCACGAACAGGGTCTTGCAGGCCGGGGCCACCAGTCCCTCGACAAATTCGCCCAGACGATCACCAAGCCGATCCAGTTTGCGGTCGGTCTCCTTCATCCTGCGATCCGTTTCTTTCATCTGACGATCTGTTTCCTGCATCTTGCGATCCGTTTCCTTCATCTGACGATCCGTTTCCTGCATCCTGCGATCCGCTTCCTGCATCCTGCGATCCGCTTCCTGCATCGATTCCCTCATCTGTCTGGAAACTTCCTGAATCTGGCGGTTGGTTTCCCGGACCATCTCCCAGACATCATCGATGGTGGTGGTATGTGACATGGCGGTTCTCCTGGTTGGTCCCCTGGCAATCCGCTCACCAGCTGCGCGGCGTGAAATCGGCGGCATTGGCCATGCGCAGCGTGTCACCGGCCTGTTCGATCACGAACAGACCCTGGCTGATGGCAAAACGGCTGACATTCTCCTCGATCACCATGGCGGCGACCGCGCCAAAGGCACGGCAATCGGCGTATCTGGGGAAA
>PDZX01000111.1 GCA_002753185.1 Magnetococcales bacterium WMHbin3
TCTGTCTTGCGCTGTGCCATGCCCACCTCGAACACTCCCATGAGATCATCTCCTCCCCGCCATCTACTCTAATTGATTATGGGGTCAGTGTCTCGCTTATCATTGGCACAGAGGGAAGGAGGGAGAGGATGATATTGGTGTCCAGAACGTGGTTCACGACCACTCGTTCCGGCTACGTGCCTGATAGTCCAACGGTGATTCAGTCAGATTCACAGTGCCCGCATAACGGGACAGGTCAACTTCTTGGACCAAAGGGGTTTGGATTTTGAGTTGCTGTTCGATCCGCAACCAGTCGTCGTAGTTGATCTGGACGGCGATGGGTCTGTGTTTCTCATTGGTGACCAGTTGTTTTCGGACGGTCTGCATGGGAGCCTCCCGTGGTGATTTCAATCTTTCAAGGGCAAGAGACCATTCTCTGTTTCGATCATGGTGCTGACTTTATCATGTTTTCCTTCATTGTTCAACAGAGTCGGCCCGCCGAATTCCGCGAATTCCGGGGACGCACTATACTAAATTCAAGAGCTAGAGAGAGTTTTGTATGATGTCACCTGAATTTACGGCATGCACAAGAACCATTATGCTTAATATAAGTGTATGCCTTATCTTAGAGACAATTTAAGTTCAAGTTTGCACCCAATGGCATCGGCATAACGACGCAGGGTGGCCAGGGAGGGCGATGTGCGCCCATTACCCAGAGAAGACTCCAACCGGGAAATGGCACTTGCGGTAGTCCCCATGCGTTGAGCGATCTGCTGTTGGGTTAGCCCAACTGCTTTGCGTGCCATCAAGAACACGGAAAGAGCCGCATATTCGTCCTCAAGGGCATCGTAGGCAGCCTTGAAACCGGATCGTTTGAAAGCCTCCTGTAATTCGGCTTCCAGGTCCAGCGGTACGGGATTATAGCGGTCATCGTTCATGTTGCACCTCCTTCAGCCTCTTGCGGGCAAGGCGAAGTTCATCGTCGGGAGTCTCGTGACTCTTCTTGATAAAGCCATGCAGGATCACAATGGTTCGTCCGGTTTGCATGCAGTACAAGGCACGCCCGGCTCCTTCTTGTCCACGGCAACGTAACTCGAACAAACCGCCGCCCATGGCGCGCGAATGGGGCATCCGCAAATCAATGCCGTGCTCACGCAGCAAACCAGCAAGGCGCAGAAAATCAGCATACACGTCATCTGGCCAGGACGGAATCCCCTGGTGAACGCGCTCACTATAGAAAGAAATCGCCCAGTTCATGTGGTGATATTAGCATTTTTGCTAATAAGTGGCAAGCATGGAATTCCGGGGATGCCATACTCATTTCAATTGCGAAATCCGGCGATTAATTGTACTAGGAATGCGCAATCATGTCACTAATTATTAAAAGTAATTGTGCAAAGCGATCCGCGAAACGCATCGGCGATATGGGCGCAGGATAAATGGCCCCATCGTTCAGAAGGCCGGTGGAGGTGGATGGGCGGCACCGGGAAGCCATGAGAGTGTTGTTTCGCTTTTTGTCGTTTTCCGCGCACCTCAACCATTGCTTGTAATCGGCTCGTGGCGATCGGATGCCGTGAATTGCGAGTGAACAGGGCATGGATTCCCTTGCTGTCACGTGGGAAAATCTTGTGCATCGCGTGGAAACGGATTAGGCTCATCCCGGAAGCACATATTGCTATCGGGAGTTCATGACGCATGAAACATCGCAAATGGCTGCTTGTCTGGTCCTGGCTCGGCCTGCTGCCGTGGCTGGTCTCCACGGCCCTGGCCGAACCCATCCGCCTCAGCGGTACCGGCATGCTGCTCACTGCGGTCAGGTTGGTCACGGACGATTATCGTCAACACCACCCGGAAATCCAATTTCAATTTCATTTCCCACCGGTCGGCAGCAGCGGCGCCATCAAGGCAGTGAGCAACGGCCAACTCGATATCGCCCTGACCGGTCGTCCCCTGAAAAAGGAGGAGGAGAGCGCGGGCCTGGTCCAGGAGTGGCTTGGCCGCACCCCGTTCGTGTTCGTCGCGCATCCGGCGGCGCCGGTGACCCGGATCACCCGGGACCAACTGGTCGCAATCTACGCCGGACGCCAGACGCACTGGCCGGACGGCTCCCGTATCCGGGTGATCCTGCGGCCCCTCGTCGATGCGGACACGGCCATCCTTACCGGCATCTCCCCCGCCATGAAGGAGGCGGTCACCACTGCCCATGCCAGTCGCCGCCCGGGCGCCGCCCTGGCCGACACCGATATCGACCTCGCCGACATGGTCGAAAAGGTGCCGGGCGGGGTGGGATCCGTGGGGCTTGCCTTGTTGCTGGCCGAAAAGCGTTCGCTCGTGCTTCTGACCCTCAATGGCGTGGAGCCGACGGTCGCGGCCATGGAACAACGTCGCTACCCCCTCGACAAACCCGCCTATCTGGTCACCCGCGCCGGCGCCTCGCCTGCGGTGCGCGACGTGGTCGCTCACCTGCGTTCCGAAACAGGCAAGTCCAGGTTGGTGCAACTCGGCATTTCCGCCACGCCGCGTTGAGCGCATGCACCCCTCCGTTCCCCTGTTGCGTCTCGTCACCCGGACCTCTGCCCTGATCGCCAGTCTGGTCTTCCTGTTGCCGCCTCTCATCCATCTGTTCTTCGGCTGGCACCATACCCAGAAACAACTGGAAACCGAAATGCAGGTTCATGTCATCTTCATGAACCGCTTCATCAGCACCAACCCCGTGATCTGGCCCGCCCAGGGCATCCGGCTGCGGGCCGTGCTGGAGGAGATCCACACCCCACAAACCGCCATGCGCATCCTCCATTTCGGACCCGACCGGCAGGAACGCTTGGCCATGGAGATCGTGGACCCCCTCCCTTGGCCGATCCATACCCTTCGCGCCGCCATTCACGATTACGGCCAGGAGACGGGCGCGGTGGAGATCTCCGTGTCGATGCGTCCCATGCTGCTCTCCGCGTTGCCGACGCTCCTGCTCAGCCTGATTTTGGGGCTGCTGGTCATCGTCCCGTTGCGCCATCTCGCCTTGCGCACCATGCGGCATGCCTTTGCCACCTTGGAGGCGGCCAGGGAGATCGCCGAGGAGGCCAATCGCGCCAAATCCCAGTTCGTCGCGAACATGAGTCACGAATTGCGGACCCCGATGAACGCCATCATCGGTCTGACCGACCTGGCGCTGCGTGCGCAGCCCCCGCCCAAAATCCACGACTATCTGGTCAAGTCCGCCAGCGCATCGCACTCCTTGTTGCGCATCATCAATGACATCCTGGATTTCTCCAAAATCGAGGCCGGCAAACTGGAACTGGAGTCCACGGATTTCCTGCTGCGCGACGTATTCGATCACATCCTGGATCTGTTCCGCGCCAAAATTCACGAAAAGAACATCGAACTGGTCGTCCATATCGCCGAGGAGTGTCAGTACGTCCTGAACGGCGATGCCCTGCGTCTGAATCAGATTCTGATGAATCTGATCGGCAATGCCATCAAATTCACCGAGCACGGGGAGATCAAGGTGGCGGTGCGCACCCTGGCATCCGATCCGGGAGATGGCGAGAGGATCACCCTGGAATTTTCCGTCGCAGACTCCGGTGTCGGCATGACGCCGGAACAGACCGCGAAGCTGTTTCGGCCTTTTACCCAGGCGGATGGTTCCACGACGCGCAAATACGGCGGGACCGGTCTGGGCCTGGCTATCTGCAGGCAACTGGTCGGTTTGATGGGGGGCAGGGTGTGGGTCGAAAGCCAGCCGGAAAAGGGGAGTACCTTTTTTTTCACCATTTGTTTGCCCAGGCGCGCGGACCTGGAACGCAACGACCTGATCGCCCCGCTCGAACTGCACCGGATGAAGGTCCTGGTGGTCGAGGATCATGCCGCTGCGCGACTGGCGATCATGCAAATGCTTGCGCTGTTTGCCATGGCGCCAACCGGGGTCGATTCGGCGCAGGCCGCCCTGCGGGCCATCGCGCAGGCTGGCGACGGGGACGACCCTTTTTTTCTGGTCATCGTGGACTGGGGATTGCAGGGCATGGACGGCCTGGAGTTGGCGCGCGCCATCGCCCGCATGGACACGGGAGTCGCCAGGCCAAAAGTGCTGATGATGATCGGCCATGGCCAGGAAGAGGCAATGCAGCCCTTGATCGGCCACGCCGGGGTGGCCGGGCTTTTGGTGAAACCGGTCAACTGCTCCATCCTGTTCGATACCATCATGAACCTCTTCGACCAGAAGTTGGCCAAACGCTATCGTGCTCTGGCAGCGGCGGTCGAACCCGGTGATGTCGGGGAACGCTTTTCCGGCGCCAGGGTGCTGCTGGTGGAGGACAACGCCATCAATCGTCAGGTGGCCTTCGAGGTGTTGACCGGCTTCGGCCTGCGGGTGGAGATGGCCGTGAATGGCCTGGAGGCGGTCAAGCGGGTCGCCGAGGCTCCTTTCGATCTCGTCCTCATGGATGTGCAGATGCCGGAAATGGATGGCTATACCGCGACACGCCGCATCCGTCCGCAACCCCAGTTTCACGATTTGCCCATCATTGCCATGACGGCCAATGCCATGGCGGGCGATCGGGAAAAATGTCTGGCGGCAGGGATGAATGATTACCTCAGCAAACCGATCGACAGGCAGCAACTGCTGACGGTGCTGGGGCGTTGGCTTGCCCCGTGTTCACCCGCGCGCGATCCCGGACAGGACGTGTCACCGGTGGCAGCCCCCGTGGAGAAGGGTATGGCCCAAGGTTTGCCACCGATACTGCCCGGCCTTGACGTGTCATCGGCGCTGGAACGGATCAACAACAACCACAACCTGCTGCACCGGTTGCTGCTGGAGTTCCATCAAGCGTATGCCCATGCCGATGCCATGCTGCAACGGCTTTTGCATGGCAAACGCAAGGACGATGTGGATCAGGCGGTCATTTTGGCCCACTCCATCAAGGGCATCGCCGGCAACATTTCTGCCTGGCAACTTCATGCCGCAGCCGCAGCTTTGGAAACGGCCATCCGCCGGGAGGAACGCGCCGCCTGGTCCTCCTTGCTGGAGGAATTCGCCAATTGCCTGAGCGAGGTCAACGCGTCGATTGCCGGCTTGCCAGCCTTGGAGGAGCCGGCCCCATCCCGGCTCGATGTCACGTCCGGCGGCGATCGTCCCGATGGCGCCGTGGTTTTGCCATTGCTCCGGAAGTTTGCCGAGCAGTTGCGCGCCAATCAGTTCGAGGCGGTCGATATGCTGGATGAGATCCGACCGTTGCTGGCCGGGGCGGAACAGGCCACGCTGACGGAGTTGCAACGGTTGGAGGCGCATTTGGAGTGCCTTGATTTTCAGGAAGGCTTGAAAACTTTTGATTGTTTGCTTGATACGCTTAATTTATCAATTGATGCAAGATAGATATTGTAAGGCATTTTTATCTTGGCGATTCTTGCGGCATGGCCGACTCCGTGGGCGTGCCTCCCGTCATGAGCGCAACCAGACAATCGATCCCCACCACAATTTTTTTTTTGCTGGCATGATGATGGACATGCTATTCTGATCGCGTCATCAAGTCCTGGCCGGCAAGGCGGGCCAGGCGCGAACATCGTGCCTCGCGGCCCTGCAACCGTTCAATGTCGCTACCATGGAACGTGCCATATGAGTTCTGACTGGGAAATCGTCTTGGCCGTCTTCCTGCCGCCCTCCGCCATCTCCTGGTTGCGGGAGTGGCAGGAGGAGCTGACTTTCGTTCTGGTGACGACCGGCGAGGACGATACGGACAACCTGACGGAAAAACTCGTCCGCATGCCAGGCCTGATCCTGCTGGGTGAAGAGTGGATCGCGGCACGGGAGCCGCTCGCCATGGAACGGATCCGCATGGAACTGGCTGCCGGGGAGATCCCGATCATCGTCCTGGGCCACCCGGAAACCGAACCGTCCCGGCATTGCGTCTTTGCCCAGGCCGGTCTGGAGTACCTGCCGGGCTACCTGTGGCCCGACCTTCTGCTGCCCAGATTGCGGCATCACCTGCTGCGCCAGTCACTGGCGCCCCCTCCCGTCCACCCGTCGGACGCGTCCAACCGGAAACGCCTCCGTCAGGCCATCCATGATCTCAACAATCTTTTGGCCGTGATCAGCGGCGCCAGCGAAGTGATCGCCACCCTGGCCCCGGCCAACGCCCCCTACGCAGGGGAACTGCACACGCTGCTTGTGGCATGCGGCACGGCCAGACAACAAACGCAAACCTTGCACGACCTGCTGACCGGAGCACATCAGGCCGGGACCAACCCCGTCTGACGCGCCTCCCTTGCCCGGCGGACCCCTCATTCGGCGCGTGGCGTGATGCCGGCGAGCGCCTTCTCCAACTCGGCGATGGAAAAGGGCTTCTTGAGCAGGCCCGTCAGCCAGGCATGCCCCTTCTGGTTGAGCATGGCCGCGTCGATGAATCCGCTGCACAAGAAAATCGGCAGGTCGCCTCGCAAGGCGTGTGCCTGGCGTCCCACCTCCTCGCCGCTCATCGCGGGCATGGAGCGATCCGTCAGCAAGGCGACGTAGGCCAGGGGATCTTGCGCAAGCCGCTGCAAGGCCAACTCCGGATCATCCAGACCATCGACCTCGAAACCGATCAACTCCAGCATGCGCGTCGTCACCTTGACCACCTGGGGTTCGTCATCGACGAGCAGAACCCGTCCGCGTCCTGTCCGGGCCTCGCGGCGCATGTCCGTCCTCGACGGTTCCCCTGTCACCTCCCTGGCCATGGGGAAATAGATCCGAAAGAGCGCGCCTCCACCCGGCTCGCTTTTCACTTCCACGCCCCCCCTGGCGTCATGGGCGTAGGTCTGCACCATGGCCAGGCCCAGTCCGGTTCCCACGCCGGATGCCTTGGTGGTAAAAAAGGGATCGAAAATCCGCGTATGAATCTCTTCCGGGATGCCGCAGCCGTTGTCGCTCACCGTCAGGCATGCGTACTCCCCAGCCGCCACATTGATCTGCACGGCGCGCGTCGTGTCGAGGCGCTCCAGATCAAGGCGCACCTCCATTCGGGAGGCGGGCCGGCCATTCATGGCATGCAAGGCATTGGTGCAAAGATTCATCACCACCTGTTGAAACCCGACCGGATCCCCGAAGATGGCATGGACCTGCTGGTCGAGAACAGAGGTGATCTCCACCGTGGCGGGGATGGTGGAGCGCAATAACCGCAGTGTCTCCTTGAGTACAGCGCGCGGCTCGAAATAATGAAACTCCCCCATGTCGCGCCGGCTGAAATTCAGCAGTTGCCGGACCAGATCGCGTCCTCGTCGCGAGGCCTGCATCATGTCGCCGAGCAGTTCCTTCAGGGCGGGGGTCTCCTTGTGGGCGATCAGGCCGAACTCCGCGTTGCCCATGATGATGGCGAGTATATTATTGAAATCATGCGCCACCCCTGCCGCCAGGGTGCCGATGGCCTCCAGTTTCCGCGCCTGATTGAGTTGCAATTCGATGCGGTTTTTCTCTTCCATGGCGCGTTTCTGACGGATGGCCAATGCAAAGAGATCCCCAAGGCGGGTCAGGGCATCCAGATCCCGTTCGCCGTATCCGGACGGGGCATTGATCAACACGATTTGTCCCACGGGCCGGCTGTCGAGCAACACGGGCACGCACAGCAGGCAGTGCATCGGAATGTGTTCGGGCGGGAGAGGCGTGGCCTGGGTGATGTTCGTGGCAGGGTTGTTGCTGAAAAATCCCCGTTCCAGGGAGAGGGATGGTGGTCCATGGGAGACCTCGCAGGTGGGTGATGTCCCGGAAAGCGAGGCGATGATATGGTAATCTGGATGGATCTCGGCGACATAACCGTGCGTGCTGCCCGTGATTTCTCCGGCAATGGCCAGCAGTTCGCGCGCCACTTCGGCGGTTCGGTAATCCGTCGTGATGAGCAGACGGGAGAGGCGTTGCAAGGCAAGATTGATGGCCGATTCCCATTGGAGGTTGGCCTGAATCCGTTTGAGTTCCGTGATGTCCGTGGCGATGCCGCACACGGCGAACGGTTTGCCATCCTCATCCTTGAGGGCAAACTTCAAGGCGAGATAATCCCGATACGAACCGTCCGGCAGGGGGACCCGCTCTTCCCGTTCCACCCGCCCGAGCGCCAAGGTGTCCCGGTCGTTGGCGCGCAGATGTTCCGCCACATCGGGCGGGAAAACGTCCGTGTCTTTCTGTCCGCGCAACTGTTCGTTGCTGATGTTGAGGATCTGTTCGCAACGACGGTTGATCAACTGGAAGCGGCCATCCGGACTTTTGATGAAAATGACTGCCTGGGAATTGTCGATGATCGCATCGAAGAGTCTTTGCGTGTCCAGCAACCGTTGTTCTGCTTCCCGTCGCTCCGTGATATCGATGCCGTGGCTCAGGGAGCGTGGCGTCTGGTCGAACAACAGGCGGTTGTGCCATAGAATATGACGCTGGCGGCCATCCTGGCGTTGGATCGCGTTTTCGAAAACCGAGGGCAGGGGCGGTACCGACAAATCGGCCAGGCCCAGATGAAACATTTTGCGTATGGTTTCGCGGTTGTCAGCGGGCAGGAAATCGTCGAACCAGTTGCGTCCGAGGATCTCCTGTTCTTGATAACCCAGCAGTTCGCAACCGGCCCGATTGATCAGGGTGACCCGCTCTTCCCGGTCGATTTCGACGATGATCCCTCCCACCAGATCCAGATATTGGGTGGCCCGGTCTCGTTCCTTTTGGATCGTGTGGGTGGCGGCATGCAATTGCAGGTAGGAGACGCGCAATTCGCTCACCATTTGGTTGAGGGCCATGGCGAGGTGATCGAGTTCGTCCAGGGCCGTGCCGCTCCCCTGTCGAAGCGGAATGGGTTCCAGGTGTTCCAGATGCTTGAGCTGAATGTGATGGGCATAGCTGGCCATGAAGCGCAGTCGCCGGCCGACCAGGACATGCAGCAGATAGAGCATGAAAAAACCGATCAGAAAGATCTGCACCC
>PDZX01000112.1 GCA_002753185.1 Magnetococcales bacterium WMHbin3
CCCGCCCGACATGGGCCGGAGACGGCAGATCGGAGAGCACCACGTCCTGGAAGAAAAGCGCCTCGATGGCCCGCTCCACTTCGTCCGGGAGCTTCATGCCGTTGGGACCGAAGAACTTGATCCCGTTGTCGTGGAACGGGTTGTGGGAGGCGGAGATGACCACGCCGATCTGGGCGCGAAAGGCGCGGGTCAGATAGGCCACCGCCGGGGTGGGGATGGTTCCCACGTGCAGGCAGTGAAACCCCACGGAGTTGAACCCGGCGCGCAGGGCCGACTCGAACAGGTAACCGGAGAGCCGGGTATCCTTGCCGATCACCACGCTGTTGCGCTGATCCGCGCGGCGCAGCAGGTGTCCGGCGGCCTGTCCCAGACGCAGGGCGGTCTCGGCGGTCATGGGGTGGGTGTTGGCCAGGCCGCGCACGCCGTCGGTGCCGAAAAGTCGGGACATGACTCAGGCGGCCTCCAGGTCGGATTGCAGCACGCCCCGCGCCACGGCCATGGCCCGGCGGGCGCCTGCCACGTCGTGTACCCGCACCATGGCGGCGCCGGTCAGGGCGGCCAGCAGGTGACTCGCCTCGTCGCGGGGGCGGGGTTCGGATTCGCCGGTCAGGGCGCCCACCACCCGCTTGCGGGAAACCCCCAGCAGCAGCGGCGCGCCCAGGCCATGAAACGCCCGCTGACGCCGCAACAGGGTCAGGTTGTGGGCCGTGCTCTTGCCGAAGCCGATGCCGGTATCGATCAGCAACCGGTCGCCGCGCATCCCGGCCTTGCGGCAGAAATCGATGCGGCCGGCCAGGAATCCGTACACCTCGCCCACCACGTCGTGGTAGGAGGGGGCTTGCTGCATGGTGGCCGGGGTGTTTTGCATGTGCATGAGGATCAACGGGATGGCGCGATCCGCCAGCATGCGGGCCGTCGCGGGGCCGGAGGGGCCGCCCAGGGCCGTGATGTCGTTGATGAGGGCCGCCCCGGCATCCAGTGCCCTTTCCATGACCTCCGGCTTGGAGGTGTCGGCGGAGACGGGAACCGCCACGCGGCGGGCCAGTTCGCGAATCACCGGCACGATCCTGGCCGCCTCCTCTGCCGGGGCCACGGGCAGGGCGCCCGGCCGGGTGGACTCGCCCCCCACATCCAGCAGGTCCGCGCCCGCCTCCACCATGGCCAATCCTTGCGCGACCGCGCGTTGCGGGTCATGGGCGAGGCCGTCCCCGGAAAAGGAGTCCGGGGTGACGTTGACGATCCCCATCACCAGAGGCCGGGAGAAATCGAGCCGCCAGCCGCGCCCGGCCACGCCCCAGTTCCAGACGGGAGCGGGGGTCAGGTGGCGGTCGATGGTGGCTGCGAGGGCCTCGGACAATGCTTCCTGGCCCGTGCTGGCCAGTCGCGCGGCCCAGGCCGTCAGTGCCGCGTAACGCATCCGGCCCGCCACATGGCATTGGCCGGCCAACAGGACGCGGGTCAACCCTGGCGGCGGTTCCAGGGCATCGTCCCAGCCGGCGACGCGCACGGCCCACGGGGCGTCCGCGTCCGCCGGGTGCAGGACCGGCTCCAGGAGGGAACCGTCCGGCGGGCGGTACCAGGCGCAGCCGGTCAGGGGTTCCAGGATGGGGAGCATGGTCATGGGGCGGCGGTGCCGGCGGGACCGCCACCACGGGGCGGGCGCGCGGCGGGTGGCGGCTCTTCGGGCAGATCCTCCTTCTCGTCCTCCTCCTCCTCCCCGGTATCGACGGGTTCCGGCTCCTTGGCCAGCTTGACCTTGGCGCGCCGCCGTTTCTTTTTGGCATCCGGGGGGGGCAGAGGCTTGAGGGCCTGTTCCGGGGGCATGCCCGCCATCAGGTTGGCCACCTCGTCGGCATCCAGGGTTTCCCGTTCCAGCAGGGCGGCGGCCATGACATGCAGGACCTCCATCCTCTCAAGAAGAATGGCCCTGGCGCGGGTGTGGTTGACGTCCACGAAGCGGCGCACCTCCAGATCGATCTGCAGCGCGGTGGCCTCGGAGATCAGCTTGTGCTGGGTGATCTCCCGGCCCAGGAAGATCTCCTCCTCCTTGGAGCCGTAGGTCAACGGCCCCAGCGTGTCGCTCATGCCCCACTCGCACACCATACTGCGCGCCAGGTCGGTGGCCCGCTTGATGTCGTTGCCCGCACCGGTGGTCCACTGGTTGAGGACCAGTTCCTCAGCCAGGCGACCGCCCATGAGCACGGCGATATTGTTTTCCAGTTGCTCGCGGGAGTAGCTGTGACGGTCCTCGGTGGGGAGCTGCATGGTCAGGCCCAGGGCGCGGCCACGGGGGATGATGGTCACCTTGTGGACCGGATCGGTCCCCGGAATGGACGCCGCCACGATGGCGTGGCCCGCCTCGTGATAGGCGGTGGTCTTGCGTTCCCTGTCGGAGATGATGGCCGATTTGCGCGGCTTGCCCATCATCACCTTGTCCTTGGCGGCCTCGAAATCCTCCATTTCCACCAGTTTCTTGTCGGCCCTGGCCGCGCCGAGGGCCGCCTCGTTCACCAGGTTGGCGAGATCCGCGCCGGAGAAGCCGGGGGTGCCCCGCGCCAGCACTTCGACGTCCACCGTGTCGTCGATGGGGACCTTGGCCATATGCACCCCCAGAATCTGGGTGCGGCCGCGGATGTCGGGATTGGGGACCGTGACCTGCCGGTCGAAGCGGCCGGGACGCAGCAAAGCCGGGTCGAGGACGTCGGGGCGGTTGGTGGCCGCCACCAGGATCACCCCCTCGGCGGACTCGAAGCCGTCCATCTCCACCAGGAGCTGGTTGAGGGTCTGTTCCCGTTCGTCGTGGCCGCCGCCCAGGCCCGCGCCACGATGCCGGCCCACGGCGTCGATCTCGTCGATGAAGATGATGCAGGGGGCGTTCTTCTTGCCCTGCTCGAACATGTCGCGCACCCGCGCGGCGCCCACGCCCACGAACATCTCCACGAAGTCGGAGCCGGAAAGATTGAAGAACGGCACGCTCGCCTCGCCGGCGATGGCGCGGGCCAGCAGGGTCTTGCCGGTGCCGGGGGGACCGATCAGCAGCACCCCCTTGGGGATCTTGCCGCCCAAGCGCTGGAATTTCTGGGGATTGCGCAGGAATTCGATGATCTCCTGCAACTCCTCCTTGGCCTCGTCGATGCCGGCCACGTCGGCGAAGGTGACTTTTCCCAAGGTTTCGGAGAGCATCTTGGCCTTGGAGCGGCCGAAGGACATGGCCCCCCTCCCCCCGCCGCCCTGCATCTGGCGCATGAAGAAGACCCAGACGCCGATCAGAAGCAGCATCGGGAACCAGGAGATGAGGATGGTCAGGAGCAGTGGGGTCTCTTCCGGGGGACGCGCCGAGATGTTGACCTTCTTTTCGCGCAGGATGCGCATGATGTCCGGGTCGTTGGGCGTGTAGGTGGTAAAGGGGATGCCGTCGGAGAAGACCCCGGAGATGCGCCGGTCCTGCACCACCACATCGGTGATCTTGCCCTGGTCGAGTTGGGTGAGGAATTCGGAGAACGGGATGTTCTGCTGATCCTTGACCACGGGTTGATTGTTGAAAAGGTTGAACAGCATCACCATGAGCAGGCCGATGACCAACCACATGGACAAATTTTTATAAAATCCGTTCAAGCGGACTTCTCCCGGATAAGGACGGTGTAAGCGATTGAGCCAATGGTTCGGGACAGGTGGACGGACATCGCGGGATGGCGTTGGAACCTCTCCAATCACTAGGATAAGGGCGAATGCGGAAAATTTCAACTGTTTCCCGGCGATCTTTTTTGCGACCCGCGATCCGCGCCTCTCCGGGGGGGGCCACTCCGGGCGAGAAACGTCAGGTACTCCTCGCTGGCATGGATCTCCAGGCCGTGCATGGCCATGCTCCAGGAGCGGCGGCCGGAGTGGAGCAATTGCAGGAATTGTCCGGTGGCGCGCATGCCCGGCGGATGGGGGGAGCCGGTCAGCTCCCGGTGGCAGCGGGTCAGGAGGCGGCGCGCCAGTTCGTCGGGCAGGCCGCTTGCGGCCTGGAGGAGAAGGGTGATGCGCTCCGGACCGGCTTGCGGGTCCAGGCCCGGCAGGAGCCGGTCGAGGGACCACTCCAGGGCGTCGTTGGCCATGGCCAGGCGATTGGCGGCATGGGCGATCCGTTCGGCGGGGTCCAGGCCCAGGGTCTGTTGCAGTTCGGGCAGCAGACGATGGCGGATGCGGCTGCGCAGAAAACGGGGATTGGCGTTGCCCGGATCCTCGCGCCAGGGGATTTTTTCACCAGTCAACCAGGCTTGCAGTTCCTGGCGGCGAAAGGTAAGCAGGGGGCGCACCAGGGTGATGCCGGGGGCAAGTGGCCTGCTGGGGGGCATGGCGGCCAATCCCATGGCCCCGCTGCCACGCAGCAGGCGATCCAGGAAGGTTTCCGCGCGGTCGTCCATCTGGTGACCGGTGGCGACCAGGGTGGAGCCGGTCTTGCTGGCGGTGGCGATCAGGAACGCATAACGGGCCGTGCGCGCCAGGGCGTGGAGATTGCCGAAGGCACGCCGGTCGTTCCAGGTGGTTGTGACGCAATGCACGCCCAGGGCAGCGGCGAGGGTTTCGGTAAATTGACGGTCGCTGGCCGAATCGGGCCGCAGGTTGTGGTCGAAGTGGGCGATGGTCAGCCGTTCCGGGGTCACCAGGCCGCTTCGCAACAGCAGATGCGCCAGGGCCACCGAGTCCCCGCCCCCGGAGACCGCCGCCACGACACGGGGCTGACCGGCGCAGAGATGGCCGGCCTCGCGGAGCAGGCGGCGCGGCAGGGTGGACCCCTTCATGAGGGGATCCACTCGATGACCGGCAGTTCCGGGCGGGCGCCGATGCGCAGCGGCAGGATCGTGCTTCCCACCCCCCTGGAGACGTACATGCGCACCAGTTCGTCCGGGCACCAGCCGGAAAAGCAGACGGAATTGTCAAAGCCGTATGGCTTCAATGAATTACCGAAAATCACCACCTGGCCCCCGTGGGTATGGCCCGCCAGCATCAAGGCGTATTTCCACAGGGGGTTGACTCTGGGCAGGAGGGTGACGGTCTGGGGGTTGTGGGCCAGGATCAGGAGTGGCCCCTGCCAGTCGCGATGCCGGTCGATGGCCTTGTGCCAATCGGGTTGGCCGAGGAGCAGGTCGTCCAGCCCCACCACCAGAAAGCGCCCCTCCACCATGACGGCCTCGTTGACCAGCAGGGTGACGCCCAGCGCGGCATAGAAGGAACGCATTGCCGGGACGTTGCGGCCATCCAGGTAGTCCCAGTTGCCCGGCACGGCGAATTTGCGGGCGCGCCGGGGCAGTTGCCGCAGGTATTTTTCCAGCATGGCCTGGGGACGCTGATGGGGGAAGATGTCGCCGGTGATGGCCACCAGGTCGGGGTCCTCGCGGATGAGCGCCTGGAGCGCCCGGTTTTCCACCGGACGCGCGCCGGTCATGTGCAGGTCGGAGATCTGGGCGATGCGCACCCCTGCTCCGCGATTGGCCCCGGAGATCACGGCCAAACGGGTCACTTCGAGGTCATCGACCTCGTTGAAGAGCCAGATCCCCCCCAGCGCCAATCCGGCGCACAGGGCGGCCATGATCATGATGCGGATTGCGTTCATGCCTGTTTTTTTTCATGCGAACACGGATCCTCATGGTGGCCAGGGCACATGACGGATCGCCTCGAGCAGCATCCTCTTGCTGATCGGTTTGCTCAAAAAGGAGTCGCAACCGGCTGCCAGGCTGCGTTCCCGCTCTCCCTCGAAGGCATGGGCGGACAAGGCGATGATCGGAACCGGCCGCTGCCCCTTTTCCCGCTCCCGCCGACGGATCGCCCGACTGGCCGCGTAACCGTCCAGGCGGGGCATTTGCACGTCCATGAACACGACATCGAAGCACTCCCGTTCGCTGCGCGCCACGGCCTCCTCCCCATCCGTCACCATGACCACCCGATGGGGAGTGTGCGCCAGATAGGCCTCGAACAACAGACGATTCTCGTCCACATCCTCCGCCAGCAGGATATGCAAGGGGCGCTGTTGGCGCGGCGTCTCATCCGGGGCGCACGGTTCCCTGCTCCGCACCGCCTCGCGCACCGGCACGGTGAAGTAAAAGGCGCTGCCTTCCCCGTATCGGCTTTCCAGCCAGATGGTCCCTCCCATCAACCGCACCAGCATTTGGGAGATCGTCAGACCCAGGCCGGTGCCGCCAAACCGCTGGTTGATGCCGCCATCCGCCTGGACGAAAGGGGCGAAAATCCGCTGCTGCCGTTCCGGTTCGATGCCGATGCCGGTATCGATCACCGAGAAACACAACACTCCCTGCTGTCCGTCCCGTGGCGCGAGGCGGACGGTGATGCCACCCTGTTCGGTGAACTTGACCGCGTTGCCCAACAGATTGACGAGGATCTGGCCCAACCGGTTCGGATCGCCGAGAATGCACTCCGGCAGATTGTCCGCCAACGCGACCTCCAACGCCAGTCCTTTTTGTTGGGCCGGAATGCGCATCATGGCCGCCGTCTCCTCCACGACCCGGTGCGGGGAGAACGGCTCCTCGTTCAGGGAGAGTTGTCCCGCCTCCATGCGGGAGAAATCCAGAATGTCGTTGATGACGTTGAGCAGGAGCTTGCCGGAGTGTTGCATGGTATCGACGAACAGGCGCTGCTGGCTCGAAAGTTCGCTTTCCTGCAACAGCTCGGCCATGCCCAGCACGACATTCATCGGGGTGCGGATCTCGTGGCTCATGTTGGCCAGGCACTCGCTCTTGGCGATGTTGGCCTGCTCGGCGCGGATACGCGCGGTTTCCTGCTCGATCTGCTGGTGGTGCAGGTCGGTGATGTCGGTGATGGTGCCGACATAACCGATCCGTTCGCCTTCCTCCCCGGTCAGGGGGTTGGCCGAGGCGTAAACCCAGGCGATCGCACCATCCGGGCGCCGCAGCCGGTATTTGCCGCCAAACGACCGCTCCTCGCCGACAAGGGCGCGCCACGCTTGCGCGAAGCGCGGCTGGTCATCAGGATGAAACGCGCGCCGCCATCCCTCCCCCAGCGCCCGTTCGGCGCTCATGCCGGACAGTTCTCTCCACTTCTCGTTGACGTACAGGCACTGGCCCTGATGATCGAGCCGGAAGATCCCGACAGGAACCGTGGCGACCCATTCATGATCCAGCAATACTTGCCTGTCCATTATCCCCTCCGCACGCGTCGAATTGGCGTTCCAGTAACGCCAAACGGAGGTATCTTAATGAAGGTTACGGAAAATTTTCAAACCATTTTTTTCTGAACCACACACAAGAATGACAAATAGCAACATTTCGTTACATTTTATTAAACCATATTAACAATTATCAATTATAGTAATGTACCATGGCATGCATAAAAATATTATATAACCTGAAACAAAATATAAATTGTAGATGATCGCCTTAATACACATCCTTATCATCATTCACTAACCAATATTAGAAAATAATTAAAAAACAAACAAAAAATTTATATATGGGCATAAAAAATCGGATCCACCAGCCCGGCAGCGGCAAAACCGGCCAGTCGCAGACGGCAGGCGTCGCACACGCCGCAGGCGCGATCCTGGGGATCCGGATCGTAGCAGGAACGGGTCAAGGCGAAATCGACGCCCAACTCCTGGCCTTTGCGGATGATTTGCGCCTTGGAGAGATGCTGCAACGGCGCCCGGATGCGAAAGGGCCGACCGGTCACCCCGGCGCGGGTGGCCAGATTGGCGAGGGTTTCGAAGGCGGCGATGTATTCGGGGCGGCAGTCGGGATAGCCGGAGTAGTCCACGGCATTCACCCCGATGAAGAGATCCCTGGCCTCCAGCGTTTCGGCCCAGGCCAGGGCCAACGAAAGAAACACCGTGTTGCGCGCGGGAACATAGGTTGAGGGAATCTCACCCCCGCTCCCATCGCGGGAAGGTCGCAAGGCGGGATCGGTCAGCGCCGAGCCGCCGAAACGATCGAGTGGCGCGTCCACCAGCAGCCATTCGACCCCTGGCAATGAACCGCTCAGTCGCCGGGCCGCCTCGATCTCCAACGCGTGACGCTGGCCGTAGCGAAAGCTGATGGCGTGAACCGCGAACCCCTCGGCATGGGCCACGTGGAGACAGACGGCAGAATCCATGCCGCCGGAAAGGAGCACCACTGCCCTGGGCTGCGAGTTCACCGCCCGAGTTTCTGTTTGATCAGGTTCAGACGGGTTTTGGCCACCGGCGCGGACGAGGAGTTGGGAAAATCCTTGAGCAGCCGCTGGAGGCTGTTGTTGGCGTTTTCCATGTCGTTCAGCTCGTAGAAGGCGAACCCGATCTTGAGCAGGCTGTCCGGGACCTTGGCGCTGTTCGGCCAACGCAACAGGACCTGGTTGAAGGCCATCAGGGCCTCCGGGAAGCGCCGCTGGGCATAATGGAGTTCGCCGATCCAGTACTGGGCGTGATCGGCCATCTTGTCCTTGGGCGAGGCCTTCATGAAGTTCTGGAAGGCGGTCAGGGACTCTTCGTACTTGTTCTGCTTGAGAAGCAGAAATAATCTCGGACTATTTATTGAAA
>PDZX01000018.1 GCA_002753185.1 Magnetococcales bacterium WMHbin3
CATCGGCATCGATCAGAAGAAACTGGCGCTGATCTTCGAGGCGTTCCAGCAGGCGGAAGGTGGCACCAGCCGACATCGCTGGTCAACACCCGATCATACAACGCCCCTTCCAGCCGATCTCCGGCGCGCCCCCGATCCACGCTCCGGTCGGCGCGCAAGGTCGGCACGCCGCCCGAACGACCCACCACGCCAAGATCGATTTTGCTTATTCCTCCGCTCGAAGCGACATGGGCGTGGAGATGATCGAGGTTCTCCCGCACCCTGGTCAGCACGGCATTGATCCGCGCGACATCGAACCGCAACACGATGAACCCCTCGCCCGACAGCCGTCCCACCAGGAATCCGACCTGCGCGCCCCGCGCCGGATCCCAGGGCGCAAAGTCGGCAATGGCCACGAAACCGGGGTCGGTATGCTCCATCACCTGACGCAACGCCAGGCCCAACGGGGTTTCGCTCCACGCTCCCCGGCGCGGATTCCGGCCCATCTCGCCATGCTGGCCATGGGTCAGCAGGATCTCGCCATCCCGGTCCAACAAAAAAAGGTCATCGACATGCAGGTTTTCGACAAGGTCTCGCAGACGAGGCGCAAACCGCCCCGCCTGTTCCCGATACGCATGGGAGTCGCTTTGCCAGCCGGCATTCTCATACGACGTTCGCAATTCGCGCAGCGCGTTCAACAGGATGGGATCGTCGCGCACCAATCGTATTGAATTATTTAAATCATTAAAATATTCCTCGACCCCCCCCTTCGCGACCCCGACAATCTCCTTCAAATCATCTTTTGTTTTATCGAATATCAATCCAATGTTACCAGTAACGGTTTCGAGATCCCGGCGACTGCCATGGAAATAGCCTTCGATCCGCGCCTTCTTGATCTCCCGGATCGACTCCAGGTGCGCGAAAGTGGAGGCGAGCAGGGACTCCTCCGCAATCTTCTTGACATACCCCCCCAAGGCCACCAGAGGTACAATCCCAACGACGATGAACAAGATCATCAATCGAGAGCCAATACGCAGCTTGGCAAACATGATCAAGGCTCCTCATTGTGCGACCACGCGACCCGACCACCATCCCCATCGCGAACCCCAGCCGGTCCCGCGATATGCGAATCTTAACATCCCATTCATGCATGGGAAAGGGTTACCAGGCCGGCCGTCTGTGTTGAATGCTCTTGCGGCAGATCCGATGCTTCTTGACGATCGGGGAGAACTGGTCGTGCAGTTTGCTGAATTCCATGGTCTCATGGGTCCCCAGACAGAGAAACCCGCCGCGCGCCAGACTGTCGGCAAAGAGGGTCAGAACCCGCTCCTGCAGGGTGGAGTCGAAATAGATCAATACATTGCGGCACAGAATCAACTGCATCTCGGCGAACACCCCGTCGCCGGCCAGATTGTGATTGGCGAACAGAACGTTCTTGCGCAAGGCGGGATCCACGCGCAACAGGCCACCCTTGACCGTGGCATAATCCGCGAAGTCGCGCTTGCCGCCGGCCACGCGATAGTTGCTGGCAAACTCGGTGAGCTTCTCGGCCGGATACACTCCCTCGGCAGCCTTGGCCAACGCCTCGTCGTCCAGGTCCGTGGCAAAGAGCTGGGTACGGTCGTACAGGCCAACCTCCTTGAGAAGAATGGCCATGGAATAGACCTCTTCCCCGGTGGCGCACCCGGCGTGCCAGATGTTGAGGAACGGATAGGTCGCCAGGACCGGCATCACCTTCTCCCGCAACGCCAGGAACACCTCCGGATCGCGGAACATGCTGCTGACCGTCACGGTGAGGGTGGAGATGAGCCTCTGGAGAAACAACCCCTCGTGCAACAGGCGCGGAATGATCTCCGAAATATGCTTGAAGTCGCAGTGAGTGAGGCAATTCCGGATCCGCCGATTCAGGGAGGCACGATTGTAACTGCGAAAATCGTAACCATACCGCAGACGAATCGCGTCCAGCAGCAACTGAATCTCAATATCCTCGATCTCCTCGGTTTGCATCGGTCAATGCATCTCCAGGACGTTTGGCGCCACATCCCGCTCCTTCCACTGTTCCCGCACCTCCAGGATGCGTGGCAGGATATTCAGAAAGACCGGCACCAGACCGGGATCGAAATGGAACCCGGCATTCTCCCGCAGCAAGGCGACGGCCTTTTCGACCGGCCAAGCCTCCTTGTAGGGACGCCGGGTGGTGAGGGCGTCGAAGACATCGGCGATGGCCACGATGCGCGCCTCCACCGGGATGTTCTCCCCCACCAGGCCACGGGGATAACCGGTGCCGTCCCACTTCTCGTGATGGGTCAGGGCAACCAGGCGCGCCTTCTCCAGCAACGGAGAGGCATGCTCGCCGATGATCCCGGCCCCGATCTCCGGGTGGCGGCGCATCACCTGCCACTCCTCGTCGGAGAGGTGGCCGGGCTTGAGGAGAATGAGATCGGGGATGCCGATCTTGCCGATATCATGCATGGGCGCGGCCTGGAAGATCAGCTCCACCTCCCGCGCCTCCAGCCCGACGGCCAGGGCCAGCAGCCGGGAGTAGTGACTCATGCGGATGACGTGCAGACCGGTCTCGTTGTCCTTGTATTCCGCCGCGCGGCCCAGACGACGGATGATCTCCAGCCTGGTCTCCTCCAGCGCGAGATTCTTTTCATGCAGCTCCTCGGTGCGCTGCCGGACCTTCTGCTCCAGGATCTCGTTGGTGCGGGCCAACTCCCGCCGCGCATGGGCCAACTGGAGATGGGTGCGCACCCGCGCCTGCACCACCGCCGGACTGAAGGGCTTGGCGATGTAATCCACGGCCCCCAGGCTCAGGCCATGGGTCTCGTCCCCGCTCTCCTGCCTGGCGGTGACGAAGATCACCGGAATCTCCCGCGTGGCCGGATCCTGTTTCAGCCGCCGGCACACCTCGTAGCCGTCCATCACCGGCATCATGACGTCCAACAGGATCAGATCCGGCCTGGCGTCTGGAATGTCCTCCAGGGCGGTGGGACCGTCCAGGGCCACGCTCACCTCGTAGGTGTCCCCCAGCGTAGCCAACAGGATGTCGATGTTGGTGTCGGTATCGTCCACCACGAAAATCTTGAACATGCCCCTACTCCGTCGATGAAGAATCCTCATTCCCGCGCGGCGGGGCCAGCTCGCGCAATGCCCGCAGCGCCTCCTTGAAACGATATTTGCGGATCAGCGCGATCAATCCGCCCACCTCTTCCCGCAACCCCTCCGGCAACGCCATGGCCGCCAGGCGATCCACCACGGCCAGCGCCGGCCTGGGCTGCCGGGCATGCAACGGTCTTTCCAATTGCCCAAGCAACGCGTCCACCTCCTCACGGGAGGCGATCGTGGCGCCCGCCACCTCGGCGCCGGTGAATCGATCCAAGGCACGCAGCAGGGGCCGCATCCCGTGCGCAATTTCCGCCAACAGACCGGGGACCGCTTCCGCCGTCTCGCGCATGGCCCGCTCCAGCCGCTGGGCGCTCTCCTGCAACCCGACGGCCCCCAGGCTCCCGGCCAAACTTTTGAGGGTATGGGCCAGGCGCACCGCTTCCCCGTGCTCCCCCCGCGCCCACAGATCCTCCATGCGCGCCACCACCGTCGCCTGATTCGTGGCGAAACGGGCCAGCAGACGCATCAACAACTTCCGATTGCCGGCACAGCGGAACAGGGCCAGATCCATGTCGATGCCCGGCAGATCATCGGGCAAGGCGACATCGCCATCCGCCGCCGGGGCAACGTCCACCTCCTGGGGGCCGCTCTCGGCCACCGGCGCGACCCAACGCTTGAGCGTCGCGAAAAGCTGCCGGGGATCGATGGGCTTGGAGAGATGATCGTTCATCCCCACCCGCAGGCTCTTCTCCCGGTCTCCCACCATGGCGTTGGCGGTCATGGCGATCACCGGCAACGCGTTGCCCAACTCCTCGCGGATGCGGCGCGTGGCCTCGTAGCCATCCATGACAGGCATCTGGACATCCATCAACACCGCGTCGCAACGATTGCCACGCAGCCACTCCAACGCCTCCATGCCATCGTTGGCCACCTCCGCCCACACCCCGGCCAGGGCCAGCAAACCCACCGCCACCTCCTGATTGACCACGTTGTCCTCGACCAGCAACACCCGCCTGCCGGCCAACCCCCGCAATGCCAACGCCGCCCCTGGCTCCGGCGAGGACGACACCACCCCCTCCCCACTCGCCTCCACCACCCCCATCACCACCGTGAAGGCAAAGGTGCTCCCCTCCCCGACCCGGCTGCGCACCGAGATCCCGCCGCCCATCAACTCCACCAGGCGCCGGCTGATCGCCAGACCCAGCCCGGTGCCCCCATAGCGGCGCGTGGTGGAACTGTCCGCCTGGGTGAAGGATTCGAACAGATGCCCGGCCTGCTCCGGCCTCACCCCGATCCCGGTATCCCGCACCAGAAAGCGGAGTTCCACCTGGTCCTCCCGCCGGCTCGCCACCTCCACCCGCAGATCCACCTCGCCGACGGTGGTGAACTTGACCGCGTTTCCAAGCAGATTCAACAACACCTGTTGCAGCCGCAACGGGTCGCCGCGCAGCCCCTCCGGAACCCCGTCCCCCACCGCCAGAATCAGCTCCAACCCCTTCTCGCGGGCGCGTCCGGACATCAGGTTGATGACGTTGTCCAGGACCTCGGCCATGCGAAAGGTGACCGTCTCCAGTTCCAGCCGCCCGGCCTCGATCTTGGAGAAGTCGAGAATGTCGTTGAGAATCCGCAGCAACGCCTTGGCCGCCCCGTGGATCTTGCCCACGTAGTCACTTTGCCGGAAGGCGTCGTCGCCATGCATGGCCAAGTGGCTCATGCCGAGAATGGCGTTCATCGGGGTCCGGATCTCGTGGCTCATGTTGGCCAGGAAATCGCTCTTGGCCCGGCTGGCCGCTTCCGCGTCCTGCATGGCCTGTTGCAACCGCGCCTCGATCGCCTTCCGGGCAGTCATGTCGGTACGGATGGCGACATACTGCACCGGTTTGCCGGTCTCGTCCAGAAACGGCACCACGGTGGCGGCCACCCAGTAGTATTCACCGCTTTTGTTGCGGTTGCAAATCTCCCCTTGCCACACCTCGCCGGCGGCCAGGGTTTGCCACAAGTTGGCAAAAAACGCCTTGGGATGATACCCGGAATTGACGATGCGGTGATCCTGGCCCAACAGCTCGGCGCTGGAAAAACCGCTGATCTGACAAAAACGGTCATTGGCATACAAAATATGCCCCTGCGTGTCGGTGATGCTGACGATGGCATGCCGGTCCAGGGCGAACTTCTGCCGCTCCAGGGAGACGTTGACCTCGCGCAAACGGGACTGCGTGGCGAGATAATCGTCCACCAGCGTGGCCATGAGGACCGTCAACTGCTCCAGGCTGGCGTCGTCCTGGCCAAGGACCGGCTGCCCGGAAAGCGACAACAACCGGTTGGCCGTGGCCCGCAGGGATTCGATCACCGCCCGCTGCCGATCCGCCTCGGCGCGCAGGCGGTCGTTGGTGAGGGTCAGCTCGTCGGAACTCATGCGCAAACTGCGGTTGCGCAATTCCAGGTCCCGTTCGTTCTGGTCGTAGCTCTGCCCGACCCGGCTCAGCAACTCCTCCAGGCCGGCCGCCAGCCTGGCCGCCCGGCCCTCCGCCGGGACGCCCACCCGCAACTCGGCGCACGCTGCGGCGACCTCCTCCTCGGCGAGACCGCAATAACGCCGCATCTGTCGCGCCAGCAACCGGTGCATGGCTCACACGACCTCGGTCAGGCAGGTGACGGTCATGGTCTGATTGTGCAGCCGGCAATCGGTGACCGAGGAAAAGGGGCTGATCTCACCATAAGAGTAGAAACCGGTGGTCACGGTTCCCTCGGCCAGGGCATCGAGCACCACCTCCACCTCCTCGTCCACCTGGTCGCCCATGACCAGTTTGCGTCCCACACAGCTCACCAGCAGCGCCAGACCGGTCCCGCCATCCCTCACCATTTCGCGCGTTTTTTTGGCGGCGCCCTCCGCGCCGGTCACCAGGGCGTCCGTGGAGGCGTGCATCAGACGCAAGAAACCGTCCGGCAGAATGTCCCCGGCCAGAATCAGGCTGCCGGCCTGCTCGTCGATGCCCAGAATGGTACGGATCAACCCCACCCGCGCATGATCCCCGCCCAGCATCTCGAAAGGGAACAGCAGGCCGGAGGCGGGCAGATTCCTGGCATAATCCCCCAGGTAGCTCTTGTAGAGATCCAGCGCCGGCCTGCCGTCCAGTTCGTACAGGATGTTGCCGCTGGAACGGGTGACGCGCCGGGCCGGGCCGAACGGCTCCCACCCCCCCTGCGAGCCATGACCGATCCGCACCGCGTCGCCATGAAAACCGATCCCCACCACGCCGGTATCGCTCACCTCCTCGTTGTCCAGCACCAGGGTGCGCGCGAACGCGGCGCCGTCCCCGGCCAGTCCCCCGGTCACGGGCACCGGACGCCCCAGGCCGGCCATCACCCCCTCGATGACCGCGCTCCCGTTCACCGCCACCCCCTTGCAGAACAACATCACCCCTTGCAGATCCTCTCCGGCCAACGCCCGCCCCAACTGCTCGCCCATGGCATGGGAATCCTCCATGGTGGCGATGCGCGCGGAGCGCACCCGCACGCTGCTGCGCTCGAAATGCATGGCGGTGACCACGCACGCCCCATCGTGGACCCGATCCCCGGCGATCTCCCCGGCGGTCGTGCATCCGGCCAACCCTGCGGCGGGAAAGTGCCGGCGCAGCATGGCATGCATGCCGGGATCGGAAAAACGCTCCCGCGACCCGAACACCAACACCAGGTGCGGGTCGATGGCGGCCAGCTCCCGCAACCCCTCTTCCCGCAACCGGCCATCCGGAAACACTTTTTGTATCATTTTCATTGCCTCGCGTCCTCTTCCAAAAGGGTGTGCAACATCGCCTCCGCATCCCGCATCCGGTAATGGCGCGCCAGATCCGCCAGGGTGGCGATCCGCTCCCGCCACGCATCGTCGAGCCGCAGCCCCTCCAGACGCGCCAACACCTCCAGACACCCCTTGGGTTGCCGGGCATGCAGCGGGGCGCGCAGTTCACGCAACAGGTCGAACAGTTCGGCGCGCCGCGCGTCTGCGGCCTCCGGGGCATCCCGATCCGTGACCGGTTCCGTGCCCCCCCCGTCCGCCGGCCCGGAACCCATGCGCATTCGAATCGTGAACCGGAAACAACTACCTTGTCCCGGTTCGCTCTCCACGCCCAAAGTTCCCCCCAGTAACGTTACCAGTTCACGACACAAGGCCAGCCCCAGGCCCGTCCCGCCGAACCGCCGGTCGGCGTTCTCCTCGCCCTGCGTGAACAGCCCGAACAACTCCTCCCGACGCTCGCGGGGCATGCCGATTCCACTATCGCGCACCAGAAACGCCAACAATACGCCTTCCCCCTCCTGTTCCACAAGTTTCACCTCGACCCGCACCCACCCCCGCACGGTAAACTTGATGGCATTGTCCAGCAGATGAAACAAAACCTGCCGCAAACGCTGAAAATCCCCCACCAGATGCCCCGGCACCCCGGCGCCACAACGCCAGGTCACCGCCAGCCCCTTCTCCCTGGCCTGACGGCTGCAAAGACCCAAAACCTGACTCCAGACATCATCGAGACGGAAATTCTCCTCCACGAGTTCCAGCCGCCGGGACTCCAGACGGGAAAAATCCAACAGATCGTCCACCAGTCGCAGCAGACGGGTGGCCGCCGCGTGCATTTTTTTCACCAGTTCCATGGCGCGCGCCGGCAACGCCTCCCGCGACAAGAGATCCCCCATACTCAAGACCGCGTGCAAGGGGGTGCGGATCTCATGGCTCATGTTGGCCAGAAAGGCACTCTTGGCCCGGTTGGCCACCTCGGCCCGCTCCCTGGCCATCCCCCACTCCCGATAGAGATCGGACAGCCCAAGACGCATCGCCTCCATGGCCACGGCCAACGCGCCGATCTCGTCGCCGCCCTGCCGATCCACCGGGGTGGTGAAATCCCCCCCGCCGATGCGTTGACTCACACGGGTCAACTGCCGCAAGGGGAGCACCACCGTGCGGTTCAGGGAAAAGAGCATGGCGCCGCCCATGACCAGGGTGGCCAGCAGGCCCACCAGCAAGGTCAGGGTCAGCAGGGTGTCGGTGGCACGGGTGAGGACGTGCAACGGCTCGATGGCCACCACCAGCAGGTCCGGCTCCACGAGCGCCAGGCTCGCCAGATAACGCACCCCCCGCAGACGGATCTCCCGCACCCCCTCTTCCCCGCAACGTTGACTGGCGCAGCGCGCCACCTCCTCCTCCAGGGTCAACCCCAACAGGGCGCGATCATGGGCGAAACGGACCACCCCCTTGCCATCGGCAATCAGAAAGCCCCCTTCCCGGCCCACCGGAGAGCGCTCCGCCAGGCTCCGCAAGAAGGCCGGTCGCATGGTGACAACCAGATAGCCCGCCAGAGGACCCGCCCGTTTGCCGCCCATGCCGGAGGTCAGCCGCAACCCCTGCCCCCCCAGCACGGCCCACTCCCCGTTGTCGGGATTGTCGGCCATGGCATGGTGGGGACGATCCCCCCGCCGCGAGAGTTCCCGAAAAAACGCACCGCCCCCCTCCATTTCCGACTGGTTGGGCAGGTCATGGGAGGTGACGCGGGTGTCCTCCTGGCCATCCGGACGCAACAGACGCACCTCGTAGTAATCGGCAATCGCCTGCTGGAAACCGGTGAACAGCCGGATCAGGGTGGGTTGCAGCAGACCGTAGCGCTCTCCGTCATCCGCAGCGGCCAGATATTTTTCCAGGATTTCGGAGCGGCTGAAGACCTCCAGATGGGAATCCATGGCCGCCAGATGACGCTCGATGGCCACCCTGGCCTGCAGCAGGGCATTGCGCACCTCCCCACGGGCGCTGGCCACGCGGGAGTCGCGCAACTCACCGTAGGCCAGACCTCCCAGGGTCGCCAGGGAGAGCATCAGAATGGGCAACACCAGCAGGGCCAGGCGGAGTTGCAGATTGTGCGTGAAAACGAATCGATGCATTGGCAAAATCATGGATGCCACCTCGTTGTTTCGGTTATCATGACCACGTCGTCACCACCTGGCAGCGGCTCTTGACCCGGAGGCTCCATGAGCACGGAAAAAATTCTTCTCGTCGAGGATTCCAAGGCTTTCGCCACACTGTTGGGCAAAGAGCTGGCAACCCGGCTGCCCTATCTGGAGGTGGTCCTGGCGACCACGCGCAAGGATGCGGCCAAGGCGATCGCCCTGGCCAGGGGGGAGTTCCTGCTCGGCATCCTGGATCTGCACCTGCCGGACGCCCCGAACGGTGAGATCGTGGACACGGTGCTGGCCAAGAAGATCCCGTCCATCATCCTGACCTCCAGCTTCAACGCCGAATGGCAACAACAACTGCTGGCAAGACAGATACTGGATTATTTCGTCAAAAGCCACTATGGCGCAATCCATACCGTGATCCATTTCATCGAACGCTATTATCGAAACGCATCGATCCAGGCAATGGTGGTGGACGACTCGCGCAGTTCCCGCCTGCTGCTGGCCGGGCTGTTGCGGCGCTACCGGCTGCAGGTCCTGGAGGCGGACAACGGCAACGACGCCCTGAAACTCCTCGAACAGGAGCCGGGGATCCGGCTGCTGTTGACCGACTACCACATGCCGGGCATGGACGGCTTCGAGTTGACCAAAAAGGTCCGCGCCCGCCACTCCGGGGAAGAACTAGCGATCATCGGGCTTTCCGCCCAGGGCGACCCGCATCTTTCCGCCAAATTCCTCAAGCACGGGGCCAACGACTTCATCGGCAAACCGTTCCAGATCGAGGAGCTGTTGTGCCGGGTGTTCCAGAACCTGGACCTGATCGAAAAGATCCGCGCCATATCGGGCGCCGCCGAGACCGCCCGGCGGGCCAGCCAGACCAAGAGCGCCTTTCTGGCCAACATGAGCCATGAGATCCGCACGCCGATGAACGCCATCATCGGCATGACGGATCTGGTGCTGGCCACCCCGCTGGAAGCGGAACAGCAAGCGCGCATCCGGATCGTGCAGACCGCCGCCGATGAACTGCTGGCGCTCATCAACAACGTGCTGGACATCTCCAAGATCGAGGCGGGGCGGATCACCCTGGAACGGATCCGCTTCGATCCCCGCGAGCGCATCGCCACCACCATGGCGATTCTGGAGATCAAGACACGGGAGAAGGGGTTGCGGCTGGAGGCGGAAATCGCCCCGGAGGTGCCGCCATGGGTGGTGGGGGATCCGCACCGGCTGCATCAGATCATTTTGAACCTGTGCAACAACGCCATCAAGTTCACCGATTCCGGCGGGATCCGCATCGTGGTCGGGGAGGAGGAGGAGACGCGGGACGACCCGGAACACACGACCCTGCATGTGCGCATCATCGACACCGGGATCGGCATTCCGGAGGATCGGCTGGAGCTGATCTTCGGTCGTTTCACCCAGGCCGAGGAGTCCACCACGCGGCAGTATGGCGGCACCGGTCTGGGGCTGGCCATCTGCAAGCATCTGGTGGAGCTGCACCGTGGGCGCGTCTGGGTGGAGAGCCGGGTGGGTCATGGCAGCGTCTTTCATTTCACCATCCGCTACGGCAGGCTTGCGGAAAGCGAGTTGCAGGAGGCCCTGGCCGATGCCAGAGAGCGACGCCCGGACACGGAGTTGCCGTCGGCGCGGGCCACTTTGCACATCCTCGTGGTGGACGACAACCCCATCAACCGGCAGGTGGCCGGCTCGATTCTGAAGACGGCGGGTCATGGGGTGACCACGGCTCAGGACGGCGAGGAGGCCCTGGATGCCTGGGAGAAAGGGTCTTTCGATGTGATCCTGATGGACTTGAACCTGCCGGACATGTCGGGCTGCGAGGCAACGCAACGTCTGCGTTCCCTGGAGAGCGGGCAGGGCCGGGAGCGCACCCCGATCGTCGCCCTGACCGCCAATGTTCTGGCCGGGGTCAAGGAGCAATGTCTGGCATGCGGGATGGATGATTTCCTGGGCAAACCCTATCGGGGGCGGGAGCTGTTGGCGTTGGTGGAACGGATCGGCGGCGAGCCGGAGCCGGAACCCGCGCCCGCCCCCGTCACGCCGCCGCTGTTGGACGACGCCGCCGGGGACGAGCCGGGACGCGCGGCGTTTCGGGACGAGGCCCCCGGACGGCTGGCATCCCTGCAAGCGCTGTTGACGGGCGCCGACCCGATGGAGGCGCGTCGCGAGGTGGAGGCGCTCAAACGGCTTGCCGTGGCGGCGGGGGCCGTGTATTTTAAAATGGTGACAATTCGTATCGGTTCCGCGATCCTTGGGGAGGACCGGGAGAAGAGCGCCCGGCTGATGACCACGCTGGAGGAGTCGCTGGGTCAAACCCTGCGGGCCATTGGGGAGGGGAGGTGAAGGGGTGAACATCCTGATCGTCGATGACAATCCGATCAACCGCAAGATGCTGTGGGAGTACCTGAAGGGATATGGCGTTTGTGACATGGCGGGTGACGGCATGGAGGCCGTGGAGCAGTTCGAGGCCGAACTGACCACGGGTCATGCGTATGATCTGGTGCTGTTGGATCTGATGATGCCGCGCATGAACGGGCAGAACGCCCTGCGCCGGATCCGCGCCATCGAGAGGCAGTACCGCATCGGTTCGCGGGACCAGGCGGTGGTGATCATCGTCACCGGGGCCGGATCGCCGGAGGAGTTGTTGAAGACCACCGACACCGACTTCAAGACCGGCATTCTCAAGAAGCCGGTACGCTTGCCCGAATTGACGGGCATGTTGAAGCGTCACGGCCTGTTGTAATCTCAACCCGCCCGCGCCGTGGGCAGGTCGGCCCAGCGGGTGGTATAGCATGGGGAGCGGTTGGAGGCCCGCGTGGACCAGCGCCGTTGTCTGCCTTCCCCGGCCACATGGATGATGTCGGATCCGAACCGGTTACGCATGGCATCCAGGGTGGTCATCAACGCCTGGCTCTTGCGTTCGGCCTGCGGATCGGCAAAGAGGTTTCTTGCCAGTGTCCTGGCGTTTTCCAGTTCCAGGAGCAGCACCCCGGCCCGTCGATAAGCGTAACCAGTACGATAAACAGCTTCCAGTCCACGTTTTGCGGCGTTGGCCAGTTGCAGTTCGTCTGCGGTTGGTGTCGGCAGTGTCAGGGTGATGCCTTGCCGGTATTGCGGTTCCCCCTCCCGGAAGGGGCTGGTGCGGATGAACAGGTGCAGAGCGCCGGCCACTGATCCTTGTCGCCGCAGCCGTTGTCCCGCGCGGCGCACGAAGGTGAGGACCGCCTCGGCCAGTTCGTCGAAATCGTATACCGGTTTACCAAACGAACGAGTGGACTGAATTTGTTGGTTGGACGCCGCGATCTCTCCCAACTGCAGACAAGAAATGCCGCGCAGTTCCAGCCCGATCCGTTCCATGACCACGGAGAAGCGCCGTCGCAGCCAGCGCGGATCCGCCTGGCGCAGGGCCAGCACATGGGCGATGCCCACGGCGCGCAACCCTTCCGCCAACCGGGATCCCACCCCCCACACCTCGCCCACGTCGATGCCGGCCAGCAGGGGGAGCAATTCCGCTTCCGGGACCATGTTGAGGTTGCACACCCCATTGTATTCGGGTCGTTTCTTGGACAGATGGTTGGCCAGTTTCGCCAAAGTCTTGGTGGAAGCGATGCCGACGCCCACCGGCAACCCCAGGCAACGCGCCACCTCCTGGCGCATGTTGTTTCCCAATTCGGTCACGTCCGCGCCCGTGCCCAGATCGAGAAAACATTCATCAATGGAATACACCTCCTGCCGCGCCCCGAACCCGGCCAGCAGGCTCATCATGCGCCGCGACATATCCACATAGAGGGCGTGATTGCCGGACAACCCGACGATGCCATGCCGCTGGGCCAGGGGTTTCAGCCGGAACCACGGTTCCCCCATTTTGACCCCCAACGCCTTGACCTCATTGGATCGCGCCACCGCGCAGCCGTCGTTGTTGGACAAAACCACAACCGGTTTACGATTCAACCCCGGATCGAACACCCGCTCGCAGGAGACGTAGAAGTTGTTGCCGTCGATCAGGGCGATATTTTGTCCATGGCAAGTCATACCACCACCCGATGCACCGACCAGCGCACCACCCCCCACACCTCCAGATCCTGACCGGGACGCAGACGGATCTCCGGGTGATCCGGGTGGGCGGAACGCAAGATCACCGCGCCGCCGCGCCGCACCAACTGCTTGACCACGAAGCCCCCGTCCAATACCGCGATCACCACGCTCCCATTCCCTGGGACCACGGCCCGGTCCACCACCAGCAGGTCCCCGTGGTGAATGCCAAGGCCATCCATGGCGCTCCCCTCCACGCGCCAGAAAAAGGTCGCTTCGCGATGCTCGATCAGCAATTGCGTCAGGTCCAACCCGTCCACCGCCTCGTCCTGCAACGGATTCATCATGGCCGCCGATACCTCCGCACCAGACCGACCACCACCCCGAACAAGGTCAAACTCTCCCTGGGGCGCAACACCGGATAGGCGGGATTGGCCGGATGCAAGGCCCAGCCACTCTCCTCCCGTACCAAAGTTTTGAAAGTAAACTCCCCGTCCACCTCGGCCACCACCATCGCCCCGTCGTACGCCTCCCGCCCCCGCTCCACCACCAGCCAATCCCCGTCATGCACCCCCGCCCCCTGCATGGAATCCCCACGCACCGGCACCAGCACCGTCACCGAAGGGTTCTCCACCAGCAAGGAATCGATCAAGACCGGCTGCTCCGACGCATCCAACGCCATCTCCGGCAAGCCGGCCCGCACCGTGGCCTCCGCCAGGGGACGCTCGAAAAACCGGTCACACGGCGTCCACTCCCCGTCCGGGGTGCGCCGCACATACCCCGCCGCCTCCAGACGCCGCAACAGCTTGGCCACCGCCGACTTGGCCGTCACCCCCACCACCGCCCCCAGCCGCGCATACGACGGCCACGCCCGATGACGGGCATAATAGTCCCGCAAGGCATCCAAATGATCGACGTCACGATTGACAGGCGCCATGGCACGCTCCTTTGGCGAAAATCCACGATGCCATCATTATAGAGTACGATCGTTCTCCATGTCAAGCACCACTTGACCCCTCACAACCCACCCTATATCCTGACGCCCCACGACAACACCCGACAGGGGGCCAGATCACCATGAATGCCACAATACGCCGGCTGCACGGAACGTTGCCTCTCCTCCTGGCGGGATGGACGACCCTGATCGCGGGTTGCGTGCCGGATCACCGCTACTCCGACCGCCATTATGATCCGGTCACCGTCATCGAACCCCACCATGGGGGGGGAGGCAAACATGGCAACAAATACGACGACTACCCGGCAGGCGCCACCGCCGACGACCGGGCCTGGATCCGCGAGTGCATCCGCGACAACCGGCACGAGGGACAATCGAAACGCACGGTGACCATCTACTGCACCTGCATGAACAACCGCATGTCCGATAACGAAACCCGCTCGATCACCCAGTGGGAAAAGAGCCATCCGCGCGCCATGGCCGCCTGCGAGGCCGAGGCGGGTTGGCGCTGACTCGACGACTCTCCGGCACGACCGCCTCGCAGATGCGCACCACGGAGAAATCCTCGCACACCAGGGGATAACGTGAGCAGATCCGCTCCCGCAACGCCTGACGCCTTTCGGGGTCACGGGCCAGCGCCACCACGATGGCGACATACTCCTCCGCGCTCCCGGCAATCTATAATATTCATAAATCATTGGCGATCACGGCCTCTTGCAATACTTTAAGTTATCGTAAATTGTATCGGCAACACGGTGATGGTTCAGGAGTTGCAATATCGCCTTGGGAAACGGCAAGGGCAACAAGCCATCGGCCTTGGCCTCCATCTGCCCGACCCCTTGGCGGTCATCTTGGGGGAATCGCAAAAAAAAGTGCGACATAGCCCAAATGGGTCATGCGCTCCTGGATGAATATGCGGCAGAGTGTCACTCATTTGTAAGGCAATGCGGTGTATTTTTGTTCAACCAACCGATCCACAGACCAGCGAGGAGCCAGCATGTTCATCGGGCCTGGAAGCACCAGAACAACCCTTTCGTCCGAGGTATGTTTGCATGCCCTGCGTCTGTCTGGAATGAATGATATGCTCGTCAAACCGTTTCGGTTGGAGGGGATACGGCGTATTCTCGACAGATGGCTTGATGCCTGAACAGAGGAATGATCGACCACAACCCACATGCCGGACCATCCCACCGAGTGCCGCCATTGGGCAAGTATCAGCCATGGTTACGGCCTGATGATCAAGAGGGGTAAACGTTATGCAATCGACAATGGCCGCCAATAATATCCGCTTGGATGATGACACGATCGCCAGTCAAGGCGGCTCCTTGATTTTTTTCAATATCATATTTTTTGCAATTGTCGTGGCTTCACTTGGGGCGTTCGTCGTGATCGATTGGCATAATGAAAAAGAAAATCATGAAACAGCCCGGCAGCAATTGCAGCAAATGTTGAAGACAGGACAAATGATGGTTTTCAACAAGCTGGAAGGATTTGCGCATATGCTGACTTTGAACGAATCGTTGAAGCTGGCATTCCGGCAACAGGACCGGAAGGGGTTGCTGAAAATGGTGCAGCCAACATATTTTAATTTACGCGCCAAACATAATATTACTCATGTATATTTCTTTGGCAAACAGATGGAGACATTTTTGAGAGTGCATCAACCCGATCGTTATGATGATATTGTTTTGCGTAAAGTCAACAGCAAGGCGTTGGCGACCATGCAGACATCCCAAGGGATTGAACTTGGGCCGCTTGGCACTTTTACACTGAGAGTCGTCGTTCCTTGGTATGAGAATAATGGAACTCTGCTGGGCTTTATCGAGCTGGGTGTGGAATTTGGCAAAATTTTGCGTGACATGAAAATCAATCCGTTGTTTAAGGAGTTGTATCTGTTCTTGGATAAATCATTGTTGCGTCCAGACGAGTGGCAACGAGGACTCAACATGGTCGGCCTGCCGGTAGGCGAGTGGGATCGCTTCACAAACTGGATCCTGGTCGGAGGAACGGCATTGAAATTACCTGTTGATTTGGATGGCAATCTCTCTTCGGATGTGCCATCGCTGCTTGCTCGCCTCGGTCGGATGATTTTTGCCACGGAACATTTTTACAATCTTTCAGTCCAGGTGGCCGATGATGAAGGACGTTCAGTCGCGAGTATCTTGGCGGTAACGGACGATCTCGCGATCCGTAATACCGCGCAACGCTATCTGTTGGTATGGCTTTTTGGAATCTGTTCGTTCTCCGTTTTGTTGTTTGTGCTCTATTTGCGCATCGCCAGCAAGACAGAGGAGAGTGTCGAAAAATGAGGTGAACCGCCACGAGGTGTGGTAGAGTACTGGCCAACGGAAAACGAGCGCACGCCGTCCGGGGAAACGGCACTCGAAATGCATCCGCAAGGGATGAAATATGGCGCGGGTTGGCGGTCAGAGGATTTGGAGATACGCTTCATTATGAAAAAAATATTATGTGTTGACGACGACAGTAACAACCTACGGCTAATCAGACAAATCCTCAAGGATCATTATCAACTCATCTTCGCACCGAACGGACCCAGGGCGCTGGAGGCGGCTGTCCAACACATGCCCGACATGGCCCTGTTGGACATCATGATGCCGGAAATGAACGGCTATGAGGTGTGCGAACAACTCAAGGCCAACCCCGCCACCAGGCATATCCCCGTCATCTTCGTGACCGCCATGGGTGAAGTGGCGGATGAAGCGCGCGGCTTCGACGTTGGCGCGGTGGACTACATCCAAAAGCCCATCTCCGGCCCGGTGATGCTGCGTCGGGTGCGGACCCATCTCAATCTGGTCCGCGTCCAGGAACTGGAAGAGAGCCAAAAAGCCGCCATCTTCATGCTTGGCGAGGCGGGACACTACAACGACACCGACACCGGCGTCCACATCTGGCGCATGTCGGCCTATGCGCGCGCGCTGGCCGACGCGCTGGGATGGCCAACCCACCTGGCCGAGCGGCTGGAATTTGCCGCCCCCATGCACGATACCGGCAAGATCGGCATTCCCGACGCCATTCTCAAGGCGCCCCGCAAGTTGACCGCCGAGGAATGGGACGTGATGAAGACCCATGCCGAAATCGGCTTTTCCATCCTCAGTATGAGCGAAACTTCAATTTTCATCATGGCGGCCGCAATCGCGCGCTACCATCATGAAAAATGGGATGGAAGCGGCTACCCCGCCGGCCTCGCGGGAACCGCGATCCCGGAATCGGCACGCATCGTCGCGATCGCCGACGTGTTCGACGCCCTGACCATGAAACGCCCCTACAAGGAACCTTGGGGCTTGGAAGAGGCCGTGGTGGAGATCAGGAGGTGCGCGGGCAGCCATTTTGAACCACGCCTGGTCGATCGGTTTGCGAGCATCCTGCCCACCATCATCGCCATCAAGGAAAAATGGGATCAGAGTTCGTGAGATCCGCACGAATGGTTCCGCGCGCCGTGAAATACTATTAATTTCCTAACGTTATTGCAAGATTTTGCAAGGCTTATCCCTGCCCGCCCTCTTCGTTTTCCATTGTGCTCACGACGATGTTCGTGTGAGAAATATCTCGTTCATAAGCTGTTTACATAATATAAATTATTTTTTAATGGCGAACATCCTAACCATGGAAGAGATTGTTGCAATGAAGTAGTCATTATGCTAATGTATGATCGCTTCATGGTGTAGTTGGTTTGAAAAGGATGACACGGGTATCATGGAACAAAAATCTATCAACATTCACGGCCACAAAATCGCCATTCATCAGGGCCAGTGCCAAGAGGGTCCGGTCTTGTTCCTGCTGCATGCCAATTCCCAGAACGCCACCCTGTTCTCGCGCCAGATTCAGGGAGAACTCGGCCGCATGTGGCAGGTGGTCGCCATGGATCTGCCAGGCCATGGCGCATCCGATCCTGCCGGACAACCGGAAGTCGGCTACTCCCTGGCAGGATATCGCGCGATCATCCGCGCGGTCGCGCAAACCCTGCAACCGAACCCCTTGATCGCCGTGGGGCACAGCCTGGGCGGACACCTGTTGATGCAAGTCGCGGAAGAACTGCCGAACCTGCGCGGTCTGCTGGCGTTCGGTTCGCCACCCCTGGCGGGTCCGGCCAGCTTTGGCGAGGCCTTTCTGCCCCATCCCGCCGCCGCCCTGATGTTCCAGGAGACCCTGACCGACGCGGATCTGGATCTGTGGGCACGGGCGCAAACCCATCGCGTTGTCAACCCGGAAATGATGCAATGCATGCGCGAAGCCATGCGGCTCACCGATCCACGCTGCCGCAGCCATTTGATCGCTTCGCTGGGCGCCGGCGAAATGCGCGATGAAATCGCCATTCTGCGGCGTTTGCCGGTTCCCGTCGCCCTGCTGCTGGGCGAACAGGATCCTTTCGTCAATGCCGATTATTGCCGGAATCTCGACCTGCCTGGTCTGTGGCGCGGGGCCATCCAGTTCCTGCCCGATTGCGGCCACTCCCCGCATTGTGAGTCCCAGGCGCGCTTCGATGCGCTTCTGTCGGAATTCTCCCGCTTCTGTCTCGCGCCATGAACCCCTGCTCGGAGCAATGGCTCGCCGAGGTGGTGGGAGAGATCTACCAATCGGCCTTCGATCTGGACCAACTGGCCAAGGTGCTGGATCGGATCAGGCTGGACCTGGACAGCGACGGCTATCTCATGCGCATGCAGAATCAGGCGGATGGCGGGGTGGCCTTCGGTCTCGCCTCCGGCCATGAGGAGAGTTGGGTTAAGGCCTACAAGAAGCATTTCCACAAAGTGGATCCCTATCCGGCACTGATGCGGGATTTTCCGGTAGGAATCACCCTGGGGGACTGCCTGACCACGGATCGGTTCCTGCACTCGGAATACTACAACGATTTTTTGAAGCCACAACACCGATATTATTGTGTCGGTGGTCATCTCCTCAAGAACAAACACTATTTCGTCATGCTGGCCTTCCAGAGAAACCGGGAACGGCAGGGTTTCGAGGAACGCGAAGCCCGTCTTTTGAACCACCTGACCCCGCATTTTCAAAAAATCCTCCAACTCAATCAGCAAATGCACGAGTTGAACACCCAGAACCTGATCGCCGAACAGGTGCTGGGTTGCATGACCCAGGGGGTGATCGTGCTCGGCGAGGGGTTGGAGGTGCTGTTCATGAACCGGGCCGCCGAGGAGATCCTGGCCGGCGATCATGGCGTGAAGCTCACCTCATTTGGCGTGGTCACCCCCGTGACCGCCGAATCCAGGCAACTCTCCGCCATGATCCGCCAGGCGCTGCAACTGGCGGCGGGGAGTGGCGATCTGCCCAAGAACAGCATGCTGATCACCCCCATGCGCGTGGATTTGCATCCCTTGCAGGCCATGGTGATGCCCCTGCGACCCGAAAGCCGCAAGATCGCCATCTTCCCCGCCCGCCCCAAGGCGTTGCTGGTGTTGAGCACCCTGGATCGCTCAGGGAACTGCAAGGCAAAGATCGAGGTATTGAAGAACCTCTACGGCCTGACTGGGACCGAAGCCCATCTGGTCCAGGAACTGGTCGCGGGCCGTGAATTGGAGGAGGCGGCGTTGGACAGGGGGGTCTCCATGCATACCGTGCGCAATCAATTGAAAGCCGTCTTCGCCAAAACCGGCATCCGCCGTCAGGTGGACCTGATCCGGTTGGTGTTGACCATGCCCGGTCATGCATGATGGACGGACCCTCCGAAATCCGAACCGCCGAGCGGGTGGGGGAGATCTACCAGGCGCTCTTCGACGAGGCACAGTTGGCTCAGGTGCTCGACCACATCAAGTGCGATCTCGCTGGCGATTCCATTCTGTTGCGCATGCAGAACCGGCGGGACAACGCCGTGCGGCTCAATATCGCCTCCGGTTACGACCCCGCCTGGCTGCGGGCCTACCAGGAGTATTTCTACCAGGTGGATCCCTATCCTCGCCATGTCATGAATGACATGTCCATTGGCGTGGTGGATCTGGGGGATTCCTTTCTGGCGGAAGAGGTGTTGCGTTCTGAATATTATCATGATTTCTTGCGTCCGCAACATAAATATCATTGCATGGGCGGACCCCTGCTGAAGACCGATCAGCACATCGTCCTGTTCGGCATCCAGAGAAACCGGGAGGGCCGGGCCTTTCGACCGGAGGAGGCCCGCATCGTGAATCTCCTGGTTGCGCATTTGCAAAAAATATTGCTGATCAACCAGCAGATGGCCGATTTGAGCCTGCGCAATCACATTGCCGAACAGGCGCTCTCCCACATGGTCCAAGGGGTGATGGTCTTCGATGAGACGCTGACGGTCGTCTACATGAACCGGGCGGCGGAGGAGATCCTGGCGGGCGATTCCGGCATCAGACTGACCCGTCGTGGCCTGGAGACCCCGGTTCTCGCCGAATCCCGCCGTCTGCGCGAGATGCTCCGCAGGGGTCTGCGATTGGCCGCCGGGGTCGGGGAACCCCCCCGCCACACCCTGCCGATCACCCCTGCGGGGGACGGGATGCGGCCGTTCCAGGCCATGGTCGCGCCGTTGCGACCAGAACATCGGAAAATGGGCATCCTGCCCGATTTTCCGAAAGTGCTGCTGGTGCTCCACACCCTGGATCGGGCAACGACCAGTCAGGCCACCATCGGGATGCTGCGTGACCTTTACGGCCTGACCGGGGCGGAATGCCATCTGGCCGGGGAGTTGGCCAACGGTCGCGACCTGGACGAGGTGGCCAGGGCCAGGGGGATCTCCATGCATACCGTGCGCAATCAATTGAAATCCATTTTTTCGAAAACCGGCGTCAATCGTCAGGTGGACCTGGTGCGGCTGGTGCTGACCCTGCCGGGCGGGCACGGCATGGAGCCTCCCCATGAACAACCCTGAGGAGGTTCTCTACGCCAGCCGGCGCAGTCGCGTCATCCGCGTGCGGCGACCGGGCGGCCCCCTCATCCGCAAAATCCTGAATGCCCAGCCGCCCTCGGTCGAGGATCTGGCCCGTTTCCGGCGGGAACACGCGGTCACTTCCGCGCTGGCGGAGATTCCCGGCGTGATCCGTTGTCACGGCCTCGTCCGTCACGAGGAGGCGCTGGCCCTGGAGTTGGAGGATATCGGGGGCCTCTCCCTGGATCGCATGCCGACGGCCGCGTTGTTGGGCATGGTGGCATTCCTCGATCTGGCCATCCGCCTGGCCGCCGTGCTCGGCGGCGTACATGCCACCGGGGTGGTGCATCGGGACATCACTCCCGCCAACATCATCCGCAACCCGCGCAGCGGGGAGGTGCGGCTGATCGATTTCGGCCTGGCGGATCATCTGCACGAGGAGATGGTGGAACCGTGTCCCCTCTCCCTGCTGGAGGGCACGTTGGCCTATCTCGCCCCGGAACAGAGCGGCAGGATGAACCGCCCGGTGGATGCCCGTTCCGATTTGTATGCCCTTGGCGCCACGTTTTATGCCCTGTTGACCGGACAGCCACCATTCGTCTCCCGTGACCCCGTGACCCTGCTGGCCGATCATCTGGCCCACCTGCCGGTGCCGCCGCATCGTCTGCGCCCGGAAGTGCCGGAGATGATTGCCCGGATCGTGCTCAAACTGCTGGCCAAGGAGCCGGCGGAACGCTACCAGTCCGCACGGGGCCTGGAGGCGGACCTCGACCAATGCCGGTCCGCGCTGGCCGCGTCGGGCGAGATGACGCCATTCCCCCTGGGGCAGCGGGAACGTTTGACCCGGCTGCGTTTTTCCTCCCGCCTCCATGGCCGGGACAAGGAGGTGAAGCTCTTGCGCGATGCCTTGCGGGAGGGGCGTGGCCTGGTCCTGGTCGAGGGGTCCCCAGGGGTGGGCAAATCCGCGTTGGCCGGGGAGTTGCGCGGCCCGACGAGCGCCGCGCGCGGACGCTTCGCCACCGGCAAGTTCGACCAGTTGCGCCGGGAGCGACCCCTGGCGGCCTTGATGGAGGCCATGGCCGAACTCCTGCGTTACCGGCTGGCCGATCCCCCGGAGATCTTCGAGCCATGGCGAATTCGGGTGGCCGAAATGTTGGGGGATGCCCTGCCGGTGTTGGTCGGGCACCTGCCGGAACTGGCGTCCGTATTCCCCGATCCGCCCGTTCCGGTCGATCTGCCTCCGGCCCGGGCCGCCAGTCGTTTCCGCCGTGGGGTGATCCGCCTGATGCAGTCGTTGGGTCAGGCCGGCACGCCCATGGTGCTGCTGCTGGACGATCTGCAATGGAGCGATCCGGCGTTTCTGGAGGTGATGCGGGAGTTGCTGACCGACGCCGGCATGGAACGCCTGCTGGTGGTGGGGGTCTATCGGGGCAACGAGACGCCACCATCCCATCCCCTGGCCCTGGCCATCGCCGACTGGCGGGAGCAGGGGATCGTGTTGTCGCATCTGGCCTTGCGGCCGTTGTCCAGACGGGCCACCCTGGCCTTTCTGGCCGAGACCCTCGGCTGCCCGCTGGCGGATGCCGCGCCCCTGGCGGCATTGCTGCACGACAAAAGCGGCGGCAATCCCTTTCTGTTGCGCACTTTGCTTTTGGAAATCAAGGGCAACGACTGGTTGAGCCATGGGGACGGTCGTTGGCGATGGAACGAGCCGGCCATTCGCGAGTGGCGCATGCCGGAAAAGGTGGTCACCCTGTTGATGGCGCGCATGGAGCGGTTGCCGAACGTGACCAGGGAGTTGCTGGCCACTGCGGCCTGTCTGGGGCATGCCTTCGATCTGGCGGTCCTTGCGGCGGCTGCGGGTCATCCGTCCGCCGCTGTCGCCCTGGAAGCGGATCGGTTGCTCAAAACCGGTTTATGGCTGCCGGCGCGGGGCGAGCATCGGCTGGCGGTCTGGCTGGAAGATCCGGGCGGGTCGGTTCGTTACCGGTTCGCGCATGACCGGGTGCAGGAGGCGGCCATGGCGGCGTTGACGCCCGATCTGGAGGTCTCCTTTCGTTTGCGGTTGGGACGCCGCCTGATGGCCGCCTTCGCCCATGACCGGGAGGGGGATCGTCTTTTCCTGGTGGCCGAGCAGTTCACCCGGATTCCGCCGGAACGGCTGGACGAGGACGAAAGAGCGCCGGTCGCCGGCTGGTTGCTGGCCGCAGGACGCCAGGCCAAGGGGGCGGCGGCCTTCGCGCCCGCCTTGCGTCTTTTGGAAAGCGCCATGGCGCTGTCGGGAGAGGCGGGATGGCGGCGGGATTTCGCCAAAGCCCTCGCCTTGCGCCATCTGGCGGCGGAGTGCGCCGCCGCCCTGATGGATCTGGACCGGCTGGAAGGGTTGCGCACCGAGGTGAATGCCCATTGCCCGGATTTCAAGGATCACCTGCCCATCCTGAGCCATCTGCCGTTTCTCTATGTGGGACGCGGTGCGATGGAGCCGTTGCGGGCCATGGGGATCGACATCCTGCGCCGCATCGGCCATCCCATGCGTTTGACCTCCGGCGCGGTGGCGCGCCAGGTGAACCGTCTGCGCAAGGAGATGATGGCCGCCTTCGGCCAACGCACCGGCCAGGAACTGGCCTGCCTGCCGATGACCGGCAACGCGGAGTTCGCCTTTCTTTCCAGGTGGTTGTTTCCCATGTTCATCGGGATTTATTTCAGTGCCCCGTCCCTGACGTTGCATTTTGTCGTCGGCATCGCCAGCCGCATGTTGCGCGAGGGGATGGTGGCGGAGGCGGCCTGGTACTATATCTGGTTGAGCATCAATTTCACTGGCTGCGACCAGGAAGAGGAGATGGCCTGCGGCATTCAATTGGGCGAGGCGAGCCGTTTGCTGCTGGAGCGCGGGATCGGCATGGAGATCCCCGGCGTGCCGGCCAGACACATGTACAACGTGTTCGTGCGCCCCTGGCGCGAGCCGCTGGCCGAGGCCACCCGTCACATTTTCGATCAATATCCGGAGGCCATCGCCAAGGGGGATCACGCCTATGCCGGCTGGAGCATATGCGCCGGGCTGGTCTATCGTCTGCAACTGGGCATGCCCCTGGAGGAGGGGTTGCGCCTTGGCGAACACTGGTTGCCGCTGCTGGCGCAAAGCGGTCAGGCGCAGTTGTCACGGTTGATGAACCGTGTCTATCCGGGCATGCTGCGGGAGTTGCGCGACAAGGGGGACGCCTCCTGGAGGGAGCTGTCCGATCTGCCGCCGGAGATCGCCGGGGACCCGGAAAACATGCCCATCTTCCTGATCCAGGCCGGCATTGTCGCCACTCTGTTTCGGGAGTACGAACGGGTGGTGATGATGATGCAGATGGCGCGGGAGGTGCAGAAGCGGTCGGCGGGGGGCCATCGGCCCAGCGCCTCCTTTCTGCTGGCCCATGAAAGCCTGGCGTTGTTGGCGTTGTCACCTGGCGAGGAGCCGACGCGCCGCCGCCGGATGATGGGGGTGGTACGGCGCAACCATCGCCAGTTGGCGATATGGGCCAGGCACAATCCGGCCAATTTCGCCCACCTGGCGCTGCTGGTGCGGGCGACATGGCATCGGGTCGCCGGACACCCGGAACAGGCCGTGCCGCTTTGCGAGGAGATCGTCGCCATGATCCGCGCCCAGGAGCACGAGGTGTGGCTGCCCTACGAGGCCCTGGCCCTGGAGTTGGCTGGCGAGGCGTTGTTGGAGATGGGGTGCGCCTCCCAGGCCGGTCACGCGTTGCGGCGGGCCATGCGGGCCTGGATGCGCCAGGGCGCCCTGGCCCCGATGCGGTTGCTGGAGGAGCGCCACGCCTCCCTGGTGGCGGGGTGGGATCGTCCCGTCGAGGCGGACGATCCGGTTGCCGCGCCCGATCGCACCAGCGACCGGGTTTCGTTGGAGGAACTGATCGATTACCCGAGCCTGCTGCGGGCCAGCCAGGCCATTGCCTCGGAACAATCGCATGCCGGGGTGGCGGGCCGGTTGCTCTCGTTGGCCCTGGCCAATGCCGGCGCAGAGTCGGGACGCCTGTATCTCCCCCTGGGGCCGGAGTGGTTTCAGGCGTGCGCCGCCAGGTACCGCTCACAGGAGGTGGTCTTGCTCGATCACGCGGAGCACGGCGGGAATGGGAAGGAGCGCCGTCTGGCGCTGGTGCGCTACGTGGCCCGCCGGCAAGAGGCGCTGGTGATCGACGATGTCCGGGCCGACGCCCTCTGGGCGGATCTGCCCGGCGCTCCCCGTTCCATCCTGTGCGCGCCCTTGCGTCACCTGGGTGCGATCATGGGCGTTTTGCTGCTCGAACACGACAACGTCACCGGGGTGTTTTCACGGGAGCGCGTGGAAGTCGTGGCGATTCTCGGCGCCCAGGCCGCCATCGCGCTGTTGCATGCCCAGGCGCTGCGGACCGAGCAGCGGATGACGGAACGCATCCGCCACCTCTCCGGCCACCTGGATCAGGCCACCGAGGCGGAACGCAAACGCCTCGCCGCCGAGATCCACGACGAGTTGGGCAGTCATCTGACCGCCATCCGTTTCGGCCTGGCGGAACTGGAGGCGGGTCTGGACACCAGGCGCGCGGCCACCTGCCATCAGCTTGGCGATCTGGCGGGCGAGACCCTGCAAACGATGCGGCGGATTGCCGTCTCCCTGCGTCCTCCCGTGCTCGACCGTCTGGGGATCCGTGCCGTTCTCGAATGGTTGGCGCGCGAGACCGGCAAACATTACGGTTTCGTCTGCCGGGTCACCGACCGCTCCCACGACGGTGAACTGGACGAGGCGCGTCGCACGGCCTTGTTCCGGATCTGTCAGGAGGCCCTGACGAATGTCGCCCGTCACGCCCGCGCCGGATCGGTCTCCATCGATCTGCTGTGCGCGGAGGGGATGTGGACGCTGACCGTCAGCGACGACGGGCAGGGTTTCGCCTTGGAGATCCGTGGCGATCCCAGCCGCTGTTTCGGTCTGGGCGGCATGGAGGAGCGGGCCGTTCGCCTTGGGGGGACATTGGTGATAGACTCCCGGCCAGGCCTGGGCACGCGGGTCATCGCCCGTCTGCCGGCGACCTGACGTTCGAATCTCCATGCGAGGAAGACCATCATGTACCGGGTGTATCTGACCGACGACCATGCCATGCTCCGCCAGGGGATCAAATCCCTGCTCCAGCGCGATCCCGAACTGGTCGTGACCGGCGAGAGCGGCAGCGCCAGGGAGACCATGCGGGAGTTGGCCGCCGGCCCGTTCGACCTGCTGGTGCTGGATCTCTCCCTGCCGGACATGGACGGCATCCGGTTGTTGCAACAGGTCCGGGCCAAACACCCGCGACTGGCGATCCTGGTGCTGACGTTGCATGCCGATACCGCCCTGGCCGCGCGGGTGCTGAAACTGGGGGCCGCCGGCTATGCCACCAAGGATCAGGATCCTGCGCACATCATCGACGCCATGCGGCGGGTGGCGCGGGGCGGCAGGTATCTCGCCCCGGAACTGGCCGCCGAACTGGCGGACAGAATCGCCGTGCAGGCCGAATCGCCCTTGCACGAACGGCTCTCCGACCGGGAGTACGCCGTGTTCCTCAAACTGGCGGAAGGTCTGCCCGTCGCCCGCATCGCCGAGGAGTTGTACATCTCCGCCAGCACGGTTCGCACCCACCGCGCCCATATTTTCGAAAAAATGGGTTTTTCCAACAATGCCCAGATCGTCCGCCACGCCGTCGTCCACCATCTGCTCCTCTCGAAACCCGTCTTGAACTGACATCGGCCATCGTCATTTCGACGATGGGGCAATCAGGATTGTGATGGCATTTTTCGCGTCCTCCGCGATGGTCGTCCGCTGTCGATCCATTATCCTTTGGGGAAGACGAGGCCCTCCGAAAAAAAAATGCTCCAGATAGCCCAAATGGGTCATGCGCCCCTGGTCGGGATGGCTGCAGAATGCCAGCCAGCTTCGACTTACTGCAACCCAGACATGGCGGATGCGCAATGGAAAGTGTTCTGCACGGGTTTATCAATCAGGCCGGGAGATCGGTACACATTCTGATCTCCATGTTGCGCTATTATTATTTCAAGAGCGCGGGGAGTACGTTGGGCCATCCCTTGATGGATGAGATCAAGAATAAATTGGTAAAAAGATATATTATTGTAAATGTGTTAATGGTTTTATGTATCACAGGCGGCCTGCTATGGAATCGGCAGGATCAATACGACCGGCAAATGACCCTGACCATCGAGGCTATTAAAGAAGAATTATTAAAACAACAACGACAGCAGATCGGCATGATGCACGCCGCCATCGTCGCCATGCAACACAACCCCGCCCTCCAGGAAGCCATGATCGCGCAAGACCGGGAGCGGATGCAACGCGACGCACGGGGCATTTTCCAGGAACTGCGTCGGGAGTCGCGTGTCACGCATCTCTATTTTCATCGGGCCGAGCGCGACAATTTCCTGCGGGTTCACCAACCCGACCGGCATGATGACCGGATCGACCGGGTCACGTTGCAGGTCGCCGCCGAAACCCTGCAACCAGGGACGGGCATGGAGTTGGGACCACTGGGAACCTTCGTGTTGCGGGTGGTGCTGCCCTGGGAGGTCCATGGACGGCTGATCGGATTCGTCGAATTGGGCAAGGAGATCGATGACAATCTGAATGCATTGAAAATCCGCTTCGGCATCGACCTGTTCCTGTTCGTGCCCAAACAGCGCCTGGATCGGGAATCCTGGCGGGCCGGCATGCGTTTGCTGGACCGGGAGGATGACTGGGAGCGGTTCGCCGGCCATGTTCTGATCGGTTCCTCCTTCGCCATGCCGCACAACCTGGACCGGATGATCGGGCCGGAACTGTCTGACCCCACAGCGGACAAGACGCTGCCGTATCGCACCCGGATCGTGGAGGAGAAACGGCTCCATCTGTTTCGCGTCCCGATCAAAGGCGCCGACGTCTCTGCGGATCCGGCATCGGAACCCTTCCTGATCATCACGAAGGATGCCCGGCAGGATTATCATGAGTCGTTTCTGCTGATCTTTCTCGCCGGTGTTTTCGGCATCGTGGCGGGTCTGGTGTTGGTGCTGCTCTTCTTGAGGTTGCAGCGTACCCTGGAAAAGAAGCTGCTCCATGCCAAAAAGACCGAACGCGCCACCCAGAACGCACTGCGACGCCTGAACGATATCGGCGCGGCCCTGTCGGCCCAACAGGACCCGAACCGCCTGCTGGAAACCATCCTGCTGGGCGCCAAGGAGCTGACCAATGCCGATGCCGGCACGCTCTACAGCGTCACCGAACGCCAGACCCTCAAATTCGAGTGTCTGCGCACCGACTCCCTGGGGATCGCCATGGGCGGGACCACCGGCGTCCCGATCCATTTTCCGGAACTGCCGCTCCACAAGGACGGCGAACCCAATCTGCGGATGGTCGCCACCTACGCGGCCCTGAAAGGCAGCACGGTCAACATTCCCGATGCCTATCAGGCCCAGGGGTTCGATTTTTCCGGCACCCGGAGTTTCGATCAGAGGACCAACTACCGCTCGCAATCCTTTTTGACCATGCCTTTGAAGAATCACGAAAACGTCATCATCGGGGTCTTGCAACTCATCAACGCCAAGGATCCCGTCAGCGGCGGGATCGTGGCCTTTACCGACGAGCAGCGGAAACTCGCCGAATCGTTGGCCTCGCAGGCGGCGATTGCCCTGAGCAACCAGCATCTGATCGCCGACCTGAAGCGGCTGTTCGAATCGTTCATTCAGTCGATCGCCACGGCCATCGACGACAAATCCCCCTATACGGGCGGCCATTGCCATCGGGTTCCCGTGCTCACCGAGATGCTCGCCAGGGCGGTCCACGAGGCGGATGAAGGGGTTTTCAAGGGGGTGATCCTCTCGGAGGAGGATCGTTACGAGCTGAAGATCGCCTCCTGGCTGCACGACTGCGGCAAGGTGGTCACCCCCACGGAGGTGGTGGACAAGGGGACCAAGCTGGAGACCCTGTTCGACCGCATTCGTCTGATCGATCTGCGTTTCGAGGTGGTCAAGCGGGATCTGCGCATCGCGGCCCTGGAGCGCAGGATGGTGGTACTGGCCCCTGCCGAACTGGCGCGGCTCGCTGGCGAGTTGGAGGAGGAGTCGCGGCGCATCGACGAGGATCGTGAATTCGTGCGGGAGAGCAATATCGGCGGGGAGTTCATGTCCAGTCAGCGCCAGGAGCGGATTCGCGCCATCGCCAGACGCCGCTGGATCGACGAACAGGGTCGCGAGCAGCCCTTCCTGACCGATAACGAGGTTTATAATCTCAACATTCCCAAAGGCACCATCAACGCCGAGGAACGCGGCATCATCAACAACCATGTGGTGGCCACGCTGCGGATGTTGGGGGCCATTCCCTTCCCACGGCATCTGGCGCGGGTCCCGGAGATCGCCGGCGCCCATCACGAACAGGTGAACGGCAAGGGCTATCCCAGGGGGTTGACCGGCGATCAGGTCTCGATGCAGGCGCGCATGGTGGCCATCGCCGACGTGTTCGAGGCCCTCACCGCCCGCGACCGTCCGTACAAGAAGGGCAAATCCCTGTCCGCCTCGCTGCGGATTCTCGGCACGATGATGCGCGAGGGACACATCGATCCGGATTTATTTAAGCTGTTTATAGATAAGGGGATTTTTGCGAAATACGCACGCGAGTTCATGGATCCGGAGCAGATCGATCCGGTGGATTTGAGTACGATTCCAGGCTACGTTCCACAACCGGACGCGATGGAGCGCGCATCGTCATGAAGCATTTCTTTCCTTGGCATGGCGTGATGGCGAAAAAAGAGAGCGGCTACAGTTTCGTCGCCCTCGCCATGGTGCTGGTCGTGGCCGGGGTGTGGTCATCCACATTGATTCTGCTGTTGCCATACATGGAGACGCAGGCGCGCCAGAAATCGGCGGAGATCCTCAAGCGCAACAAGAATGACATTCTCGGCTACGTGATGACCAACAAGGCGTTGCCGACCAGCCTGACCTACACCACCGATGGCCAGGGCAACGCCATTCAATACGCCTACGACTCCCGCCTGACCACGGCCAATGCCATCTGCGCCTACCAGTCCACGTATCTCACCGTGGATTCTTTGTCCAATATCGGGTTGGCCATCTGGAGTCTGGGGCCGGACGGTGTGGTCAATCCAACTCCCACCCCGACCAAATCTGCCGGCGCCAAGTCGGCTGCGGTTGCTTTCGTCAATTCGGTCTATGACAAGACCAACAGCCTGGATGACATTCTGGATTGGTTGACGCTGGATGAATTGAAAAAGGCCGCTGGGTGCGAGGAATTGGAGTCGGTTTCCACGTTGCGGATTGTCACGGATGGACTGCCGGCTGGTCAGGCAGGTTCTGTTTACAATGACGGCAATCCCGTCACCTTCACTGCTCAGGGTGGCAGTGGAAGTTCGTACCAGTGGTGTGTGGAGAGTACCGCGCTTTCCGGTGTGTTGGCGGACAATATGTCATTTCCCGCCGGAACCGTAGTCGGTAGCTGTACAACGCCTTATCCGACGAGTAGCTCCACTTTGGCACTGACTCCAACGTCCACTCCGTTTGATAGTAGCGATCAGAGCAGTTCCGGACATCAGATTCGCATGTTTTTGCAAGATGGAGCGTCTAATGCTGTTAATAGACTTTTTAAGTTGGTTGTAAAATTAATCACATCAATATCTATTGCTAAAGATTTTTCATCGCAGTTTCTGGCTTCCGCTACCCCCTATGCCGTTGGCGATGACATCTATATCGCGAAGAATCGCGATATCGGCGTGTCGTGGTCGCAAACGACCCGCTTTACCAATAACGGCAATGGCACGATCACTGATACCCTCACCGGCTTAACCTGGATGAGAAACGCCAACTGTTGGGGAACGCGCACCTGGGCCAACGCCTTATCCAGAATAACAGGCTTGAATGCGGGTACGCAGAGTTGCTCAGGGTATACCACTGGGACGTATGCTGATTGGCGGTTGCCAAATCGTGAGGAATTACACAGTTTGGTGGATTTTGGTCGCTTCAATCCCGCGTTTCCTTCAGGTCATCCATTCACCGGACTCGCGGCAGGGAGGTACTGGTCCAGTACGACCAATGCGAATGATACCGCAGACGCATGGAGCGTGGATTTCTATTATGGCGGCCACATAGCGTATGGCAAAACGATTGCGCAAAATGTGTGGCCAGTGCGAGGCGGTCTGGACAGCGCGCCATCTGCGGTGCGTAAAACCGGGCAAACGACTCAATACGCTGCCGGTGACGACGGGCAACTCGAAAAAGGAGTTGTCTGGCCAGCTCCACGTTTTTCAAATAATGGTAATGGTACAGTAACAGATAATTTAACTACGTTAATTTGGATGAGGAATGCAAACTGCTGGGGATCCCAGAGTTGGAGCAACGCCTTGTCCAGAATAACAGGCTTGAATGCGGGTACGCAGAGCTGCTCTGGGTATGCCAGTGGGACGTATACCGATTGGCGGTTACCCAATTATCGAGAATTATTTTCATTAATTGACTGGAGCCTCACCAATCCCGCGTTGCCTTCCGGATATCCCTTTTTAAATGTCCAGACATGCGGCATCTCTTGCAGTTACTGGTCAGGAACGACCTACGCCGCCGTTACCAGTTCCGCATGGGTCGCATTTTTTGGGCCGGGAGGTCTCGCCGGCTTGACGGGCAGTCCTGGCAAAACGAATACACGTCCGGTATGGCCCGTGCGTGGCGGACAATGAAGTTCAAGGTGTTATAAAATAGATTTGTATGAAGAGTTTGTTTTTTGTCTTGACCAGTGCATGTGTTAGGCGTGGCGCAATCGTCGTGGCTTCGCTATCATGGCGGGGGCAGTGGGTCCGCGCGACCTCTCAACAACCGATCATGCCGACAGGCAGACCATGACCAGGCACCACCCCGATTCCATGGACATCGAGCAGGCGCACCAACAGGCGGTCGAGTGCCATCGGGCCGGCGCGTTGCACGAGGCCGAGGAAGGCTATCGGGCGATTTTGCGTATCGATCCCCGGCATCCGGATGCCAATCACAATCTGGGGGTCCTGGCCCTGCAAACCGGACACCCCGCGCGCGGCGCGCCCCATTTCCTGGTCGCCCTGGAGGCCGCACCCGGCGTGCGGCAATACTGGCTGAGCGCCATCGACGCGCTGCTGCGGGCCGGCGCCTTCGACCGGGCCGGGGAGTTGCTGCCGCAGGCACGCTCGATGGATTCGGTCGCGGATGCGGTCGTGGCCCTGGAAGAGCGCATGAACCGTCTGACCAACGCCACGCACGCCCTGGTCGATCTGTATCGACAGGAGCGCATGCCGGAAATGGAGGATCTGGCCAGCGGCATGGTGGCCGTGGAACCCGATTTCGGTTTCGGTTGGAAGGCCCTGGCGCTGGCCCGGCAAAGGCTGGGCCGGGGGGAAGAGGCATTCGAGGCGATGACCCATGCGACGCGTCTGCTGCCGGAAGACGCCGAGGTGCATGGCAACCTGGGAATCCTGTTGCGGGAACGGCAGAGGCTGGTGGAGGCCGAGGCCGCCTTGCGTGAGTCCATCCGCCTGAATCCCGATGGCGTGGAGGTCCATTTCGTTCTGGGGTTTCTGCTGCATGACCTGGAACGCCCGGAAGAGGCAGAGGTCGCCTTTCGGAAGGTCACCCGCCTGGCGCCGGGCCATGCGGAAGCCCATGCCAATCTGGGCGTGCTGCTCAATGGGCGCAAGCGTTTCGTCGAGGCCGAAGCCTGCTTGCGGGAGGCCATTCGTCTGTCCCCGGACGCCCCGGACGCCCACCTCAATCTGGGGTTGGTGCTGGGGAGCAACTGGCAGTGCCGGGAGGCATGGGTTCATTTCCAGCGGGCGCTGGAACTGCGCGCGGATTTTCATCTGGCGCGCTGGATTCTGGCCATTGCCCGGTTGCCGGTACATTACCTATCGTGCGACGAGATCACCCGGACACGGCGCGCCTATGGCCGGGCATTGGCCGATCTGACGAACCGCTACTCCCCCGGCAGCATGGACCCGGCGCTCACCTCTCCATTGATCGGCTCCGTTCAGCCATTCCATTTGGCCTATCAATCCCGGAGCGACCGTTTCTTGCAGAAAGGCTATGGCCGTCTGGCATGCGCCATCATGGCGGCGTGGCTCGAACGGGAGGCGCCCTTGCCTCCGGTCCTCCCTGCCAGACCGGACGGACGGTTGCGCGTCGGCATCGTGTCCGGGCATTTTCAGCGTCATCCGGTGTGGCTGGTGGTGGTCAAGGGGCTGGTCCGGCATATGGACCGCTCCCGATTTCTCTTGTACGGCTATCATACGACCAGCGAATGCGACGACGAAACCCGCAATGCCGAGAGCTGGTTCGACGGCTTTCGCCAGGGACCCTTCCCCCTGGAGCGCTGGGTGCGCACCATCCGGGAGGATCGTCCGGATCTGTTGTTCTACCCGGAGATCGGCATGGATCCCATGACCCACAGGCTGGCCTGCCTGCGGTTGGCGCCGGTGCAGGCCACCAGTTGGGGGCATCCGTCCACCTCCGGTTTTCCCACCATGGATTTTTTTCTCAGCGGCGAGTTGCTGGAACCGGCCAATGGCGACGACCACTACACCGAGCGGCTGATCCGTCTGCCCAATACCGGATGTTGCTGGCTGCCGGACGGGTTGTTCCATCCGCCGTATCCCTTCGATCCGCCGGGCGCGGCGGATGCCGTGCGGCTGATGAGTTGCGGCAAATCCTTCAAAAATTTACCCCAATACGATTGGGTCTATCCATCCCTTGCCAGACAATTGAAAAATTGTGTTTTTATCTTTTTTCATCAAGAAAAATTTACAAATAATCCTTTCCGGGAACGCCTTGGCCGGGCGTTTGCGGCGGAAGGGTTGAATATGGACGATTATTGTCATTTCCTGCCCTGGTTGCCCAAATCGTATTTTTTGAATTTGCTCGATCGGATGGATGTGTGTCTGGACACCATGCCCTTTTCCGGGTTCACCACGGCGATGGAGATTCTGGAATACGGGGTGCCGCTGGTGACGCTGGAGGGGAATCTGATGCGCAACCGGCTGGCGGCCGCCGTCCTGCGCCGGATGGGGGTCACCGAGACCATCGCCGGGAGCGCGGAGGAATACGTCTCCATCGTGCTGGAGTTGGCCCGCGATCCCGAACGGCGCAAGGCGCTCCGGGAGCGGATCCGCTCCCGTTATCCCCTGGTGTGCGGGGATCTCTCCGTGGTGCGCGCCTTCGAGGCGTTCGTGGAGGGGGCGGCGAAGGCGACGGGAGTGATGATTGAAGAATAAAAATCAATTACTTCATTAACAAAGTTACAGTAATAGAAAAAATCGCAACGACAAGGCTGGCTATGGTAGCAATAAGAATCCATATCTGAATTTTGGCACTTTCACGCTCCTGTTTCTCTTTCTTCTGTTTTTCTTCAAGCAGCTTGTTTAATTCTGTGCGGGCCATTTCTGCTTTAGAAACGATAGGAGCAATAAGATCGCAAATCCGTACTGTTTCGTCCAGGATTAGTATACGGTTATCAATTTGATCATCGATGTCTTCGCTTCTGACCACTGACTCTAAAAGCAATTTGGCTGCATCGAATTTTTGAGCATCTGTCACATATTCTGACCAGACACTGGGAATAGATACGGTTCCGTAATCGTCTTGAAACGACTTGAATATACGTAAATAATACCACAGCAACATCTCTACTGCGTCGTAACGGGACCGTTGACAATGACGCAAAGCGCGGCGAAATTGTTCTTCTCGAAAGTCATCTTAAGTAAAGGCCAGACCTTTCAGAAGATGATGACCGGAATAGCGAAGTTCGTTGATGGCAGGGATGTATAGATTCAGGGATACACGTTCGGTTTTCTTGATCTGTTCTTCTGCCTCAGAAAACAAATCTTGCACTAAACGCAAAGTTTCAGATACATTTTGATCGTTGTTAGAAGACACGCGAGTTACCACTAATCGGTCACAGAAAAACGATGATCGCGCAATGATTCCTTGATGCGTTTGAGGTCATTTTCTGTAGTGTAATGACCAAATTGTAAATTTAGATTGCCACGGGAAAATATAGACACAAGTTTGCGTACTATTTGATCGGATCTTGAAGCAGGAATAGTCGTGAGTGGCACACCTAGACGAAGATGGTTTTTGATCTTTGTCATCATAGAATCCAACATAATATCCTCTCAAACAGTTCCCCGTTATTTGGCGGGATCGTGTGTAACATGACTTGTATCTCTGGCAACAAGCAGATGCGCTGCATTCTCTCCGCTCGCTTCCTCGCGATATCGGTCATAGGGGGATAACATTGTCTCCTCCTGGTTTGGTTGGTCACTGTCCAAATGTCCGACAACACGACATTCTAACAAAACGATGCCATTGGAAGCAAGGAGAAATTTTATCATTCATATCTGTTAATCTATTGCAAAAATATCCGCAAACTATCATTTAATTATAATATTATTTAATTTCAATTGCCGCAATCAAAATAAAAAGAATATAGACGCAATCTCTGAATAACCCCTATTCCGGGAGTCCCTGGAAAGAGCGTCCAGGTGCGCTTTTTTTTCGAACCGGGTTACAAGCGTGACCCCAAACAAAAACAGCCACCTTGCGGGTGGCTATCCATGTTTAAATCATTTGGCGCGCTCGGAAGGATTCGAACCTCCGGCCTACTGGTTCGTAGCCAGTTGCTCTATCCGGGCTGAGCTACGAGCGCATGATCTGTGGGAGAATTTAACCCGTGACGCGACCCGCGTCAAGATGCAAAATGCATTTTTTTGCAACTGGCACTCCAACGGCTCTCCGCGGTACGACGCAAACGGCGTGAACGTAACCCTGACCATCGCCATCCAAGGCATCAAAGGCGCCTGGCGCGACTGCGCCTTCTTCTCCCTGGCGCTCTTCCTGGCCGTCGCGGCCATGACCGGCCTGATCGCCACCGGCAATACCCTCACCCGCGTCATCGACCGCGATGCCCGCGCCATGCTCGGCGCGGACCTCCGCCTGGAGTCCGCCTCCCCGTTCGACACCTTCATCGATACCCACCTGCGCGCCCCAGGCCGAACCGTGGCCGTCAACCTGGAATTCTCCGCCATGATCCACGTCCCAGGATCCAACCGCGCCGTCCTCGCCGAAATCCTCGCCGCCGATCCCCAACACCCCCTGCGCGGCTCCGTGGAACTGCGCTCCGGACAACCCCTCCAAACCGCCCTGAACCAACACGGCGCCGTGGCCGAAATCGCCCTGGCCAGCCGACTCGACCTCCGCACAGGCGACGCCTTCCGACTGGGCGAGGCCGAATTCCACCTGACCGACCTGCTGCAACACGAACCCGACCGCATCCTCCGCTTCTTCCGCTGGGGACCCCGCCTCGTCATCCCGAAAAACCGCGCCGCCGCTACCGGCCTGCTCACCTTCGGCAGCCGCGTCCAATACGTCGCCCTGGTCCGCCTGCGCCCCGACGAAACCCCGGACTCACTGGCCGCCCATCTGCGCCCCCTCACCGCCAACAACGCCATCCGCGTCATGACCCCGGCCGAAAGCCAACCCTCGGCCCAACGCTTCATCCAACGCTTCTCGATCTTCCTCGGCGCCATCACCCTCCTCACCATCCTCGCCACCGGCACCGCCATGGCCGGCGCCATGACCGCCCACGCCAGGGAACAACGCTCCCACATCGCCATCCTGAAACTCCTGGGCGCCAGCCACGCCCAGATCACCCGCATCTTCCTGACGCGCATCCTCCTCATCGCCCTGCCCGCCATCCTGGCCGGAACCGCCATCGGCCTGCTCGCCCCCTACCCCATCACGGGCTGGCAGGACGGACCCCGGCTCGACCTGGGCAGCGCCTGGCAAGGCGCCCTGCTCGGTGCCGCCGCCGCCCTTTTCTTCTCCCTCGGACCACTCCGGAGCACCCGCTCCGTCTCCCCGGCCTCCCTGCTGCGCAATGTCCATTGGCGCGGAGGCCTGGAACTCCTCCCCTGGCCCTGGCGCTGGGGTATGCCTTTGCTCGGCGCCTGCGGCTGCGCCCTCTTCCTCGCCTGGCGCAACGGCTGGCCCGCCCTCCGCCTGTTCGCCGCAGAACTGGTCGCCACCCCTCTCCTCCTCGGCCTGGTCACGACCTGCGGACTCCTCCTCCTGCGCCGCTGGAACCCCGCCACGCTTCCCCAACGCATGGCCATCCGCAACCTCACCGCCTCCCGCAACGGCACCGCGAGCGCCATCGTCACTGTGGCCATCGGCCTGGGCGCGCTATGCGCCATCCTCTTCCTGGAACGCAATCTCGACTGGCAACTCGTCTCACGCCTGCCCAAACGCACCCCGAGTTTCTTCCTGATCGACCTGCTCCCCGATCAACTCCCCCTCGCCCGGCAATTGGCCGCCCCCTTCCTCGACCACCCGAACGACTGGCGCGCCACCCCGGTGGTACGCGGCCGCATCCGCTCCCTCAACGGCCAACCCGTCACCCCGGACAGCATCGCCGACCACCCCAACGCCTGGCGCTTCACCAGGGATTACGTCCTCACCTGGTCTGCGGAACTCCCACCCGGCAACCGCATCCTGGCCGGCCGGTGGTGGTCCGATCCCCTCGCCCACGAGGCCAGCCTGGAAACCGAAATGGCCCGCTCCCTTGGCCTGGGCATCGGCGACACGATCGGTTTCGACATCATGGGCATCGAGGTCACCGCGCGCGTCACCACCCTCCGCGAGGTCCACTGGTCCGACATGGGCATCAATTTTTTCGTGGTTTTCTCCCCGGAGGTCCTGCGCGACGCCCCGCACACCCTGCTCGGCTCCGTGGCCCTCCCCAGGGAACGGGAGGAGGCCCTGCGCTCGACCCTGACCCAACGCTTCCACAACCTCTCCCTGGTGGCGGTGCGCGATGTCATGGAGGCGGCGGCCAACATGCTGGAACGGTTGATCCTCTCGGTACGTCTCGCGGGGGGAATGGCGGCGGTGGCGGGCTTGACCGCCCTGGGCGTCAGCGTGGCCGTCACCCGCCGCCGCCGCGCCAGGGAAGCGGCGCTCCACCGGCTGCTGGGGGCCACGCCGCGCGCACTGCTCCAAAGCGCGGCATGGGAATTTCTGTTCATCGGGGGAATCGCGGCACTGGCCGGAGTGGCGCTCGGTCAGGCCGTCACCGCCGGCGTGACCGGCATCCTGTTCAACGACACTTGGAATTGGCTCCCGGACTGGACCCTGGCCGCCCTGATCGCCGCCACCGCCGTCACCGCCTTCATCGGTTACGCGACGGCCCGCAACGACCTGCGGCGCCCGGTCATGGCCGCGCTCCGGGGACACGAATAGCCTGGCCGGATCAGCTCGGCTGGGCCTTCTTCATCAGGATGGTCCCCTCCTGGGTGTTGAAGATGATCTTGCGACTGTAATCCCCGCCGATGTCCGAGGCCACGATCGGGATCCCTTCCTTGGCCAGACAGTCCAGGGCGACCTCGATGTTGCGCTCCCCGACGTTGAGCAGACCCGATTCGCTCTTGATGACCGCCCCCCCCCCGAAGACCTTGGCCACGATATTGCGTTTCATGCAACCCATCTCGTCCATCCGCTCGATCAGTTTCGTGATGGCGATGTTGCCGAATTTCGGCGACGGGAGTCCATCGCCGTTCCACAAGGGCAATTTGTAATGATTCATGCCCCCTTCCTTGCGAAAACGGTCCCACAGGCACACGGCGATGCAGGATCCCAGCACCGTGGTGATGATGTATACCCCGTTTTGCGCGAACAAGGTCCCGGGCATCAAAAAGGGCTTGGAGGGGTCGGATCCGTTGCTCATCGGTTCAGAAGGCCTCTCCTCCGTCGTCATCGCCGAACAGAAAATCGTTGCCATCCACGGAAAAGGCGTCCGCCTCGATATCGGCCTGCAATTCCGGCACCGAGATGGTAAAGGTCGCCCCCTTCTGATCCTCGGAATTCACCGAGACGGTCCCCTGCATCAGGTCCAGCACCGCCTGCGTGATGGAAAGGCCCAATCCGTGCCCCTTGTGGCTCTTGCGTCTGCCCGACTCGCCCTGCATGAAGCGGTCGAACAGGCGATGGACATCCGCCATATCGACGCCGACGCCCGTGTCGGTGATCGACATGACCAGGACATCATCGGAGCGGTGGGTCGCGATCGTGATCCAGCCCCCTTCGTTGTTGAACTCGATGGCGTTGGAGATGAGGTTGGAGATCACCAGTCCGATCTTTTCCGCGTCGGTCTTGAACAGGAAACGTTGATCCTCGTCGCCGCTCAGGTCGAATTCGATGGTGAGTTTCTTGTCGTTGATCTGGTGTTGGAACGACTCGACGGTGCTGTGAATCAGGCCGTTGATATCCAGCATGGAGACATGGATGATGGCGTCTCCGGCTTCCAGTTCTGCGGCCGCGAAGATGTTGCGGAGTTGGAAATCCAGACTGAACGCCTCGGCATGGATCATCGATGCCACGTTGTTCACCATGTCCGGATCCATGATGCTAGACATTAATTGTTGAGACAACCCTAAAATACAAGATAAAGGATTATTAATTTCATTTTTCATATGGGAGACGAAATTGCTCTTCACCTCCTCTGACAACTTAAGTTTTTCATTGACATCTTCCAGCTTTTTACTGATCATCTTGACATCATACAGCGCCTGCTTGGTTTGGTCGAACCGTTTCTTCAACTCGACGATGAGTTCATCGTCGCTCAGAATATCCATGATGGAGGTCTCCGACAGGTTTTTTGTTGAACCCATTAAAGGGAACCCATCCTACATCAAAAAAACGGATCGTACCAGGGACGGCATGATCACCCAAGCAACGGAAATGACGGAATGCCACATCCATTAATGTCGGGAATAGGGGGAGCAACATGTTTCGCAAAATCGTCTCTGGAGGACAGACAGGCGTGGATCGTGCGGCGTTGGACTTCGCCCAGGCGCACAACCTCCCGGCGGGTGGCTGGTGTCCCAAGGGCCGCCGCGCCGACGACGGCGCCATCCCCGCCGGTTACCCCCTGCGCGAGACCTCCACGTCGGATTATCGCCAGCGCACATTGAAAAATGTCCTGGAAAGCGATGGCACGCTGATCCTCCATCACGGCACGTTGCATGGCGGCACGCTGTTGACCCTGCGGATGGCGCGCAGTCTGAACAAGCCGCATCGCGCCTTCAATCTGCGCGGCAACGTGGATCTGAGCGCCGTGCGCGATTGGCTGGAGCAGAGCCGAATCGACACCCTCAACGTGGCGGGTCCGCGCGAGCGCGGCTTTCCGGGCATTCATGACCACGCCAAGGAGTTCCTGGCGGCGCTCTTCCGTGGGGAAGTGGTCTGGATGCGACCCGTGACCGACGCCTGAGCGGAAGCTGGATTTTCTCCAAAAAGCCCGTGATCGAGGATGTCATTTCGGAAGGGCCGTGGTATCGTTATGAAAAAATGAAACGAGCGGGAGCAGGGCGAAAATGACCACCGGCGGATTGGATCTTGCGCATAAACACGGCATGACTGGAGGTCATCATGAGAATTGACCGTCTGACGTTGCGGAATTTCAAGGGGTTCGACTCCAGGGAGTTTCAATTCCATCCCGAATTCAACCTGATCGTTGGCAGAAATGGCACGGGAAAGACCAGCATCCTCGACGCCCTGAGCGTGGCGACCGGCAGTTGGTTTCTTGGGGTTCGAGACGTGCTCGCACGGCATATCCGGGCCAACGAAGTGCTCCTCAAACGCCACGAATACAAAAATACCACCGAAAATGAACAAGACGATTCCAGCATCATCCTATGGGAGTCGTGTTTCCCCTGTGAGATCACCGCGCATGGCAGGGTACAGGAACGGGATATCACCTGGAGCCGTTCGTTGAACTCATCGCGAGGTCGCACCACGCATGGCAATGCGTCGAAGATCAAGGAGCTTGCGTTTCGCTCCGATCAGGCCATTCGCAATGGCGAGGAGATCCGGTTGCCGCTGATTTCCTATTACGGTACCGGCAGGCTTTGGCCGGAGTCTCGCGAGGCTTATACCGTTTCGGATCCCACAAAGGTTGCCAGCAAGGAGGAGCTATCCCGTCTTGCCGGGTACTGGGGCAGCACCGATCCCCGGATTTCCGCCAGTCAACTCACCCGCTGGATCGCACAGCAATCATGGATCACCTTTCAACAGTACAATCGTGTCCCCCCCATTTTCCTCGCTATCCGTCACGCATTGATCTCTTGTATCGAAAATGCCACCAGTATCGAGTTCGACGCCAAACTGGGGGAAGTCGTTGTTGAAATTGACGGGGTTTTCCAGCCATTCACAAATTTGAGCGATGGCCAACGCAGCATGCTCGCCATGGTGGGGGACATCGCCCAAAAAGCCGCCAAACTCAATCCCCACCTTGGCGGCAGGGTTCTCCGGGAAACGCTTGGCGTGGTGTTGATCGATGAACTCGATCTGCATTTGCACCCGCGCTGGCAACGGCGCGTCATCGACGATTTGCGCCGGACTTTTCCAAAAATCCAGTTCATTTGCACGACCCATTCCCCATTCCTGATTCAGTCACTCCGTAGCGGGGAAGAACTGATCATGCTGGATGGTCAGCCCACCGCCGATTTGTGGAATATGTCGCTGGAGGAAATCGCCACGGGTATCCAGCGAGTGCCTGACCTGCGGGCGAGTCAACGCTATGCCGAAATGAAAGGGGTGGCAAAAGCGTATCTCGAACGCCTCGAAGAAGGCCCCAAAGCACCAGAACAGGAACTCGCGGATTTCAAGCAGCGGTTGGCGGAGTCGATTGCTCCCTATGCGGACAATCCAGCATTTCAGGCATTTCTTGAAATGAAGCGCGTGGTTAAGCTTGGAGAATAGATCATGAGGCCAATCCAACGAGGTCCATCGCCACGACCGCATGATTATGAAAATTATCAAGACGCCAAGCCCGATCTCGTGTCTCGGCTAGGCCCCTATTGCAGCTTCTGCGAAAGGCCGGTTGTCACCCTGTTGGCCGTTGAACATGTTCAACCAAAAGATCTGCCGGCATATGCCACCCTGATCGGTCGCTGGAATAATTTCCTCCTCGCCTGCGTCAACTGCAATTCAATAAAAGGAATCAAGAATGTTGTCCCGTCAGCCATTCTTTTGCCGGATAGGGATAACACCTTTGCCGCCTTTGCATACCTTCCGAATGGCACAATCGCACCCTCCGACCTGGCGATTGACAGCGGCCTCCAGACGATCGCCAATCGGACGCTTGCCTTGACGGGCCTGGACAAGGCGGCTCTGAGCACCCCGGACGAAAACGGCAGGCAAGTGGCCTTGGATCGCGTATCACAAAGGATGGAGGCTTGGCTTACCGCTGCGGAGGCCAATAACGATATTCAGTACTCGCCGGATAATGCCAAGCTTCAAGATTACGTTGTTAAACTTGCTGTGGAAAAAGGATTTTTCAGTATTTGGATGACGGTGTTCGCAGGCGACCCAAACATGCTTGGTCGTTTCGTGAAGGCGTTCCATGGCACGAGCGGGAGCGGGTGTTTCAACGCCAATGGCGGCAATGTCACGCCCGCACCCAATCCCGACGGACTGCCCAACGGAGGAAAAATCTGAAACGAACATCCGAACGCCGCTTGCGAATCCGCCATCGAATTGGTCTTATCTTCTGAATGATTTTTGACCAAGATCCTTAATGCAACACCGACGGATTGCCCTGATGCAGGGTGGGTTGACCGTTGGTGGCCACCAGCGTGGTGAAACGGTAATAGTTGACCCGGCGCGGGTCGGAGTAGTCCACCATGCTCAACATCCCCTGCCCCAGATCCTCGACGAAAAACAGCACGATGATCTTGTTCGGCACCTCGCACACGCCGTGAATCAGCCTCGGGGCCAGCGGGGATTGCCGGAACATGCAGCGCTCCGCACTCAACTCGTATTTGAAATGCTTGATCGAAATGACCTTGATCACCTCGAAAAGCCTCTCATTGACGATCTCTTGCGAAGACTTCATAAAATTCAAGTTCTCGCCGAAGTTACTCATGAAGTACTCGAACGGATCGGCGATATCGCTGGCAGTTTGCAGCAGATTCTTCAATGCCCCGAACTTTTCCGCAAGATTATCCATGGCGCGCATCTCCCAAATTCATCGTCACTCCTCCAGCGCGTGCGGCAGGGTTTCGAACAGACGGAAAAAACGATCCAGGAACAGATCCCGAACCTCCTCAACACTCATGGCATAACCAACCCGAATGGCATCCAGCGCCTCCTGGCGGCGATGAAACTCCTCGGTGGTGATGCGGCCCGCCGCCCATTCGGCCTGATCGGACGCATGCATGGCCTTGAGACGTGCGAAAACCGCCCCATTGGGTCGAGGAACGGCCCAAAACTCCTCCAGGGCATGAAAAATGGTCTGATAAGCCTCCCGTGGCACCACCTGAGGGGGAGGAGGGGGGGTGAGACGCAATACGAGCGCCTCCTCCGACACCTGATGCCTCTTGCGCACCCCATGCAGCATGGCCTGCTCCATGGGGACCCAGGTTTCCGGGAAGGTGGTGGCATAACGACGCATGGCAAAAGGAGAGATGCGCGTCTTCTCCTTGCGCACCCCATGGTGCATATAATCCACCATGGCAATCCAGGCTTCCTGTTTGGGATGTTTCTTCACGTTGGCATGCTCCTGGGCGCTGGGACGATCCGATGCACTCTTTTCGTCCACCAACGCCGGAAACATGAGCAAAGCCGAAAAAAAAATTTCCCCGCCGGGTGGCTCAGGAACCGCTCGCCGGGGATTTGTCGGAGGCGAACAGGGCCTCCACGGCCTTTTGCGCGCTTTCGAGTTGCATGGGGGTCAACTCCAGGGCCACCGGGCGTCCCGGCGGTTCCAGGAAGGCGGTTTTGCCCTCCTTGCGCAACGTGAACACCAGCGCCTTCTCGCCCGTGCCGACGGTGATCCGCAGCCAGGGTTCGCCAGGAGCGGCGCGCGGCGCGCCCCGCAGGGCGTCCTGAATCAGCAGCGCCTCCAGGTCGCCCCATTCGGCGCGAGGCCATTTCTTCTCCTTCTTTTCGGCGCTCAGGGAGGTCCCGTTGGTCTCCACCCGCAATTCGTTCGCCTCGGCGGCATCCAGTGGACGCAGGGCCACCAGATCCATGGGATCCTTCTCGAACTCCTCGGTCAGGTACTGGGGCAGCACCATGTAGTCGGCCTCCCCGGGCCGGGCCACCAGCAGATCCCTGGCGGAACGCCAGACGGTCAGGGTTTCCGGGTTGCCCTTGGCCGGAATCAGCTCCAGGGTCCACTCCCCTGCCCCGTCCGGCCGTTTCGGCACAAACGCCGTGCCGCGCGCGCCGGTCAGGGCGTAGACCCAGGCGCGTACCCGCTGGGCATGCGCCAGATCGGCCAGAGGTTTTTCCAAAAACCATTTTTCATCCGTGTCGCGCCGGACCCGTATCTCGCCCCCACCCTGCTGGCGGATGACCAGGCCGGTCATGTCGTGTCCCTCCACGGTGGCCAGGCGCTTGTCGCGCAGGGCATCCCCTTTTTGCAGCAGACCGGCGGCATCGCTCTCCCCGATCAGCACCACCGGGCCGGACTCGCCCAGGCCCAGATAGCGTTTCTTGCTCGCCGGGGCGGTGGCGCCCGCCGTCAACTGGACCACCTTGCCCCCCGGATCCTTCACCGTCAGATGGCTGACCGGGGCGTGCAGGCCGTAGGGCGCGGGGTCCTCGATGACGTCGGCGGCCTTCTGGTCGTAGCTCTTGTCCAGCACGCCCAGCAGGTTCTTGACTGCGCTCTTGTCGGTGCGCAACGACGCCGGGGCGGTGATGCGCCATTCGCCGTCACTTTTGGTCAGGGTCAGCGGAGTGCCCTGCCCCTCCCGGAACTCCAGAGAAACCGCGCCATCCGCGCGGATGGCGCTCACGGCGCGGGAGTTCCGATCCGCCAGCGTGCGTTCCTCCTCGCGGGCGTCCAGATACCACAAGCTCCCGCCCGCCGCCAACGCGGCCAACGCCAACAAAAGATTGTTCCGCCACCCCCTGGCAACACCACCCGCCATGTCAACCCCGCCTCCTGCGGTTCCAGATGGCCCCGCCGATGCCCAGCAGCATCAACGGGATGAAGGCCACCAATCCCCAGAAGAGCAGCAGCGCGTCCCCGGCCGGCAGATTGAGTCCGGCATCCTGGACCTCCCTGGGCTTGATGGCGATGAAATTTTCGTCTTCCGCCAGCCAGCGCGTGATGTTGAGGAACAGATCGGCGTTGCCCAGGGCATTGACATAGGTGTCGGCCACGAAATTGGAGTTCGCCAGCACCACCAGGCGCTGCTTGCCGGACTCCACTGCCGCGCCGATGAGGATGGGACCCTTGACATCCTTGCCGGCATTGAACTCCACCTGCCCGGAGAGGTCACCGGTCTCCAGCCAGCCCCGTTCCGCCCCTTCCAGCAGCCGCACGCGCTGCTCCTTGGACTCCGCCGGGGCCGGTTTCAGTTCGAGCGCCCCGGTATCGGGGAAGATCGAGGCGGCCGACATCCCCTTGGTGATGGGATGGCCCGCCGGATAGCGGCTGATCAGGGGCGTGGCCGCCGAGCCGCCGAGCAGTTGGGCGGTGGGATCGAGGGTCACCCCCTTGAGCAGGCCGAGGCCATGGGATTCCAGCAGGCCGGACAGGCCGGCATCCTGATTGGGATCCAGCATCAGCAGCAGGCGACCGCCGGCCTCCAGCCAGGCTTGCAGCCGTTTCACCTCCACCTCCAGCAGGGGTTTGCGGGGACCGGACAGGATCAGCACGGCGGTCTCTTCCGGGACCTTCTCCACTTCCGCCAGATTGAAGCTCTCCACCTTGTACCCCTCGCCCTTGAGCAGGGCCGCTGCCTGGGTATAGGCGAAGCGATCCTTGCCCGTCCCCCCGTCCGGGATCTCGCCGACGGCGTGCTCGCCGTGGCCGGTGACCAGGCGGATGGTCTTGGCGCTCCCCTTGGCCAGACGGATCAGGGCATTGGTGACCGCCTCTTCGGTGGCCTCGGTGATTTTTTCGGTCTTCTCCCCGGCCCGCAGGATCACGGTGCCGTACAGGGCCACCTCCGCCTGACGCGCCGCCGCCGGATCCAGGTCCGGATCGACGTAGCGGATGGTCAGGTTGGGGTTGACGACCTGATACTTTTCCATCAACTCCTGAAGCTGTTGCCGCTTGTCCCCTTTTTCTTGAATATAGACCGAGCCGGTCACCCCATCCGGAAAGGCCTTGATGGCCTTGACCGACTGCTCGGCCAGGGTATGGCGGCTCCCGCGTGTCCAGTCCCAGCGGACCTGGTAGCGTTGCGTGGCGTAGGCGGCCAAGCCGATGAGCACCAGCGCGATCACTCCGGTGATGAAATTCTGCGACCGGAGATGCAAACGGGTGGAGCGATCCATTTTCATCGTCGTCTTCCCCTCTTCCTAACCTTGAATCCGCTCGGCCAGAAGCCGATGCCGGGCAAACAGGAGGCCCGATGCGGAGAGCAACACGAAATAGACCAGATCCGCGCTACTGACCAGCCCGGTGAGAAAATTCTGATAGTGGTTCATCAGGGAAAAATAGGCCAACGCCTTGTCGAGGGTGCCGCCGCTGGCGTTCCCCATCCAGGAGACGATCCACAACAAAAGCAGCACGCCGAAGGAGGCGACCGCCGCCACGTTGGGGTTTTCCGTGGCGCTGGATGCGGCCAACCCCACCGACCCGAAGGCGGCCGCCGTCAGGAACAGCCCCACCACTCCGGCCAGGAACTGACCGGTGTCCGGGTTGCCGTAGGGGTAGAGGGCCAGGGGGATGATGGCCAGCACCCCGATGGCGATGGCAATGAAGAACAACAGCCCCAGATACTTGCCCAGGACGATCACCATCGGCGACAAGGGCGAGGAGGCCAACGCCGGCCAGGTTCCCTGCCGCTTCTCCTCGGCGATCAGGCGCATGGAGAGCAGGGGCATGATCAGCAGCAGCAGCACCGCCGCGTTGCCCAGCATCGGGGCGATGGTGCGTTCCGTCAGCGGCAGGGCGCCGCGCATGCCGTAGGCCTGGTACTCCATCATCTGAATCTGGTAGTTGAGCAGGCTGGCGTTGAACATGTAAGCGCAGATGGAAAAGAGCACCGCCAGCAGCGTCCAGGCCAGAGGGGAGTGGAACATGCCGCGCACCTCGCGCACGGCCAGGGTGAGAATGGCATTCATCAGGCGTTCTCCTTCTCCTCGCGGGTGGTCAATTGCAGGAAGATGTCCTCCAGGTTGCCACCCGCCGGGGTCAATTCCCGCAGGTTCCACCCCTGGGCGACCGAAAGGCGCAGCAGTTCCGGCACCGGGTCGCTGGCGGGCGCGGAGGTGATCAGCCAGCCGTCCTCCCTGGCGGTGACGCCAGCCACCCCCGCCACCCGGCGCAACGCGTCGGCATCGGGCAAGGCGCCGAAGCGGACGAAATGAGCAACGCTCCCATGAACGCGTTTTTCCAGGTTTTCCAGGGCGTCGTCGGCCACGATGCGTCCCTGATGGATCACCGCCACCCGCCCGCAGGTCATACGCACTTCCGGCAGGATGTGGGTGGAGAGCAGCACCGAGTGTTCCCCGCCCAGTTCGCGGATCAACTCCCGGATCTCGCGGATCTGGATCGGATCGAGGCCCACCGTGGGTTCGTCCAGGATCACCACGTCGGGGGCATGCACGATCGCCTGGGCGATCCCGGCGCGCTGCCGGTACCCCTTGGAGAGGTTGCGCAACAACCGGTTGGACACCGCCGTCAGGCCGCAGCGTTCCATGGCCCGGTCCACCGCCCCGCCCAGTTGTCCCTTCGGCACCCGGCGCAGGCTCGCCAGATAGCCAAGATACTCCTCCACGGTCATCTCGCCGTAGATCGGCGGGTTCTCCGGCAGAAAACCGATCCTGGCCCGCGCCTCCACCGGATCTTCCAGAACGTCCACCCCGGCCACCGCCACCGAGCCTTCCGTGGGGGCCAGCAGCCCGGCCAGGATGCGCATAGTGGTGGTCTTCCCCGCGCCGTTGGGACCCAGAAAGCCCATCACCTCCCCGCGTTGAACCTGCAATTCAATGTTGTCCAGCGCCTTGACCGAGCCGAACTTCCGGGTGACACCGGACAGATGAATCATGGTTTCCGTCATATCGCGCTTCTCGCCTCTTCAAGCTGTGCGGTTGAATAGTGTCACCGATATGGTGACGCCCGCGCCGAAACGCAAGGGGGGGGAGGGAACAAAAAATTTATCAAGAACCATCAACCTCATTCGTTGATTTATCGAAACAAAAACTGATGAACAAATTCATCTTTATCCGCGACCGTCCTCCTGGCAATATCCTGACCGTCGGGAAGGCGTCCGGGATGCCGGACAAGGGATCATCACCACATGCACACAGAGGAGATCAATGACCACGAACAACAATCTGACCTCGTTCTTTCGCGGGGACACCAAGGCATGGAATCTGGAGTTCAAGGATGGCGCGGGCAATCCGATCGACATCACCAACCATGTGTTGTGGTTCACCATGAAACGGACCCTGGAGGACCTGGACGAAAACGCCGCGCTGCAAAAACGGATCACCTTTCCGCCGGGCGCGGAGTCGGAATCCGGCAAGGGGACCCTGCTGTTGACCTCCGCCGAGACCGGAGCGCTGCGGCCAGGGAGCTATTTTTACGATCTGCAGAAGGTCATTCCGGAAAACCCGCCCGTCGTCGCCACCATCATGAGCGGCAAGGTCGTGGTGCAGGCGGACATCACCCGCGACAGTGGACCCTGAGCATGGCCGACACCACGTTACAGGTCATCCTGGGCGGGGAACCGCTGCACATCTCCTTCGACGAAAGCCGGATTCACGTCAGCACGGTCAACGAGACCATCCATGTACGCAATCTCGACGGCGGCATGCGGCTGACCATCAAGGAGGAACGGCTGGAATTCTCCTCACCACTGGTCCTGGCCATGCCCGGTTGGCCGTTCGGGCCGAATCCGAACCGCGTGGAGGCCTTGGCCAGGGATGTGCCCACGGTGGTGGACCGTCTGGTGATGCCGGCCTATTACCGGGTGGCCAAGTGGCTCGTGCTGGTCACGGACGAGGCGAACGGCTTGTCCGTCACCAGCGAAATCAAGTGCATGCGCGGCAAGGAGGCGGTGCATTTCCTGGAATACGCCATCCTGGGGGATGCCGGCCAGCTCCCCTACGAGGTGGATGTGACGGAACAGGGCGAAGTGGTGGAGCTGTGGATCACCAGTCGCCATGCCGACGGACCACTCACCGTACGGACAACCAAAATCGGCATTTTCAACTAACACCAAAACTGGAGAAAACAACATGGGAATACCAGCGCTTTTCACGGCCCGTGGCGGGCTGGACATCGGCATCCACATCATCCCCGGCAACGGCGCGCCGAACGGGGGCCGCGCCGATGAGGCGGTGATCGGTTCGTTCCACGCCGATCAGAGCAATGGCCACCTCTACATCAAGAAGGCCAGCGGCGCCGGCCTGGAGAAATGGACCCGGCTGCAAAACCAGCAGGACCTCGCCGCCGCCCTGCTGGGGCTTTCCTGGCGCGAGCCGGTGCTCTGCCTGGACAACACGGCGTATGCCGATGTGGCCGCCGCCGAAACGGCGGCCAATACCGGCATGGTGAACGGCGTGGCGGTGGGGGATGGCAGCCGCATCCTGTTCACCGGGATCGCCGGGGCGAACAAGAACGTTTTTCTCATCAGTGGCACGCCGGGCAGCGGGGCCACCCTGGTGGAGGACGGCAACGACGCCAGCAAGGGCGATACCGTGCAGGTGCAGGACGGGACCTGGGCGGGCCACAAGTTCAATTTCAATGGCGCCATCTGGGTCTCCACCGGCGCCGAGGATTGGACCGAAGTGGGCTTCATCCGCACGTTCCTGGGCAAGTCGGGAGTCGGCAACGAGATGCCCTCCTATGCCTCGGTCAATATCGTGGACAACGGCGAAAGCCTGGAGAGCGGCATCGGCGCCCTGGACGCCGCCATCGGCCCGCAGGTGACCTCCACGCGGCACATTGCCGCCTCGGCCACGATCACGGCCAACCTTTCGACCCTGGACCGGGTCCTGGCCGACGCCAAGAGCGAAAAGAAGGTGGACAACGTCACCGCCCTGACCGTGCTCGACACGGTGGCGGTGGATCAGGTGCTTTCCGCCGAATGGACGATCCATTCCCGTTCCGTGGCCACGCCCTCCCAGGTGAACGTCATCAAGGTGATGGCGCTGCACAACGGCACCAGCGCGGCGGACGCCACCGGGGTCAACCACAACTGGTTCGCCGAAATGCGGCTGGGTGGCGAGATCGCCACGCTCCATTTCGAGGTGGGCTTGAGCGGCAGCGGAGGCGCCCAGGTGATGCAGCTCAAGGGATCCTGCAATTCGGCGGTACACGTGCGCCTCACCCGTTCCGTGCTCAACGAACAGTGATTTCCCTCCCGCACGGCGGCCTGGCCGCCGTGCGGGAAAATTCCGGCAAGGCGTTGCGCATCTCCTCGACCAGCGGGGTCCAGTCACCGGGAGCGCGTTGCCGAAACAGACGCATGACCCCCGGATACCAGGGGGAATCTTCCCGTTCCGCCAGCCAGCGCCAATCCGCGCCGACGCACGGCAGCACCACCCAGCACGGTTTTCCCAGTGCCCCGCACAGGTGGGCGACAGCCGTGTCCACGGTGATCAGCAGGTCCAGTTGCGCAAGCACCGCCGCCGTATCGGCGAAGTCGCGGATCCGGGCGCCCAGATCCACCAGGGGCTGATCCAAGGGGGGCGATTGGGCCTCCATTGCCCCCGCGCCCTTCTGCACGCTGATCCAGGTCACCCCCGGCACCCCCCAAAGCGACGCCAGAACGGCGAGACCGGGCAAGGAACGGTTGGCGTCGTTGACATGATCCGGCCGGCCCTTCCATGCCAGACCGACACGCAGCCCCGCGCCTGGCGGCATGGCATCGCGCCAGAACGCCATCCGCTCCGGGGAGGCGCTCAAATAGGGCAGAGAGGCCGGAATCGAAGCCTCTTCCGTGCCCATGAGACAGGGGATGGACAGCAAAAAAACCCAGTAATCATGCCGGGGAATGGCGGAAAGATCCCAGTCCAGCGCCAGATTGCCAACCCCGCGCAACCCGGTGGCAAGCAATGAAATCAGCTGACGGTCGCACAGAAACGTGATCCGCGCCGCCCCGCGACCACTCAGGATCGGCAAATAGCGGCAAAACTGAATCGCATCCCCGAACCCCTGCTCCCAGATCACCAACAGGCTCTTGCCCGCCAGATCCTCCCCTCGCCAGGCTGGAAATGGCAGATCGGGGGGGATTACGGCCCGTCCGGTCAGGCGCGGATGATAACGGAATTCGAACCGTCGCCACCCCTCCGCGAACCGTCCAGAGCGCAACAACAACTGCGCGAGGTTCAGATTGGCCTCCGGCAACTCCGGCAACTGCCACAACGCCGCTTCGGCCTCCTCGAAACGGCCAAGGCCCATCAGCAACACCCCCAGATTGGCCAGCGCCTCGCCGTAATCCGGCCGGACCCGCAGCGCCTCCCGATAGGCGGCCTCGGCCTCGGCGGGGCGTCGCAGATCGTTGAGAATCACCCCCAGATTGTAATGGGCCACGGCCAGATCCGGCAGGCGGCGCGTCAGCTCCCGGTAGGCGGCCACCACCGCGTCAGGCCGATTGCGGCGGGTGAGGTGATCGATCAGGGCGGCATGGGCCTCCAGGCTCAGGGGCCGGAGGCGTACCGCCTTGCGCAGGGCAGTTTCGGCAGCATCCATGATCTCGCATTCCCAAAAAACGGCGAAGGCCGCCCCGGAATGGGACGGCCTTCGATCACGACAACAAACGGTACTGCGTCACACGCTGTAGTAGAGCGTGAACTCCACCGGATGCGGGGTATGCTCGACCTTGTAGACCTCCTCCATCTTGAGCTTGATCCAGGCGTCGATGAGGTCGTCGCTGAAGACATCGCCCTTCTTGAGGAACTCACGATCCTTGTCGAGGGACTCCAGGGCCTCGCGCAGGGAGCCGCACACCGTGGGAATGCCCTTCAATTCCTCCGGCGGGAGGTCATAGAGGTTCTTGTCCATGGGGGGACCGGCGTCGATCTTGTTCTCGATGCCGTCCAGACCGGCCATCAACAGGGCGGCGAAGGCCAAGTAGGGATTGGCGGACGGGTCCGGGAAGCGGATCTCGCAGCGCTTGGCCTTGGGATTGGTGGAGGCCGGGATGCGGATGCTGGCGGAACGGTTGCGGGCGGAGTGGGCCAACAGCACGGGCGCCTCGAAACCGGGGATCAGACGCTTGTAGGAATTGGTCGAGGAGTTGGTGAAGGCGTTGAGGGCACGGGCGTGCTTCTTGATGCCGCCGATGAAGTGCAACGCCATCTCGGAGAGGTCCGCGTACTGATTGCCGGCGAAGAGGGGCTTGCCGTTCTTCCAGATGGACATGTGGACGTGCATGCCAGAGCCGTTGTCGCCGCTCATGGGCTTGGGCATGAAGGTGACGGTCTTGCCCTGCTGATGCGCCACATTGTGGACGACGTATTTGTATTTCTGGATGTTGTCCGCCATGCTGAGCAGGTCGGAAAAGCGCATGTCGATTTCGCACTGACCGGCGGTGGCGACCTCGTGATGGTGGAATTCGATGGTGATGCCCATCTCTTCCATGATCATGCACATTTCGGAGCGCATATCCTGATAGGAGTCCACCGGCTGGACCGGGAAGTAGCCGCCCTTGATGCCGGGACGGTGGCCGGTGTTGCCTTCCTCGTAATCGGTGTCGGTGTTCCAGGCCCCTTCGATGGAGTCGATTTCGACACTGACCTTGTTGATCCGGGTAGCGAAACGCACGTTGTCGAAGATGAAGAACTCGGCTTCCGGCCCCAGATAGGCGGTGTCACCGATGCCGGTGTACTTGAGGTAGGCCTCGGCGCGCCTGGCCACGGCGCGGGGATCGCGGCTGTAGCCTTCGCCGGTGAAGGGATCCACCACGTCGCAGATGAGGATCATGGTGGGGACGTCGGTGAAGGGGTCCATGGTGGCGGTGGAGGCATCCGGCTTGTAGACCATGTCCGACTGGTTGATCTCGCACCAGCCGGCGATGGAGGAGCCATCGAAGCCGAAGCCGGTTTCGAACACCTCCTCGGTCACCATCTTGGCTGGGGTGGAGATGTGTTGCCATTTCCCGTGAAAGTCGGTGAAGCGGAAATCCACGAAGCGGACATCGTTGGATTCCATCATGGCCAGGGCATTACGAATCGCATCTTGGTCGGACATATTGTGCAAACCTTTTCAAATTGAGGTGAGATGGAAAAAGCCGAATAAACGTATCACGCAGTGATCAATCCAAAGTATAGCCCCTTTCGTCGTGGAGCGCCAGGTCCAAACCTTCGGTCTCCTCGTCGCGGGAGACCCGCAGGCCGACCATCCGATCGATCCCCTTGAGGATGACGACGGTCCAGACGCCGCTCCAGGCCAGGGTAGCGCAAGCGCCGATGCCTTGCACCCAGACCTGCCCGGCCATGGTGACGCCCTCGGCGTAGCCCACGCCACCCAGGGAGGGGGCGGCGAAGACGCCGGTGAGGAGGGTGCCCATAATCCCGCCCACCCCGTGGACAGGGGAGACATCCAGGGAGTCGTCGATCTGGAATTTTCTTTTCACCAGTTGGGTAGCAAAGTAGCAGACGACACCGGCCAGCAGTCCGATCAGCAGGCCGCCCAAGGGGCCGATATAGCCGGAGGCCGGGGTGACGGTACCCAATCCCGCCACCATGCCGGTGACGATGCCCAGCACGCTGGCCTTGCCGTGGCGGATCCACTCCACCATCATCCAGGCGAGGGAACCGCCCGCCGCGCCCAGGTGGGTGGCCAGCATGGTCATGCCCGCCGAGCCGTTCGCCCCCAGGGCGCTGCCCGCGTTGAAGCCGAACCATCCCACCCAGAGCATGGCCGCGCCAATGAAGACCATGGTCATGTTGTGCGGGAGCATCATCGTGGTGGGAAAGCCGCGCCGCTTGCCCAGCATCAGGGCCGCCACCAAGGCCGCGATGCCCGCGTTGATGTGGACCACCGAGCCGCCCGCGTAGTCCAGGAAACCCATTTCGGCCAGCCAGCCGCCCCCCCAGACCCAGTGGCAAAGAGGCACATAGACCAGGGTGAACCACAGCACGGTAAACCACAGCACTGCGGAAAAACGCATCCGTTCCGCGAAGCCGCCGATCACCAGGGCCGGGGTGATGATGGCGAAGGTGAGCTGAAACATCACGAAGACCGTTTCCGGGACATCCCCCCGCAAGGTGTCGGGGCGGATCATGGCCAGAAAGCCGTTCCCCAGACCGCCGATCCATTTTTGCAACGCACCGCCGTCGCCGAAGGAGAGGGTATAGCCGTAGGCCAGCCACAGCACCGAGACCAGACAGGCGATTGCGAAGCACTGCATAAAGATGGAGAGGACGTTCTTGGTGCGCACCAGCCCGCCATAGAAGAGCGCCAGTCCGGGCAGGGTCATGAAGAGCACCAGGGTGGTGGCGGTCAGCAGCCAGGCGGTATTGGCCGGGTTGAGGGTGGTGGCGGCGGTGTCGGCCCAGGCGGAGCCGGGAACCAGGAGCAGGGCACATGCGAGTCGGGAAGCCTTTGTCATCTTCATGCCTTGATCGAAGTGGAAAGAGAAACGACCTCGGCGATGATTACCGCAACATGCATGCCTATTTTTAATCGTTTGAAATCATTAAAAAAGACTACAAAATCCCCTGCCTATTTTTTGAGCAAATCGCACAACAAATAAGCAGCCCGCCCCACACTTGCCCATAAAGTGGTCACCAACGCCGCAGCGCTTCGCACACCCGCTCCACCACCCCGGACCAATCCCCCTGACAGGTCTGACGGAACAGACGCATCCCCTGCGGATACCAGGGGGAGGCCTCGCCATCACTCATCCAGCGGGGATCGGCGCCCCGCAACGGCAGCAGCACCCAGCAGGGCCGACCCAGGGATCCGGCCAGGTGCGCCGGCGCGGAATCGACGGTGATCAACAGATCCAGGCAGGAGAGAATGGCGGCGGTGTCCGCGCAATCACGGAGCATGCCCCCCGCGTGCCACAGCGGCTGACCCGGCGGGGGACGCAACGCCTCCCCCTCCCCCGCCCCCTTCTGCAACCCGATGAATACCACGCCGGGCACTCGCCACAACGGCGCCAGCACCGCCAGACCGGGCAGGGAACGCCAGAAATCGCGCGGATGAGCCGGATTGCCACGCCAGACCAGACCCACCCGCATGGCCCCGACCGGCAGACGCACCTCCCATTCGGCCCGGCGGCCCTCCGGTACCCCCAGATAGGGAATGGCCGCCGTCACCCCCACGCCCAACCGCCCCGGCAGGGAGAGCATGAACACCCAGAAATCGTGCCCGACATGGGCCACCCGCTCGAAGCCGGAATCCAGGACCTGGTCCACCCCCTCCAGGGTGGCGAACAACGGAGCCAGAGGGGCCGGACAGACCACGGTCACCCGCCGCGCCCCCCGCGCCTCGAGCAGGGCAACGAACCGCCAATAGTGCAACAGATCCCCCAACCCCTGCTCCGGGAGCACCAGCACCGCCTTGCCCGCCAGATCCTCGCCGCGCCACATGGGAAACGGCAGATCGGGGGGAACGGTGCGCATCCCCTCCCGGTCGCTCTTGGCCGGATGCATGCGCGCCTCGCACCAGGGCCAGGATTCGGCGAACCGGCCCAGCCGTTGATACAACAACGCCAGATTGTACGCCGCGTCGGCATGATCCGGATTGACCCGCACGGCCTCCCGATAGGCCGCCTCGGCCTCTGCGCTCCGCTCCTCCGGCCATTCGGCCAGCAGGATGCCCAACCGGTTCCAGGCATCCCCGCACGCCGGATCCAACGCCAATGCCCGCCGCAAGGCCGCCTCCGCCTCGATCCAGCGCTCCGCCTCCTTGAACAACACTCCCAGGTTGATCCATGTCACGACATCCTCCGGAGCAAACCGCAAGGCCTCCCGGTAACAGGCCTCGGCCTCGGCGCAACGCCCCTGTTCCGCCAGCGTCAAACCCAGATTGCACCACGGATCCGGCTCACCGGGGGCCAGGCGCAACCCCTCCCGGTAGCAGGCCTCGGCCTCGCCGGGACGCCCCCGCTCCCGCAGCAGGTTGCCCAAATGGAAGCGAACCGATGCCGCGCCCGGATCCAGATCCATGGCCTGGCGCAACAGGGTTTCCGCCTCGTCGTGACGGTTTTTGGCCAGCAACGACGCGGCCAGATGGATCCAATTCTGCTCCTCTCCCGGATGCAGTTCCACGGCGCGCGACAACACGGCGATGGCCTCCTCGTGCCGCCCCAGCATCCGCAAGGCGGCCCCCAGCGCGGTGCGAAAAAAGCCGTGTCCGGGATGCAAAGCCACCAGCCGTCCGGCCTCGACCGCCAGCGTGGCCCAATCCCCCTGGGCGAACAGGGCCACCAACCCCTCCTCGGCCTGACGGATCACCATGGCATGAGCGCCATCCCGCGCCGCAGACTGATGACCCCCATCAGGATGATCAGCATCCCGGCCACGAAGAGAATCCGCCCGCGCGCCCGCTGGTCCAGCCAGGTGGCCAGCATGCCGAACCCCAACATGGCAGGCAATGTCCCCAATCCGAAGGCGGTCAGCACCGCGACCCCGCCGAGCGCGGAACCGGTCTCGAAGGCCTTGGCCTGAAACGCCCAGTGCATCCCGCACGGCAGGAATCCGGTCAAAATCCCCATGCCCAGGACGCGCCGGGTTCGGGAGGCCCCGGCGGCCAGGCGCAGACGACGCGCCAGCCAGCCATCCGCAACCGCCGGACGCAGGGCGAACAGACCACAACTCTCCAGCCCCATGACGATCATGATCACCCCCACCACCAAATGGGGGATGCCAAACCACGCGGAAGGACGTATGATGGTGACGAGCAGCGATCCGAGCCAGCCGCTCGCCGCCCCCAGGGTCAGATAGGTCCCCAGGCGTCCCATGGAGTAGAACAGCGGCAGACGGAACCGGCGCCACGCCCCGGCGGCCTCCGGGTCATTGTCCAGGGAACAGGCCAGGGCCAGCCCGCCGCACATCCCGACGCAATGGACGCTGGCCAAAAGCGTGGTGAAAAACACCATCCATAACTCAAACCCATTCGGAACCATGGTCTCTCCCACTTGTCATCATTGCGGCCTGCCCGCGTCCGCGCCGGGCGCCATCACCGAGGCGGATCGCCTTTTCTGCTGCGCGGGGTGCCAGGGGGCCTGGCGACTGATCCAGGGCCTGGGGCTGGAGGATTACTACCGCCACCGAACCCCCGACGCCATGGGCATGCAACCCGTCACGCCCGACCCGGCGGCGCTGGCGGCCTTCGACGATCCGCTCTATCAGAACCGCCTGGTGCGCGTCGTGGCCGACGAACGGGAGGCGAACCTGATCCTGGACGGCCTGCACTGCGCGGCCTGCGTCTGGCTGAACGAACAGGTGCTGCGCCGGGTGCCGGGGGTCACCGATGCGCGCATCCATTTTGCCACACATCGGGCCAAGGTGCGATGGAAACCGGAAGAGGCCTCCCTGTCCGGCATCATCCAGGCGGTGCGCAACATCGGCTACCGGGCCGAACCTTACGATCCGTCGCAGGGCGAGGAACTGCGCGCCCGCCAGGATCGGGAGATGCTCAGCCGCCTGGGGGTGGCAGGGTTCGGAGCGGCCAACGTCATGTTCATCGCCATCGCGCTCTACGCGGGCTATTTCCAGGGCATGGACGCGGACGCCAAAAGCTATTTTCATTGGGTCTCCGGACTGCTGGCCACCCCGGTGATCACCTACAGCGGGGCGCATTTCACCAGAGGGGCGTGGAACGGTCTGCGGGCCGGACGCCTGGCCATGGACCTGCCCATCGCACTGGGGGCCTGGGTGACTTTTCTCTATAGTGTCGTTGTCACGATACGGGGGGTGGGAGAGGTCTATTTCGATTCGGTGACCATGTTCCTGTTCGTTTTGCTGGCGGGACGCTACCTGGAGGCGGGAGCGCGCGCCAAGGCGGCCGGGGCCATGGAACGGCTGCTCAACCTGGAGCCGCGCTCCGCCGTGGTGATCGAGGATGGCCAACCCCGCTGTGTCCCGGTGCGCGAGGTGCGGGTGGGAGACTGCGTGCTGATCAAGCCCGGCGAACGGATCCCGGTGGACGGGATCATCGTGAGCGGCAAGACCAGCGTGGACGAATCGATGCTCACCGGCGAAGGGCTGCCGGTGAGCCGTGGTCCCGGAGAGACGCTGGCGGGAGGAACCCAGAACCTGGACGGGGGCGTGACCATCCAGGCCACACGGGTGGGCGAGGATACGGCCCTGGCGCGGATTCTGCGGATGGTGGAACGGGCACAGTCGGAACGGCCACCCATCCAGGGGGTGGCCGACCGGATGGCGGCACGCTTCGTGGGAAGCGTGCTGGTCCTGGCCGCCATCACCCTGGTGTACTGGTTGTGGCGTGGCGATCCGGGCGTGGCGGTGGAGAACAGCGTGGCGGTCCTGATCATCACCTGCGCCTGCGCCCTGGGTCTGGGCGCGCCCTCGGCGATGGTGGTGGCCATGGGGAGCGCCGCGCGCATGGGGATCCTGCTCAAAAACGGCGAGACCGTCGAACGGTTGGCGCGGGTGACACGGGTGACGATGGACAAGACCGGCGTGGTGACCCTGGGCGCCCCGCGGGTGGAACGACTGGTCCCCCTCCCCGGCGTGACGGAAACCACCCTGCTGGAACGGGCAGTGGTGGTGGAACGGCACTCCGAACACCCCCTGGGCAAGGCGATCACGCGGGCCTGGCAAGAACGCTGCGCGGGACCGACCGAGGAGGCGGAACAGGTGACCAACTCCCCCGGCATGGGTCTGGAAGCCATTGCCTCCGGGCGGCGCATCCGGGTGGGCAGGGCGGAGTACGTGCTGGAGGGATCGGCAATCCCACCCCTTCCGGAGGATGGTCCCATGCCGGTGACCTGGAGCGCCTGCGCCGAAGAGGGCCGGTTGCTGGGTTGGATCGGCTGCGCGGACGCCATCAAACCCGAAGCCGAAGAGGTGGTCGGAAAACTGCACGCCATGGGGCTGCAAGTGATGCTGCTCTCCGGGGATCGCCAGGCGGTGGTGGAGGCGGTGGGTCTGGCCCTCGGCGTGGACCGGATGGTGGGCGGCGTGCTGCCGGAAGGCAAGGAACAAATGATCGGCCAGTTGCAACAAGAAGGCGCAGTGACGGCCATGGTGGGGGACGGGGTGAACGACGCCCCCGCCCTGGCGCGGGCGGACGTGGCCCTGGTGGTGGCGAATGCCGCAGACCTGGCGGTGGCGGCGGCGGACGTGGCCCTGCTCAACCGGGATTTCCGCTCCGTGGCGCGGACGTTCGCCCTGGCGCGCCGGACAATGCGCACCATCCGGCAGAATTATCTGTTTTCCATGAGCTACAACCTGATCGCCATCCCGCTGGCCATGAGCGGTCACGTCTCGCCCATCGCCGCCGCCATCTCGATGCCCCTGTCGAGCCTCGTGGTGGTGGGCAACTCCTTGCGCTTGCGCCACGGATCATGGGAGGATCCCTCATGAACACGATCTTTCTGTTGCTGCCGCTGGCCCTGCTGCTGAGCCTGACCGCCCTGGGACTGCTGATATGGGCGATCCGACGCGGCCAGTTCGAGGACCTGGAAGGCCCCGCCCACCGCATCCTGTTCGAGGACGACCGCCATCTGCAGCCCACGGATCCACCCAAAGGCAACGAGGAATCATCACGGGATCAATGACGATCCCGCTCCTCGTCCTCCAGAATGCGACGCCCCTCGTCCTCGAACCGCTTCTTGTTGCCCGGCCAGAAGGCCCACACCAGAATCGCGACGAAAAGCAGAAAAAACCACACCAGCCCAAACTGTTTACTGAAATTCACAAGCTCATTAAACCCCAACTCGCCCTCCTCCTCCCAAGCCATCCGACAGCCGGATGCGCTGAACGTAACGGTACCGGGAGCCGTTGGCCTCGATGCGCAAACGAACCTCCCACCAGCCAGGCAAAGGAACCGTCAACTCTGCCCGGTACCCCCCCTCCTCCGCCGCGCTCATGAAGAACGCCTGGTCCATCCCCTGGGCGACCGGACGGATCAACTCTCCATCGATCCTGGCGCCGGACAAGGGGTTCCCCTCCCGGTCACGCACAGCGACACTCAACCGACCGGCCTCCCCGACCCGCAATCCCGCGTCGCTCAACGTCACCCGCCACCCCAGGGCATCCTGGCTCTTCTGGTCGTCCAGGATCCGATTGAAGGCCAACCCCTTGTCGTAGGCCTGCTCCGTGACCACGCCAGTCCAGGTGCTCCGACCCAGCCAGACGAACAGGATATTGACTCCCACCACCACCACGAAAAACAACACGATGGCGGTCGGCCAGGTCTCGAAGGGCCACCAATTTTTTTTGACCTGCGTTTTGTCGAAAATTTCCATCTCATGGCCTCATAAAGACAGTCTTGTAACTGGCCACGCCCCCCTCCGGGGCACGGGCCAGCAAGTGAAATACCACCTCCAGCCTGCCGGTGGTCACCTCGCGGGCCGGCTGTTTCAAATAGAGCGTGAAGGCATTCACCGAACCCGGCTCCACCCGCAACACCGGGTCCCCCCGTTCGTCGCGCTCGGCAACCGCCGCCACCGCCAACTCCGCCCCTGCCATTCCGGCAACACGCAACCGGTACTGCTGCGCGTTCGCGGTCATGTTGAGGACCCGCAAGGTGTAGTTGTTCTGAATTCCCCCATCCGACTGCACGATGTACAACGGCTGGCGATGGCCGATCACGGTCATCTCCAGCGGGACGTGCCAGAGCAGATAATAGACGATGCCACCCAGAAACAGGGCCAGCAACAGGGCATACACCACCACCCTGCCCCGCAGCATATGGATTTTCTCCCCCTTCATCTCCCGCATCGAGGTGTAGCGGATCAACCGCGCGTCGAATCCCGCCTTGCGGCGCACCTCGTCGCAAGCGTCGATGCAGGCCGCACAGGTGATGCACTCGTATTGCTGGCCGTCGCGAATGTCGATCCCCATGGGGCAGACCGTCACGCAGGTATTGCAGTCGATACAGACCCCCACCCCCTCGCCCATGGCGGTTCGCTTGCGGCGGTTGGACTCGCGGGGTTCGCCCAACTCCGGATGATAGGCGACGATCAAGGTATCCTCGTCGAACATCACCCCCTGAAACCGGGCATAGGGACACATGTAGATACAGACCTGCTCCCGCGCGTACCCAGCCATGACAAATGTAGTCAAAGTCAAGAATCCCAACGTGAACCAGGCGGGATAAGGCGCGCTGCCATCCAGGAACTGACGCGCCATGGTCGGGGCATCGGCGAAGTAAAACACGAAGGCCGCGCCGGTCAAAAGACTCACCAACAGCCACGCCAACATCTTGCCCGTTTTGACCAGCAGCTTACGCAACGTCCATGGCGAACGGTCGAATTTCAGCCGCCGCTTGCGATCCCCCTCGAAGAGCCGTTCCAGCAGCAAGAACAGATCCGTCCAGACCGTCTGGATGCACATGAACCCGCAAAAAACCCGCCCTGCCAGGGCCGTCATGAAGAACAGCCCAAGGGCCGCCGCGATCAGCAGAAACGCCAGGAGGAAAATGTCCTGAGGCCAGATGGTGAGGTCAAACAGATAAAATTTCCGCTCCGGCAGATCGAACAACACCGCCTGACTTGGCAAGCCCTCCGGCCGTTCCCAGCGCACTAACGGCAAAAGAAAGAAAATACCGAGTTCGATGGCGTAAACCACCCAGCGCAGATTGCGAAAGAAGCCAGGCTGGTGACTTGGGTAAATTTTTTTCCAATTTTCATAAAGAGATTTGTCGCCATCCGACGTCATGTCCGTGCTCATTTTTGCTTCTCCTGATGACAGGGCTTCTGCACACGCCGCCACCTGTCTTGCTTGCGGAATTGCCATCGATTGCCGTTTCCAAAGACCATCTTACTGCCAACCACTCGGCCTGTCACGGACCCCACACACCACTCCATCACCAACGATCGTTCATACCACGTTTTAATGTTAAATAGCAAATCTTGCATTACTAGACAAACCTGCTATAAAATCGTTCCTGCTTTTATTCACACCAAATACCGCAAAATTTGAGATTCGTCAAATTTACGATTGACTCGCCGCCCATGCCAAGGTATAATATCGAGCCAGTATGAAGCATAAACAATATGCCCAAGAGGAGACACCCCGTGCACCAGACATCAATCCAAAAACCAGTCTACGATTATGATATTGTTAAATACTTTACCATCGGATCCGTCATTTACGCCATAGTCGGCTTTCTGGTCGGGGTCATCCTCGCCCTGGAACTGACCTTTCCCGGCTTGAACGGCGACATCCCGTACATCACCTTCGGCAGATTGCGTCCCCTGCATACCTCGGCGGTGATCTTCGCTTTTGGCGGATCCGTGCTGTTCGCCACCAGCTATTATGTGGTGCAGCGCACCTGCCGGGTACGGCTCTTTTCGGACTTCCTCTCCCGATTCACCTTCTGGGGCTGGAACCTGGTGGTGGTGCTGGTAGTGATCACCTATCCCCTGGGATTGAGCCAGGGCAAGGAATACGCAGAGCCGATCTGGCCGATCGACCTGCTGATCACCGTGGTCTGGGTGGCGTATTTCATCAACTATGTCGGCACTCTGGCGCGTCGGCAGGAGCCGCACATCTATGTCGCCAACTGGTTCTACCTGGCCTTCATCATCACGGTGGCGCTGCTGCATATCGTCAACAACCTGGCGATCCCGGTCAATCTGACCGACTCCTACCCGATCTTCTCCGGGGTGCAGGATGCCATGATCCAGTGGTGGTACGGTCACAATGCCGTGGGCTTTTTCCTGACGGCGGCGTTTCTCGGCTTGATGTACTACTTCGTGCCCAAGCAGGCGGAACGACCGGTTTACTCGTACCGTCTCTCCATCGTGCATTTCTGGGCACTGGCCTTCATGTACATCTGGGCCGGGCCGCATCACCTGCACTACACGGCACTGCCGGACTGGGCGGGCACCCTGGGGGCCACCTTCTCCATCATGCTGCTGCTGCCCTCGTGGGGCGGCATGATCAACGGCATCATGACCCTCTCCGGGGCCTGGCACAAACTGAGAACCGACCCCATCCTGCGCTTCTTCATCGCCTCGCTGTCGTTCTACGGCATGTCCACCTTCGAGGGACCGATGATGTCGCTCAAATCGGTCAACGCCCTCTCCCACTACACCGACTGGACCATTGGCCATGTCCACTCCGGCGCGTTGGGTTGGGTGGCGATGGTTTCATTCGGCGCCATTTATCACATGGTACCCCGGCTGTGGGGGGTGGCCATCCACTCCACGACTCTCATCAATCTCCACTTCTGGCTGGCGACCATCGGGGTGGTCATCTACATCGTGGCCATGTGGATTTCCGGGATCATGCAGGGACTGATGTGGCGTGCTTATGACTCGTTCGGCAACCTGAGCTACTCGTTTGCCGAGACGGTGGCCGCCATGCACCCCTATTACCTGATCCGCGCCATTGGTGGCGTCGTCTTTCTGGCCGGCGCCCTGGTGATGGCCTACAACGTCTACATGACCATTCGCGGCGCGAACAGAGGCTAATAGAGGAGACCCCCATGCAACACGCCACCATTGAAAAAAGCATCCCCCTGATGGCCATTCTGACCCTGGTGCTGGTCTCGATCGGCGGTCTGGTGGAAATCGTCCCCCTCTTTTTCATCAAGGGGACCATCGAGAAGGTCGATGGCATGCGACCTTACACCCCGCTGGAACTCAAGGGACGGGACATCTACATCCGTGAAGGATGCTACAACTGCCATTCCCAAATGATCCGTCCCTTCCGCGACGAGGCGGAACGGTACGGCCACTACTCCCTGGCCGCCGAAAGCATGTACGATCACCCGTTTCAGTGGGGATCCAAACGCACCGGACCCGACCTGGCGCGCATCGGCGGGAAATATTCCAACCAATGGCATCATGCGCACATGATGCGTCCGCAAAACGTGGTGCCGGAATCCGTGATGCCCGCCTACCCCTGGCTGGCCAAGAATGCGCTCGACTACGGCGATATCGACAAACGGCTGCGCGCTTTGTCCAAGGTGGGCGTCCCCTACACCGAGGAACAGATCAGCAGTGCCAAGCAGGACCTGATGGCCCAGGCACTGGCCGGCGGCGATCCGGCGGGCTTGAACAAACGGTATGGCAACAAGGTCACCAAGGATGACTTTGACGGACAACCCGACAAAATCTCCGAACTGGATGCCCTGGTGGCCTATCTGCAAATGCTGGGTACCCTGGTGGATTTCTCAGGGTATCAGGCGCAAACCCGTTGAGTGACAAGGAGAGGATGCGATGTCGGACAATCAGGAAGTGAGCACCACCGGTCATCAATGGGATGACGACGAAGGATACCCATTGCAAGAGTACAACAACCCCCTGCCCAAATGGTGGCTGTACACCTTTTATGCCACGATCGTCTGGTCGGTGATTTATTGGATTCTCTATCCCGCCTGGCCGGTTGGCGGTGATTTCACCAAGGGGGTGCTGGGCTGGTCCATGCACAAGGAACTCCGCGAGGAACTGGACGAGGCCAACGCGAAGAAGAAAAACGTGAACGAACAACTGGCCCGCATGTCGTTGCAAGAGATCGCCAAGAAGAATGATCTATTGCAATACTCCATTTCCGGCGGGAAGGCCATATTCGGGGACAACTGCGCCCCGTGCCATGGCCAAGGCGGTATCGGCTCCAAGGCGGGCGGCTTTCCCAACCTGACGGATGACGACTGGCTGTATGGCGGATCCCTGGAGACCATTCAAGAGACCATCACGCAGGGACGCACCGGCCAGATGCCCGCCCATCTCAAAGCGACGGGAGGAGCGTTCGACGAGGCGCAGGTCAATGACCTGACCCAGTACGTCCTCTCCTTCTCTGGACGGAGCCAGGACGCTGCGGCGAACAAGCGTGGCGATGCCCTGTTCCACGGCGATGCGGGATGCAACAACTGCCATGGCGACCAGGGGAACGGTTCCCTCAAGGGGACGGCGGGAGGACAAGCCCTGCCGCCAGTGGGTGCCCCGAACCTCACGGATGCCATCTGGCTGCATGGTGCGGACCTGGTATCCATCCGCGAGAGCATCGCCAAGGGCCGCAGCGGCGTGATGCCCGCCTGGGGCAAGGGATCCAAGGAAGTGGGCAGAGAGTTGGATCCGCTGGCCATCAAGCAGGTGACGCTCTATGTTCACAGTCTGGGTGGGGGGCGTTAGTCTCTGATTCTTTGAAGATGCGCCAACGCCCGGCAAAACCGGCCCGATTCACCTTTGGGCCTGGTTTTGCCGGGCGTTTTCGTTTTCCCGTTTTGGCTGGAAGAAATCACGCAGCAGCATCGCCGAGGCGCTGGCGTGTTCCCTGGGGGTATCCTGGCAAGGCATGCCGTCCGGGAGACGCGTAGCGGCAAAGCGGATCGTCTCCAGGCGCGCCATGGAGAGTGCCGCCAGACACATGGGACAGGGTTCCAGGGAGATGGCGATGCGGGCAAGAGGCAGGCGGAAGTTGGCGACCCGTGCGGCAGCCAGTCGCAAGGCGCGCATTTCCGCGTGACCCGATGGATCGACGGGGTTCAGGCACCGATTGCCCGCGCAAGCGAGGATTCTGCCCCAGGGATCGGCGATAACGGCGCCCACCGGGATCTCCTCGCGCATTCCGGCCTCGGCGGCACCGACCAGGGTGAGCAGGGACAAGGCGTGTTCCTCCTGCAGCCAGGAGGGGGCGGTCATCGGGCAGTGGCCTGAGTGTCCATGGTTCCCAGGAAGGTCAGGTCGAAGCGGGGATGTTCCCATGCGGTCTGGGCGGAATCACGGGCGAACATCCAGCCTTCATGCATTTTTTTCTGTTCGTGATTGCGCAATTCCACCCAGACCGCCGGATTGACGTGCCCCTCGCGGCCATGGACGGCTTCGCCATCGCGCACGACCAGATCGGCGGCATAGGCCATGGGTGTGATCTGCCCTCCCCATGGCGCGGCATGGAGTTCGCCGACGGCGATCACCAACTGGTCGATACGCATGGTGCGTTTGTCCAGCAGGCGGAAGCGCAGAGGGATGCCTTCGGAGGCTTTGATCATCGAGGGGTCTGGTCTGGCATGCAGTTGATGGACATGGGGCGCCAGTGGCAGGCGTGGCGTCTTGTTGGTATCCTTATTATCGATCGAGACGAATTTTGATTTGGATTGCGGAGCGATTGGCAAGCCGTGATAGAAGCCGACGGCCATGCCGATGAGCAGCACGAGGAGCAGCCAGTGCCAAAGCCGGAAACGAGATTTGGGAGTCGAGGTTGCCATGGCCGTTGCGTGTGCGGGGCAAGGGGCATCAAGCCGGTGGAGGCGTCAGGGAGTCGTTTTGCAGCAGGAGACGATCGACCCGTTGCCCGCCGAGGATATGGTGTTCGAGGATGTCGTCCATGTCCTGCTGGTTGCGGTAGTGATACCAGATGCCCTGAGGATAGATGACCATGACGGGTCCCAGATCGCAGCGATCCAGGCACCCCGACTGGTTGATGCGGATATTGACGGTTGGGATGAGTTGCTTGACTCTGGCCTTCAGGTAGCCTTGGAGGTCCAGGGCGCCACGGGAGGCGCAGTCTCCCCTGGGGTGTCCTGGTCCACGTGAGTTGGTGCAACAGAAGACGTGGATGTCATAGAACGGCGTATCCGGGGTAGTGATCATGGAATGACCTCATCGTGAAGGGGCATGACGCACAAGAGGCAGTGACCCGATGGAGTTAGGGACAAAAAGCAGCGAGTGTTGGAGGGGAAGTGGCGGAGAGAGAGGGATTCGAACCCTCGATACCCTTTCGAGTATAACACCTTAGCAGGGTGCCGCCTTCAGCCGGCTCGGCCATCTCTCCGCGAGGACGGGGTATAGATTCGCGTGGATCATTTTTTTTGTCAATGTTCTTTGTGCGAAAAAAATGCAAAATTCTCATTCCATCCCCTTGACCCCGGCGCGCAAGTCGGGTAAAAGGGGTGTTCAGCGAGTGCGGGCCTATAGCTCAGATGGTTAGAGCGCACGCCTGATAAGCGTGAGGTCAGTGGTTCAACTCCACTTAGGCCCACCAGCACCCTGAACGCCCGAACCCGCCCAAACCGGCCGCGAGGGGGTGTAGCTCAATCGGGAGAGCGCCTGCTTTGCAAGCAGGAGGTCATCGGTTCGATCCCGTTCACCTCCACCATCTAAAGTCATAAAAAATTTCTGCAAGTCATAGCCGCCTTCCAGGGCGGCTTTTTTATGCCTGAAAAAGTCCAATGTTTCCAAGAGTTACGTCGGACGGTTCGAAAACGCACTTGGTCAGGAACCGGACTTGCGGGGGTCGAAAAGTCGCCATTTCTTTCTCTCTCCGGCCCCATTCTCCAAAACCTGTGGACCAGGGCCATGCTGGTCCACAGATCTGTGGACCAGGTATTTCTCCAATAAAATCAACAAAAGCGCTGGTCCACAGCCCTGTGGACCAGTTCGATGCGTTTTTTGGTTGCGGAGAATGGGGTGAACAGGCGAACCCTGGTCCGGTCGCCCAATTCCGTTCCCACCATGACGCCCCCTGTCGCACCACGTTCGCACCGACGTGGCCTGTGGTATCATGGGTGCCATGGCCGGGAATATGCGCACAGGGGCGCACCGTGCGCAAACAGACCGGCAATGTTCATGAGGCATGCGCCCGGCTCGGAAACAAACTGCGTGTCTTGCAATAACAAACGGGCGATTCACTCCGTCTGGCACCATCCGCTTTTCCTGCCACCTTCGTAGGGCACGGCCAGCCCCTCTTGCAACAGTCGCTCACCCACATCCACCCCGTCGGCCACCACCCTGGCCACGATGCGGAAATATTTGTCCCGCCCCACATCTTTCAAAACGATATGCCCAGAATTGCGCAACAGATCGCGCACCATCTCCTTGGCCCGCATGGCCTGCTCCTTTTCCTGGGCGCACCGGGCACGCAATTCCGGGGTGTCCACCCCACAGATCCGTACAGAGATGTTGTCGCCAAGCAGAGGATGGACTCCGGGGATGTCGAACCGCACGGTATCGCCGTCGTAGTTGCCCAGGTAGATCACGCCGTCCAGGTCGCCATAGATCCGCCGTCCTTCCCCGGAACAAAGTCCTGGAAAAAATCCAAGCAGCACTCCGGCAAGAAGGAATGGCAAGAATCGCATCGGAACAAGACGCAAACGGGTTCAAGATATCTGCCTTTTCGGTAGATATATTCCAATTCGGTAGTATTCCGCAATGGTAGAGATTGAAAGAATGGCCGCCATCTTGAACCTCTCGACAAGGGACGATGGCGTGGCATGGGTGAGGATGACGTTCTGTTCGGCAAACGACTTAAACAGGCACGGGATCGGGCTGGAATTTCCCAACGGCAACTGGGCTTTCGCATTGGCCTGGAACCGTCGGGAGCCTCCCCCCGCATCAATCGCTACGAGCGGGGCACCCGGGCGCCGGCCTTCGCTATCGTGAAGGAGATCGCGGCAGAACTGAACGTGTCGCCATCATTCTTCTACGAGCCTGACGACACCCTGGCCGTGATTCTGCTGTACCTGGGAGCCATGGACGATGCTGGCAAGGTCCGGCTTCTGGAACAATTGAAAAAATCGATCCCCAATGATCCCTCTATTCATTCGTGAGCGAGGGACTTCATCACTGCGTCGATCTTTTCCAACTCATCGACGATCACCTGCATGACCACGAATAAGGATGCGGCGGGTGGCGTGTTTTCCTGGGCTGGCCGGGCGGCAGTGCCGCACTCGGCCACCATGCGCGCCACGGCCAGGGTTTTGTCGAGACTCAGGTTGATGGTGTCGATCTGTTGCAGGGTCAGGGCGTATTGATGATCCATGGCAGGGTTTCCGAGCGAGAGGTTGATGCCTGCCCGGACCATACCTCGCCCCATCCGATAACTCAAGGAATAAAAACTGTCCGATCCTGACTGCCAAGGCATCACGCCACCGCAGGAAATTTCCACAACGCCCTCTGCTCCTCCCACAGCATCGGGAACGGTTTCCTCAATTCTGCCCAGCTCAGATCGTCCGGCTGACGCCCATCCAGAATCGCCTCGATGATGTCCGGCGCCAGCAACGTCAGGCGCAGGATCTTGGCGATGTAGGAGGCATCGAGATTCTCGTGGACGGCCAACTCCCGGACGGACGCGAACCGCTTTGCCTCCAACAGCCGCAACCAATGGTGCGCTCTGGCCACCAGTTTTGCCAATGTCTCCTCCCGTGGCGGCGGTTCCTCGCCCATGCCGGGGGGTGCGATGATCAGCGTGCGCCCTCCCCGCTTCTTCATCAGCATGGGAATGCTGACGATGATCGTGCTGCCGTCCTTGCTCATTTCTGTTTTCATCTTGCTTGCTCCTGTTCGCTCCGAAAGTCGTTGAGTTCCCTGGCCAAGGTGTTCAGACCCGTGGCGCGCAGATGCACCTCCACCCCGGCCTTT
>PDZX01000113.1 GCA_002753185.1 Magnetococcales bacterium WMHbin3
AGGGCCTGCCAAGGCGCACTCGTAAAAACCGAGTGATTTGAGGCGCGCTGCGCTTTTTTTCGCGCAAAAGGCGCGCGAAAAAAAGCTTTTGATAAAGCGCGCAAGATACCAAGGGCTTCGCCCTTGGATCCCACCAAGTGCTCACGCCCTTGGATCCCACCAGGGGGATAATCCCCCTGGACCCCTAATAATGGAGAACTGTAGTTAGGTTCAATCTTTTTCACGGGTGGTCTGGAAGACAATGAATACATCCTCGGTCAAAAAAGTGGTGCTGGCCTACTCTGGAGGTCTGGACACCTCCATCATCCTCAAATGGCTGCAAGAAAACTATCACTGCGAAGTGGTGGCCTTCTGCGCGGACCTGGGCCAGGGCGAGGAACTGGAACCGGCACGAGAAAAGGCACAAAAACTGGGCGTCCGGGAAATCTTCATCGAAGACCTGAAAGAAGAGTTCGTGCGGGACTTCGTCTTCCCCATGTACCGGGCCAACGCCCTGTACGAAGGGGTGTACCACCTGGGCACCTCCATCGCCCGCCCCTTGATCGCCAAACAACAGATCGAAATCGCCAACCGGGTGGGGGCCGATGCCGTGGCCCACGGCGCCACGGGCAAGGGCAACGACCAGGTCCGCTTCGAAATGGCCTACTACACCCTGCGACCCGACATCCGGGTGATCGCCCCCTGGCGGGAATGGGACCTGACCTCGCGGGAGAAACTGCTGGCCTACGCCGACGCCAACGGCATTCCGGTGGCCCAGGCCAAACGCGGCGAAGTCCCCTATTCCATGGACCGCAATATCCTGCACCTCTCCTTCGAAGGCAAGGCGCTGGAAGACCCCTGGCAGGAACCGGACGACGACATGTTCATCCTCTCGGTCTCGCCCCAGAAGGCGCCAGACCGCCCCACCCATGTGGAATTGACCTTCGAGAAGGGCGACGCAGTGGCCATCGATGGGGTACACCTCACCCCGGCGGTCCTGCTGGCGCGCTTGAATGAACTGGGAGGGGCCAACGGCATCGGCCGCCTCGACCTGGTGGAAAACCGCTACGTGGGCATGAAATCACGCGGCGTGTACGAAACCCCCGGCGGAACCATCCTGGGGGTCGCCCACCGCGCCATGGAGTCCCTCACCCTGGACCGGGAAGTGGCCCACCTGAAGGACGAACTGGCCCCACGCTACGCCGCCCTGGTCTACAACGGCTACTGGTTCAGCCCGGAACGCCAGGCGCTCCAGGCACTGGTGGACGCCTCGCAGACCCATGTCTCCGGAGTGGTGCGCCTGAAACTCTACAAGGGCAACGTGACGGTCACCGGACGCCGCTCCGACTACTCCCTGTTCGACACCGACACGGTCACCTTCGAGGACGATCACGGCGCCTTCGACCAGGCGGACGCCGGCGGCTTCATCAAACTCAATGCCCTGCGCATGCGCATCGCCGCCAAACTGCGCGCCCGGCCATGACCAGCCCGGAACCCGGCGGCAAGCTGTGGGGAGGCCGTTTCGAGCAGCCCACAGCAGCCCTGATGGAGCGTTTTTCCTCCTCGATCCACTACGATAAGCGGCTGTATCGGCAGGATATCCAGGGTTCGATGGCCCACTGCCGGATGCTGGCCAGACAGGGGATCATCGCCCAGGCGGAGGCCGACCGGATCGTCGAGGGACTGGCGCAGGTGCGCGCGGAGATCGAGGAAGGGAAGATGCCCTTCCGCGACGACCTGGAAGATATCCACATGCACGTGGAAAGCCGCCTGACCGAGCGGATCGGGCCGGTGGCCGGCAAGCTGCACACCGCCCGCTCCCGCAACGATCAGGTGGCGACCGACCTGCGGCTGTGGCTGCGCGAGGAGGTTGACGCCATCCGCGCGGCGCTTCGGGAGCTGCAATCCGTTTTGGTGGAGCTGGCCGAAAATCATGTCGAGACCATCATGCCCGGCTTCACCCATTTACAAAATGCCCAGCCCGTGACCTTGGGGCATCACTTGATGGCCTATTACGAAATGATGGAGCGGGATCATCAACGCTTCACCGATGCCAGGAAACGGATCAACCAACTCCCCCTGGGCGCGGCAGCCCTGGCCGGTACGCCGTTCCCCCTCGACCGGGAGTGGGTGGCCAGGGAATTGGGGTTCGACGGGATCTGCAAGAATTCCCTGGACGCGGTATCGGATCGGGATTTCGTCATCGAAACCGCAGCGGCAGCGGCGTTGGCGATGACCCATCTCTCCCGGTTGTCCGAGGAGCTGATCCTGTGGTCCTCGCCGGCCTTCGGCTTCATCGAACTGTCGGACGATTTCGCCACCGGTTCGAGCATCATGCCGCAAAAGAAGAATCCGGACGCCGCCGAGCTGACGCGCGGCAAGAGCGGTCGCGTGACAGGGCATCTGATGGGCCTGCTGACCCTGATGAAGGGGTTGCCCCTGTCGTACAACCGGGACATGCAGGAAGACAAGGAGGCGATCTTCGACGTGGTGGATACGCTGCGGGCCTGTCTGGCGGTGTTTGCCCGCATGCTCCCGCAAATGACGGTCCATCGGTCGCGCATGGCGGAGGCGGCGCGGGCCGGTTTCACCACGGCCACGGATCTGGCCGATTATCTGGCGCGCAAGGGGATTCCCTTCCGGCAGGCCCATGAGATCACCGGGCGGCTGGTAAGAGCATGCATTGCCAGGGGTTGCTCCCTGGAGGAGCTGCCCGATGCGGACCTGCTGGCCGCCGACCCGCGCATCGAGGCCGACGTGCGTGGGGTGTTGACCGTGACCGCCTCGGTCAATGCCCGCCGGGTGGTGGGCGGCACGGCCTGCGAGACGGTGCGCCAAGCCATTCTTGAGGCAAAAATGCGTCTTGCACGAACCGAAGAGGCTTGACGCCGTAGCGTGATTCATTTACACTTTCATGAGATCCGGCTCCATCCGGACAGGGCAAACCACTCCTCACCATTTCACAAAGGAAAAACGCATGAAACAGCTTCTTATTGCCGGAATCGGTATTGTCTCTCTCATGGCTGCTGGTTCCGCCGTTGCCGGTGACGCCGCCAAGGGCGAGGCCTCCTTCAAGAAGAACTGCCTTGTCTGCCACTCCACCAAGGCGGGCGAAAAGAAGATCGGTCCCAATCTGGCCGGCATCGGCGGTCGCGCGGCCGGCACCGAAGCGGGTTTCAAGTATTCCGAGGGGTTCACCGGCGTGACCTGGGATGCCGCCAATTTGGATAAATATCTGGAAAATCCCAAGGCCATGTTCGCGAAGACCAAGATGACCTTCCCCGGCATGAAGGACGCTGCGGAGCGGGGCGATGTGATCACCTTCCTGGGTGTGAAGTGATTCTGGTCTGACCGGAAACTCCGAAGTTGCAACGGCGGGCCATCCATTTGGCCCGCCGTTTTTTTTGCCAACTGCTGCAACGCGCTGTCAATCTCCTCCTGCATTGACGAAAGGGATAACCATCCCGTATGCTGCAAGGAAAGCAGCTCCTCTAACGGAACCCATCGATCCTAAGAACAACACATGCCCACACCTTTGACCTGGCAGACCCGCCTGTTGCCCCCCATATTTTTGACGCTGAGGAATTACAAATTCGGTTGGCTGCGCGGCGATCTCATTGCCGGCCTGACCGCCTGCGTGGTCATGATCCCCTCGGTGATCGCCTATGCCGAGTTGGTACACATGCCACCCATCGCCGGGCTTTACGCCGCGCTGGCCGCCTCGGTGGGGTTTGCCCTCTTCGCCTCCTCTCGCCAGGTCATCGCCGGGCCGGACGCCGCCATCGGCCTGCTGGCCGGCACTTCCATCCTGCCGCTGGCCGCTGGCGATCCCAGCCGCATTCCCGCCCTGGCCGCCACCCTCGGCCTGCTCTCAGGCGTTTTTCTGTTGCTGGCCTCCAAGCTGCGGGTGGGCACGATCGCCGACTTTCTCTCCCGCCCCGTGCTCATCGGCTATCTCAACGGCGCCGCCCTCATCCTGGCTTCCACCCAGTTGGGTAAGCTGTTTGCCATCAAGACCACCGGCGAGGACTTTTTCCCTCTGCTCTGGCAACTGGTGGAGAACCTCCCCAACACCCACCGTCCCACCTTTCTGGTGGGCGCCGTCTTCATTCTCTTCATGGTGGTCCTCGCCCGGTTGGCGCCCAGGATCCCCGGCGCACTGGCGGTCTCCGCGCTGGGCATCCTCGGCACGCAATACCTGGGCTTCGGCGAGATGGGCATCGCCCTGGTGGGGATGGTCCCCTCCGGCACCCCCATGCCGGTGATCCCCCCCTTGCAGTGGTCGGACATCCACGCGCTTGCCCCTGCCGCCCTGGCCATCGCCTTTCTCGCCTTTTCCGACGGCATCCTGCTGGCCCAGGCCTTTGCGGAAAAAAATCGCTACTAAATCAACCCAAATCGTGAACTCACCGCCTTGGGCATGGCCAATATTGGCGCCGGACTGTTGCAGGGGTTCCCGGTCTCCGCCAGTTCCTCCCGCACGGTCATCGTCGATGCCACGGGCGGCAAGACCCAGGTGGCGCAACTGGTGGCTGCCGCCGGACTGCTCCTCTTCCTCTACTTTTTGACCGGACTCATCGCCCTGCTGCCCAAGGTGGCGCTGGGCGCCATCCTGATCGTCACCGCCTTCGGCATGCTGGAAATCAGCGCCATGCGAGAACTCTTCCGCATCGACCGCTTCGAGTTTTTCATGGCCTTCCTGGTCACCACCGCGATTCTGGTGGCCGGGGTGGTCCCCGGCATCCTGCTGGGCTTGATCATCTCCCTGCTGGGGGTCATCGTCGAGATCTCCCGCCCCGGCGATGCCGTTTTGCGTCGTCAAGGCCCAGGCAAGAAATTCCACGATCTGGGCAGTCGGAAAAACGGCGGCGAGTGCGTCTCCGGGCTGGTCATCTATCGTCTTTACGCCCCGCTGATCTTCGCCAACGCCCGTCATGTGATGAACCGTCTGCGGCAGGTGGTTGTCGAGGCCCCCACCCCCGTGCGCTGGGTGGTCATCGACGCCCAGGCCATCACCGACATGGACATCACCGCCGCCCAACGCTTTGCCGAACTGTATCGGGAGTTCCGCGAAACGGGCATCATCGTCAAGATCGCCGATACCCCCCGTCCTCTCCGCATGCAACTGGAAAAGGTGGGGCTGACAGACACCTTGGACGATCACCCCTTCTTCGTCTCGGTCAAAAAGGCGGTGGAAGCCTATGAAACGATGATCAATCCCGTGCGGAGCATCCATCTGATGGTGCAGGCCGACGACGCGGGGCCTCTGGAAATGGAATTCCGGCGGGAAGGCTCCAACATGTCCGCATTTTGTTCATGCTCGGAGGACAAGACCACCCTGTGCAGCCATCGCATCGCCATTTTGACCAACAACCTCGCCGGCCTCACCCTGCTCGACGGCTCGGAGAAGGATGTCGAGGAGATCATCGAATTCATGCGGGGCACCGACGTGGAACGGGCGCTGCAAGCCTTTTTGGAAGCGGGTCAGTCCATGCAGATGGCCAGCAAGGGGTATTACCAGGCCAAGGAAGCGTTGGAAAAAGCGGTCAATGACTGAAAGACCAGCACCGGGTTGCGACGTGTACCAACGTCCAGGCATCACCTGGCGGTGGAAGGCATGCGCATCTCATGGCCGACGGGCTGGTAAAAGAGTGGCGTCGGGGGGAAAAAACGGTTGATGGTGACGACGCCACCGAGGATGATCTTTTGCCGAGTTGTCATTGTTCTCGCAGGAAAAGGCTGTGCCAACTCGCCAGCAAGGTACGACAGGATTGACACTCATGCACAGGTCGGTTCGATTTGATGCTCAATATGTTCAAGCAGTTCATGAATCCGGGTGATCAATTTGATGCGATCCAGTGGTGCTTCGGCGTCGTCACCCCATGCGTAGCGATGTTCCACAGCGAACGGGGTGAGTTCCACCCACTCCCACAGATCCATCATCTCCACACCTTGCTGTTCCAGCAACGGCAACAAGCGGCTGATGTCATGGGTCAGAGGGAACAGGATTTCCAAGGCCGACAGCCACGCTTTAAGCCCCTTTTCTACCGCCTGCTGGGCATGAAAACCGAAAATAGCGTCGGTGAACACCTCGTAATCCAGCATGCCAGTCATGGCGCGATGATCCGCGCGTGCCAAGCGCAGCAGCTCCCAGGCGTAATCAATGCCTTTCATAAAGCACTTTTCCCTCATGCAAGGCCCTGGCTATCAGGTGATTCTTGGCCGTGCGCCACTGTTCCACCTCGGTGTCGCTGAACAGGACGATATCCTTGGCCACAGGAATATCCGCCAACAACCGCCACACCCGGGCCATGGCTTGTCGGCGGCTGTTGTGGGGGCCGTAAGTCTCACGGGTGATGATCAGCAGGTCGATATCCGAATCGAATTGCGCCTCGCCACGGGCATGGGAGCCGAATAAAATGATCTGCTCCGGGTGGACGGCCTCGGCAATGCGGGTGCTCATGGCGGTCAGGTCGGCGTCGGTGATGGTCATCTTAATTGTTATTTTGTTCTTGATTTTTTTCGGGCCAACGCCCAGCAGTGCTTTCGATTCGCTTTTGGAGTCTATCTGCTAACGCGATTGCAAAAATATTCTATCCGATCCGGGCCTGACCCGTCCACCGGAATCGGACAGCGTTGAATGATGGAACGAAACCATGGCACAATGGTGGAAAGGGATTTTCTCGAACCATTCGCCAAGGGGAACGACGCATGCCGTCCATCGAATTCCGCGCCACGCTCGCCATCCTGCTCGTCTCCACGGGCCTGATTCTGGCCGGATGCGGCTACAAGGGCGATCTCTATCTTCCCGGGCAGGAAGTCGAGAAGAGCCGTAACGCCGGCGCCACGGACAAAAAATCCTGATGGATCACTTTCGCTACCAGGAGAACCGCCTGTACTGCGAACAGGTCCCGCTGGACCGCATCGCCGAAGAGGTGGGCACGCCGTTCTACTGCTACTCGGAAGCCACCCTGGAACATCACTTCGATGTCTTCCGCAAGGCCTTCGCCGCCATCGACCCCCTGATCTGCTATTCGGTCAAGGCGAACAGCTCGCTGGCGGTGCTGGATGCCCTGGCCCGGCGCGGCTCCGGGTTCGATATCGTCTCCGGCGGCGAGCTGGAACGGGTGAAACGGGTCGGCGCCTCAGGCCGCAAGGTGGTCTTCTCCGGCGTGGGCAAGACCAGCGCCGAACTGCGCGCCGCCCTGGATTACGGCATCCTCCTCTTCAACGTGGAGAGCCAGGCCGAATTGACACGCCTCAACGCCCTGGCCGGCCAGATGGGCAAAAAGGCGGCCATCGCCCTGCGCATCAACCCGGACGTCAATCCGGTCACCCATCCATACATCTCCACCGGACTGGCGCGCAACAAGTTCGGCATCCCCACCGCCCGCGCCCTGGCCCTCTACCGCCAGGCCGCAGCCATGGAGCATGTCACTCCCGTCGGCCTGGACTGCCACATCGGCTCGCAGTTGACCTCCGTGGAGCCGTTCGTCGAGGCCCTGCGCCGCATCAAGGAGCTGCTGGCCCTGCTGCGCCGGGAAAAGATTGCCATTCAATATCTCGATTTGGGGGGGGGTCTGGGGATTCCCTACGAGGCGCAACAGACCCCGCCCCATCCCGACCGCTACGCCCAGGCCCTGCTCGGCGAGCTGGAAGGGTTGGACGTCACCCTGATCCTGGAACCGGGACGGGTCATCGCCGGCAATGCCGGCATCCTGGTCTGCCGGGTGGAATACCTCAAGGACGGCGAAACCAAACGGTTCATCATCACCGACGCCGGCATGAACGACCTCATCCGCCCGGCGCTCTACGATGCCTATCACGGCATTCTGCCGGTGATGCGGCGCTTCGACCGCGAGGAGGTGATGGCCGATGTGGTGGGTCCGATCTGCGAAACCGGCGATTTCTTCGCTCGCGACCGCATGCTCCCGGAGTTTCGCGAGGGGGAGTTGCTGGCCGTCCGTTCCGCCGGGGCCTACGGCTTTACCATGAGCAGCAATTACAATACGCGTCCACGCCCCCCGGAGGTGATGGTGCGCAAGGACCGCTTCGCCGTGGTGCGAGCGCGGGAGACCATTCGGCAGTTGCTGGATCAAGAAACCCTGTTTTCATGAGGCGGACATGGAATTCATCGATTTGCAAGCCCAGTATCAGGCCCTGCGCCAACCCATCGACTTGGCCATCCGCTATT
>PDZX01000114.1 GCA_002753185.1 Magnetococcales bacterium WMHbin3
CCCTCCTCCCACCTACCCTGCCTAAAACAGCTTAATCCGCCGAACCGCCGTGTACGGACCCGTACGCACGGTGGTGTGGGAGGGGGAAAAGGCCACAAGCCCCCCCTATCCCGATTGAAGCGTACATCAGGCGAAACATGCGGCACTTATCCTCATGGTTTCATTCAAAAACAACATGAAGATCATACCGCAAACACCTCCTCCAGGCTGAGGATTGTCAACGACTCCGACGACTTTTTTTCCGGAGGACTCCTACATGAGCAATCCTAACTGGATCCAACGCAGCTTGGGTTCATATGAGGTGATACGTTAACTGGCCCTACGGTTCACACGAAAAATTGCATGCATCCGTTCAACGGTTTTCGTGACTGATTGCTCAACCTCGTGCTCCCAAACCCGGACAATCCTCCACCCCAATTTCGCCAGTTCCTCATCCACCCGTCGATCCCGCTCCAGGTTGCGGGCCAGCTTCTTCTGCCAGAACTCGGCATTCCTCACCGACGCTGTGTAGTGGATCGGGCACCCGTGCCAGAAGCATCCGTCCACAAAAACGGCCACCTTATCCTTCATTAGAGCAAAGTCCGGCGTCCCTGGCAAGTCCGGTCGTACACGGTACCTCAATCCGGCATGCCAGAGCGTCTTGCGCAGAATGGTCTCTGGTGCGGTGTCCTTGCTTCTGACCCTGGCCATCTGCTCGGATTTGGTGAGCTTTTCCCCTTTCCGGAGCCTGGGGCGCATGCGGGATTCTCCGTGGCCACGGTTTGTCGGCGGTTTCGGTCCGTTCAGCCGGCTGATACGGCGGCGGCAGGGCTCCGAAGGGGCAATTTCAACTCCGTCAGCAGATTGCGCAGCCCCTCCCCCAGGTTGCGGACGTCCACAGCGAACAGCCTGGTTTCCGCTCCTGTCACCGAAGATCCCATATCTCGCACCTCGAACCGCTCACCCGGGAACACAAGAAAGGCTGAAGCCCCCTTGTAGGCGGCGGTGTGAACCAGCAGCTGGTAGATGTCTGCGGGAGAGGCTCTCCCGGTCCAGTTCTTGTATTTCACGTCGCCCACGGCGATGACCTCTCCAGAGGCTGAGCGGATCACGATATCCGGTCGGACCCGAAACTCATCCGACTCTTTGCCGAACACGGACGGAGCCGCCTTGCCGGCCTTGAACACCGAGCCGCCCGTCCCGATCTGATTGCCCAGCACCGCCAGAACGGACGACTCGAACAGGCTCTCCAGGTTCAGGAACCAGGCACGGGGGGCGACCGCGACATGTTCGAGACCGTGCTCGAAACTTTCGTGGGAGAGGATCGTCCCCGCAAGGGCCAGAAGGTCGCGGACGTCTTCCTTGATCGGAAGCGACATCAGATCCTGCGCCTGCCTTGCGAACTCCGACCGCCGACCGAACAGCGTCGCGGAATCGAGGCAGTCCCCGAACAACATGGCGAGACCCCTGGCACGGGCGATTACTTCGGGTGGAACCTCAACCAGTTCGGCAATGCGCCGGATTTCACGGAGAGCGGCGAAGAGCACCCGGTTGAGCGGCACGGCGAAGGTCAGGACATTTCGACGAAACCTGAATTTGTGGCCCAACCCGCGCGCTCGCAGCCGTATTGTCCCCGGTACGTCAAGCCGACCGCCGACGATCGCACCTTCCGCAGTCTCCGAAGCGTAGGCGAACTCGCGTCCGCCGGATGCATAGGAGGAGAGCGCGTCCAGAAACTGCCGGATGAGCAGGGCGATCAAATCGCCGACGGCGGTGGCCGGCGATGCCGTGCGCTCAACCCTGAACGCCCCCCGGGCCGCATATCCCAGCAGGGCGGCGAGTGCGCCGTCCACTTTTTCGTGAACCTCCAGGATTACGTCGGAGCAAATCGCACGTCCGACGTGGCATGCCCCTTCGATCCGCATCCGGTCACGCCCCGAACGGGAGACGCTCAGGATGCCGTTGCCCACCAGACGGTTGAACTCCCTGTTCGAGTCCAACCGTCGCCATACGTCGGACGCAATGTCGACACCGCCTCTCTCCGGTACCCGGACGACCGTCATCCGATCATGAATTCGGGATCCCGCCAAGGATAGTGCTCCCGGATGACGTCGGTGAAAGGATGCGGCTCAAGAAGCGGTCTGCGCAGCAGCGGCTCGATGCGTTCCGCCCAGAGGCGGTGAAGATCGGGCCGCTCGTCGACCACGTCCGCGAAGATCCCGTGACCGAACGGCATGAGATGCATGTATTCGTCCGCGAATATGTCCTCGCAGACACGGAACACGTTTTGGATCGCCTCGACGGTCTTCCGCCCCAGATTACCGCCGGCGAGCATCTCCGCGAGCTGTTCGACGCTGGGCGGGAAGCGGATGATGCGCAGACGTCGGATAATCGCGGCGTCGAGGTCGACGGCGGAACGGTCCGTGGGATTGTAGGTCGCCAGCACGGTGAGGTTCGGAGCGATATGTACGGGTTTACGGCTGTACATGGTCCAGAACGGACGGTCCCGGTGTTCGAGGTAGGTCATCAGCTCGCCCAGCACCGAGGGCAGATTCGCGCGGGTAAGCTCCTCGATCAGCAGGACGTACCTTTGTCCCGGGTCGGAGCGGGCGCGCTCGTTCCATTCGAGGAAAATGCCGGGAACCGCGTTGACGCCGCGCCGGTCGTCGATCCGGAGTCCCTCCACGAACTCTTCGTAGGAAAAGGACTGGTGAAACTGAATCTCCCGCACGAGCAGAGGCTCGTTCGTGAATCGTTGGGCGGCGATGGAGGCGACATAGGACTTTCCGGTCCCCGGCACACCGGCCAGAGCGATGACTGAACGGCTACCGTACCGCCCGCAGGCCTCAACCACTTCATTGATTTTGGCCTCGGTGGCCGCACCGTAATTATTCATCTCAAATCCTTCGGAAGGGCCGCACAGTCGGCGATGTGTTCAACATATTCGGCGGTCGAACGGTATTCCCGATGCTCGAAGGATATCCGCGACGCCTCGGCGACAATGTCCATGGTCTCGGGAATCAGCTCGTAATACCCGCTGCCGCCCCGTTTGTCGGGGAAAAGCGTCCATCCGAAGGACGCCAGCGACATCCAGGGGATGATCCGGTCGTTCTTCGCCTTTTCCGACAGCGTCTCCCCTCCGAGGGATTCAATATCCCCCATTTCCCGCGCATGCGCAATCTTTTCAATCGCCTTGCCCAGTTCGTCCTCGTTCCTCACCTTGAGGATCGCCCGATTGAGTTCGTCCGAGCCGATTTTCCCGTCAAGGGCCAGCATCGCTCTCCAGATGAACGCGAAGGGAAAGACCTGCATGTCCGGCGGAAAACGGTCTCCGGCCCCGGTTGGATTCTTGAGCTGGCATGCCGCAAGGGCCCATGCTGCATGCCGCGCCAGAATCACGCTGTTTCCAGGACGGATGATGTCGATCCACCGCCTGACGGCCTCACCGAGGGACGTGACACGGATACGCCCGTCGGAACCTTCATACAGGAGGCCGATGGTCTGATAGACCTGTTTCCCGTCCCTGTATCGTTTGGGATCTGGACGTCCCCCGCCGCCTCCCCTTGCGACAGCGCGGGCCTCGTGGTAGGGCAGCCTGTCGAGAATCTCGTCCGGGGTGAGACCGTGACTTTCCAAGAACGGACGCAGATTGCCGGAATGACGTTCGACGGGCAGCAGACGGAAGGTCTGATGGAGGGAGCCGCCCCAGTGAACGGATTTCGAGTCCGACATGCTTCCTCCTGTCTCAGTCGAAAAGAGGCAATTGTCGGGAATCGTCGCGATCCAGCTTTCGTCGATTCGGAATCGACGGGGCTTCCGATCGGGATGGTTCGGACAGAGCGCGACAGACGGCGTGCCCGATTTCCCTGGCAAGAAGAGGAGGTACGGCGTTGCCGACAAGGGCAGCGATTTCCTCCTGGGTGCCCCGGAAGACGAAGGAGTCCGGAAAGGTCTGCAGTCTCGCCCCCTCCCGGAGCGTGATGTTGCGGTGTTCCGTCGGGTGGCCGAACTTGCCCCGGGTGAAGGAGTCAAACCGGGCCGTGATCGTGGCCGCCGGCCTGTCACCCGCCAACCGTCCGTAAACAAACCGGTGTCCGATGCGGGCTGCCCCGTTCTTGTGACAGTCGACCCGCATCTCCTGAGGAAGATTTTCCATGCCGCCGCCCGGAGGGATCATGCCGATGCGTTTGAGATTGAGGGGCGACAGCCGAATCCGACGATGCAGGGGATCTCCGGGAAGCGGGACATGGTCCTCGGGCGGGGACGGAAGATCGGCGATCACGTCATGCACGGTCCGAAAGTTTTCCGCCGTGAATCCGGGGGAAGGAAACTCGAAGGCCGACGATTCCCCTTCCGGACCGCCGAAGATGATGACCCTTTTCCGGATCTGAGGGACGCCGTACTCGGCAGCGTTGACAAGGACCGACCTGCAACGATAACCGGCCTTCGCCATTTCCGACTCGAAAACGAGCGCTAACTCGCGCCCGCGTTTGCCTAGCAGGCCCGGCACGTTTTCCATGAGGAACATCCTGGGACGGAATTCGCGGACCAGGCGACCGAATTCCAGGACCAGATTGTTGCGGACGTCGTAGTCCGGCCCCACCCTCTGCACTGAGAAACCCTGGCAGGGAGGGCCGCCGACCACCAAATCCGGTCTTTTGTTTCCGATGCCGGTCCGTTTGCGAATCTCTAACGCCGTCATGTTCGAAAGATCCGCGCACAGCACCGGATGTGAAAAATTCAGGGCATAGGTGCGGGTCGCGACGTCCCAGGAATCGATGCCGCAGAGTACGGTGATCCCGGCGTCCTCAAGGCCTCGGGACAATCCCCCCGCGCCGCAGAACAGATCGATCGCGACAATTTCTGATTCGGGACGGCTCATGTCAGGCCCGGACCTCCGTCACCGCATCGACGCCGTCGCCGGACCCGGCGACGGACGATGCGCGAAACGCGCCTTTCCCATGACCGGCCTTGAGCGAGGGAATCATGCGAGAAAACGACGGACCGACCGGACGGACGACGCCCCGATCGAATTCGTCTGCCGTCGGCAGCGCGTCAAGCAGCTCACCCAGCAGCCACATGGCCAGATATCCGGAGAATACGGGCGGCACGGCATTTCCGATCTGGCGAAATTTTTCATCCAGGGAACCGGCGAACAGGTAGTCCTTCGGAAAGCCCTGCAACAAAGCCGCCTCACGGACGGTGAGTCCACGGTCCTGTTCGGGATGGACGAAGCGGCCGCTGGCGGGATTCCGCGCATAGGCAGTGATGGTGATGGCGGGACGATCCCAGGAAAGGCGTCCGTAAACGTCCTCGTAGATCGCCTTGCCGTTCCTGGCCTTGGCCAGACGGAGGCATTCCGGACCCACGTCGTCGGGGCGGCTGCCGCCGTCCTTGGGGATCGCCCTGATTGTTTCGATCGTGGACTCCTTGTGTCCGGCGCTGAAATGCATCGGATCGTCGGGATGACGCTCGCCGGCTGCGACCTTGGGCAGATCGCCCAAAACCTGACGGACGGTCCGGAACTCTCCCCTGCGAAGAAAGCCGGACAAAGGCCGAAACGGACGGCGCATGGCGACCATTAGTGCGCGGAATCTCTCCTGGGGCAGACCGAATTCGGCCATGTTATGCACGGCCAGATGCACATGGTATCCGGCTTCGGAAAGAATGCGCCTCGCTTCCTGCACATAAGGCCAATACCGGTCAGTCAGGAGTTCCGGCACGTTTTCGGCGATGACGGCCTCCGGTTTCAGCCGTGCGGCGATTGTCGCGAAATCCGTGAACAGAGAGTTTCTGGAGTCGGAAGCGCCGGAGGAGTTCCGGTGGGACGAGAACCCCTGACAGGGGGCGCAGCCGATCATGATCAGGGGTTTGTTTCTCCGACGCCCGGATGTCTTCAAAAAATCCTCCAGGCGTCCCGGATTACGCGACAGTTCGGAGACGTCCTCTTCGAGCGGGGAGAACCCGAAATTTTCCCGGAAGGAACTGTTGGCGGTGGAATCGATGTCCACTGACGCGATGATACGGTAAGCCGAGACGAGGCTGTTCACTGCCCGGAATCCGGCTGACATTCCCCCGCAGCCGCTGAAAAGATCGACAACATCGAACGGCGCTTCCCCGTCCGAGGACCGAGCGGACCAAAACCGATTGAAATCCGACGCGACCGCGGATGCGCAACGGAGAGCCGAACCTCTTGTGTCGCCGAGAATGATTCCGTCGACGAACCGATCCTGCATAGGAGGCGGGGAAAATTCGGCGCCCCGGCGTCGAATCCGGTCGACCAGACCGATGCGTTCTGCTCGACTCAGAACTGTTCCCCCAGGCACATCAAATTCGAACTCGGTCGTGTCCTTCGCCCCCCCGGTTGTCGGTCCTTTTCCCGCCGGAGAAGACCCCTCAGAGGATGACCTGGGGTGCGGACGAAAGCCTTCGTGGTCCAGGTGGTCCCTGACCAGTCGGGCAATGAGGGTGCTTTTCTTGAACCCGCGATGCGCGCAGTACTCCTCGAATCGTTCATATTCATCGGGGTTCAAGAGTACCGATATCTTGTTCTGTTTCCCGATCAAGGGACGGTCCTCCGAGGCTGAAAGGATGCGATGCTCATTTGTGCTCAAAAGTGCGCACTTTTTCCCACACATGCCCACACCATACCTTTCTTCGGCCCTAAATTCAAAGGAATTTCCTCCCGGTCATAACGAATTCTGGAGCGATCGATATTGCGCCTGATTCTTTCCGGCGTCATGGGCAGCTGTGGTGCTCTCGGTTTGCCGGTTTATGGTCGACACGATTTCCGCATCATGAGAAAATGCATCCTCGTTGGAGAAAAGAGTCGCCAGATCGGTGTTCTTCCTAGAATTTTCAACACGTTGCGCAAAGGGCTGAGACCATGGAAAGACGCAGTTGGACCATCGGTGAGATACGTGACGTGATGGGGGCTCTGCTGGCCCTGCCGGGGATGCAGAAGGAGTTCGGCACGGGGATGCACCTGCTGGTGGACACGCTGCAAGCCATGGAAGAGGAAGGTTGGGAAAACGGGGATGCCATTCTGGAGAAGATGATGCAGGAATGGCAGGGACAGGGCTGCTTTGCCAAGAAAGGCAGAAAGAATCTCAGGGAAATTCTGGCGCTTCGCAAAAAAATGAGTGGGGAGAACCGGTTGGTGGTTTGACCCAGACAAGTCGCACGGGCATCACACGAAATACACCGGCACATCTACCGCATCCTGCACCCGAACCGCTTTGCCATCTCGAACCGTTACCCGGTCACCGACCTGCAGCCCGGCATCAGCAACAACTTCCACCACTCCCTGGGCTGTGGCCACGCGGGCCATGCCGTTGGTCAAGGAGACCACCCTGCCAGCCACCGCAACCCGCCCGGCCAGCATCTCGCGTAGATCAAACAATGGGCTGGACATGACGCAACAACTCCAAAGATGTTGTGAGCTTGCCTCCCTGGGCCGTATGGCTCACGGAGGTGATCTTGCCACGCCAGGATTGGCCCATGAGCGCATCGTGAACTTCGACGAGCTGCCCCGGCCTGAAGCCGGGACGGTGCAGACAGGTGAGAAACACCTCCTGGAGCGACTCTCCGGCGTCGATTTCGGCCCTGCCTCGCGACCGTTTCGCTTCATCGCTGCTCAACAAAGGCTCGGAGATGTCTGCCCCTCTGAAAGCCCCATCTCCGCGCTGGCAGAAGATTGCACCACTCCCCACTGCATCCCCGGTGGCCCCAGCAAAGTGAACCTGCACCGGATACTCATCAAATCCCGCCACCTGCACGGGAGACGATACTGCCCATGCGCGCGCCAGGGATCGGTAGGTGACGCGGGCGATGGCAACGCCTGCCTGCGGGACGGAAACCGTGCGCTGGTCGGCTTCCAACGACAGCGCACCCAGATCGTTGCCGAGCCAGATCACCGAGTCGATGGAGAGGGCCGGTTTGTCTAGGGTGGTGGTGGAGACGGCATTGAAGAGGAGATCCTGGGTCATGGGGATCG
>PDZX01000115.1 GCA_002753185.1 Magnetococcales bacterium WMHbin3
GACCCAGCCCCCCCCGGCAGCGACCATTTCATCCTTCTCACCGCAGGGTGAGGTGAAAAAGGTCCGACAGGTCAAGGCCCGCTTCGCCCTCCCCATGGTTTCTTTCGGCGATCCCAGGCTGGAGGATCCTTTTGCCATCGATTGTCCCGAGGCCGGCAAGGGTCGCTGGGTGGACAGCCACAACTGGGTCTACGATTTTGCGCGGGATCTGCCGGGCGGGATCCGTTGCACCTTCACGGCAAGCCCCAATCTGCACACCCTCGCGGGGGCTCCTGTGACCGGGAACAACCGTTTTTCGTTTTCCACGGGGGGCCCCACCATTCTGCGCTCCCTGCCCGGTTTCAGAAACATGGTCGATGAGGAACAAACCTTCATCCTGTTTTTGGATGCCCAGGCGGATGAGGCCTCCGTGTCGAAAAACATGACCTGCGACGTGGCGGGCATGGGGGAAAAGATCGGGGTGCGCGTTCTCCAGGGCAAGGAGCGCACCGAGGTGCTGCAAAAACACCCGGATCTGCAAAACGGGCGCCTGCAACGCCAACTCTCCCGCCCCGGCGGTGCTGCATCGACTGTTTCACCGACCAAAACCAACACAGCTGTCAAACAAACGCCAACCCTGAGCAACTGGGATGCAGGCCGCATCACCGTGGTGCAGTGCCTGCGGCGCTTTCCCAACAACGCCGAGGTGGGTCTGGTGTGGAGTGCAGGCATCCGCGCCTTGAGCGGGGTGGAGGGGAGCCAACCGCAACGTATCCCCTTTCGCGCCCGGGAGGCCTTTGCCGCACGATTTTCCTGCGAGCGGCCCAACAAGGATGCCCATTGCTTTCCCATTCTCCCCATGCAGCTGCGCCTGACCCATCCCATTGTCGTGGCCGATGCCCGCCAGATCCGTCTCAAAGGAGAGGATGGGCATCTCTACCCGGCCACTCTGGGCCGGGATGACGATTCCGACGAGGAGAGTGACGGGAGCCGGCCAGAAGAGGATCACATACCGGGAAAAAGTCCCTGGATCTCCCATCTCACTTTTCCGGGGCCTTTTCCGGAATCGAGCACATTCACCCTGGAGATTCCCCAGGGCATCAAGGATGACTCCGGGCGCAGCCTGACCAACCAGGCCAGCTTTCCCCTGACAGTGAAGAGCGGTCCGTTCCCTGCCCTGGCCAAATTTCCCGCCCCTTTCGGCATCATCGAGGCCAAGGGAGATGCCGCCCTGCCAGTCACATTGCGCAACCTGGAGGCGATCCTTCCCCTGGATGCCACCCACCCCGGATCCTGGGCCACGACAGAGCCGACCGACAAACCGGATGCCCTCGGGAAAGGTGACAAGACCGACACGATGGATCTGCCCACGACCCTGGTCGCCGAATGGTGGAGCAAGGTCCAGAAACAACAGGAACAACAGCCCGTCGAGGTGCGCGGTCGGCGTCTGCGGTTGGCCAATCCGGTCGAGTTCATCCCCTGGATGAAACAGATAAGGGATGTCCAGGAGAGCGTCACCGAATGGCAAGACGACAAACCCGTCATCAAGCAGCGCCCCGGAGAAATATCGGTCTTTGCCCATTTGGAACCGGCCCGGTTGCAACAACTGGAAACCTTCACCCTGCCCAAGCCGGGGGGAAGCAAGACCTTTGAAGTCATTGGCATCCCCCTTCCCGGACCCGGCCTTTATGTGGTGGAACTGGCCAGCGATCGGCTGGGGACCGAACTCCATGGCGAAAAAAAACCCTATTACGTCCAGAGCGCTGTCCTGGTGACCAATCTCTCCGCCCATTTCAAACAGGGAGGCAGCAACGCCCTGGTCTGGGTCACCACATTGGATGAGGGAAAACCGGTCGGTGACGCCGAGGTCACCGTCGGCGATTGCCAGGGGCACGTTCATTTTACCGGTCGCACCAATGCCCAGGGGATCGTTATCCTTGCCAAGCCCCTCCCCCCGCTCAACACCCTGCCCAAGTGTCCCAACAACGGTTATTTCGAACAGAACTATCTCGTCACGGCCCGTTCGGGTGACGATGTCACCTTCCTGCTCTCCTCCTGGAACGAGGGCATCTCCCCCTACAACTTCCAGATCCCGTATGAATCTTGGCGGAGTGAGCCCGACAGCATCCTCACCACGGTTTTTGATCGAACCCTGCTGAGAGCCGGGGAGACACTCGCCATGAAGCACTTTGCCCGCCAGGCCACGGATGGCGGCATCGCGTTGCAAAAGACGGTCGACCTGCCGGAGAAGGCGCTGATCCGGCACCTGGGAAGCGAGCAGGAGTACACCCTGCCACTCCATTGGGATGCCCGGCAGGTTGCCGAAAATCGTTGGTCCATCCCCCAATCCGCCAAACATGGCCAGTATGAAGTCATCATGGTCTCCTCCAAGGCCAAAGGCGCCGGGCAGCACAGCTCCGGATCCTTCCGGGTCGAGGCCTTCCGGGTGCCCACCATGAAGGCCTCCGTTACGCCACTTCAGGCCGAGGCGATCAACCCGTCCCAGGTGGAGTTGGATCTGCACGCAGGGTACCTTTCTGGCGGCGCTGCGGGGCACATGCCGGTCAAGCTGCGCGGCCTGCTGCAACCCAAGGTCATGCAGTTCGCGCCCTTTGAGGATGTTGTGTTTGCCAATGGGCGCATGGCGGAGGGCCCCGTAACCCGGCATCCCAACCGCTCCCACGACAGCGAAGAAGATGCCGACAACCCGAACGACGACACCCCGGAGGGTGAAAAAAGCCGCCCGTTGCCCGTACAAACCCTCACCTTGAACGGGTCCGGAACCGTGCGTGGCCTCCTGGGGCCCATCAAACCGACCGAATCGCCCCAGGATTTGCTGGCCGAACTGGAATATCAGGACAGCAACGGCGAACGTCTGACCGCCTCTGCCCATGTCACCCTTCTCCCAGCCCAGGTGTTGTTGGGACTCAAGCTCGACCATTGGGCCTCCAGTCAGGAAGATCTCAAATGTCAGGTCATCGCCGTCGATGCCCAGGGGCACCCCATGGCCCAGGTGCCGGTCGTGGTCGATATGCTGCAACGCCTGACCTATTCACACCGGGAACGCCTGATCGGTGGCTTCTACGCCTATGAACACCATGAAGAGATCAAACGCCTCCAGGAGTTTTGTTCCGGAACCACCGACGCACAGGGGCGTCTGACCTGCGCGGGTCGATCCCCGGTCTCCGGCAACGTCATCCTCCAGGCCCGCGCCGTCGATGCCCAAAACCGGGCCACTTTTGCCCACACCGAAGGGTGGGTCAGCAAGAACGGACCCCTGTGGTTCGACGTGAACCAGCACAACCGCATGGATCTGATCCCCGAGAAAAAACGCTACGAGCCGGGCGAGGAGGCCATCCTGCAAGCCCGCATGCCTTTCCCGAAGGCAACCGTGCTGGTCACCGTGGAGCGGGATGGCATCATGGACAGTTTTGTCCAGACCCTGACCAGCGATGCACCCGTATTGCGCATCCCCGTGCAGGGCCGTTACGCCCCGAACATGTTTGTCTCGGCCCTGGCGGTGCGTGGCCGTTCCACCGAGGTGGCTCCGACTGCCATGATCGACCTGGGGCGCCCTGCCTTCCGCCTGGGGTATGCCCAGATCGAAGTCGGCTGGAAGGCCCATACCCTCAAGGTCCAGGTGACCACCGATCACCCGACCTACAAGGTGCGGGGGTCGGCCTTGGCGACGGTCAAGGTGGCCACGGCAACCGGTCAAACCCTTCCTGCCGATGCCGAGGTGGCCCTTGCCGCCGTGGACGAGGGGTTGCTGGAGCTCAGGGACAATGACTCGTGGCATCTGCTCGCCGCCATGCTGCAAAAACGTCCCTTGCGGGTCACCACCGCCACCGCCCAGGAGCAGGTGATCGGTCGCCGCCACTATGGCCGCAAGGCCGTCACGCACGGCGGGGGCGGGGGACGCGGCCTGTCGGGCCGGCAACTGCTGGAGACCCTGCTCCTGTGGCAGGGCCGGGTCAAACTCGATGCCCGGGGTGAAGCGCGGATCCCCATTCCGCTCAACGATGCCCTCTCCTCGTTCCGGGTGGTGGCGGTGGCCGATGCCGGCGCGGATCTCTTCGGCACGGGCTCGACCTCTTTCCGTACCACCCAGGATTTGATCCTCTTTTCCGGCCTCCCCCCCCTGGTCCGCGAACAAGACGCCTTCCGCGCCGGCTTTACCGTGCGCAACGGCAGTGAGCGTCCGTTGCAGGCCAAGGTGACCGCTTTTGTGGCCGGAACACCCCCACCTTCTTCCCGCAAAGGAGAGGAGGCTCCCAAAACCTCGCTGCCTCCTCTCCCCACCTTGCTCTTCGATCTGGCCCCCGGCGAGAGTCGGGAGGCCACCTGGGAGGTAACTGTCCCTGCGGATATCCAACGCCTCGCCTGGACCATTCAGGCCCACGCCGACAAGGCCGATGATCGCCTGAGCGTCACCCAGGAGGTGATTCCCACCCTGCCGGTGCGTGTTGTCCAGGCCACCTTGCAGCAGTTGACGGAACCTTGGCTGCTGCCGGTCAACAAGCCCGCCGATGCCTTGCCCGGTCGGGGTGGCGTCGAGGTCGCGGTACAGCCGAGGATGACCAGCAACCTGACCGGGGTGCAGGAGTACATGTCACGTTATCCCTTCACCTGTCTGGAGCAGCGCGCCTCCCGGGCCATTGCCCTACAGGATCGGGCGGCCTGGGATCAACTCATGGCCGCGCTTCCCGCCTATCTTGACCGGGATGGTCTGGTCAAATATTTTCCTCTCCTCTCGCACGGCAGCGATGCCCTGACCGCCTACCTGTTGGCCATCGCCCACGAAACCGGGTGGCCCATCCCCGCCGAGGCGCTGAAAAAAATGCGCTCCGGCCTGTTGCGCTTTGCCCAGGGGAGAATCCTCCACGCTGCCAGGCACATGGCTGCCGACACCACCCTGCGCAAACTGGCCGCCCTGGCCGCCTTGTCACGCCATGAGGAGATCTCCCCGACTCTGCTCACCTCCATCCCCGTCGAACCCGATCTCTGGCCAACCTCGGCAGTGATCGACTGGCTGGAGATTCTCCAACGGGTCAATACCCTTCCCCAGAGGGATCGCCTGCGCAAGGAAACCCTGGAGATTCTCCGCGCCCGCCTCCATTTTCAGGGAACGACCCTGGGATTTTCCACCGAGTCCGCCGATCATCTCTGGTGGCTCATGGTTTCAGGGGACAGCAACGCCAATCGTCTCATCCTCGGCGTGCTGAACGATCCGGGGTGGTCGGCTGATCTGCCACGCCTGATGCGGGGTAGCCTGGGTCGGCAGATTCAAGGCCGCTGGCGCACCACCACCGCCAATGCCTGGGGAGTGGTGACCATGAAAAAATTTGCCGAAAAGTTTGAAAAGGATCCCGTGACCGGATCGACCACGGGCCAGATGGCGGAGGCGACGCTGAATCTTGACTGGGGCCGGCAGCCACAAGGTGGCGCCCTGGCCTTCCCCTGGCCATCCGGGACCGGGCAACTCGCCTTGCGTCATCAAGGCGCGGGCAAACCCTGGGTGACGGTGCAAAGCCGGGCCGCCATCCCTCTGCGGGAACCCTTGAACAGCGGTTACCACATGCGCCGCACGCTCACCCCGGTGGAACGCAAAACGGACGGGATCTGGAGTCAGGGAGACGTGGTGCGGGTCCGTCTGGAGGTGGAGGCGCAATCCGACATGGCCTGGGTGGTAATCAGCGATCCCATTCCCAGTGGCGGCGCCATCCTGGGCACTGGTCTGGGCAGGGACTCCGCCATCATGACCCATGGAGAAAAACAATCCGGTTGGCTGGGACCGGTTTTCGAGGAGCGGACCCACGACGCCTTCCGGGCCTATTATGACTGGCTGCCCAAGGGCAACTGGTCCATGGAGTACACGTTACGCCTGAACAATCCGGGCCGTTTCGCATTGCCCCCTGCCCGGGTCGAGGCGATGTACGCCCCGGAGATGTTTGGCGAGATGCCGCTGGAGGCCATCACCGTAGCGCCATGAACCGGATTTTTCGCACCAGCCCGGCCTGTCGTTGGCTGGTTGGACTCGCCGGGTCTGTCCGTTGCCGATTGCCTCTCCGCGCCATGGTGGCGGGGTGGTGTCTGTGGGGCGTGCTGTCCGCTGCCACCATCACCCGGGCCGAGACGCCCACTTTCGCGGCAGTTCAGGCAAGCCACCGGTCGAGCGATCTCCTGCTGCTCGACCGGCAGGGGGCAATCCTCCAGCAACTTCGCCTGGACCCGACCCGCCGGCAGTTGAGTTGGACTCCGCTGGAGGCCATTTCCCCTGCCATGGTCAAGACCCTTCTTGCCGTCGAAGATCGGCGGTTTTGGCAGCATGGCGGCGTGGCATGGCAAGCCTTGGCCGGAGCGGTGTGGAATCGCCTGCTGCGAGGCACCCCCCGGGGGGCCAGTACCCTCACCATGCAGTTGGCCGCCTTGTTGGATCCGAATCTGCAACCCACCACCCGGCACCGCTCCCTGGGCCAAAAATGGGCGCAGATGCGGGCTGCCTGGCGTATCGAAAAAACCTGGCAGAAAAAACAGATTTTGGAAGCCTACCTGAATCTGGCTTCGTTTCGCGGCGAATTGCAGGGTATCGAGGCTGCCAGCCGGACCCTTTTTGACAAGCTGCCTTCCGGCCTGGAGACCCCCGAGGCCCTGCTGCTGACCGCGCTGCTGCGTTCTCCCAACGCCTCTGCCCCAAAAGTCGCCGAGCGGGCGTGCCTCCTGGCCCGGCGCCACGCCCCCGAGGTCACCTGTCCCGGGTTGCGGGAGCGTGCCGCCCGGCTGCTGTTGGGGGCTTTGCCTCCCGTCCGCCCCCAGGCTGATCTGGCGCCGCATGTGGCCCACCGGCTCCTTTCCCAACTGGATTTGAGCCGTGCTCCACGTCAGGTGGTCACCACCCTGGATGGCTCCCTGCAACATTTTGCCCGCGATGCCCTCGCCCAGCAGCTTTACCAGTTGCAGGATCGTCATGCCCTGAATGGCGCCCTCCTCGTGGTGGACAATGCCACAGGGCATGTCCTGGCCTATGTCGGCAATGGCGGCAACCATCCGCCCACCCGCCATGTGGATGGGGTGCGCGCCCCACGTCAGGCAGGTTCCACCCTCAAGCCCTTTCTCTATGAACTGGCGTTGGAGCAACGGCTCCTTACCGCAGCATCCCTGCTCCACGACGCCCCGGTCGAACTGGTCACCCCCCGTGGCATCTATTTTCCCCAAAACTATGACCAGGATTTCAAGGGGTGGGTGAGCGTGCGCACCGCTTTGGCCGCCTCCCTCAACGTTCCGGCGGTGCGTACCCTAATGCTGACCGGATTGGATCCCTTCGTCACCCGTCTGCGCCAGTTGGGGTATACCCATGTCACCGAAGAGGGTACCTATTATGGCTATGCCCTGGCCCTGGGTTCGGTGGAGGTCTCCCTTTGGGAAGCGGTCAACGCCTATCGCACCCTGGCCAATGGGGGTCTCTTCACCCCGCTGCGCCTGCGCCCGGATGAACCCGACACCCCCCCCCAACGTATTCTCTCCGCACCAGCCAGTTTCATCGTTGCCGACATCCTGGCCGATCCCCTCGCCCGCAGCGCCACCTTCGGGCTGGACAATGCCCTGGCCACCCCCTTCTGGAGCGCCGTCAAGACCGGCACCAGCAAACAGATGCGTGACAACTGGTGCATCGGTTTTTCGCAACGCTACACCGTCGGGGTGTGGGTCGGCAATTTTGACGGCCAGCCCATGCACCAGGTCTCCGGCATCTCCGGGGCCGCACCCACCTGGCTGGAGATCATGACCTATCTGCGCCCGTC
>PDZX01000116.1 GCA_002753185.1 Magnetococcales bacterium WMHbin3
AATGCTTTCCTGGTTACATGATTGAATGATAAGAAATTATACCGTATCGACAATGCTTTTGCAAGCATATAAAATTATTTTATATGCACATAATCCGACAGGCTGCTAGGCGGTCGTCGATGCGACGGGCGCGGGCGTTGGGGCCGACGATGTCCGCCACGATCACCGGATCGTAATCGTTCTGCGCTCCCAACTCCTTGAGCAGCTTGAGGCGCACCTCGGCGTCCTTGATGGGGATGTCGCCCGGTCCCAGCAGGGCCTGGGCGCCGCCGTTCTTCTTGAGGGCGTGGAGGCAGGAGGCCAGGAAGCGCAAAGCGCCCCGCGTCCGCTGAAAGGCCTCCACCGCTGTCCATCGCTCCTGCATCAGGTCGATGAGGGCGGGGTGGAAGGGATAGGCCGCCTTCAGGCGCTCCCGCAGGAGGTTGGCGTCCTCGTCCACATGGCGGCGTTCGGCAAGACCCTCGGCCTGGGCGCGCCACAGGCTTGCGATCTTGTCCTGGAAGGCTTCGGCCACTTCGGCGGCGGTCTGGGGATCGGGAGCGCGGGCCAGCAGGCGGCGTTGCAGGATGGGCAGGATCTCGTCACCGCTGACCGGCTCCCGTTGCTGATCCACCCGGGCGGCCAGCTTGTCGATCTCCTCCAGCAGAGCCACGTTACCCAGGGATTCCCGGGAACTCCAGGTGAGGGAATAGGCCAGGGCGGCCTTCGCGCTGCCAGCGACCTCCACGGTGAGGTTCTGGAAGAAATCCTTGGCCTGACGTTGCAGGGTGGACTCCAGCACCGGCACGGCGGAAGCCCGCTCCATGTATTTCAGCACCTCGTCCAGCAGGATCAGGACCGGGCGTCCGGAGGCCCCCTCGGTGAGCATGGACCGGATCACGTCCCCGCCGGGGGCCACCCGGTCGCGGTCGTGGTCGGCCACCAGGGGGAAGGCATTCTCCGGGTCGATCTGCCAGGCGATCCAACCCCACATGGTGCGCACCGTCACCTCGGGGGAGACGCGCTTGCCCTGGAGGGCGTCGAACTTCTCGCCATCGAAGACGGCAGTGGCCACCGGGCCGGGATCGGGAAATCCGGCGGCTTCGGGGATGAGATTCAGGGCGGATCGCTTGCGTGCGGCGTGGAGCAGGCTGGCCAGGGTGTGGGACTTGCCGCCGCCGAAGGGGGTGCGCAGCTTGAGCACCCGATCCAGGCCGGATTGACCGGAGAGGGCGGCCAGAACCTCGGAGAGCAGCCGGGCCAGATCGGTGGTGAGATAGGTGGCGCGGAAGAAGGCGTCCGGGTCGCGGTTGACGATAGGGGTATTGGGATCGCCGCTGGCGATGGCCCCCAGGTCGATGGCGAACACCGCTTCGGTCAATTTTCCCTCCTCCACGTCGGGGTGGAGGGGAACCAAGTCGGACCAGGGGCGCAGGGTGAGGGTGGTCATGTCAAATCGCCAGCCATCCAAGGGGGTGTCGGTTCGCATATCGATCCGCGATGCGATCCAGAAAGATTCTTACCTGCTGGTCCAGTTGTCCCCGCTCCATGAGAAGATTCTCAATTTGTCGCGAGGCAAGGATCTGACCGACCGAAAAAATATTCGAGAGTTCTTTGATGATCGGTTCGAGCATCCTGGGTGTGGGAGACTGAGGAACGGCCTGATCGACCTGGCTTCGTGGCAGGAGAAACTCCGCGGCAAAGGCGTTGGCGCGTTGCTCGACATGAAGGGGCATGCGCCCTCCAAGGATTTCGACCGAAGGCAGGGCATGCAACGTGTCAATCAACAAATGGGCGATTTCGTGCGCCAGCGATGCACGGCGACCCCAGTCCGTCCGCGCTCTCATACCCCTGCGGTTGACCAGGATGCCCATCTGATCTCCGTCCCAACGGGCAATGGCATCAATGACCTCGGGGCACCGCGTATTGACCACCGACGTTCCCCAACCAATCAGAAGATTTTCGGGATCGACCTGCCGATCATCCCTGGTTCCGAGGCTTTGTCGCAGCCACCGGGCCAGTTGGTAGCCCTGATCATAGGGTTTCAGGCTTGCCAACTGCCCGATCTTTCGCTCGGCTTCCTTCTGGAGATTGACGAATTTTTTGTCGGCCTTGGTCATTCTGAGTTTGGCCACCTTGCCGATGACCTGACGCAGTTCGTCATCCATGAGACTGTGGTGCGTCATGCGGGCGGCGATTTGCATGGGGGTGGGGTGCGGCATGGAGGGCTGGCCAAACAGGAGCGTGAGATCATCATTGGCGGCAATGGTCCGCAGCCTTTCCGGGCGCATCCCCATGACGATGGAGAGCAGGCGTTCCGGCTCCAGGGGTTTGTCGCGTTGATCCCATGCCTCCAGAATGATTTTCCCCCTGGGGGAACGGGCCTCCACGGTCCGGGCGATGGCCTGGCCCAGTTCTTCCAATCGTTTCAGGGCCTGATCGTGCGGGAGGCGAATATCGTGGGTCTCGGCCACGATGCGCATTTCATGGCCCTCGCGCATCAGGCAGATCGTCGGAAGGTGGATATCCGGCATGCCGGAAGCCAAATCATGCCGCTTGGCGAAAGCGAAAATGGCTTGCTCGTCGCGTGCAACCTGCGGGTCGGGATCCTTGCCCCAGGGTAAACCTGCCAAGGCCTCATTCAGAAATTGGTCCGGAGACTCCGGGTTGAACCCCAACGGGTAGACTTCTTCCGCCTGGAGGAAGGGCCATGCCTTGGCTAGGTGTTCCAGCAGGGCATCCCAATAGCTCTCGATTCCTTTGAGCTGGCCGTTGGCTCCCTGCCCCCAAACGGGGTCGTTCCTGATGAGAATGCTCAAGAACCCGTGTCCCGAAAACATGGGAACGTCGTCCGTTCTCATGGGAGAAGGATCGAATTGAAATGAAAAAAGCTCATCATGCGGCCTGTTCATGTCAAACCTGTCTGACGAAATCTGCTGGCGATGGCCTTCCATCCCTCGGGAAGGTGTGCTCGCATCCAATCCTTGAAAAGATGAAACGTGCCGTCATTCTGAGCCTTGTGCGCCAGTTGCAACAGAACCGCCGTGGGAACTCTTCTTCGTTTCTGCTCTTTCTCCGGAAAGCCGTGAAAGGACACCCCCGGCAGCGTCACTTCGGCGCGATAGACCACGCCTTGATGAATATTGTAGATGGCCTCCGGCGATTCCGCATCGGGATAGCCTATACCCTTGTTGAGCAATTCTTCCGCCAGTTCGCTGTCGCGGGTGATGGAGGTCGGACATTTTCCGATTTCCTCCTGACCTTCCCAGTGGAAACCGGCCTCGTCTTTATTCCATTTATGCTTTTTCCGCCACTCGCCGGGGTCGTATTTCCAAGGCACTTTTCGCTCTCCGATCTCACCCGAACAGCCCCTTCTGCTCCACCACCGCACGCCAGTTGGCCAGGAGTTTGGTCAATGAGGCATGTTCGGCGGGGGTGGTGACCACCGACTCGACATGATCATATTCTTTTTTGCCGGACAATGCAGCACCCGACAACGCCTGGGCGATCATGCGCAGCCGATCCCGATTGGGCTGGAGTTCGTCCAGGAACGGGGTGATGCGGCGCGGGGCGTTTTCCAGCAGCCAGAGCAGGCGGTGCAGCACGTCGATGGCCGGGGCGGGGGCGTCGCCGTCGGGTTGGCCGAGTTGTTCGTCGCCGCCGCGTTCGGAGAAATCCCGCAGGCGGTAGAGGCTCTTCTTCTTGTCCAACAGGGCGCGGACGCCGGTGGAGAGGCCGTCGGGGCCGTCCAGTTCCACGTTCTGGCCGTAGGTGAAGACGATGGCCTCGCCGGATTCCATCTCGGCGGCTTGGTGGGCGTAGCGCCACAGGACGTAGAAACGGGTGGGACCGTCCACCCCGGAGACGCTGCTGGCCACGCCGAAGATTTTTTCCAGCAGTTGTTCCAGCACCACCCCTTCCACCTCGGCGAGAAAGCGTTCGGCGGGCACCTCGTCGCCGTTGGCCAGTTCGACCCGGGCGTAGCGGGTGAAAGCCCGCAACCCCGCCCCCACGGCGGCGATCACCAGATCCCCGCCGACGATGCCCATCTTCCACAAGGTGTCCACCCGCTCCCGGACGATGGCCTCAAGGTCCGGGCGGACCACCGTTTCGTAGGCGCCGATGCCATGATCGCCGCGCTTGCGGGCGACCAGGAAGATGCTGCTTGCCAAGGCTGAGGTCTGTTGCGCATTCTGGCGGGATGATCGCTCCATGATGATTGGCCAAGCCTCGTGGATCGCAAATCCAGCCTGACGCAGACTGTTGATCACCGTGGACCATCCCGCCGTCGTCTTGTGCGCATACACGCAGACCATGGGACACCCGGGGCGCAACACCCGGCAGGCCTCGCGGAAGGACTGGGCCATCATCTCCTCGTAGGCCGCATCCGCCTTGCCCCAGTTTCCATCGTGACGATAGGCGGCAGCAATGGCTTCTGCTTTTTTCGGCGTCAGGGTCAGGCTGAAGTGTTCGGGCAACAGCTCTCCCAGGATGCGCTTGTGCCATACGAAGAAATGATCGGAGAGATTCGAGTAGGAACGGCTGTCGTAATAGGGGGGATCGGTGATCACCGCATCGAAGAAATCGTCCGCAAAGGGCAGCTTCATGGCCGATCCCCGACCCACCCGCGCGGGTTGCGCATCCGTGGGCAGGATTTCGATGACGGAGGCCACATAGTCCAGGGCACTTTCCCAACTGCCGGACGCTCCCGCCAGGGGATTGGTCTCGGCAAAATCCCAGATCATGGGCAGACCGGGAGCATTGAATGTATTCTTGATGAATTCCGGTTGCCATGTACAAAACGAGGTGCAGTAGTCCGCCAGACGCCCAACGACCATGGAGAGCGTCACGGCGACGGCCTTGGCCTGTTCTTGAGGAACGCCCTGTGCCGCCATGGCGTCTTGCGCGGATCTGGAACACCCGGCGAAGGCGACCATGGCGGCGAGTTGCCGGGGGGTGAACAGATCCCGCCAAAGGTTGAAGCCGTAATGCTGCACGTCGAATGAGCGCGGATTGGCTTCCAGGGGTTCGTCGGGAACGGTGATGCCCAGACGTTGGGCCATCTCCTGGATGCGCTCGAATGAGGCCGCCGACTCGATCTCATCCGCTTCCGTAGGAGAGGCATCAAGATAGACCTTCTGCCGTCCCCCTTGCACGACCACGGCCATCAACTGTCGCCCCATGAGACCGGCTTGGCTTTCGCCCTTGACGTATTTGGCATCCGCAACCGTGCCACAAAACGGGCAGGCGACGTTCCCACCTCGTGAGCCTTCGGCAGGTTCAAACCCCAAACCATCCGCCGACGCGGCAATGACCGTCTGGAATCGCACTCGTTTTTCTTCGGCGTGGACAATTTTACGCAGGGCGATGAAGCGCTTGTTCTTTCGGCATAACCAGGTTTGGCGAAGCAGGGGGACCACGGCCCGACATTGGGGATTTTTGCAGGCAATCGTGCGCGTCCACAGATAGGCCAACGGCATCACGCGCCTTGAGAGTGAATCTCCGTTTTCTCCTTCCCACAGTCCTTCCAGAGTTGCCGGTTCCGTTGCCTGCCTGCCCGTATCCAGGTGGGAGGGATACAAATCTCCGATCTCGGCCTGGACTTTGTTCAGCACCCACTTTCCCCAATACCGCACCTCCTTGGCCAGCCCGCCCCAGGTGGTTTCGCCGCGAGCGTTCTTTTCTCCCGTCATCCCTCGGACCAACGGATCGGGTTTGCCGAACTGCTGGGGATAGACCAGTGTGGCCAATTGAATGATGTGGGCCACCGGATTGAGATCCAGGGCGTGGGATTCGCACCCCAGGCGCAAGGCCTCCAGGGGAATGGCCCCGCCGCCCGCGAACATGTCCAGCACCCGGGGGCGGGGGGCCTGGCCATCCAGAATATCCTGGACGGTCACCGCTTCGCCCCGCTCCCGGCTCAGGCGGGCGGCATGGGCCTTGAGCAGATGCAGCCGCGCCTGCTTGAGGGGCGTCTCCGGGGCCGGATAGGTGCAGAGATCCTTCATGAATTTGGCCACGTTGGCCCGCGCCAGGCTGTCGCGCTTCTCTTCCGGTCCATTGGCGGGGCGGAACGGCTCCAAAGTCGCCAGCGCCCCGAACACCGCCGCTCGGCAGGCAACCAGAGGCCGTCGCGCCCACCAGAGGTGCAGCGTGGAGATATGCCCCTTGCGCACGGACTTCTCCCGCGACGCCTCTACCCCGATGGCCTCGATGGGCAGATAATCCTCGATCAGGCGGCGATCTTCATCCATGGCGTTCCTATCCGGCTTGAGCGGCGGTTCCCAGGGGGGATTGCCGCCTTGGTGCTGACGACGAACCGTCTCCAGCAGCTCGGCCAGATCGGGTTCCATGCGGGGCGTCCGTCCCACGGGACGCGCCCCCTGTTCCAGAAAATAACGGTTTCCCACGGCGGAAGCGATGGTTCCGCCATAGAAAATGACGAACAATGGGCGTTTCAACTCCCGCGCCGCCTGGGCGGACTGGAAGGTGCCGCCCGCGTTGCCCGACTCGATGACCAGCACGGCGTGGGAGAGTCCCACGATGAACCGGTTGCGACGAATCGCCCGCCAAGGTTTCCACCCCGCCTCCGGCGGAAAGGGCGAGAGGATCAGCAACCGCCCTTCCTCCAACGCCGGACGCAAATCCGCACGCAATTTGAAGCCCTGCAATCCTTCCGCCGGGACCACGGTGGTGACGCCCCCGGCGTCCAGCGCCGCCCGATGCGCCGCCAGATCCACTCCGGCGGCATGGCCGCTGACGATGTTGATCCCCCGCGCCGCCAGATGCCCCACATACTCCGTGGTGACGCCGATCCCGGTCCCGGAAGCTTCCCGCGCCCCGGCCACCCCCACCATGGGCAACCGCAGCAGCTCCAGATTGCCCAGGGCGACCAATTCCACGGGCACCACCCCCTCGGGCATCCCCGCCAGATGGGGCGGACAACGGGGATCGTCCCGGCGCAGGGGCAGGCCGGGAAAATCTCCGGGATTCAATTCCGGGTCACAAACCGTTATTCTGTCCATAAGGTCAAGAGATCACCCGCAACCGCCCTTGCCCCGAACGAGGCCCGTGTCATGGACTACACAACGCCCGCATCGTCAGCGATCCGAATATCTGCGGCGGCGCGCCCGTCTTCAAAGGCACCCGCGTGTTGCTGCGCACCATTCTAGCCAGCTTGGCGGAAGGGGATGATCCCGAGGAGTTGCTCAAGGATTTTTCCACCCTCTCCATGGAAGATCTCCGGGCGGCCATGGACGCCGCTTCCGCCGTGGAAGACATAGGCTGGCCGCGAGCGAACAAAATCGCATAAATAGTGCCTGGCAGAAAAAGCCGATTTTTTTGACATCACCCATCCTCAAACACGCTCTTGGGTGCAAAATTAAGACAAATTGAGTCAGAATAATCAGCCAAAATACAAC
>PDZX01000117.1 GCA_002753185.1 Magnetococcales bacterium WMHbin3
AAGCACTGCGGGCGGTCAAGGAACAGCAAAATCTGGCGATCTCCAGACCTGCACTTGGATTTCCAAAAAATAGCGAAAAACCCTGTCAAGGATCTTTTTTAAGCGGGGTGCTGAATAGTTACCAATTTTTTCAATAATTGATCAAATTTCTCATATTCTTCCGCCTGCCCTTGCCAGGCGATATCGCCGGTGAACAGGAGCAGATCCGGCACCCCCCGGCGGGCGACCATTTCTCCAATACTCCTGGCAAAGGCCTCATTGGCATTCCACCAAACCTCCCTGCCAGGACATCCGGTGTGGATATCGGAAATATGCAACCAACGCAACGGCTTGGGTTTGGTCATGATCCTATCTTTCCGGAAGGTGGGAAAAATCCTGACAATATAACAGGTCAAGGACGATGGCGTCAACGCTCACAGCCTGTAAAAAAATCATCGACAGTTGATGGAGAAATGAACCGCAAGGCAAGGTGCATATTTTTCTTGCCGAACGGAACCAGTTGACGGAATATGAGGTTGGGATCGCAGCCCGCACCCAGGCGCGATCCTCCCGATCCAATTCACGGAAGTGAGAGGGAATGCATATGAAACGACGCCGACTGATCACCTTCGACTGGGCATTGAAACGGCTTCTGCGCAGCAAGGCCAACTTCGAAGTGCTGGAAGGGTTGTTGAGCGCATTGCTCATGACCGATGTAATAATTATTGACATACTTGAGAGCGAAATCAATAAAGAAAATCGTTTCGATAAACACAATCGGGTTGACATGAAAGTCAGGAACAGCCAGGACGAGCTGATCATAATTGAATTGCAATACGAACGAGAATATGATTACCTGCAACGCATGGTTTATGCGACATCCAAAACGATTACGGAAAATCTGATGGAAGGCGACGCCTATGCCGAGGTTTCGAAGGTGATTGCTATCAACATCTTTAATTTTGATATTGGTCAAGGGCAAGACTATATTTACCATGGCACGACCTCATTCCGAGGGCTGCACACCAACGACGAATTGCAACTCAATGAAGGGCAGAAGGGGTTGTTCCATCGTCAATCCGTCCAGGAGATCTTTCCGGAATTCTATTTGATCCGGGTCAACCGCTTCGATGAAGTCGCCCGCAACTCCCTGGACGAATGGATCTTTTTTCTGAAGACCGGAGAGATCCGCGAGGAGTTCACCGCGCGTGGCCTGCAGAAGGCAAAACAACTTTTGGACATTCTGCAACTCCCGGAAGAGGAACGCCGTGCCTACGAACGCTACCAGGAAGACCTGCATTTCCAGGCCAGCATGGTGCAATCCACCTGGGGTGCGGGTCTGCTGGAGGGCAGGAAAGAAGGTATTCAAATAGGCGAGCAAAAGGGCGAGGCAAAAATCCTGACGCGCCTGTTGCAACGCCGTTTTGGCGCCGTCCCTGACTGGGCCAACGAAAAGATCGCCAAGGCCACCTCCCAATCCTTGGAAGAGTGGAGCCTCCGCTTTATCGATGCCCAGTCACTGGAAGAGGTCTTCGCGGACAGGAGGTGAAGACTAGGGAGGAATCCCCTGGCTCGCGTTTTTTCTCTTGCAATGATCGCTACAAATCAGTAATGATCATTACAGGAAAAATTCGCACCCGGAGATCCCTTGCCCCTTGGCCACCCCCACCCCATTCCTGATGCTCATCTTCAGCCTGCCGGCGCGCAACGCCACCGAGCGGATGCGGGCCTGGCGCGCCCTCAAGGCCATGGGCGGGGCCATGCTGCGGGACGGGGTCTATCTGCTGCCGGAAAACGCCAAACTGGCCACCCCCCTGCTCGACCTGGCCACAAAGATCCGCCAAAACGGCGGAACCGCCGAGGTGGTCGGCATCCAACCCCTGGATCCGCAACAGGAAAACGGATTGTGCGCCCTGTTCGACCGCACAGGGGAATATACCCACCTGCTGGAGGAATTGGCAAAACTCGATCCCGCCATGCCGGACCTCCCCCTCCTGAAACGCCTGACACGCAACCTGTGGCGCCGCTTCACGGAGCTTGCCGCCACGGATTTCTTTCCCACCGACCACCAGACCACCACGAAAAATGCCCTGCTCACCCTGGAGAAAACGATCGCCAGGCGCATCTGCCCGGACGAACCCACCGCGCAAGAAGGCCAAATCGAACGCCGGGACCCGCAACACTACCAGGGACGGATGTGGTACACCCGCGCCAATCTGTGGGTGGACCGCGTGTCGTCGGCCTGGCTGATCCGAAAATGGATCGATCCACAAGCCCGGTTCGTCTGGCTGACCCCCGATCAATCCCCTCCTGGGGACGGCATCGGTTTCGACCGGGATGGAGGGGAGTTCACCCATGTGGGCGACCGGATCACCTTCGAGACCCTGCTGACCGCCTTCGGCCTGGAACAGGAAACAGGCTTGACCGGAATCGCCAGGTTGATCCATGCCCTGGATGTGGGAGGAACCGCCCCGGAGGCCCCTGGCCTGGAGGCCCTGTTGACCGCCATCAAGCGGCGCTCACGGGATGACGAAGCCTTCCTGTTCGCTTGCACCCCAATTTTTGATGATTTTTATTATTTTTATAATACGCAGGAGCGAACCAATGGCTGACACTCCCCCCACCTTCCGGGAAATGTTCTGGTACTGGCTGAAGCTGGGTTTCATCAGTTTTGGTGGCCCGGCGGGACAGATTGCCATGATGCATCGGGAACTGGTGGAGAAACGCCGCTGGATCTCGGAAGCCCGCTTTCTGCACGCCCTGAATTACTGCATGCTCCTGCCCGGCCCGGAGGCGCAGCAGTTGACGATCTACCTGGGGTGGCTGATGCATCGCACCCTGGGCGGGGTGGTGGCCGGGACCCTGTTCATCCTCCCTTCCCTGCTGATCCTCATGCTGCTGACCCACCTCTATCTGGCGTACGGGGAGTTGCCGGTGGTCCAGGGGATGTTCGCCGGGATCAAGCCGGCGGTGGTGGCCATCGTGCTGTTCGCGGCCTGGCGCATCGGCAAGCGGACCCTGGTGAACGGCTGGCTGTGGGCCATTGCCGGGAGTTCGTTTCTGGCGCTGTTCTGGTGGCGCATCCCCTTTCCCGCCGTTGTGCTGGGCGCGGGGGTGGCGGGCATGATCGGCGGACGGCTGGCCCCCCACCGCTTCGCCATGGCATCCGGCCATGCCGCCGATCCGGATCAGACCGAGGAGACCTCCGTCAGACCGGAACACACCCGTTTCAAGGCCAGCCGTCTGGTGGTGCAACTGCTGGCGTTCGTGGGCATCTGGGGGGTCGGCATGGCGATCATGGGCCATCCGGTCCTGCGCGACATGGGCAGTTTCTTCTCCAAGGCGGCCCTGGTCACCTTCGGCGGGGCCTACGCGGTGCTGCCGTATGTCTATCAGGGCGGGGTGGAGCAGTTCGGCTGGCTGACCGGGACGCAAATGGTGGATGGCCTGGCCCTGGGCGAAACCACCCCCGGCCCTTTGATCATGGTGGTGGCCTTCGTGGGGTACGTGGGGGGATGGAGCAAGGCCATTTTCGGACCGGACGCCCTGGGGATGGCCGGAGTGGCCGGCGCGGCGGTGGCAACGTTCTTCACCTTTTTGCCTTCGTATTTCTTCATCCTGGCGGGAGCGCCCCTGATCGAATCCACCCATGGCCAGATCCACTTCACCGCGCCCCTGACCGCCATCACCGCCGCCGTGGTCGGGGTGATCCTCGACCTGGCGCTCTTCTTCGCCTGGCATGTCTTCTGGCCCGCCGCGACCCCCGATCACCCCTTCCTGGGAGGAATCGCCTGGTTCCAGCTCCTGCTGGCGGGCGCGGCCTTCATCGCCATGTGGCGCTTCGGGCAGGAGGTCACCCGCGTCATCGTGGTGTGTCTGCTGATCGGTCTTTTATCAATCATTTAACTTGGAGAAAAGCATGCCAAAACTGGAATTGCACTATCAAGCCAGCCTGGCCAGAACCGGCAAGGAGTACCGGGAGATCCACGAGTGGATCGACGAACCGGGCTGCAAATACGAACGCCACGACCTGGGCAAAGTGTTGGAGTACGCCGGCATGTGGCGCGACAAGTACGGCGAGGAAGGGGCGCGGGAGTATCTGCAACACTTGCAAGACGACGTGGAGGCCCGCTTCAATCACCTCATGGAAGACATGCAAAAGATCCTCAACGACAATCTGGCCTATTTCGGTTGCCTGTCCACTGCCAATACTGGAGAAAAACAATGAAATGGATCACCCGTTCCCATGTGCATGTCGATCGCGTGGCCTGCCCCTGGCTGATCTCCCGCTTCATCGACTCCAGGGCCGAGTTTCTCTTTGTCCCGAAAAGTCAGGTCCTGGAGGTGGCGGCGCGCGAAGGGGCGATCTCCTTCGACAGCCCCGGCGCGCAGTACGACCATGATGGCGACCTGTGCACCTTCGATGTGTTGATCCGCGATTATGGACTGACCGACAAGCCATTGTTGCGACTGGCGCGCATCGTCAACGGCGCCGACACCCGGCGCTACGACCAGGATCCCCTGGCGCGCGGCCTGGAAGCCATGGCTACCGGTTATGGCGTGCGTTTTCCGAATGACTTGGAAAACATCAAGCGGCAGTTCGATCTGTACGATTCCCTCCTTGCCTGGTGCGCAATGGATGTGGCCGGACAACATTAACAATAAGAAAAATCTCTAATGGAAAAACATACACGATTGATGGAATTCCTCGCCCTGCGGCGCGAGACGGTGGGTTTGCTGCTGCTGGTGATCCTGGTGGGATTGGGAGAACGGCTCGCGGAACGGTTTCTGCCCATCTATCTGCTCGCCCTGGGCGGCGGGCCGCTGGTGATCGGCATGCTGGGAGCGCTCAACAACCTGCTGGACGCCCTCTACTCCCTGCCCGGCGGCTATCTGGCCGAACGGCTGGGAATCCGGCGCAGTTTGCTCTACATCAACCTGCTGGCCATGACCGGCTATCTGATCGTGATTCTGGTGCCGCGCTGGGAGGCGGTGCTGGGAGGCGCCGTCCTGTTTCTGGCCTGGAGTTCCCTGTCGCTGCCGGCCAGCATGGGCCTGATCGCCAAGGTACTGCCCTCCAACAAGCGCACCATGGGCGTGACCATGCACTCGCTGATCAGGCGTCTGCCCATGGCCCTGGGACCGGTGATCGGGGGGATCTGCATCGACCGGCTGGGCGAGGTGGAGGGGATCCGTGTCGCCTTCGTCATCGCCCTGGCGCTGGCGACGGTGGGATTGTTCGCCCAGCAGCGGCTGATCCCAGACGACCGGCCCGAAAAAAAGGAGCATCCGCCCGGTGGGCCGTTCGCCTTGATCACTCCCGCCATGCGACGGCTGCTGGTCTCGGACATCCTGGTGCGGTTCTGTGAACAGATGCCCTACGCCTTCGTGGTGGTGTGGTGCATGAAAGTGATCGCCAACCCGGTTTCCGCCGCCGAGTTCGGTTTGCTCACCATGATCGAGATGACCACGGCGGTCCTGATCTACCTCCCGGTGGCCTGGATGGCGGATCGGAGTGGGAAGAAGCCATTCGTGCTCATCACTTTTCTGTTTTTCAGCGTGTTTCCTCTGGTGTTGTTGATATCCGATTCCTTCGCCTGGCTGGTGGTGGCCTTCGTCGTGCGCGGATTGAAGGAATTCGGCGAACCGGCCCGCAAGGCGCTGATCCTCGACCTCGCCCCCCCGGATCACCGGGCCACCGCCTTCGGGGCCTATTATCTGGTGCGGGACACTGTGGTGGCGGTGGGCGCCTTTGCAGGCGCCCTGTTGTGGCAATTGGGTCCCCAGGTCAACCTTCTGACCGCCTCCGCCTTCGGCCTGGCCGGGACGCTGTGGTTTGCGGTATGGGGCAGGGACGAGGGGTTGTAATCAAAAGCTCTCGAACTCCGCATCAGAATGGCCCGCCACTTTTTGCTCGACACCTCCAGATTTATGCGCAACCGGGGCTGGCAATGCCTTGGGGGCATGTTTCCGGATGTGAGCGATTTGTGGCGCGGCGCCAACCTGCGGCTTTTGTTGCGCCGCCGGCTTGCGCCTGGTCGTGACCTGTTCCTGTTGACCGAGATTGAAGAAGGCGACGGATTGCGTCATCAAGTCGGCCTGGGCGCTCAGTTCTTCTGCGGTTGCCGCCATCTCCTCGGAGGCGCCGGCATTTTGCTGAATCACCTGGTCGAGTTGCTGAATCGCCTTGTTGATCTGCGCGGCTCCCTGGTTCTGCTCCTGGCTGCTGGCGTTGATTTCCTGAATGAGTTCCGCCGTCTTTTGAATGTCCGGCACCAGCTTGTTGATGATCCCTCCTGCCTTTTCCGCCACATCGACACTGGATGTGGAGAGATGACTGATCTCCCCTGCCGCCGTTTGGCTGCGTTCCGCCAATTTTCTCACCTCGGCGGCCACCACGGCGAACCCCTTGCCATGCTCACCGGCCCGTGCTGCCTCGATGGCCGCATTCAGGGCCAACAGGTTGGTCTGCCGTGCGATCTCTTCGATGATGCCAATTTTCGCGGCGATTTCCTTCATGGCACGCACCGCCGCGCCGACTGCCACCCCCCCTTCGGCAGCATCCTTGGAGGCTCGCTGGGCAATGTTTTGGGTCGTGTTGGCATTGTCGCTATTTTGTTGGATATTCGAGGACATCTGTTCCATGGCCGATGAGGTCTCCTCGATGGAGGCCGCCTGCTCGGTCGTCCCCTGGGAAAGATTCTGCGCGGAGTTCGAGATTTCGTTGCTGCCGACCGCCACCTGCGATGCCGCACTGGCAATTTCCCCAATCACCGAGCGCAACTTGTCCGCCATGGCGGCCATGGCATCCGCCAATTGTCCCAATTCGTCCTTGCGCTGCATTCTGCAGGCGATGGTGAGGTCGCCGTCGGACAGGCGCGCCAACATGCCTGCGCAAGTAGACATCGGCCTGGTGATGCCAATCGTGATCAAATAGGCGATCAGCAATCCCAGCAACACCGCCACCACACTGCTGATGACAATCATGGCGATGGCCGACGCAATTTTCTCCCCGGTTTCTTTCTCCAAGGTTTCACTGCGTCGAGTGGTGAACGTCACCAGTTCATCGATGGCTTGCCGATGCGTGCCGTAGAGCTTTGCCATCTTCTCGATATCCGCGCGTATCGCGTCATGGTCACCGGCCTTGACATGATTCATATACTCACCCTGGGCAATAGCGAGGAACTCTGCCGCAGGTTTGTGGGCCTTTTCCATCATGGCGACCATTTCCGATTCCAGATGCTCCTTTGGAGCCGTTAAAAAATTACATGGACTTCTTTGATGCGTCGTATGGCGAGATCACATAGTTCCATTCGCCATGAAAACTGTCCCGAGTCAACTGAATATTAGCAAACTCAT
>PDZX01000118.1 GCA_002753185.1 Magnetococcales bacterium WMHbin3
CCACGCTTCTTTCAGGCCCCGCCTTGCGGCGAGTCTTCACCCTTGCGCGACGCTAATCCTTCGCCCCATCAGGCTGGATAGAGGACTTTCACCTCCGAGCTATCAGACATGCCCAGCACACACCCGGTTCAAGTATGTGGCCATCATTGCCGACATCGGCGGGTCCGGGGCGTTGCAGACCAATGTCTGGGAGTCATGGGACGCGGTGGGCCATTCCGGGACCAACAAGGCGTATGGCTCCGATGTCAGCAACTCCAGCCAGCGCATGTCGCAAACTTCTGCCGGAAAGCTGCTCGTCTCCGGTACGGTCTACCTCTTCGTCAGCGCCAGATATCTGATGTTATGCAGCAATGTCAATGGCAACTGGGGCAGCCCGACCAACAACGGCCCGTCCGGTTGTTTCGAACGGACCCGCTTCTGCCCCTGGGACACGCCTGCCGCAGGATGCCCGCCGTTCGTGTTCATGAACCTGGGTGACATCACCGCCAGCACCTATGGAGCCAGCGCCTATGCCACCACCCTGATCGACAAAAATCGCACCCCCTGCACCGGTTCCGCCGCCAGTCTCAATGTCCTGGCCGGAACGCTTGGCACGCCATACTGGATCTTCCAGTGGTTGAACGGCGCGGATCAGAAAACGCCCGATGCCGGGTCGGGATTCACGGTGCCATTTTTTCCACTGACCCTGGTCAACAATACTCTGATGCCCGCGCCCTATGGCGAGATCTCCTCTTTGTGCGACGTCTGGGCCATTCCGCAGGGGGTGGTGACTCCGCAGGCCGCCATCCAGAAAAACGGCATCAACTACTGGAGCATCTCGGTGATGAATTCCAACAAGATGTTCGTTGCCCGAATGGAGTGACCCATGTACGCCCGTTACCAATACCTGGCCGGAGCCATGGCCTCCGATATCCTGGATGACGTCGTGACAATCCTGACCGGAGAAACCCTGGTCGCCAATCTGTCCGCCAGTTGCAACAAGGGTTTCTCCAGTATCGAGTCCGTGGTTCCTGCCGGATGGACGCTGCACGATGGGGCCGCCGGGGCCAACGTCAAGGTGATCAAGGCGCCCCTGGCGGACGATGCCACCCGGTTCAAGTTCGTCGAGGTCAATACCAACACGGCTGGTTCGGTGTTGACGAAGGTGTTCGAGGAGTTCAACGCCACCACCCATGCCTGGACGAACCTCTGCTACGCCTCGGATCTGGTCAGCAGCAACCAGCGGGTATCCACCAACACGGTCGGAACGCTCCACATTTTCTCCAGCGCCCGTTTTCTGCTGCTGGCCGGGATGTACAACGGCCTGTGGGGAAGCCCTACGAATGCCGGGCCATCCGGCTGTTTCGAGCGGACCCGTCCGTGCGGCTGGGACACCTTGGCCGCCGGGTGGCCGCCATTCCTGTTTCTCAATCTGGGCGATTTGGCGGCCACATCCAATGGCCTGTCCGCCTATGCCCCCCGCTACATGGACCGGGCGCGCAACACGCTCACCGGGTCTTCCGCCCCCTTGTACGGCTTCACCGGCCCGTTCGGCTCGGACGGCTCCAACTCCCAATTGTCCATCTTCAAGCTGTTTTCCCAATTGAGTGGGATCGATCAACGGGTGCCGGATGAATCCGGGGGCTTTGTGACGCCCTTCTTTCCGATCTCGTTTCTGAACTACGCCACGATGCCGGAACCCTACGGGGAGATCTCCTCGCTTTGCGACCTCTGGGCCTTGCCCCAGGGCGTAGCCGCCAATCTCGACGTGCTCCAACAAGGTGGCCTCGATTTCATCTGCCTCCAGGCCGCTTCTCCATCCAAAATTTTCATCATCCGAAAGGGATAGTCCGATGAACTCGAAATACTCCTATCTGGCCGGGGCGACCGCCGCCAACATCCTCTCCGATCTCGTCGCCATCCTGACCGGGGAAACCAACGTCAACGCCCTCTCGGCCAGTTGCAACAAGTCCTTCACCACCATCGAATCCATCACGGCAGCCGGGTGGACGCTGCATGACGCCGCAGCCGGGACCAACGCCAAATGCCTCAAAGCGCCCCTGGCCGATGACCCCGCGACCTTCAAATACGTCGTGCTGGACACCAATACCGCCGGATATGTAATTACGAAAGTTTACGAGACCTGGAACGCCTCCACCCACGCAGGCACCAATCTGGCCTTCAACTCCGACGTGGTGGGGTATCAGCAAAGGGTCTCCACCACCGTGGCCGGAAGCATCTACCTCTTCGCGACCGCCCGGTTCATGCTGCTGGCGAGCCTCTATTCCGGCCTGTGGGGCAGCAGCACCAACGCCGGACCATCTGGATGTTTCGAGAGAACGCGGGCCGGGGCGTGGGATACCGTGACCGCAGGCTGGCCTCCATTCTACTTCTGCGCATTCGGCGATCTGGCGTCAACCAGCCTTGGCGCCTGGTCCCCCCGGATCATGACCCGCGCCCAAGCCACCCTCACCGGCACCAACGCCTCCTTCACCGGACAGGCCGGACCCATGGGTTCCGTCAGCGCCATGTTCACCGCCCTGGCCAGCGTGGACCAGAAGATTCCCGACGAGATGGGCGGCTCGCAGATCCCAATGTTCACCATCACCTGGATCAGCATCACCAACATGCCGGGGCCATACGGAGAGATGTCTTCCATCTGCGACATCTGGGCAATCCCGGCGGGTGTGGCCGCCAATCTGGACATCATCAAGAAGGGCGGCGTCGATTACCTCACCCTGCAAGCCAATAACGCCTCGAAGATGTTTGCCGTGCGGAAAGTATGAGCATCGGCTCCATCGTCCTCGTGCCGCCCATCCGGTTTGGGGGTTTCACCACGATCCGGAGCAGGCTGGCCACCGGCACGCCCGCCCTGACCTTTTTCGTCGGCATCGATCAACGTCAGGGATCAGCCATTGCCCAAACTGCCGTGGCCATTGGCTCCAACCAGCATGCCGGAATCGGGGTGCCGTCCGGGGTGGTTGAAGCGGGCGTCAGAACCATTGCCTCTTCCGGCATCGTCGTTGGTCAGCAGACCAGCACCGCCCCAGAGGGGGACGCGCTGATTCAGGTATGGAGCGAATGAGATGCTGACTTTTGCGGATCGGGTCAAGGAAAACGCCACTGTCGATGGCACCGGCGTCTATACCCTCACCGGGGCGGCAGTCGGCTTTCAGAGCTTTGCCGCAGCCTTCGCCGATGGCTCCCGGCTTCAGTACTGCGCCGAATCCAGCACCCGGTGGGAGGTGGGAGAAGGCGTGTTCAATGCCAGCAACGGGACGATCTCGCGGGACACCATTCTCTCCTCCTCCAACTCTGGATCCATCGTGGAGTGGCCGTCTGGATCGGTCAAGGTTTTTTGTGTTGCCGCCGCATCGGCCATCCAGCGCAGCGCCAACCGTGGACTGATCGTCTCCACCAACGGGACGCTGGCCGTGATTGCTGGAACGGCCCGTTGGTATGCCCAGCAGCCCACCCGTTTTGCCTCCATGGATGCCTGGGTTGGAACGGCTGGAACAGGCAGCAGCATCGAATTCACCCTCAGGAAAAATGGCCTCTTCGCATTGAGCGGCTCCATCGCCGATGGGGCGTTCCGCATGCCACCGACTCCCATCACCTTCACCATGGCCGCCGAAGATTGGCTCACCCTGGACATCACCCAGGTCGGGGCGGACATCCCAGGCAAAAACCTCTCCGTCCGCTTGACGGCATAAGGCTGCCATGCTCATCGCATCCGGGCCAATCGGCGGCGCGCCGACAGGAAGCCAGCCAGGCGCGCGGGTTTCTTCCGCCCTCGAATCCCCATACGGACCAGCCAAGGTCAACTCATCCTGGCTGGAGTCGCCCTACGGCACCCTGTATGCCCGGCAGAATCTGGACCACCCGTACCGCGACAGCCCCATTGCATCCACAATGCTCCAGCCGTTCGCCTTTACCATGGATGCCCGATTGGAATCCTCCTGGACCCTCATGGACAAGGTGGGCGGCCAGAGCGTGCAGGGCTGGACATCGACCGTGACCGTGGCGTCGCAATGCGCGCAAAAATATGACCTGCTGGCCAGGGATCCCGTTGCATCGGCATTTGGACAGATTTGGAATCTCTCCGATGAGCGGGCCATCAGACTGTCTGGCACCTTGGTGCGAGCTTTCCACCTGGGGGAACTGGTGTGATCGGCTCGGTGATTTCCGCCACGCTCTCCCAGGCCGAGCAGGACTTCGCCTGGGCGGGCACTCTGGAGGTGACGAATCCGGCCTCTTTCGGGCGCATTGCCATCAACGACCCCATCGATCTGGAACTCGGCGGCGAGGTTTACAAGCTCATGGTGGACAACAAAACCATCGAGCGAGACGGCGTTGGCATGCCCCGGCTGACGGTATCGGTGATCAGTCCCACGGCGCGTTTTGTTACGCCCCGGGCCACTCCTCTGGATCGTGCCTGGGACTCTCCCATCTGGGCCAGGGACGCGGCAGAAGAAGCCATTGGGGAGGCGATCCAATGGGAACTGGTCAACTGGCTCATTCCCGGTGGCCGATTGGCATTTCATGATGCCGCCCCCATGGATGTGGTCCGCGCCATCGTCACGGCGGCTGGGGGATTGGTTGAAACGCTCCCGGACGGAACTCTGAGGGTGCGGCATCGCTTCCCGGTGGCGGTTCCGGCCTGGACGACGGCCAGCGTTGATCACATTTTGACCGACTCGGCGGACAATCTTTCGTGTCGTGAGTCGCACATGCTGCGCACCAGGGTGAACAAGGTGCTGGTGCGGGATTTCTTGCCATCTGGCAGTGGATTTCTGGCGCTGGAGGTGGACAGTCGGCCAGACGGACTGAACCATGGCCGGACGTCGTTTGTAGCAGGCGACACGGCGCATCTTCTTCAATACGCCGGGCCGGATGTGACAGTGGCGGACGCTGTGGCATCGACTGGCGTGCTTCTGCCGGGCGGCTGGCAGACGATCAGCCAGACGCAGGATGTGGTGTTCAATGGCACTGCCACGGCAGTGTTGGACAAGCCCTCTGTTGTTCTTAATGCGGTGGTTTGGCTGGGCACGGATCTGGGTGAGATGACCCTGGCAGCCGATCAGCGTACCGTCTCGGTTCCGAACGCTGGCGTAGCCATCGCCCGTGTGACCTACCGCTCCCTGGCGCGGGCGTGGAGTCTGACGGCGCCGTCAAGCGTGGCCGGAGAGGAGGAGTTCCCGGTAGAAGTTCATTGCACCGGTATCACGGCGGATGCGCTTGGGACGGGCGAGATTTTTTGCCAGCGTGACGATGGGGCGTTCCGGGGCGAGGACATTTCCGAGCCGCTTTTGAGCAGTGACGAGGCGAAAAGATCGCGAGGGAGAGCGGAGATTGACGATGGGGAACCGTTGCAGGAGGTGTTGTTGAGCTGTTTGCATCGTCCCGGTTTCATGCCGGGACAACTCGTCGAGGTCCACGACGCATTGATGGGACGCTCCTGGCGCGGCAAGATCACCTCGGTGAGTCATTCGGCCCAGGGCAACAAGTTGATCACGTCTTTGGAGTTGCTGCGCCATGTCCAGCCCATTGTCTGATCTGCGCGAGATGCTGGCCGGACGCGTTGCTGTGGCTGGCAGGATCGTCTCGATGGCCAATAGTACGGCGCGAGTGGCCACGGCCCAAGGAGTGGTCGAGGTGGTGTTGGACGGAGGCGGCAACGTCGGAGACCGGGTCATCGTGCGGGATGGACGCGCGGTGCGGGTGCAGAAAACGGTGGAGGTGCCGGTGTTTTTCGTCTGAGAGAATGAGACGAACGAGTCGGACTCGACCCTGTCGGGGAATCCGATGCTCCACATCATCATGACAGGCGTGGGGGGGATCGCCACTGCATGGCGACTTCTTCGAGTGTCCCCGAGTGCGCGTGTCCGGGTCGACAACGCAGGACTCGACCTGAGAGGGAATCCTTTGCTGAGGAGGGAGTTTGGCAGGTTTTGCAGGGGGATGCCATGGCTGAAGGCCATATTCACCAGTGCTTGAGCATGAAATCCGGCTTGTTGGCCAACCGGAAGCTTCCTCCGGTCTGGGCGATCTGGGAGCATGGCGAAAAAGAATCTGCGTGCATTTTATAAGGGTTTATGGCACGATAGAATAAATCCTGATGGTGCCGACATGTTCTATTCAAGCTGCTTTGATCGGCATGATGGGTATCCCACGGTCCACGCCAGTGCCATGGGGCTTTCCATCTTCCTCGGGGGTTTGGGAGGATTCTTCAGGATGAATCTGGGCGGGTGATTTGGTTAGCGCCCTCTGGGCATGATGGGCTAAGCCCGGCGGTTGGTGTCACGGTTCTGCAACGAGAACGGCCTCATCTCTGCCATTGGGCTTGCAACGCAAGAGTTGCCGAAGCGGAAACCATCCATGCCCATCTGCGTAACCTGGGCGGTGTCTCGTCTACATTGGCACAGATGGCTCCGACACCCTGACAATCTACGCAAGGCCGATGTCGTATTGGATCATTGGTGTAGATCGTGTAAAATATAAGAATTCAGATGCGCTTTGTAAAAATAATTTAAAATGGCAATCAACGACCACCAGCTAATAGCTGGTGGTCTGAAATCCGGCGGACTGACCACCGACTGAAAGAGAAGACTGCTGAAAGCAGGTGGTTTTTACCACGGGCAGCGCCCTTCGGGCGGGATAAAGCCGTTTCGTGGAAAATAAAACATGGCATGCTTATTGCTAACAATTGCAAAATTAAGACAATCAATTCCTGACACAGGAGAAACCGAGATGCTTATACAGCACAAACCATATCAATATATCATAATGTTGAAAATAATTTTTTTGATTCCCGTCAGTGGTGAGTGTGGGGAAATGGCAACTGCCTCTCCGCATACAGTGGTTACCAATATTGGAGTGGTGAGCAATTACATTTTCCGAGGTTTGACCCAGACATGGGATAATCCAGCGATACAAGCCGGAGTGGACTACAGTCATGCTGTTGGTTGGTATGCGGGACTGTGGACCTCCAGCATCAGCGATAAACAATATGCCGATGGATTTGCTGAAGTGGACGTATCAGGTGGATACAACGGCAAATTAACCGAAGATCTGACCTGGACCGTGGGTGTATTGGGTTATCTCTACCCTAAAGCCAATTACTCAGACACTAAGCCTGCCGGAACCTATCCGCCGCAGACCTACAACACTGTTGAACTGAACGCCGGGATGGGATACAAGTGGTTAATCTTAAAGGGATCGTAACTATTCAGCACCCCGCTTAAAAAAGATCCTTGACAGGGTTTTTCGCTATTTTTTGGAAATCCAAGTGCAGGTCTGGAGATCGCCAGATTTTGCTGTTCCTTGACCGCCCGCAGTGCTT
>PDZX01000119.1 GCA_002753185.1 Magnetococcales bacterium WMHbin3
CAGGGTCTTGCAGGCCGGGGCCACCAGTCCCTCGACAAATTCGCCCAGACGATCACCAAGCCGATCCAGTTTGCGGTCGGTCTCCTTCATCCTGCGATCCGTTTCCTTCATCTGACGAGCCGTTTCCTGCATCTGACGATCCGTTTCCTGCATCTTGCGATCCGTTTCCTGCATCTGCCTGGAAACTGCCTGAATCTGGCGGCTGGTTTCCCGGATCATCTCCCAGACATCATCGATGGTGGTGGTTTGTGACATGGCGGTTCTCCCCGGTGGCGGCAACATGGATGGCAACAGTTTATCGCAGTTTGTCCAGGGGATGAAACAGAAAATGCCGTGTGGCCCGATCACTGTCGGCAGGCGATGGTCTGGCGCAATCCTTCTTCCAGGGGGGTTTGGGTCCGCAGGCCCAGGGCGTGGGCCGCCGCTTCCGGATCCCCCAGGGAGAGCCGGATATCGCCGGGGCGTGGCGGGGCATGGCGGATCTCCACCTGGCGTCCACAGACCCGGAACAGGGTGGCGGCCAGGTCGAGAATGGTGATTTGCCGCCCGGTGCAGACATTGAACACCGGAGCCTGCCGGGATGCCGTCTCCATGCCCCGCATCAGAAAACGCACCACGTCTCCCACATACACGAAATCCCGCGTCTGTGAGCCGTCGTCGTATACCGTGAGGGGGGCGTCGTCGAGAATCCGGCGAATGAAGATCGAGATCACCCCGGAATAGGGGGAGGAGGGGTCCTGGCGGGGACCGTAGACATTGAAAAAACGCAAGCCGGTGGTCGGAACGCCGTGTACTACTCCCGCCACCCGCGCATGGAGTTCCGAGCCGAGTTTGTCGGCGCCATAGGGGGTCATGGGGCGGGTGGCGCTGGTTTCGCTCAGAGGTACGGCCTGGTTGTCACCGTAGACCGCCGCCGAGGAGGCATACACCACCGGAATCGGCTTGCCGCCGCCCACGCGCCGGGCCGCGTCCAGAACCCGCACGGTCCCGGTCAGGTTGATCGTATGGCTGGCCACCCACTGTTCGTTGCACAGCGGCACCGAGACGATCGCCGCCAGATGCCAGCATCCGTCCACCCCCTCCATGGCGCGGGCCATCACCCCATCCTCGGTGATATCCGCCACGATGATTTCGCAGCGCTTGTCCACCTGTTCCCGCCGGCCCGTGGAGAGATTGTCCACGATGCGCACCCGGTCTCCCCGTGCCAGCAATGCATCCGCCAGGTGCGAGCCGATGAAGCCGCATCCCCCCGTGATCAGCCAGGTTGCCATCCTCGCCCGTCTTTCCCTCTCAAAAGGTTTGCACGACCAAACCATCCCGCAGCTTCGGTTCGAACCAGGTGGATTTGGGAGGCATCACGCAACCGGCGTCGGAGACGGCCATCAGTTCGTCCATGCCGGTGGGAAACAGGGAAAAGGCCACCCGCATCTCGCCGGAATCCACCCGCCTGGTCAACTCCTCCAGACCGCGTCGCCCGCCGACGAAATCGATGCGCGTCTCCTGGCGGGGATTGGCGATCCCCAGGAGCGGCGCGAGCAGACGCTCCTGGAGAATCGAAACATCCAGACGCGTCAAGGGATCGGCCTCCTGTTCCGCCGTGAGATCGGCCTCCAGATGATGCCAGCGGCCCCCCAAATACATGCCGAACCGATGCCGCGCGTTTGGCGCCACCGGCCCGTCCGCCGGCCGTAGTCGAAACCCCTCGCCGACCCGGCGCAGGAATTCGGCCTCCTCCATGCCGTTCAGGTCGCGCACCACCCGGTTGTAATCCATGATGCGCACCTGGGATGTGGGGAAGACCACGGCCAGAAAACCGGCCCCGGCTTCCGGAATGTCGTTGGCCACGCGTACCGCAGCGGCGGCGCGATGGTGACCGTCGGCAATGTACATGGCTGGCACTCCATCCAGGGCGGCGGTCAGATCACGAATCATCTCGCTTTGTCCCATCACCCAAAGGGTGTGCCGGATCCCGTCATCGGCCAGGAAATCGTACACCGGAGCGGCGGCGGCGATCAGACGTTCGGTCAGCGTCTCGATGTCGGGGTTTTCGGGGTGGATCAGGAAGACCGGCCCGCTGTTGGCCCGCAACGTGGACGCCAGCCGCGTGCGGTCGTCCTCCTTGTCGGGGCGGGTGTGCTCATGCTTTTTGATCCGCCCCTCGCGATAGGCCGTCACCGAGGCCAGTCCGGCGATTCCGGTCTGGCGGTGGCCGTTCATCTCCAGACGGTAAACATAAAAGCACGGCGTGGCGTCCTGCAGGAGAATCCCCTGGGCGCGCATGTCGGCGAAACGCCGCTCCGAGGCGGCATAAACCCTGGGATCACGCGCCGACACCCCCGGTTCCAGGGCGATCTCGGCCTTGGAGACGTACAGGAACGACTCGTCGATTCCCGCAGCCAGCGTGCGTGCCTCCTCGCTGTCCAGCACGTCGTAAGGGGGAGCGGCCACGCGTCGCTCCAAACCGGGCCTGGGCCGCCAGGCGCGAAAAGGTTGCATGAGGGTCACTGGTGGCTCCGCCGCAATTGATTGATCTCCAGACGAATGGTGCGTTCCATGGTTTGCAGCCCTTCTGTCAGTTTGTCCCACAGTTGCTCGGCGCGCGACATGTCCCGGTTGCGCCCGGCCTGCTCCAGGGCAAAGGCCAGATGGAACACCTCCACCTGCCCGAACGCCCCGGTGGCTCCCTTCAGGCTGTGCGCCACGTCCCGCACCTCGTCGGCCTCGCCCATGGTGATGGCGCGCCGGATCCGCGCCATCTGGTGCGGTGCGTTGGTGAAATAGAGATCGGTGATCTCCGTGAGCAGGTCATGGTCCCCATCCACGGTCTTGAGCAGACGCGCCATGTCGACAATCGGCGACGCTTCTGTCGTCACGGTTTCGGGTTGGCCTCCGACGCGCGACCTGGAGAGGAGCCGCTCCATCTCCTCGAACAGCTCCATGGCACGCACCGGCTTGGCGTGAAATCCATCCATGCCGGCCTCCATGGCCTGTTTCCGCTCCTGTTCCCCGGCAAAGCCCGTCACCGCGATGATCGGCATGCGCTGGGAGCGGCGCTCCGTCTCCTGTTTGCGGATGGCGGTCGCTGCGGCATACCCGTCCAGCACCGGCATGCGCAGGTCCATCAGCGTCAGATCGAATCTGCCCTCTTTCAGCAGGGCGATGGCCTCCTCGCCGTTTTGCGCCAGTGTCACCTCGTATCCCTGCTGGGTCAGCAAGCGACTCATCACCTTCTGCGTGAAGGGAATGTCCTCCACCAGCAGGATTCGTCCGCTCCGTTTCCCTTCCTGTGCTTCCTGGAGCGCGGGATCCAGGGCTGCCGTCAGGGTCATGGCGGCATGCCGGATGCATTCCAGCCGTTCCCTCCCTTCTCCGGCGGAAGCGCTCGCCAGCAAGACCTCTACATGCTTCAGGATCTCCCTGGCCGCCTGCAAGGCGTCGTCACTTTGCATCATGATCCCTTTCCGACATGGTTCGTCCCTAGAACGTCTCGATGAATTTCTCTACCTGCCTGAAGGCCGATTCCAGGCGTTCACTGGTGCGTCTCGCCTCGCTCCACTCCTTGCGCAGGGCGGCCTCTTCCATCACCTGCGCCAACCGCGCCATGGCGGATACCCCCATGTTGGAGCAGGCCTCCTTGAGTTCCAGGGCGGCCTCCAGCATCGGCTCGACCTGCTCTTTTTGGATCATATCGACGAGCTTGTCCAGGAGTTCCCTTGCCGAGGGCTGAAAATGCAGCAACAGCTCGCGGATCAGGTCGTCGTCCTCGCCGAACAGTTGACGCAACTGGTGGATCTCCACCGGTGGCGGCGGACCGATGCTTTTTGGGATCCAGTGCTGCAATTTCTGCAACAGGAGTTCGGGCGCGACCGGCTTGCTCAAATAGTCGTCCATCCCGGCGGCCAGACACCGTTCCCGATCCCCTTTCATGGCGTGCGCGGTCATCGCGATGATGGGGATGTGCCGGGAACCGGCCTGTTCCGACTTGCGAATGGCGTGGGTCGCCTCGAAACCGTCCATCACCGGCATCTGACAATCCATCAGGATCAGGGCGTAGGGGAGATGATTCACCGCCTCCACCGCCTCCTGGCCGTTGGATACCGCATGCACCGCGTATCCCAGCTTCTTGAGTTGCAACAGGGCCACCTTTTGGTTGACCGGATTGTCCTCCACCAACAACAGCAGATTGCCCGACTCCAGTGCGTCGTAGGCGTCCGGCTCCGGCGCCGGCTGGGGGAGATCCTTGCCGGTCGCGGGTTGGGCCAGTACCTCCATGCCGGGCAGCATCGGCTCGGTGAGCATCTGTTCCGTGGTCAGCAGCCGGACCCACTCCGCGCGCCGCACCGGCTTCACCAGCGTGGCGGTGAAGCCCGCCTTCAGGAATTGTGTCCGTTCCTCCTTGTCTTCCCAATCCATCAGCGCGATCAGATTCAATGCGCGTCCTCCGGATTCCCGGCGCAACAGTTCGGCCATGATCTGACAATCCATGTCCGACAGGGAGGCGGCGATCACCGCCACCTGATACCCGTTGCCGTTTGCCGCCGCCTCCCGGTAGGCGATCAACCCCTGGTCGCCGTTCAGGACGCCATGATGGGTCATGTTCCAGGAGGTGAAACAGTCGTGCAGGATCTCCCGATCCGTGGCGTTCTCCAGGACGCTCAACACGCGCAGCCCCTTCAGCAGGTCGATGTTTTGGGAGTCGTCCTCCTCCACCGGCAGACGCGAGGTTTGAAACGGAATCCGGAACCAGAACACGGTGCCACCTTCCGACCGGCATTGCGCGCCGATCTCGCCTCCCATCAATTCGGCCAGCCGCTTGCTGATGGCCAAACCCAGGCCGGTTCCCCCGAACTTGCGCGCCGTGCCCCGTTCGGCCTGGGTGAACGGTTCGAACAACCGCCTCGACTCCACCTCTTCCGCTGCCAGCCCGATGCCGGTGTCGGTCACCGAAAAATGGACCACCACCCGATCTCGCGTGCTCTCCTCCAGGATCGCCCGCAGGGTCACCTCGCCATCCTCGGTGAACTTGAGGGCATTTCCCAGCAGGTTGAGCAGCATCTGCCGCAGGCGGCCCGGATCTCCCTTCAGGGCGACGGGGATTTTCGATGACACATGGGTCATCAGGGAAATCCCTTTGTCGTGGGCTTGCGGAGCCAGCAACTCGGCGGCCCCTTCCACGACCGTCAGCAGGGAAAAGTCGATCCGCTCGATGTCGATTTTGCCTGCCTCGATTTTGGAAAAATCCAGGATGTCGTTGATCAGCGCCAACAGGGAGCGGGAGGACTCCTTGACGATCTGCGCGAACTCCAGTTGCTCATCGTTGAGCGGGGTATCCATCAGCAGATCGTTCATGCCGACGATGGCGTTCATCGGCGTGCGAATCTCATGACTCATATTGGCAAGAAAAACCGATTTCATGCGCGAGGAGTCCTGGGCGGCATCCCGGCTCATTTTCAGCTTGCGCACCTCGTCCAGCGCCATGGTGGCGTCCCGGAATACGGCCATGGAGCCGATGATCTCGGTATCCTCCATGATCGGCGTGGTGACGTAGGCCACCGGGAGCAGCGTGCCGTCCTTGCGGATGAAGAAATCCTCCTCCACCCGGTAGGAGCGGCCTAGCAGGCTCTGATGGGCGGGACACTCGCGGATGGGGAACGGCGTGCCGTCCGGGCGGCGGTAGTGGATGATTTCATGCAGGTTTTTGTGCAGTATGTCCGCTTCCTGCAATCCGAGCAGCCGTTCGCCCTCCTGGTTGATGGCCAGCACCTGTCCCTTTTTGTCCAGGACGTACAGCCCGTCTCCCATGGCGTCCATGACCCGGCGGAAGAAGGTCAGATTCCCTTCCAGCCGTTCCTCGGTGGCCACCCGCGAGGTGATCTCCGAGCCGACCGTGATGTACTGGAACGGACGACCCGTCGGGGTCAGGAACGGGACGATCGTGCAGTCCACCCAGAAGAAATCGCCGTTTTTCTTGCGGTTGCGAATCTCGCCATGCCAGACCCGACCGCTCTGCAATTGACGCCACATCTCCTTGAAGAACGATTTCTGGTGATAACCGGAGTCGAAAAGGGTATGGTTGTTGCCGAGAATCTCCTCTCTGGAGTACTGGCTGACCTGGATCAGGCGATCGTTGACCCGCGTGATGGTGCCATAGGGGTCGGCGATGCTCATGAGGAACTGTTCGTCCATGGCCCGCTTCTGATAGTCCAGTTGGGTGATCATCTCCTGGAACTGGCGCGTCCGGTCGGCCAGCACCGCGTCCAAGCGTGTCCGTTCCATCACGTCCCGGAAGATCCCCTGCACCGCGATGGGCTGGCCGTCCTCGTCGCGGATGACATGTGCGGTGATGGAGACCGGCGCCTGCTTGCCCCTCCGGCAGAGCAGCACCAGGTCGAAATCTTCCACGCGGTCGCTGTTCCTGAGAATCTGCATCATCTCGTTGAGATGCTCCGGATTGGCGCAGAAATGGGCCAGCGGGCGTCCCTGGATTTCGGATGGGCGGTGTTTCAGGAGTCGTTGCACCGAAGGGCTGACGAACTGCAACACCCCATTGGGGTCCATCCGATAGTAGACATCCTCCATGTGGTCGCATATGGAGTGGAACTGCTCGAGCTTTTCGCTGAAGGCCCGGTTGCGCGAGCGCTCCTCGGTGACATCGCGCACCAGGATCAGGTCCCCCATCATCGTGGGGGAGAGGGCGTGGGGGTGCCCGATGAATTCGATGGAAAAGATGGCCTCTTCGGTGCTGTTCGGCAGTTCGATGGCGTGTTCGCGCCAGCCGAGACGTTGGCCGAGGCCGCATTGGGGGCATCGGGTGGTGGCCGGATAGGCGAAGCCGGCGGAGATCCGTCCCCACCATGCCTCCGGGGAACCCCAGGGCCGGGTCAGATGATACAGCCAGGTATCCGTGGAATGAATGGCGCCGCTCTCCCGGACAATCCCCAGACCGGTTGGGGATTTTTCCGGTTCCGGCGAACCGAGCGTTCCGCTGGTTGCGAATTTCATGACGGCCAGGCCCCCATGATTCACCTCCCTTATGGTATTGCGATTGACTTGTGATTCGATAGAATATCTCCCATCCGGTTGCGGAGCAATGGTTTCCCTCTTCCTATGTTTCATTAACGCAGGAGGCGGCTCACCTCGAAGCCATCCATGACCGGCATTTGCACGTCCAGGAGAATCAACGCGAAGTCGTGGTAAAGGCACTGGGTCAA